>NZ_JANZYP010000054.1 GCF_025506355.1 Sphaerisporangium corydalis
GCCCACGCCGCGTCCGACATCGCCCCCACCGCCGCCGCCCCGTCCGGCATCGCTCCATCCCCGTCCGGCGCCCCTCCGCGCGCCCGGAACACCGCTCCCGCCCCCTCTGACACCGCTCCGCGCACCCGGAACACCGTCCCCGCCCCGTCAGGCGCGCCGCCGGACCGGCCGCGCAGGGCCGACGCGCGGCGCAACTACGAGCTGCTGCTGGCCGCCGCCAGGGACGTCTTCGACGAGCACGGCCCCGGCGCGCCGCTGGACGACATCGCCAAACGCGCCGGGGTCGGCAACGCCACCATGTACCGGCACTTCCCCACCCGCATCGAGCTGATCATCGCCGTCTACGCCGAGGAGGTCGCGGCCCTGTGCGCCCACGGCGAGGACCTGCTGGGCGACCCCGACCCCGGCGACGCCCTGTTCACCTGGCTCAAGGCGTTCATCGCCCACGTCGCCACCAAACGCGACCTGTCGCTGTCGGCCAAGGGCGACCCCTGCGAGGCCGACGGCCGCTCAGACCTGTTCGCCCGGTGGCACCACTCGATGATCACGACCGCGTCGTCCCTGCTGGACCGCGCCCGCGACGCCGGCGCCGTCCGCGCCGACCTCGACGTCAGGGACCTGCTCACCGTGGCCAACGGCATCGCGCTCGGCGGCGCCGCCCCCGACCACGCCGACCGCCTCCTCCACCTGGTCCGCCACGGCACCGGCCCCACCTAGCCCGCCCCGCCCCGAGCACAAAAGACGGACTTCGCGGCGATCCGGCCCCGCCTGACCTGGTGTGCCGAGAACACACCGGCACGCACCGAGCACGGCCTTTCGCGGCGATCCGGCCCCGCCTGACCTGGTCTGCCCGAGGACACACCGGCCCTCGCCGAGCACGGCCTTCCGCTGCGATCCGCACCGGTCCGCCCGGTGTCACTCCATGTGCGCGGCGCCGACCGGACGCCGGCGCATGCCCAGGCGCTCGTACACGCTGATCGCCGCTCGGTTCCACGAGTCCACCATCAGCGCGACCCGCCCGTGCTCGGCCAGCAGGGCGCCGAGCAGGAACCGGCACACCGCCTCCCCGTACCCCTTCCCCCGCTCCCCCACCGCGGTCGCGACCCCCGCGACGAACCCCGCCCCCGGCGCCGTCCACGCGTCCGCGGCCGCCGACACGATCGCGCCCGCGCCGGCCCGGACCCCCGCCCACCTGCGCACCCCCGCGATCCCCGGCGCCGCGTACGAACCGGGGCTGGCCTCGGCGAGCAGGGCGGTGACCTCCGCCTCGTCCCCCTCGGCCAGCCACCCCGCCCCGCCGCCCACCCCCACCGGACCCCGGCCAGGAGCGGAAGCCTGGCCACGAGCGGGAGCCCGGCCAAGGACAGGACCAGGGCCAGGGCCAAGGATAGGACCACGGCCAAGGACAGGACCACGGCCAGGAGCAGGATCGCGGCCAGGAGCGGGATCGCGGCCGGCGGGCGTCCGGCCGGGGGCGGGGCCACGGTCGGGCGTCAGCGAGACCGTTTCCATCCAGTCGAACGCGGCCGCGAACCGCAGCCCCTCCACCCGCTCGGCCAGCCCCCGCACCAGCGACTCCTCCCCCAGCGGCCGGTACGACGGCCCCGCCTCGGCCAGGGCGTGCCGTACCAGCGGCACCGCGTCGCCCAGCGGCCCGGTCACCACCAGCCGGTCACGGCGCGACAACCCCGGGCTGGCGACCGCGACCGCCTCCCCCGAGGCGAACGCCCGCACCCCAGGGCCCATGCCCTGCGCCCCCCACACCACCATGAGCTCGTCACCCGAGGCCGCGGCCACCTCGCCGGGACCGGTCAGCTCACGGATCACAGAATCGCGCCCGGACGGTACGCGGCGGCCTCCCGGTGACGGGCGACCACCTCGCCCACCCGCGACACCACCTCGGCGACCTGCCCCGCGGCCGCGCCGGTGAACGGCGCCGGGTCGGCCAGCAACGCCTGGAGCGCCGCCAGGTCCAGCGGGAACCGCGCGTCCCCGCCCAGGCGCTCCAGCAGCGGGTTGGCCGTGCCGCCCTCCCGCATCGCCAGCGCGGACGCCACCGCGTGCTCCTTGATCAGCTCGTGCGCCGTCTCCCGGCCCACCCCGGCCCGCACCGCCGCCATGAGCATCTTGGTCGTCGCCAGGAACGGCAGGTAGCGCTCCAGCTCCGCCGCGATCACCGCAGGGAACGCCCCGAACTCGGCCAGCACCGTCAGCATCGTCTCCACCAGCCCGTCGAAGGCGAAGAACGCGTCGGGAAGCGCCACCCGGCGCACCACCGAACACGACACATCGCCCTCGTTCCACTGGTCCCCCGCCAGCTCCCCCGCCATCGAGGCGTACCCCCGCAGCACCACCGTCAGGCCGTTCACCCGCTCGCACGAACGGGTGTTCATCTTGTGCGGCATCGCGCTGGACCCGACCTGGCCCTCCTGGAACCCCTCGGTCACCAGCTCGTGCCCCGCCATCAGCCGGATCGTCTTGGCCAGGCTGGACGGCGCCGCCGCGAGCTGCACCAGCGCCGTCAGCACCTCGTAGTCCAGCGACCTCGGATACACCTGGCCCACGCTCGTCAGCCCCGCCGAGAACCCCAGATGCGCCGCGACCCGCCCCTCCAGCGCCGCCAGCCGACCGGCGTCGCCGCCCAGCAGGTCGAGCATGTCCTGGGAGGTGCCCACCGGGCCCTTGATCCCGCGCAGCGGGTACCGGGCCAGCAGCTCCTCCAGCCGGGCGAACGCCACCAGCAGCTCGTCGGCCGCCGTGGCGAACCTCTTGCCGAGCGTGGTCGCCTGCGCCGCCACGTTGTGCGAGCGCCCCGCCATCACCACGCCCGAGTACCGCTCCGCCAGCTCGCCCAGCCGCGCCAGCAGCGCCGCGCAACGGTCCCGCACCAGCACCAGGCTGTCGCGGATCTGCAGCTGCTCCACGTTCTCGGTCAGGTCGCGCGAGGTCATCCCCTTGTGGATGTGCTCGTGCCCGGCCAGCTCGTTGAACTCCTCGATGCGGGCCTTGACGTCATGGCGGGTCAGCCGCTCCCGCTCGGCGATGGAGCCCAGGTCGACCTTCCCGGCCACCGCCTCGTAGTCGTCGACGACCCCGGGCGGCACCGCCACCCCGAGCTCGGCCTGCGCCCGCAGCACGGCCAGCCACAGGCGCCGCTCGGCCACCACCTTGTGCTCCGAGGACCACACACGGGCCAGCTCCGGCGAGGCGTACCGGGTGGCGAGGACATTGGGGATACGCGGCTTGGCGGTCACGTTGCCTCAGTCTATTGGCGCCGCCCCGCCGCGGCACGCGGGGGTGCGAGCCGGCCGGACAGGGCGCGGCGGCGGAAGCCGACCGGACAGGACGCGACGGAGACCGGCCCCCAGGATGGAGGCCGGTCCGGCGGGACATGGGGGGAAGCGGCCCTAGCGGGACGCCAGGGCCTCCTTGTCGTACACCTTCACCTCGGCGTCCGGCCGCCCGGCCCGCCGCCGCCTGAACCGCTCCTTGGTCCGCTCCACGATCGTGTACAGCGTCGGCACCAGAACCAGCGTCAGCAGCGTCGAGGACACCAGGCCGCCGATCACCACGATCGCCAGCGGCTGGGATATGAACCCGCCCGACCCCGTCAGCCCGACCGCCATCGGCGTCAGCGCGCAGATCGTCGCGATCGCGGTCATCAGGATCGGCCGCAGCCGGCGGCGCCCGCCCTCCACGACCGCCTCGACCACGCCGAGCCCCTGCTCCCGGTACTGGTTGATCAGGTCGATCAGCACGATCGCGTTGGTCACCACGATGCCGATCAGCATCAGCATGCCGATCAGCGCCGGGACGCCCAGCGGGGTGTCGGTCACCCGCAGCAGCCCGATCGCCCCGGTCGCCGCGAACGGGATCGACACCAGCAGGATCAGCGGCTGCACGAAACTGCGGAACGCCGCCACCATGATCATGAACACGATCGCGATGGCCGCCAGCATCGCCAGCCCGAGCTGCGCGAACGCCTCGTTCTGGTCGGCGCTCACCCCGCCGATGGTGTAGTCCACCCCCTCCGGCAGCGTCAGCGACGTCATCTTCTCGGTGATCTTCGCGGTCACGCTGCCCAGGTCGCTCGCCGTCGCCGCCGCCGACACCGACGCCGTGCGGTCACCGTCCTTGCGGGTGATCTGCGTCGGACCGGCGACCTGCCGCACCTCCGCCACGCTCGACAGCTTCACCAGCCCGGCCGCGCCGGGCACCTTCATAGCCCGCACCGCCGCCAGGTCGCCGGGCACCGTGCCGCCCGCCCGCAGGATGATGTCGTTGGCCCGCCCGTCCAGCGTGATCTGGCCGATCGGCGCCCCACGGAACGCCTGGGCGACGAACTGCCCGATGCCCGCCTCGGTCAGCCCCTTGGCCGCCGCCTTCCTCCTGTCGACCCGCACCTCCACGCGCGGCGCGCTGGCCTCCAGGTTCGAGCTCACGTCCCGCAGGCCCTCGATCTGCCGCATCGCAGCCAGCACCGTGTCCGACCCCGACTTCAGCGCCGCCAGATCCGGGCCCTGAAGGATCACCTCGGCGCGGTCGGAGGCGAACCCGCCCTGCTGCCCGCCGACGGTCACCTCACCGGCGTCCCTCAGCCCGGCCAGCCGGTCGCGCAGCGTCTGCTCCAGCACCGGGGTGTCGGCGTCCTCGGCCACCGTCACCGAGTACGACGCCCGGTCGGCCGACCCGCCGAGCCCACCCGAGAACGTCCCGCCCGAACCCACGTTCACCTGGTACGACGCGATGCCCCTGATGTCGGTGAACACCTGTTCCACCTTCTTGGCGGCCGCGTCGGTCGTCGCCAGGTCGGTGCCCGCCGGCATCTTCTGCGTCACCGAGATGGTGTCGTTGCCCGAGGAGTCGATGAAGTTCGTCTTCAGCCCGGGCGCCAGCCCCAGCGTCCCCACGAAGATCACGAACCCGATCAGCAGCGTCACGAACCGCCGCCGCGTCGCGAACCTCAGCACCGGCAGATACATCCGCTGAAGCGGGCTGCGCAGCTCCTTGGCCTCCGCGCGGGCCCGGACCTCCCGCGCCTCGTCCTCCGAGAGCCTCGGCGCCCGCAGGAACCAGTACGCCAGCACCGGGATCACCGTCAGCGCCACCAGCAACGACGCCAGCAACGCCACCGTCACCGTGATCGCGAACGGCGCGAACAGCTGGCCGATCATCCCGCCCACGAACGCGATCGGCAGGAACACCGCCACCGTCGTCAGCGTGGACGCCGTGACCGCGCCGCTCACCTCGCGGACGGCCTCCAGCACCGCCTGGCGTTTGGCCTCCCCGTACCCGAGGTGCCGCTTGATGTTCTCCAGCACCACGATCGAGTCGTCCACCACCCGGCCGATCGCGATCGTCAGCGCGCCCAGCGTCAGCAGGTTCAGCGAGTAGTCCCCCACCCACAGCGCGATCAGCGCGATCACCACCGACAGCGGGATCGACACCGCCGTCACGATCGTCGAGCGCAGCGACAACAGGAACAGCAGAATGACGATCACCGCGAACACCAGGCCGAGCAGGCCCTCGGTCGACAGGTCCTCGATCGACCGCTCGACGTAGGGCGCCTGGTCGAACACCACCGTGATCTCCGAGGCGTCGCCCAGCGCCCGCGTCAGCTCGGCGATCTTGCCCCGCACGTCGTGGGAGATCTGCACCGCGTTGCCGTCGGGCGTCATCGTCACCGACATGCCGAGGCTCGCCTTGCCGTCGGTCCGCGTGATCGTCGTCGCGTCGGCGGGCTTCTCCTCGATCGTGACGACCTCGCCGAGCTTCACCGGCTTGGGCGCCGCCGGGATCACCTGCCCCGGCGTCGCCGCCGCGCCCTGACCGGGCCGCCCCTGCGGCGTCTGCGGCCGGGCGGCGGGGGCCTGCGGCGTCAGGTACAGGTTCTTCAGGTCCTCGATGGAGGAGATCCGCCGCCCGACCTGCACCGTCAGCGACTTGCCGTCGTCGGTCAGGCTGCCCGCCGGGATCGGGGTGCCGTTGGCCCGCAGCAGCTCGGGGATCGCCGCCGGCGACAACCCGAGGAACGCCATCTTCAGCAGGTTCGGGGTGATGACCACCGTCTGCTTGCTCGCGCCGGTCACCGACACCTCGCGCACCCCGGCGACGCCCTGCAGGTCGGGGACCGCGATGCGCTCCAGCTTGTCCAGCATCCCGAGCTGGTCACCGCCGTCGCCGACCGCCAGCACCATCACCGGGATGTCGTCGGTGTTGCCCGCCACCACCGTGGGCTCCACGCCCGACGGCAACTGCGCCCCGAGCCGGGCGACCGCCTGCTGCAGCTTGCCCACCGCGGCCTCGACGTCGGTCCCGTACTCGAACGACACCTGGATCTGCGCCGACCCCTCGCGCGAGGTCGAGGTGACCTCGGTGACCCCCGCGACCCCCTGCAGGGTGCTCTCGATCGGCTTGGTGACCTGCTCCTCGACGATGTCGGGGGACGCGCCGGCGTAGGGCGCCACCACGAACGCGCCGGGGAACGACAGCGACGGCAGTAGCTGCTGTTTCAGCGAGGGAATCGCGAAGGCCCCGAACGCGCTGATCACGACCGCGATCATGATGACAAGGCTGCGGTTGGCGAGGCTCAGCCTGGCCAGAGCGGTCATAGAAGTGGACCTTCCAGGATTCTCAACGAAGATTTCCGGCAATGCTAACACTTCGCTTTATACGAATATTTAGCCGAGCCGTGAACTCCTGGTAACCTGGGCGGGCCCGGGCGGAAGGTGGAAGTGGACGAGAGAGAAGAGCTGATCGCTCGGATCGGCGAATCGCAGGACGCCCTGGCGCGGGTGTTCGCCCATGACCGTTCGATGCCGCTGCTGGCCGTCAACCTGACGATGCAACAGCTCAAGGTCGCCCTCATCCTCGCCAGCCGGGGATCGGTCTCCGGCCAGGAGCTCGCCACCACCCTCGGCACCGGCCTCGGCACCGTCACCGGCATCGTCGACCGCCTGGTCGCCCAGGGCCTGGTCACCCGCCGCGAGGACCCGAGCGACCGCCGCATCCGCCGCGTCGAGCTCACCGACGCCGGCCACCGCATGACCCGCGAGCTCGCCGACGCCGGCCTGGCCAACTATCGCCGCCTGATGGACCGCCTCGACCTGGACACCCTGCGCCAGCTCGAAGCCGTCATGAGCAGGCTGCGCACCGCCGCCACCGAGCTCTACGGCCCCTGGTAGGGATTCCCCCCTTCGGCCGGTGATAGCTTCTGGCCCCATGCGACCCCAGCATGAGGCCCCGGACGCCTACCTCCATGGGCTCTTCTCCCTGTCCGGCCGCACCGCCCTGGTCACCGGCGGCAGCTCCGGCATCGGGTACGCCATGGCCGAGGCGATCGGCCGCGCCGGAGCCGCCGTCGTCATCGTCGCCCGCAGGCGGGCCGAGCTCGCCGCCTCCCTGAGCACCCTGCGCGAGCACGGCGTGCGCGCCGACGCCATCAGCGCCGACCTCGGCGACGCCGCCGGCCTCCAGCGCGTCATCGATGAGGCCGCCAGCCCCTTCGGCGAGATCGACATCCTGGTCAACGCCGCGGGCAACAACATCCGCCGCCCCATGGGCGAGCTGACCGGCGAGGACTACGCCACCACCATGCGGGTCAACATCACCGCCCCCTACACCCTTGGGCAGCACTTCGGCCCGCGCATGGCCGCGCGCGGCTGGGGCCGCATCATCAACATCGGCTCCCAGCAGTCGATCAGCGCGTTCGGCGACAGCGGCGCCTACGGCGTCAGCAAGGCCGCGGTCGCCGGCCTGTCCCGCTCACAGGCCGAGGCGTGGTCGCGCGACGGGGTGTGCGCCAACACCGTCATCCCGGGTTTCGTGCTCACCCCGCTCACCGCCCCGGCCCAGGCCGTCCCCGGCCGCGTCGAGGCGCTGGCCGCCCGCTCCATGCTGGGCCGCAACGGCCTGCCCGCCGACTTCACCGGCATCGCGGTCCTGCTGGCGGGCGACGGCGCCGCGTACATCACCGGGCAGGCGATTTGCGTCGACGGCGGGTTCTCCGTCCACTAGCGATCGGCGCGCGTCGTTCGGGTTTTCAGCTCGGCGAAATTTGTCCGATTCGGGGGCCTTTACAAAGTAAGTCCCATTAATCGATTTGACCTGGAGCGCACTCCACCCCGGAGACTGGAGGCCACGACGTCCCCCGGCGGGCGGCCTCGCGGAACCCGGCGGGCGATCAGACGACCGACGTGAGGAGCACACGACCATGAAGCAGCGCACCCTCGGACAGGGCCTGACCGTCTCCTCCCTCGGCCTCGGATGCATGGGCATGAGCGAGTTCTACGGCCCGGGCGACGAGGCGGAGTCGACGGCCACCATCCACCGCGCCCTCGACCTCGGCACCACCCTGCTGGACACCGCCGACATGTACGGCCCGTTCACCAACGAGCGGCTCGTCGGCGCCGCGATCGCCGGCCGCAGGGACGACGTCGTGCTGGCCACCAAGTTCGGCATCGAACGCGGCCCCGACGGCACCCGCATCGGCGTCAACGGCCGGCCCGACTACCTGCGCCGGGCCTGCGACGCCTCGCTGGAACGGCTGGGCGTCGACCACATCGACCTGTACTACCAGCACCGCGTCGACCCCTCGGTCCCCATCGAGGACACCTGGGGCGCGATGGCCGAGCTCGTCGCGGCCGGCAAGGTGCGCCACCTCGGCATCTCCGAGGCCGCGCCCGACGTCGTCCGCCGCGCGCACGCCGTCCACCCGGTCACCGCCGGCCAGTACGAGTACTCCCTGTTCACCCGCGACCCCGAAGACGAGATCATCGCGACCTTCCGCGAGCTCGGCATCGGCCTGGTCGCCTACAGCCCGCTCGGGCGCGGGTTCCTGACCGGCGCCATCACCAGCGCCGACCAGTTCGACGACGACGACTTCCGCGCGCACAACGCGCGCTTCCAGGGCGGCAACTTCGCCGCCAACCACGCCCTGGTCCTGCAGATCCAGGAGGTGGCCGAGCACAAGGGCGTCACCCCGGCGCAGCTCGCCCTGGCCTGGGTCCTGGCCCAGGGCCAGGACATCGTGCCCATCCCGGGCACCAAGCGCCGCACCTACCTGGAGGAGAACGTCGCCGCCCTGGACATCGCCCTGACCCAGGACGAGCTGGCGGCGCTGGCGAAGGCGGCCCCGAGGGGCGCCGTCGCCGGGGAGCGCTACCCGGCGGGCAACGTGCCCCGGCTCACGTCCTGACCGCTAGATCGAGTGGCTCGGGTTCGAGGGCAGGATGAAGTCCCAGCTCGGACCGTGATGCTGCCCGTTCGGTGAACGATGCGGGTTGCCCGCCGGCAGCAGCGCCGACGGGCACGCCCCGTTGTCGGAGCGCCCGTTCCACCACAGGCCGCAGCAGTGCACGCAAAAACGCCAGTTGTCCTGGTACGCGGTGACGGCGTCGGGAGTCGGAGCGGCCATGGTGTCCGCCTTTCACGAGAAGATGAGCCGACCCTCATGGTGGTCCGGCGGCCCGGCCGCGACATGAGTAACCCCCTACTCATCCACCCCGGCGCGCCGCCCCCGGTAAATGAAATTTCAAGGATTGAACCGAAAGCCGGGCGCGCTCGTGATGGTAGGTGTTCGCAACCCGGCATCGCCCGGCCGGAGGGCAGGGATCCGCTCTCCACGCGAGGGGGTCGCGTCAACACCGAGACGATGCGGGCCGGATCTGCCACGGGGGTAGACGATTGAAAAGCTTACGGGAGCTCGCGGGGAACCCGGCCGTGCGCGAGGACGGCGTCGAGGTCTCCCTGCGGGCGGGAGAGAACGCGCTGCACGTGGACGGCGACCTGCGGACCGCGCGCAAATGGTTCGACAGGGCCTACCGCGAAGGCGAACGCCAGGGGGAGAGCCGCGCGATGGCCCGCGCGGCCCTCGGCCTCGGCGGGCTGTGGGTGCACGAGCACCGCACCGCCGCCGACGCCGGCTTCGTCCGCGCGCGCCAGCGGCGCGCCCTGTCGCTGGTCGACCCCAGGTCCCACCTGGCGCTCCGGCTGCGCGCCAGGCTCGCCGGCGAGGAGGACTACGCCACCGGCGCCCACGACCACGTCCTGGCCCTGGTGGCCGAGGCCAGGCGCGCGGGCGACCCGGTGGCGCTGGCCGAGACGCTCAGCCTGGCCCACCACTGCGTCCTCGGCCCCGGGCACGGGGCCCTGCGGCTGGACCTGGCCCAGGAGATGATCGGCGAGGCGGCGCGCACCGGCCGCCGCAGCGACCTGCTCATGGGCCTGATGTGGCACACCGTCGACCTGTTCCTCGAGGCCGACCCGCACGCCGAACGCCGCATGGAGGAACTGCGCGGCCACCTCGCCCGGCAGAACCACCTGGCCGTCGAGTTCGTCGTCAGCGCCATCGAGGTGATGCTCAGCGTCCGCGCCGGCCGGCTGGCGCACGCCGAGGCGCTGGCGGCCACCTGCGCCGAGCGCGGCAGGACGGTCGGCGACCTCGACGCCACCGGCTGGCACGGCGCCCACATGGCGGCCATCCGCTGGTACCAGGGCCGGCTCCCCGAACTGGTGCCGATGCTGTCGGAACTGGTGAACTCCCCGACGCTCAGCCAGGCCGACAACTCCTACTTCGCGGCCCTCGCGGTGGCGGCGGCCACCGCCGGGGACCGCCGCCTGGCCGCCGGCGCGCTGGCCCGGCTGTGCGGCGGCGACCTGGCCCGCCTGCCCCGCTCCAGCAGCTGGCTGATGTCGATGTACGGCGTGGTGGAGGCGGCCAACGTGCTCGGGGACGCCGAGACCGCGGCCCAGGCGTACGCGCTGCTGCTGCCGTACGCCCGGCGCCCGGTCATCGCCAGCCTCGGCGTGGTGTGCCTGGGCTCGGTCCAGCACTCCCTCGGGGTGGCCGCGCTCACCACCGGCGAGGTCGGCAGGGCCGTGGAGCACCTGACCGTGGCCGTCCGCGACAACCTCGCCCTCGGGCACTGGCCGGCCGTGGTCCTGTCGCGCTCGCGCCTCGGGCAGGCGCTCACGCTGCGCCACGGGGCCCGCGACGAGGGCGCGCGGCGCGAGCTGGACATGGCCGCCCAGGACGCGGCGGCGCTCGGCATGATCCCGCCCGCCGGGCCCGCGACCGGCCCGGCGGGCGGCACCGCCGCCGACCCCGGCGAGCGGCCCCCGGTGGCGCAGTGCCGGCGCCGGGGCCGGCAGTGGCGCATCGAGCTGGGCGGCCGGGTGGTCCTGGTGGACCACAGCGTGGGGATGCGGCACCTGGCGACGCTGCTGGCCAACCCCGGGTACGACATCCGCGCCACCGACCTGGCCGCCGGCCCGGTGCTCCCGGGCACCGCGGCGGCCGACGACGCGGCGTCGGACCAGCCGGTGCTGGACGAGGTGGCCAAGGCCGAGTACAAGCGGCGGCTGGCCCAGCTGCAGGCCGAGATCGACGAACTGGAGGCCAGGGACGAGCGGCGGCGCGCCGCCGAGCTGAGCGCCGAACGGCAGTGGCTGATCGAGGAGCTGGCCGCCGCCACCGGCATGGGCGGGCGGGCCCGCCGGTTCAACGGCAACGACGAACGGGCCCGCCTGGCGGTCGGCAAGGCCATCAGGCGGGCGCTGAACCGCATCATGGAGGCCGACCCCGTCATCGGGGGCGAGCTGCGGGCCACCGTCCAGACGGGCGTCCGCTGCTGCTACCGCCCCGGCTGACCCGCCCGGCGACCCGGGCCCCCTTCCCCACGCGGCGCCCGGGGGGCGGCGGCCCGGGGGAACGTGACCCTTGATGCGCGGCGCCCGGGGGCGGGGGTCAGGGCTCGGCGTGGCGGTCCAGGCCGAGGGTGGCGATGAGGTCCTCGTGGAGCTCGAACCAGACGCGGTGGCAGGAGTCGACGTCGGTGCGGTCGACCCAGGAGCCGTCCCCGGCCCTGGCGCGCGCCAGGGCCGAGGCGAACCGGGTGTCGTACCCGCCGAACCGGGTCAGCACGCCCGCGAGCCGGCCGGCGAGCGGCGTGAGCGCGCGCCCGATGACGGCGAGCTCGTGCAGGACCCCGGCGTCCCAGCCGGGGTCGGAGTGGTCGTTGACGGCGAGCCGGTCGCCGCCGGTGGGCCGCAGCTGCCAGTCGGTGCAGGCCCCCAGCAGCAGGGCGTTCAGCGGGAGGAATCCTCGGTAGACCGCGCGGACCTCCTCGGCGCCGCCGGCGTCGCCGAGCTCGGCCGCCAGCCGGCGCTCGTCCTCGGCCCGCCCCGGCCCGGTCAGCGACCAGCCGCCGGTGCCGGCGAAACTGGTGTGCTCGACCCAGCCACGCGCCTCGGCGTCCAGCAGCACCTCCTCGGTCCTGGCCACATCGAGCCCGTACCGGCGAGCGATCACCGGGGTGCCGGCGTACCCGGTGACGCGCACGGCGTGCAGGACCAGCAGCTCGGGCGCGGACTCGCGCGTCACGAGCCGGCGTCCTGCCGTGCCGTCAGGCGCGTGTAGCGCTGCTGGCACGCCTGCGGGGAGTTGAACCCCATCGTGTGCGCCATCTGCGCCCAGGTCAGCCCCGCGCTCCTGGCCACGAACAGCAGGGCGGACTCGAGCCCCTCGACCTCCTCGCGCGCGGCGGGCAGCAGCGCGAGCGCGCTCAGGATGTCCTGCGGGCCCAGCTCGGCGCTGCGCCACACGGCGAACTGCATCAGGTCGACCGCCGACGGCGGGGCCGGCGGGGGCCGCCACGGGCGGGGGCCGAGCCGGTCCGCGCCCAGGCCGGACAGACGCTCACGCGCGTCCTGCTCACGGCGGGCCTGGGCGTGGTCGGCGTGCATGGAGCGGGCGATGTCCTGCTTGCGCGGCATGCGACCCATGATGGAGAATCAACATATTGTTGTCAACATTTTGTTGAAAGGCGTGATCCATGCTCGTCCCCCTCGCGCGGGCCGCCGCCGCCACCTGCGGGGGCAAGGCCGGCGCGCTCGGCGCGCTGCTCCGCGCGGGCCTGCCGGTCCCCGACGGCTTCGTCGTCCCGTTCGCCGCCTACCGCGCCGCCGCCCGCGACCTGGACCCCGCGACGGCCGGCGACCCCGGCGCGACCCGGCGGGCGATCGAGGCCCGTCCGGTCGACGCCGCCGTGGCCGTCGCCCTGGGACGCGCGCTCGCCGCGCTCGGCGACCCGCCCGTGGCGGTGCGGTCTTCGGCGGCCGGCGAGGACACCGGCCAGGCGTCGGCGGCCGGCCAGCACGAGAGCTTCCTGGCCGTGCGCGGGACCGGCCAGGTCGCCGGCGCCGTACGCGCCTGCTGGGCCTCGCTGCTGTCCCCACGGGCCATCGCCTACCAGGACGGGCGGCACTCCGGCGAGGCGGTGATGGCCGTCATCGTCCAGCGCCATCTGGACGCCGAGGTGTCGGGGGTCATGTTCACCCCCGCGCGCCCCGGCGAGGCGACCCGCATCGAGGCGTCCTTCGGCCTCGGCCCCAGCGTCGTCGAGGGCAGGGTCACCCCGGACGCCTACCGCGTCGCCGCCGGCGGGACGGTCACGCGCACCGTCGCGGGCAAACCGACCCGCCTCGACCGGCGCGGCACCGGGCTGGTCGTCAGTGACGTGCCCGCCCGCGACCGCGACCGGCCGGCGCTCGACGACGCGACCGCCACGCTCCTGGCCGGGCTGGGCGACAGGATCGCCGCCGTCCTCGGCGGGCCGCGGGACATCGAGTGGGCGATGGCCGGCGGACGCGCCTGGATCCTGCAGGCCCGGCCGGTCACCGCCGCACCCCCGCCCCAGCCCCCGCCGCCGCCCGCCGGTGTCCAGGACGCCCCGGCCGCCACGCTCACCGGGACACCGGGCAGCCGGGGGACCGTCACCGGCACCGCCAGGATCGTCGGCGGCCCCGGCGACTTCGCGCGCGTGCGCGCCGGCGACATCCTCGTCTGCCCCTTCACCGACCCCGCCTGGACACCGCTGCTGCGCCTCGCCGCCGGCGTGGTCACCGAGACCGGAGGCGTGCTGTCCCACGCCGCGATCGTCGCCCGCGAGCACGCCATCCCCGCCGTCCTCGGCGTCCCCGGCGCGACGAGCAGGCTGCGCGACGGCACCCTCGTCACCCTGGACGGCGCCGCCGGCACCGTCACGGCGCACCCGTGAGCCGCCACCGCAAATCCCGTTCGGAAGGAGAAGGGGGACCGGCCCGCGCGGGCACCGCCCCCGACCGCGGATGAGCACGCGACACCTCTACCTGGCACGCCACGGCGCGGCCGACGCGTTCGGGCGGCTCACCGACATCGGGCACCGGCAGGCCGGCCTGCTGGGCGAACGGCTCGCCGGCCTGCCGGTCGAGACCGTGTGGCACTCCCCGCTGCCGCGCGCCGCCGCCAGCGCCCGCGAACTCGCCCGGCACCTGCCGGACGTGCCCGTGGCCGAGGCCGCCGAACTCGTCGACCACGTGCCCTACGTCCCCGCCGCCGCCGAGACGCCCCCGTCCTGGACCGGATTCTTCGACGGCTTCGACGACGCCGAGGCGGCCTCGGGCCACCGGCTCGCCGAGGCCCTGGTCGCCCGGTTCGCCACCGCCGGCCCGGCCACCCGGCCCGTCACCCACGAGGTCCTGGTGACGCACGCCTACCAGATCGCCTGGCTGGTGCGGCACGCGCTGGACGCGCCGCCGTCGCGGTGGCTCGGCCTGAACAGCGCCAACACCGCGCTGACCGTGATCGAGTACCGCGACGCCCTGCCGCCTGCGATCGTGATGTTCAACGACATGAGCCACCTCCCGCCCGGCCTGCGCTGGACCGGGTTCCCCGGCGGCACCCGGCCGTGAACCGGCTCCCCGGCCTCTCGGCACCCGCCGGGCACTGTCACAGCTCGCGGGGAATTACGACATTTAATGTGCATTTTCCCGGGGCTTTGGCGGAACCTCACCCCTTGGGCGCGATGCTCGGGGGAAGGAGGTACCCGTGACCCACAAAATGACCCGGCCGCGGCCACGCATCGTCGTGGGCGTGAGCCACTCCCCCGCGGCGACCGCCGCACTGCTCTGGGCACTCGGCGAGGCCCGCCTGCGAGGCGCGATCGTCCAGCCCGTGCACGCCTGGCAGTGGTCGGGCCAGCACCGCGCGTCCTACGCGCCGATGGAGACCTGGCGCTCCCACGACGAGGAGTACGAGGAGGCCAGGGAACAGACACGCGGCATCGTCGCCCTGTCCGCCCCCGCGATCGAACCCATCGTGGCGCACGGCCCCCCCGCCCAGGTGCTGCTGAACCACTGCGAGGACGCCGAGATGCTCGTGCTCGGCATCCGCAGGACCGACCCCGGCGCCCCCGCGGCCGCCAACCCGGTGATCGCCGCCTGCATGATGGGGGCCCGCTGCCCCGTCGTGGTCGTGTCCCCCCACACCGTCGCCGTCCCGGCGTTCCACGCCTACGACGTGTCCCTCACCGGGGCGCGGACCGGCTGACACCGGCCGTCTCGACGGCGATGAGCGCGCCCAGCACGACCACCGCCCCCGCCGATCCGGCGAGCGGGGGCAGCAGACCGGCGACCGGCGCGGCCGCGAGGAGCACGCCGGTCGCCACCAGCCGGGGACGGCCCGGCGCGCCGTGCGTGCGGCGCTGGAACAGCAGCAGCCCGGCCAGGTACAGCGCGAGACCGCCGAACAGCGGAAGCGCGTAGAAGGCGCCCAGCGGCTCACCGTCCCCCGCATGCGCCAGCACGCCCTCCACCCCGAGGGCGGCCAGCACGATCCCGGCCACGACGGGGAAATGCCCGTAGGTGTACGCCTCGACCGCCAGGTCGACCCTGGCCGGGCCGCTCTCCCCGGCGAGCCGGCGCTCGGCCGCGACCGACACCACATCGAAGTACAGCCACCACAGGCAGACCGCGACGGCGACACCGAGAACGGCCGCCAGCAGCAGCGGCCCGCTGACGGGCCGCCCGGCGGCGCCGGCCCCGATGGCGACGATCGACTCGCCGATGGCCAGGATGACGAACAGGCCGTGCCGCTCGGCCAGGTGCGCCGGGCTGCGCAGCCGCCAGCCGCCGCCTCTGGCGGTGAGGTAGATGCCGAGCCAGTCCACCACCAGCGCGGCGGTGAACAGCGGCGTCTGCGCCCAGCCGCCCAGCAGCGCCCCCGACACCAGCAGCGCCGCGCCCGCCGTCATCGGCAGCCAGGTGATCACGACCTGGCGGCGCAGCCCGGCGTCACCGCCGGCGACCTTGGCGTAGACCGCGAGGTGCACGCAGCGGACCAGCAGGTAGGCGCACACCAGCACCACAGGGCCGTTCAGGCCGCCGGGCGCGTCGTCCCACGCCTCGGGGATGGTCAGGGCGACCACGAACATCGCCGCCATCGCGACGACCATCCCCGCCCGCACGAACCCCTCGTCGGCCCGCGAATGGTTCCCCAGCCACGTGTACCCCGACCAGGTCCCCCACAGCAGCGCCAGCACCAGCAGCCCCCGCAGGACGCCGTGGGCGCCGTGCTCCCCGGCCATGTAGGCGGTGACCCGCGTGACCGCGAAGACGTACACCAGGTCGAAGAAGAGCTCGAAGGGGGTCGCCCGATGGTCCTCGCCGGTGGGGCGGACGACCGGGAACCCCTTGACGCGCCGCCGGGACAGATCCTGCTCAACCACGGGCGACGCCCTCCGGTGCCGTCGGCCCGAGCGACGGGCCGTACAAAGCGGACAGATCCGCCACCGTGGCGGCGATCATGGAGCGCAGCTCCGGCGGGTCGAGCACCTCCACGCTCGCCCCCATCCGCAGCAGCAGCCAGCAGGCGTGCCTGACCGACTCGATGGGCAGCCGCAGCACCCGCCGGCCGTCCTCGCCCGGCGGCCCGGCGGAGGCCAGCGCGGCATCGGCCGGCCGGGAGCCCACGGTGAACCGCAGCATCTCCTCGGCGCCCGGCGCCAGCCGCACGCTCGCCTCCGCCGTGTACATCCGGTCGGCGAACTCGGCCGAGTAGGCCTGCCAGAAGGCCGTGAGGTCGAAGTCCTCCGGGCGGGCGAACGGGACGGGCAGCACCTCGGCGGTGACGATCCGGGACACCCGGTAGGTGCGCGGCGCCGCGTCCGCGGGCGCGGCCACCAGGTACCACGAGCCCCCCTTCAGCACCAGCCCGTACGGCCGGACCTGCCGCACCACCTCGGCCGGGCCCCAGCGCCGGTAGAGCATGCGGATCTCGCGCCCCTCCCACACCGCGTCGGCGACCCGCCCGAGGTGCGGCACCTCGTCGGCGGCGCGGTACCAGCCGGGCACGTCCATCAGGAAACGCTCCCGCATGCGGGAGGCGTGCGAGCGCGGCTCGGGGGGCAGCGCCGACAGCAACTTGAGCTCCGCGGCGGCGGCCACCTCGGCCAGGCCTAGCTGGGCCGCAGGGCCCGGCAGCCCGGCCAGGAACAGCGAGGACGCCTCCTCGGAGGTCAGGCCGTTGAGCCGCGTGCGGTAGCCGTCCAGGAGCTGGTAGCCGCCCGTGGGGCCGCGGTCGGCGTACACCGGGACACCGGCCGACGACAGCGCCTCCACGTCGCGGTACACGGTGCGCACCGACACCTCCAGCTCCTCCGACAGCTCGGCGGCCGTCATCCGGCCGCGTGCCTGGAGGAGGAGCAGCAGGGACAGGAGCCGGCTCGCGCGCATGCCGCCCAGTCTCCCTGATTTGCCAAACAAACACCAAAAATGTTCATATGAACGCATGGATCGATTGCGGGCGATCATGGACGCCCTGATGACCTCCGACAGCGTGTCGGTCGCCGAACTCGCGGCCCAGCACGGCGTCTCGGAGATGACCATCCGCAGGGACCTCGACGAACTCGCCCAGCAGGGCGTCGCCCGCAGAATCCGCGGCGGCGCCCAGAGCCTGCTCCTGCGCGGCGAGGAACCCCCCTTCGGCGTACGCGAACACGAGGCCACCGACGACAAACGCCGCATCGCCACCGAAGTCGCCGGCCTGCTCGCCGACGGCGAGGCCATCGTCCTGGACGGCGGCACCACCACCCTGGCCGTCGCCCGCGAACTCCACGACCGCCGCCTCACCGTCCTGCCCCTGGCCCTGCAGTCGGTCCAGGCCCTCAGCACCGCCCCCCGCATCCGCCTGGTCCTGCCCGGCGGCGAGGTCCGCCACGGCGAACTCAACATCACCGGCCCCCTCACCGTGAACGCCATCGCCTCCCTGCGCTTCGACACCGCCGTCATCGGCTGCTGCGGCCTGTCGGCCGAACACGGCATGACCGCCCACAACCTGGAGGACGTCGCCGTCAAACAGGCCGCCATCGCCTCGGCCCGGCGCGTCGTCGTCGCCGCCGACTCCTCCAAGTTCCGCCAGACCGCCTTCGCCACCGTCTGCCCACCGGCGGGCATCGACGTCCTGGTCACCGACGCCGGCATCCCCCGCGACCAGCACGACGCGCTCACCGCCGCCGGCGTCACCGTCCGCGTCGCCTCATGACCCTCCCCACCGGCCCCGCCCCCACGCTTCGGCGTGCCCGCGCCGCCGTCTACATCATGTTCCTGATCCCCGGCATCGCCATCGGCGTGTGGACCTCCCGCATCCCCGCCCTCAAAGAACGGCTCGACCTCGGCGACGGGCAACTCAGCCTCGCCCTGCTCGCCATCGCCGCCGGAGCGCTCGCCGGCATGCAGATCGTCGGACGCCTGGTCGACCGGCACGGCAGCGGCCGCGTCATGGTCCCCCTTGCCTTCGCCCAGGGCGCCGTCCTCCTGCTGCCCGCCGCGATGCCCAGCCTGATCACCCTGGCCGCCTCACTGGCACTGTTCGGCGCCGCCCACGGCATGCTGGACGTCTCCATGAACGCCAACGCCGTCGAGGTCGAACGCGCATGGGGCCGGCCGCTCATGTCCTCGTTCCACGCCGTGTTCAGCATCGGCGGCTTCCTCGGCGCCGCCGGAGGCGGGCTGTTCGCCCACGCGGGCATCGGACCCTGGCCCACCTTCGCCGCCACCGGCACCGCCCTGGCGGCACTGGCCCTGATCACCTCCCCCTGGGCCCTGCGCACCACCCCCCGGCCCCGGCCCACGACCCTCACGGCCGGCACCACCGCCCCGCGCGTCCCCAAGATCCAAGGCGTCCTGTTCCTCGGCGTCCTCGGCTTCTGCTGCATGGTCGGCGAAGGCGCCTCCGCCGACTGGGGGTCGGTCTACCTGCGCGAAGACCTCGCCAGCTCACCCGGCTTCGCCGCCGCCGCCTACGCCGCCTTCTCGATCATGATGACCGCGGGCCGCCTCGCCGGCGACCGCCTCGCCGTCCGCCTCGGCCCGGTCACCCTCGTCCGCTACTGCGGCATCCTGGCCGGCGCCGGCCTGGTCACCGCCCTGCTCATCGGCCACCCCGTGGCCGGAGTGATCGGATTCGGCTGCTTCGGCGCGGGCCTGTCCTGCATCGTCCCCCAAGTGTTCTCCGCCGCCGGCCACCGCGACCCCGCCCGCGCCGGACAGGCACTCGCCCGCGTCGCCAGCCTCGGCTACCTCGGCTTCCTCACCGGACCGGTCCTCATCGGCGCCGCCGCCGAAGTCCTCGGCCTGCCCCGCGCCCTCGCCATCCCCGCCATGCTCGCCCTGTTCGTCGCCCTGGCCGCCCGCGCCCTGCGCGCCGCCCCCACCAGCGCCACCCCCGAACCCCAGCACCCCGCCACCGGCGCCCCCGGCCGCACCGGATGACTCAGATCGGCTCACCCTCGTCATCACCCGGCAGGCTCGGCCTCGGCGACACCATGTCACTGTCCCCCGGCGACGGCACCGGCGACGGCTTCAAGGTGTCACTCGGCGAAGGAAGCGGCGGCGGCGTCGGCACGAACATCGTCGGCGGCAACGGACGCGCCGGCGGCATCACCTCATCACCCCGCCCCAGCAGCAACCACGCGATCGCCGCCGTCAGCGTCAGCAACGCCACCAGCACCGACAACGCCACCAGCACCGCACGCCGCGTCTCGGTCGCCGGCGGAGCCGGCGGCGGCGGCGAGGGAACCGCCGGAACCCGGTCACCCAGCCAGTACGGCACGAACTCCGGCCCATGGGTCTCACCGATCAGCGTGCCGCTCACCAGCACCGACTCAAGGAACCACGCCGCGCCCAGCCCACCAGGGGTGTACGGCACCGCCACCCACGGCGCCGGGCCGTCATCGGTCACGATCACCTGCGGCGCCCCCACCGGCCCACGCCCCCGGGCCCGGGCCACCCACCCGCGCACACCCCCACGCGGCGAAGCCTGGCGGACCGACGTCAGGAACCGCTCCCGCGCCGCCGCGTCCAAGGCCGCACCCCGCGTCAGCAACGCGATCGACACCGCCCGCCCGTCGGCGTCCTGGGCGAGATACACGAAACCCGTCGGAAGGGCCTGCAGCCGCGCCTGGACGACGTAGGCCCCGAGCCGGGACGGGTCACCGTACTGGAGCGGAGTGGCCACGGTTGACATGAAAGCACACCTTGTCATCCGGCTCACCGTGACGGTGCCGTGCACCATTGCGCCGCGTTTGATGGAATGGCCGCATGACCGTTGCGGAAGAACGCAGTGACGGGACCGGGGCGGACGAGGGTGCCGACGCCGACCTCCGTCTCCTCCAGCAGTCCCTCACCGAGGTCCGGCGCGTCATCGTCGGCCAGGACCACATGATCGAACGGCTGCTGGTGGCGCTGCTGGCGCGCGGTCACTGCCTCCTGGAAGGCGTGCCAGGCGTCGCCAAGACCCTCGCCGCCTCCACCCTGTCCACCGTCGTGGGCGGCACCTTCGCCCGCATCCAGTTCACCCCCGACCTCGTGCCGAGCGACATCGTCGGCACCCGCGTCTACCACCCCTCCAGCGAGACCTTCGACATCGAACTCGGACCGGTGTTCGTCAACTTCCTGCTGGCCGACGAGGTCAACCGGGCCCCGGCCAAAGTGCAGTCCGCCCTGCTGGAGGTCATGGCCGAACGCCAGGTCACCCTCGCCGGACGCACCCACCCCCTGCCCCGGCCCTTCATCGTCCTGGCCACCCAGAACCCCATCGAATCCGAAGGCGTCTACCCGCTGCCCGAGGTCCAGCGCGACCGCTTCCTGTTCAAGGTCCGCGTCGTCCACCCCACCGCCGGCGAGGAACTGGAGATCCTCCACCGCATGAGCGTCTCCCCGCCGCTACCCGGCCGGGTGCTCGACCCCGAACGGCTCCTGTCCCTGCAGAAACTCGCCGACCAGGTGTCGGTGCACCAGCTCGTCGCCGACTACGTGGTCCGCCTGGTCATGGCCACCCGCTCCCCCGCCGAATACGGGCTGCGCGACCTGGAGGAGGCCATCGAGATCGGCGTCAGCCCCCGCGCCACCCTCGGCCTGGTCGCCGCCGGACGGGCCCTGGCCCTGCTGCGCGGCCGCGACTACCTGCTGCCCGACGACGTACGCGACGTCGCCGTGGACGTCATGGGACACCGGCTGATGCTCAGCTTCGACGCCCTGGCCGACGGCGTCGACCCCGAGGACGTCGTCCGCCAGATCCTCGCCTCGGTGCCACCCCCGCTCGTCGTCTGGAACCAGGCCCAGCGGTGACCCGCCCGGCCTCCGATCACGAAACCGGGTCGGCCACCAGCCCCGAACACGCCCTGCGCCGCCTGGAGCTGACCGTCGTCCGCCGCCTGGACGGACTCCTGCACGGGCAACACCAGGGCCTGCTCCCCGGCGCCGGCAGCGAACCCGGCGACAGCAGGGTCTACGTCCCCGGCGAGGACGACGTCCGCCGCATGGACTGGTCGGTGACCGCCCGCACCACCGTCCCCCACGTCCGCGACCTGGTCGCCGACCGCGAACTGGAGACCTGGGTGCTCGCCGACCTGTCACCCAGCATGGACTTCGGCACCGCCGCCATGGAGAAACGCGACCTGGTGATCGCCGCCGTCGGCGCCATCGGCTTCCTCACCAGCCGTATCGGCGACCGCTTCGGCGCCTACGTCATCCACGGCCACGACGTCCACCGCCTGCCCGCCCGCACCGGCAGACCCGCCATGTACGCGCTCCTGCAGACGCTCATGGACGCCCCCCGCGGCATGCCCGCCCCCGGCCCGACCCGCCTGGCCGACGCGATCGTGCTCCTCGACGCCGCCCGCCGCAAACGCGGCCTGAGAGTGATCGTCTCCGACTTCCTCGACCTCGGCCAGGGCGGCGACCCGCACTCCGAACGCGACTGGGAACGACCGGTGCGCCGCCTCGCCGCCCGCCACCAGGTGCTCGCCATCGAAGTGCTCGACCCACGCGAACTCGAACTGCCCGACGTCGGCCTCGTCGCCCTCACCGACCCCGAGACCGGGCGCACCCGCGAGATCCACCTCACCCCCAAGATCCGCCACGACTACGCCGAGGCCGCCGCCGCCCAGCGCGAGGCCACCCGCGTGGCACTCCGCCGCTGCGGCGCCGACCACCTGATCCTGCGCACCGACCGCGACTGGGTCTTCGACATCGCCCAATACGCCCTCCGCCACCGGCGCACCGCCCACCTGGCCGCACGGCACCCCGGCAGGAGGGCAGGCGCGTGATCTTCCTGTCCCCGGCATGGCTGTGGCTGTTCACCGCCCTCGCCCTCCTGGTCGCCGCCTACGTCCTCACCCAGTTCGCCCGCCGCCGCTACGCCGTGCGCTTCACCAACCTGGCCCTGCTGAGCCTGGTCGCCCCCGAACGGCCCGGCTGGCGCCGCCACGTCCCCGCCGCGCTCTTCCTGGTCATGATGAGCCTGCTGGTGCTCGGCGCCGCACGCCCCGCCGACGCCACCCGCGTCCCGCGCGACCGGGCCACGATCATCGTCGCGGTGGACATCTCCCTGTCGATGGAGGCCGCCGACGTCTCCCCCACCCGCCTGGTCGCCGCCAAACAGGCCGCCCAGCAGTTCGTCAAGGACCTGCCGGAACGCTTCAACGTGGGCCTGGTGTCCTTCGCGCGCTCCGCCGCCGTGGTCATCTCCCCCACCACCGACCACCTCGCCGTGATCACCGCCATCTCCAACCTGTCCACCCGGCCCGGCACCGCCATCGGCGAGGCCGTGTTCAACTCGCTGGACTCGGTGCGCTCGTTCGACCAGCGCGCGGTCACCGACCCGCCGCCCTCGGCGGTCGTGCTGCTGTCCGACGGCGACAACACCTCGGGCCGGTCGGTCAACGAGGCCATCCAGGCGGCGGCCGGCCTGCGCGTGCCGGTGTCCACCATCGCCTACGGCACCCCCGACGGCACCGTGAGCATCGACGGGCGCGACGTGCAGGTCCCGGTGAACAAGGCCACCCTGCAGTCCCTGGCCGACGGCACCAGCGGGCGCGCCTACGCGGCCGAGTCCGGGGACGAGCTGCGCGACGTCTACGGGCAGATCGGCAGCTCCCTCGGGTACCGCATCGTGCACCAGGAGATCGGCCAGTGGTTCACCGTGGCCGGGATCCTCATCGGGCTGCTGGTCGCGGCGGCCACGATGCTCCTCGGCTCCCGCATCCCCTGACCCTCCCGGCCCCGCCGCACCGGCGCGCGGACGGCGGCCGGGCGGGTTCCGGCCGCCCGATCACGAGGACCTCCGCGACGTTGGTAACGTCTGTGCACGTGACGTCCAAGGGGGCACATTACTTCGAGGAGCGGCCCGGCGCGGCCGCCCGTCCGGGCACGGTCGACGTGGTCCTGCCGGACCTGCACCTGCGCCTGGCCACCGACAGCGGCGTCTTCTCCCCCGACCGGCTCGACCCGGGCACCCGGATCCTCCTGGAGAGCGTGCCGGCCCCGCCCCAGCGGGGCGACCTGCTCGACCTCGGCTGCGGGTACGGCCCGGTCGCGCTGACGATGGCGTCGCGCGCGCCGGAGGCGACGGTGTGGGCGATCGACGTCAACCGGCGCTCGGTGGAGCTGACCGAGCGAAATGCCCGAAGTGCCGGCCTTGACAAAGTAAGGTCGATTCATGCCGACGAAGTGCCGCCCGATGTCCGCTTCTCGGTGATCTGGTCCAATCCGGCGATCCGCATCGGCAAGCCCGCGCTGCACGCCATGCTCACCCGCTGGCTCGACCGGCTCGCCGGCGACGGCGCGGCCTACCTGGTGGTGCAGAAGCACCTCGGGTCGGACTCCCTGCAGCGCTGGCTCGGCGACAACGGCTGGGACACGACCCGCGTCGCCTCCCGGTCGGCCTACCGTGTGCTCCGGGTCGCCCCCCGCCCGGCCCCCGGCGGCGCCGGGCCCACCCCCGGCGACGCCTCCCCCCTCGGGGGCGCCGCCAACGACGAGGAGCGATGACCGCCCGATGACCCAAGGCACCCGAACGCAGCTGCGCCAGACCGACGTCAAGCGGCTCAACCGCACCTGGCGCCGGGGCACCGAGAACCGGCTGTCGCTGATCCTCGAATCGGTGACGGGCCCGTTCAACATCGGCTCCCTGTTCCGCACGGCCGCCGCCTTCGGCGCCGACCAGATCTGGCTGGCCGGCAACGCCACCCCGCCGACCAACCCCAAGGCGCAGAAGACCGCGCTCGGCACCGACCGCCTGGTCACCTGGCACGAGCCCGTGCTCCCCGCCGACGCCGTGCGGGCGGCCAAGGAGGACGGGTACACCGTGATCGCCGTCGAGCTGACCGGCGACGCGGTGCCGCTGCACCGCGCCGGGCTCGACCGCGACGTGTGCCTGGTGCTCGGCAACGAGGACCACGGCTGCTCCCCCGCGCTGCTGGAGGCCGTCGACGAGGTGATCTACATCCCGCAGGTGGGCCGGGTGGGGTCGTTCAACGTCGGGGTCGCCGGGGCCATCGTCCTGGCCGAGGCCCGCCGCCAGGAATGGGCCGCCGCCGGCGAACCCGCCGAGGCCGGCCCCGAAGACTGACCCCGGGGGCCGCCCCTCGCGCGCACGCGGATCCGCGACACGCTCACCGGTCGTGACGATCTCACCCGCCGGGGAAGATCACCGAAAGTAAGATCGCGGACGTGAAGAGTAGTCATAAGCTGATCTCGTCCAGGAAAACGGCACCCAAGGGGGTTCGCCGGGTCGTGCTGCTGACCGGGCAGCTGAGGGTCGGCGGCACCGAGAAGCAGATCTTCCTGCTGGCCACCGGCCTGGCCCGCAGCGGTGTCGAGGTCGACGTGGTGACGTTGCACTCCGGCGGCCCCTACGGCGACGCGCTCGAACTCGCCGGCGTCCCGGTGCACAACGCGGGCTTCATGGCGCTGTCGAGCGGGGCCAGGGCCGTCCCGCACAACCTGCTGGCGGCGGCGCGCCTGGTCCGGATGGTGCGGCGGCTCAGGCCGGACGTGCTGCACGCCTTCCTCTACCACGCCTATGTGATCGGCGCGCCGATCGCCTGGCTCGCCCGGGTCCCGGTCATCGTGGCGGGACGGCGCAGCCTGAGCATCTTCAAACGACTCCGGTACGGCAGCCACACCCTGGAGCGCGTCGCCACCTGGCTGACCCGGCACGTGGTGGCCAACGCCGTGGCCGTGGCGCAGGACGCGGAGAAGGTCGAGGGCCTCGCCCCGGAGAAGATCAGCGTGATCTACAACGGGCTGCCCGACTCGGCCTTCCTGCCCGCCGTGCCCGCCCAGATCAGCACCGACCTGCCGGTCGTGTGCTGCGTCGCCAACCTCATGTCCCACAAGGGGCACCGCTCCCTCGTCGAGGCCGTGGCGCTGCTGGCCGCCCGGGGCACGCCGTGCACCCTGGTGCTGGCCGGCGAGGGCCCCGAGCGCGACGTCCTGATCACGCAGGCGGCGGCCCTCGGGGTGGACCTGCGCCTCCTGGGCCTCCGCCGCGACATCGAGCCCCTGATGCACCGCGCGTCGGTGGTCGTGCTCGCCTCCCTCCGCGAGGGGATGAGCAACGCGGTCATGGAGGCGATGGCGGCGGGCAAGCCGATCGTCGCCACCGCCGTCGGCGGAACGTGCGAGCTGCTGAGCGGGCGCGGCCTGCTGGTCCCCCCGCAGGCCCCCGGCGCGCTGGCCGACGCCCTGGAGAGGGTGCTGCACGACCCACGCCTGGGCGCGTCCCTCGGCAGCACCGCGCGCGCCTGGGCGCTGGACAACCTCGGTGTGGACTCCATGATCGACCGGCACCTGGAGCTGTACGGGCGTCTCCTGGAGGAGAGATGTGCGCGATAGCGGGCGCCGTCTGCCCGGACGGGGTGGATCCGGCCACGGTCCAGGACATGTGCGACACGATCGCGCACCGCGGCCCCGACGGCGGCGGCCTGCACGTGGAGCACTCCGCCGTGCTCGGGACGCGCCGCCTGGCCGTCGTCGACGTGGCCGGCGGCGACCAGCCCGTCTACAGCGAGGACGGCCGGGTCGTCGCGGTGTTCAACGGCGAGATCTACAACTTCGCCGAACTGCGGGCCGAGCTGCTGGCCAAGGGACACCGCCTGGCCGCGAGCGGCGACTCCGAATGCCTGGTCCACCTGTACGAGGAACACGGCGACGCCCTGGTGCACCGTCTGCGGGGCATGTTCGCCTTCGCCCTGTGGGACGGGCGCAGGCGCAGGCTCCTGCTGGCCCGCGACCGGGTGGGCAAGAAGCCGCTCTACTGGGGGATGCGGTCCGGCCTGCTGCGTTTCGCCTCCGAGCTCAAGGCGCTGATCGGCGACCCGAGGTGGCGCGGCGAGGTCGACCCGGTCGCCCTGCACCACTACCTGACCTTCCAGTACGTGCCGGCCCCCTGGTCGATCCTCCAGGGCATCGCCAAGCTCCCGCCGGGCTCCACCCTGGTGTGGCAGGACGGGCACGTGCGCGTTGACCGCTACTGGCGGCTGGACGCCACCCCCCGCCCGGCGGCCCCCATCGAGGAGGAGGCCGAACGGCTGCGCGCGCTGCTGCTGGAGGCGACCCGGCTGCGGATGGTCGGCGAGCGCCCGATCGGCGCCTTCCTGTCGGGGGGCGTCGACTCCTCCGCCGTCGTCGCGGCGATGGCCCGGCAGTCCTCGCGGCCGATCCGCACGTACTGCGTCGGCTTCGACACGGCCGCCTTCGACGAGCGCGCGCACGCGCGGGAGGTGGCCGACCTCTTCGGCACCGACCACTCCGAGCTGCTCGTGTCCGGCGCCCCGCTCGAGGTGTTCCCCGCGCTGGCCTGGCACTTCGACGAGCCGTTCGCCGACTCCTCGGCGATCCCGAGCCTGCTCGTCGCCCGGATGAGCAGCCGGCGGGTGACGGTGGTGCTCAACGGGGACGGCGGGGACGAGTCCTTCGGCGGCTACCGCCGGTACGTGCTGCTGCGGCAGGCCGCCCGGCTGCGGATGCCGTCGATGGCCGCGCCGATGCTCGGCGCGGCGGGCAGGGGCCTGCGGGCCCGGTCGCGCCCGGGGTCGGCGCTCCGCAAGGCGGCCTGGGGCATGGAGCTGGCCGGTCTGTCGACGACCGACAGGTACACGCGCCTGATGTCCTACTTCACCGGGGAACAGAAGCGGAGGATCTACACCAAGGGGCAGCGGGACCGGGTGGCGGGCGTCAGCAGCGGCGCCATCGTCGAACGGGCCTTCGCGGAGTCCTCCGCCGGGTGCGACCTCACCCGGGTCATGGACGTCGACGTCAACACCTACCTGCCCGGCGACCTGCTGGTGAAGGCCGACATCAGCACGATGGCCTGCTCGATCGAGGCGCGCTCCCCCTTCCTCGACCATGTCCTGATGGAGTGGGCCGCCGGCCTGCCCGGCGAGCTGAAGATCCGCGACGGGACGACGAAGTACCTGCTCAAGCGCGCCGTGGCGGACTGGTTGCCCGCGCACCTGCTGCGGCGCCAGAAGATGGGCTTCGGGGTGCCGCTGGCCTCCTGGCTCAGGACCGGGTTGCGTCCCCTGGCGCACGACCTGCTCACCGACGCCACCGCCCGCGACCGGGGGATCTTCGGCCCCCGGGCCGTCGCCCGCCTGCTCGCCGAGCACGCCGGCGGCCGCGACCACTCCGACCGCATCTGGACCCTGCTGCAGTTCGAGCTCTGGCACCGGACCCACCTGTCCGCACGCCCGGCCGCCGCCCAGCGGCCCTCCCTGTGAGCGCCACGGCCCCGGCGGGCCGCAGGGACGTGACCGCCACGCGCCTGGCCCACCTGCTCCTGACCCGCCTGACGCTCGTGGTGGCCGGCGGCCTCACCAGCGTCATCGTGGCGCGCGCCCTCGGGCCCGGCGACCGCGGCGCCTACCGGGTGATCGTCACCATCGCGATCACGGCGGCGGCCATGGGGAACCTGTCGGTGGAGAAGTCGCAGACGGCCCTGTGGGAGCGGGAGGGCGACCGGCCGGCGATCGAGGCGAACGCCCTGTGGCTGGGTCTCGCCGTGGGCGCGGCGGCGGCCGCGTTCACCGCCGTGCTCACCGCGCGCACCGCCGTGGACCGCTCCACACTGGTCTGGGGCCTGGTCGCGGTGCCCGTCATGATGGCGACCGTCTACGTCAACAACGTGCACATCCTGCGGTCCCGCACCGAGATCGTCAACCGGGGCTCGCTGGCCGGGGCGGCCCTGCAGTGCTCCGCCCTGGCGGCGCTGGCGCTTCCCGGGTGGCTCACCGTGGAGTGGGTGGTGATCATCTGGACCCTCTCGGTGGTGGTCAACCTGCTCCTGCTGCTGCCGGCCCTGCCCGTGTGCCGGCCGCGCGGGCGGACGCTGGCCGCGCGCACCCTCTCGCGCGGGCTGCGCTACCACCCGGGGTACGTCTGCCATTTCCTGATGCTGCGGCTGGACATTCTGGTCCTGAACGCCATGAGCACGCCCGCCGCGGTGGGCGTCTACTCCATGGCGGTGACGCCGGCCGAGCTGCTTCGGGCCATGACCGGCGCGGTGGTCCAGGTCACCCTGCCCCGGCAGATGGAGTCGAGCAGGGAGACGGCCGCGGCGTACACCGCGCGCACGATCCGGATCACCGCCGTGCTCGCCGCCGTGTCGATCGTCCTTTTCTGCCTGGCGGGACCGCCGCTGGTGGTCGCCGCCGCCGGGCCGGCCTACGCGGGGTGCGTCGTCCCGATGCTGGTCCTCGCGCCCGGCGTGGCGGCAGCGGCGACGGCGGCACCGGCCGCGGCCTATCTCCTGCGCCTGGACCGGCCGCTCCGCACCTCGGTGATGTACGGCGGCGCGCTGCTGGCCAACCTCGCGCTGAACGTCGTGCTGATCCCCCGCGCGGGCGTCGCGGGGTGCGCTCTGGCGTCCACGGTCGCCTACACGGGGCTGGCCGCCGCCCAGATGGGATGGTTCGCCCGGTCAGCGGGGGTGCCCCTGCGACGGCTGGCCCCGGGTGCCGCCGAGGTGCGCGAGATCGCCCGCCGCCTGCGCGGGTTCCTGCCCGCCCGGCCGCCCGAGCAGGTACTCGTTGCAGCCGAGCCCGCCCCCGCACGTCTTGAGGCGCAGCAGGCCGAGGTCGTGACCGTGGGCGCGGGCGAGGATCTGCTCGGGTTTCGCGACCTCGAACGGATAGCCGCCCACCCAGTCGAGCATGTCGTGCCAGCGCGACATGCCGCGCGGCCGGGCGGCCGGGCGGGCGGTGTGGCCGGTGAGCAGCCGGGTGAGGGTGAGCAGGGGCCAGGCCCGGTAGATGTACGCCGAGCTCGCGGCGACCAGGGCGCCCCGGGCCAGCGGCCCCGACCGGTTGTAGCGCCGCTTCACGGCCGCCCAGACCCGGCTGCGGCCCCCCTGGTCGTTGTAGATCGAGACGAACAGCAGCCCGCCGGGGGCCACGAGCCCGACGGCGGCGTCGAACGCCCGCCACATTGCACCGGTGTGGTGCAGGACGCCCCAGGCGTACACCACGTCGAAGGTCCCCAGCCGGGCGAGGTGGCCGCCGTCCAGGATCGATCCCCGCTCGATCGTCCAGGGGGCGCCGGGGGCGAAGGCGCCCCGTAGCCGCACCGCCGACTCCACCGCCTCGGCGTCGACGTCGAACGCGTGCACGCGGGCGCCGAGGCGGTGCGCGGCCAGTGAGAACAGGCCGCTGCCGCAGCCCACGTCGAGGAAGGTGCGCCCGGCCAGGTCCTCGACGCCCAGCGCCGACCGCAGCGAGCCGGCCGCGCTCTGGACGCGGCGCTCGTCGACCAGGCCGGTGAAGGCCTTCCAGTTGCGGCCGAAGGCGAACCTCTCCCCCCGGCGGACCTGCAGAAGGTTCTCGTCCACTGTCGTCTCCCCTCGCCCGCCGAACGATGATCCATAACCTAGCGCAGCCGGTCGGTCACCCTGCGAAGGCGCCGCCGGAGGGCGGGCCGGCCCGGGCTCCGGCCGTGGAACCGAAGCCGGTGACCGGGCCGCCGGTCGCTTCGATGAGGACCATTACCTCCAGCCCAATAAAGACGAAAATGTTCACCCGGGTGAGCTGACGTGGCAGGGTCGTACAGGGGATACTCCTGCTCGTGCAGCGCCGCTACCCGTTTCTGGACCATCCGGGCCCGCTGGCCTTCGCCCATCGTGGCGGGGCCGCCGAGGGCCGGGAGAACACCATGGCCGCCTTCTCCCGGGCCGTCGAGATGGGGTACACCTACCTGGAGACCGACGCCCACGCCACGGCGGACGGCGTGCTGCTCGCGTTCCACGACCACCGGCTCGACCGGGTGACCGACCGGCAGGGCCGCCTCGCCGCCCTGCCCTACCGCGAGGTGCGCCGGGCCCGCATCGGCGGCGTGGAGGAGATCCCGCTGCTGGAGGAGGTCCTCGGCACCTGGCCGGACGTCAAGGTCAACATCGACGTCAAGGAGTCCCCGGCGATCGGCCCGCTGGCCGAGGCGATCAGCCGCACCAACGCCTACGACCGCGTGTGCCTCACCTCGTTCTCCGACATGCGGCTGGCCAGGGCCCGCATGGCCGTGGGCCGCCCGGTCTGCTCGGCGCTCGGCCCGCGCGGGGTGGCCCGGCTGCGCGCCGCCGCCCTCGGCTCGGGGTACGGGCGCCTGCTCGGCGGCCTGGCCCGCGCGGGCGTCCCCTGCGCGCAGGTCCCGGTCGGCTTCCGCGGGGTGCGGGTGACCACCCGCGCCCTGGTGCGCACGGCGCACGCCCTCGGCATGCAGGTCCACGTATGGACCATCGACGACCCGCGCGCGATGGAGCACCTCCTCGACCTCGGCGTCGACGGCATCATGACCGACAACATCTCGGGCCTGAGGGACGTCCTCAGCGGCCGGGGCCAGTGGTACCCGCGCCACCCCGCCGCGCACGCGTGACCCCCTGACAAGGCCAGGAGCCCCCCATGACCACCTCCACCGTCGCCGAAGACCTCCCCCTGGCGCGCAAGCGCGAACAGCGGGGCTGGTACTGGTACGACTTCGCCAACTCGGGCTTCCAGTCGACGGTCATCACGGTCTTCCTCGGGCCGTACCTCACCACGCTCGCCGAGAAGGCGGCCGGCGGCGAGAACGGGTTCGTCGGCTTCCTCGGCTTCGACTTCCGTGCCAAGGCCTACTTCTCGGCCATCGTGGCGATCTCGGTGGTCCTGCAGATCGTCGTCATGCCGGTCGCCGGCGCCCTGGCCGACCACACCGGCCGCAAGAAGGAGCTGCTCGGCCTGTTCGCCTACCTCGGCGCGGCGGCCACCCTCGGCTTCTACTTCGTCCAGGGCGACGCCTACGTGCTGGGCGGGGTGCTGTTCATCGTCGCCAACGTGGCGTTCGGCGCCGCCATGGTCGTCTACAACTCGTTCCTGCCCCAGATCGCCGCCGCCGACGAGCGGGACAAGGTCTCCTCGCACGGCTGGGGGTTCGGCTACCTCGGCGGGTTCGTGCTGCTGGCGGTGAACCTGTTCCTCTACCAGGGCAGCGGCATCGAGACGGGCCTCGCGGTGCGCATCAGCCTGGCCTCGGCCGGGCTGTGGTGGGCGGTCTTCACGGTGATCCCGCTGATGCGCCTGCGCAACCGCCGGGTCGCCACCGACGAGACCACGCCCGGCCAGATCATCGGCGGCAGCTTCCGCCAGCTCGGCCGGACCCTCGCCGACCTGCGCCGCTACCCGCGCAGCCTGCTGTTCCTGCTCGCCTACCTGATCTACAACGACGGCGTCCAGACGGTGATCTCGTTCTCGGCCACCTACGCCGACCAGGAGCTCGGCCTGGGCAAGAGCACGCAGATCACCGCGATCCTGATGGTGCAGTTCGTCGCCTTCGGCGGGGCGCTGCTGCTCGGGCGGCTGGCCGCGCGGTTCGGCACCAAGCGCACCGTCCTGGTCAGCCTGGTGGTCTGGACGGGCGTGGTCGCCGTGGCGTACTTCCTGCAGAAGGGCGCCGCCGTCCAGTTCTACGCCATCGCGTTCCTGATCGCCATCGTGCTCGGCGGCACCCAGGCCCTGTCGCGGTCGCTGTACTCACTGGTGATCCCCGCGGGCAGGGAGGCGGAGTACTTCAGCCTGTTCGAGATCAGCGACAAGGGGTCGTCCCTGCTCGGGTCGTTCACCCTGACCCTGGCCCTCCAGATCACCAACAGCTACCGCGTGGCGATCCTGTCGTTGGTGATCTTCTTCGTGATCGGATTCGGGCTCCTCATGGCCGTCAACCTGCCACGGGCCATTCGTGAGGCGGGCAACGAGGTGCCGGCGCGCATCTAGGGAAGGCCCCGCGGAGGGGGGTGCCACCAAGATCAGCTTCGCAAGCGGCGCGTGCCCGAGGCGAAAAGCGCGATTGGATCACCCCAAGGGTGGGAATCCATCCACGGTATCAAGCGTTGTAAGCCGTGGAGACCCACCCCTCATAACGGGGCCCTCAGGAGGCATTGAAACATGGGCGAGCGTGCACTTCGCGGAACCCGTCTCGGAGCCACCAGCTACGAGAACGACCGCAACACCGATCTGGCCCCGCGCCAGGAGGTGCCTTACACCTGCCCGAAGGGCCATCGCTTCGACGTGCCCCTTGCCGCGGAGGCGGAGATCCCGGCGACATGGGAGTGCCGCAGTTGCGGTGCGACCGCGCTACGGGTGGATGCGGAGCAACCTCAAACGAAGAAGGCCAAGCCGCCGCGCACTCACTGGGACATGCTACTGGAGCGCCGCACGATCGAGGACCTCGAAGAGGTGCTCAACGAGCGTCTGGCGATCCTCCGGGCACAGCGGCGCAAGAGCGCCTGACCCAACCTACCGGCGCCTTCGGCCCACCTGCGGGTGGCCCGGGGGCGCCTTTCTCATGCCCGCCCGACGGCGTGTCGCGCCGGGCGGTCGCGGCCTTTCCGGCGGCCGGGGACCCCCGTTTACTGTCACGCCTCGTGGCGTGTCAACGGCAGACCGAAACGTATTTTCACCCTCCTTGTCATGAGGTTTCGGGCACCGTACAGTCGTGATCGTCTGCTTGGGGATCACCCTGTCGGAGTCCCAAGTCTTGTGCGGCGTGAGCTGTCGCTCTTGTACGAAATCAATCGGCCGGCAGCGGCCAGCCGTCCAGGACGTGGTCGGGATGATCGCGCAGGAATCGCCGCCGGACTTCGGCGTACCGGGTCGGCGTGAGCCCGGTGAACTCCCGGAACTCGCGCACGAAGTGGGCCTGGTCGAAGTAGCCCGCGCCGGCGGCGACGTCTCCCCAGTCGATCGGTGCGGCGACGTCGAGCGCCAGCACGGTGGAGCTGAAGCGGTAGCTGCGAGCCAGCCGTTTTGGCGTGACACCGACTACGGCCTTGAACCGCTTCGCCACATACGTGCTGCTGGCGCGGGCCGCCACACCGATGTCGCTGATCGGCACCGTCCCGCCTGTCGCCGCGACGGCGCTGCTCATTTGGCGGACCAGGTCAAGACCGTCGATCACCCGCAGCCGTCGCACCAGTTCCTCCTCGAGCAACATCAGCATTTCGTGCGGTGCGTCCGCCAAGGTCAGTCGGTGTCGCAATTCAGCGATGGCGGGCCGGCCCCAGATCTGCTCCACCGTCGCAGGTCGGTCGCACAACTCGGCCGCGGGCATCGGAAGGAACGGTGCCAGGCCCCACGGCCTGAAGTGGACGCCCACGGACCGGGTCGGGCTTGGGTAGCCGAACTCCCACGCACGCGTGGGCGTGGTGACCGCGCAGCCGTCGGCGTACTCCACGGCGTCTACGTCGGTGCCTGCGCGGATGAGAAACGGCGCCCCGAGGTTGACGATGAGCAATGGCGCGGGCGCCGCCGGCAGCATCAACCGGGAGTACGGCGGGGCGCCCTCCAGGTAGTAGAGGTCGTCGATCAGCCCGTCCAGCGGCGGACCGGGCACCCTGGACACATACTCCACGCCGACATTATCGCCGACGGCCCATCCGGCATCACGCGCCGCCGCCGGCATCGAGCCGGCGCCGATCCCTGACAGGCGCCCCGGCGCATTTCGCTCCCCAACTACACCCCACGTTGCGAAGAGGCCGTTTCATGGTGCGCTCAGGCGTCGTCCGCGGCGCCGCGGGGGCCGAGGGAGGGGCGGCCGGGGTCGCCCGGCGTCCCTGGGCCGGTGTGCGGCTCGTCGACGACCTGGCCGCTGACGACGCGCGCGCCGCCCGGCCCCGGCCCGCCCTGGGGCGGGAACATCACGCCGAAGGGCGACCCGGACGCCATGGCCCGCACGCGCCGCCCGAAGAACCAGGTCAGCCAGCGCCGCGCCACCGGGCGGGTGAACGGCAGGATGAGGAAGAACCCGGCGATGTCGGTGACGAACCCGGGGGTCAGCAGCAGGGTGCCGCCGGCGACGATCAGGGCGCCGTCGGCGAGCTCGCGGTCGGGCATCCGGCCGGACTCCAGCGCCTGGCGCAGGGCCCGCCAGGCCCGCCTGCCCTCCCGCCGCACCAGCCAGGCGCCGAGCAGGCTGTCGAGGATCAGCAGGCCGACGGTCTGCCACCCGCCGATCACCTGCCCGATCTGGATCAGCACCCAGATCTCCAGCACCGGCACGATCAGGAACGATATGAACATCAGCACACGCAGCATGGCCTCACCCTCACCTCGCGACGTACAACGCCCGGACCGCGCCCCGGGGTTCCCGTACCGGACCGGTTCGCTCACGGCGTGACCCGCCGGCCATGGCGTTCCGCCGGCCCGCGCGCCGGCCGCCCCGCCGTCGCCGGCCACTCGCCCGGCGGGCGTGGCTCAGCGGCTCCGGCGCAGGCGGCGCGGCAGGCCGGTCAGGCCCCAGACGGTGACCCGCCAGAAGGCCTCGGCGACGATGGCGCGGCTCATCTTGCTCGCCCCGACCACGCGGTCGACGAACGTGATCGGCACCTCGGCGACCCGCAGGCCGCCCCGGACGGTGCGGAGCGTCAGGTCGACCTGGAAGCAGTAGCCCTCGGACCGCACGTCGTCCAGCCCGATCTTCTCCAGCGTCGAGGCGCGGTAGGCGCGGAAGCCGGCCGTGGTGTCGCGCACCGGCACGCCCAGCATGAGGCGGGCGTAGGTGTTGGCGACCCGCGACAGCAGCTCCCGGGAGGCCGGCCAGTTGACGACCCTGCCGCCCGGCACCCACCGCGACCCGATGACCAGGTCGGCCGAGCCGCCCAGGGCGTCCAGCAGCAGGTGGAGCTCCTCGGGCTTGTGGGAGCCGTCGGCGTCCATCTCGACCAGCACGTCGTAGCCCTCGGACAGGCCCCAGCGGAACCCGGCGACGTAGGCGGCGCCGAGGCCCCGCTTGCCGGGGCGGTGCAGGACGTGGACGTGGTCGTCGGCGGCGGCCAGCTCGTCGGCCACGGCGCCGGTGCCGTCGGGGCTGCCGTCGTCGGCGACCAGCAGGTGGACGTCGGGCAGGGCGGCCCGGAGCCTTCCCGCGATCATCGGCAGGTTCTCACGCTCGTTGTACGTGGGAACGATGACGAGCACCCTCCCGAGACTCCGCTCCATCACCCGTCCTCTGCTTCGGTGGTGTCCTGACGTGGCGCCGCGCGCCGCAGGGTGAGGGCCGCCGCCACGGCACCCAGGCCCGCGAGCAGCAGCGCCCACTCCGGCAGCGCCCCGGCGCGGGTCGCGAGGGTCTGGCCCGTGCGGACCGGGACGGTCACCACGGCCATGTCGGCGACCTTCTCGGCGGTCCGCCATCGCACGGTGCCGCCGGGGTCGACGTAGGCCGAGATGCCGGTCGTGGCGGCGATGACCACCGCACGGTCGTGCTCTACGGCGCGCAGCTGCGACATGGCGAGCTGCTGGGGGGGCAGGCCGGTGCGGGCGTAGGTGGCGTTGTTGGTCTGCACCACGATCGGGCTGCCGCCGGCGCGCACCGTGCCGCGCACGATGTCGTCGAAGGCGACCTCGTAGCACTCGACCGCTCCCACCGTCACCGGTCCCATCCTCAGATCGCCTTCCCGGGTGCCGGCCAGCGACTGCAGACCGACGAGGTTGACCCGCTTGATGAACTTCGCGAGGAAGTCCTTGAAGGGGACGAACTCGCCGAACGGCACCAGTTTGCGTTTGTCATAGTAGGCGCCCGGCCCGGTCACCGGGTCCCACACGACGCCGCGGGTGTAGCGGTGCTGCCCGTCGGCGGAACGGGCCACCGCTCCGACCAGCACCGGCACGCCGATGTCGCGCACGGCGTCGTCGATGATCCCGCGGGCGAGCGCGCTGCGGTAGGGGTCGATGTCGGTGGAGTTCTCCGGCCACACCACGATGTCGGGCCTGGCGACCTTCCCGGCCCTGACCGCCTCGGCCAGTTCGTGGGTCTTGCCGGCGTGGTTGCGCAGCACGACGGCGGGCTCGTCGCCGAGGAAGCCCATGCCCTCCCCGGGGACGTCGCCCTGGATCACCCCGACCCGGATCGTCTTCCCGCCGTCCCCGGGGAGGGGGACGGCGTACCCGAGCAGGGGCACCGCCAGCGCGCCGGCCAGGACCAGGGCGGTCCCCCGGGTGCGGCGCAGGTGCGGGGGCCGTACGGCGGCCAGGGCCAGCAGGGTGCCGCAGAGCACGACGGCGAAGGTGACCAGCGGCGCGCCGCCGATCGCGGCGTAGGGCGTGAAGGCCGTGTGGCCCTGGCTGAAGGCCACGCGGACCCAGGGGAAGCCGCCGACCGGGAACAGGCCTCTGATCCACTCCTGGGCCACCCACAGGGCCGCGGTCCACAGCGGCCAGGCGCGCAGCCGGGCGACCACGGCGACGCCGGCCGACATCGCGGCGAAGAACAGGCTCTCGACGGCCACCAGGATCAGCCACGCGTCGTCGCCGATCGGCCGCACCCAGGCGAGCGCCGGGACCAGGAAGGCGGCGCCGCCGGCGTATCCGAGCCAGGCGGCGCGCCGGGCGCCCGTGCCGCGCACCGCGAGGGTGAGCAGCGCCACGCCGGGCGGGGCCAGGAACCACAGGCCGGCGGGCGGGAAGGCGAAGTACAGCAGGACGCCGCCGGCCAGGCAGGCGGCGAGGCGGCGGTAGGGGTGCGCGGAGGGCCGGACGACGGCGGCGGCCGGCGCCCGCTCCTCGTCCTGCACCGTGCGCTGGGCCACAGGGGCGGGTCTCTTCTCGCGGGTCCTTCGGTGACCACCGAACGCTACCGCCCTGCGGGCCCCGCTCCAACCGCCCGTGTGGCGCGGCGGTGAAAGATCACGCATGGTGATCCCTGGGTCTCCCCCTTTCGGGAACCCCAGGAACCACGCTGCGGTGGCGGCACGGGACGGGAAGAGGGCCCGGACGACCCTTCGGACCGGATCCGTCTCGTCGGCGGCGAGCGCGGAAATCCGTTGTCTACTGGGTGTCCGGGCCCCTCCCGGGTCCAACCCCCCATCCGGCTGAGGTGCCCCGGCTCGACGGAACGCCGGCGCTGCGCCTGGCTGGGCAGACGGATCGTCACTCCGTCATGACGCAGAATCCGACGATGTCTGAAGACGGCCAACCGGTAGTCCCGTGCTGGACTGTCCAGCAAACTACCGACCTCAGCTCAGATGTCAACCGTGTCCCGATCAGTGGAAACGCCAAGTTTTCGCAGCTAGGACAGGAGACGTGAGTGCCGTCAATGCCGTCATGTGGATCGATGTCATCACTCGGGCAGGCCTGTTTGTGGCAGTCGCTCCGCTCACGCGGCGTGCGGGCGCGCCCGGGGCCTCACGAATTCTCGCAGCGGGACAGGACGGCGGGCAGGTCGCCGGTGTGCAGGACGCCAAGCCTGCGGGTGGCACGGGTCAGGGCGACGTAAAGATCGCTGGCACCGCGTGGCGACTCGGCCAGGATCTCCCCCGGCTCGGCGACCAGGACTCCGTCGAACTCCAGGCCCTTGGCCTCGGTGACGGTCAGCACCAGCACCGGCGCCTCCAGCGCGCCCGCCGTCGGCCCGGCGACCGCGCCCGGCACCGAGGAGGTGATCGCCCGGCCGAGCTCGGCGGCGCGCGAAACCGGGACGATCACGACCAGCCGCCCGTCCTGGACGATCTCCTCGCCGACGACCCGGGCCAGCTCCCCGGGGCCGGAGATCCGGCGCGCCCACGGCGGCTCGCCGGTCTCGCGGACCGACTCCGGCGCCTTGAGGCCGGGGCCGACGAGCTTGAGCACGTCGGCGGCGACGGCCATCAGCTCGACGGGGGTGCGGTAGTTGACGGTCAGGGTCTCCTCGCGCCAGCGCCCGCCGGCGTAGGGGTCCAGGACCTGCCCCCAGGAGGCGGTGCCCGCGACCGAGCCGGTCTGGGCGATGTCGCCCACGATGGTCATCGAGCGGGTGGGGATCTTGCGCATCAGCATCCGCCACGCCATGGCCGACAGTTCTTGCGCCTCGTCCACGATGATGTGCCCGTACGCCCAGGTGCGGTCGGCCGCCGCGCGCTCGGCGGTGGTCAGATGGACGTCGTCGCCGCGGTGGCGGGCCGCGAGCCGCTCGGCGTCCATGATGTCGGACATGCCGGTCAGTTCCAGGACCTCGCGGGCGTAGGTCAGCTCGGAGTCGCGGTCGGCCTCCTCGGCGCGCCGTGCGGCGGCGAGCTCCTCCTCGGCGTGCAGGGCGGCGGCGCGCAGCACCCCGGCGTCGATCTCGCCGAGCAGCTCGGCGGCCTCGTCCAGCAGTGGCACGTCGGCCTCGGTCCAGTGGTCGCCGCCGCGCGGGACCTCGCGGTACAGCGCGTCCTGCTCGGCGGCGTTCAGCCCGGCGTAGGACATCCGCTCGCGGGAGGCGTACAGGCCGATGAGCAGGCGCTGAGGGGTCACGTAGGGCCACAGGCGGTTGAGCGCGGTCTTGACGGCGGGCTCGGTGCGCAGGTCCTCGCGCAGGTCGTCCAGGTCGGCCTCCTCCAGCATGCCCCGGCCGAGGGCCTTGGCGGCCTGCCTGGCGAGCGCGCCGAGGACGTGGCGCACGAACACGACGCGGGCCTCGTTGTGGGGGCGGTTGCTGCGCGCGGCGCGGTTCCTGGCGGCCTCGCAGGTGCGCTGGTCCAGCCGGAGGGTGTATCCGCCGATCTTGATGTCGATCGGCTGCCGGGGCAGCCGCTGGCGGTCGCGCACGGCCCTGGCCACCACGTCGACCATCCGCAGGGAGCCCTTGACGGCGGCGGCCTCGGCGGTGTCGCGCGCGGTGACGGTCACCCCGGGGTACATCTCGGCGACGGTGGACAAAAGGACGTCGGTCTCGCCGAGGGAGGGCAGCACCTGCTCGATGTAGCGCAGGAAGGTGAGGTTCGGGCCGACGATCAGCACGCCGCGGCGGGCCAGCCGGTCGCGGTGGGTGTAGAGCAGGTAGGCGGCGCGGTGCAGCGCGACGACGGTCTTGCCGGTGCCCGGGCCCCCCTGGACGACCAGGACGCCGTTGAGGTCGCTGCGGATGACGCGGTCCTGCTCGGCCTGGATGGTGGCGACGATGTCGCGCATGCGCCCGGTGCGCTTCGCGTCCAGGGCGGCGAGCAGGGCGGCCTCGCCGTTGAGCGTGGCACGGTCGGCCTCGGTCAGCCGGTCGAGGTCGAGCAGGTCGTCGTCGACGCCGACGACCTGGCGGCCCTTGGTCTGGAGGTGGCGCCTGCGGGTCACCCCCATGGGGACGGCGGGGGTGGCGCGGTAGAACGGCTGGGCGACGGGGGCGCGCCAGTCGATCAGCAGCCGCGTCTGGTCGTCGTCGGACAGGCCCAGGCGGCCGATGTAGTGGGGGCTCTCCCCTGCCAGGTCGAGCCGGCCGAAGCACAGCCCGTTCTCCACGGCCCACAGCCGCGCGAGGCGCTCGGCGTACATCCCGGCGAAGGAGTCGCGCTCGGAACGGTTCTGGTGGGTGCCGCCGCCGCCCTGGGCGAGTACGCCGTTGAGCTGCTCACGCGTCCGCACGCGCAGCAGGTCGAGCCGCTCGTAGAGGCCGGTGACGTATTCTTGCTCCTTGGCGAGCTCGATTTGACGGGTAGCCCCTGCTTCATTATTATTGGTAGTAATGTGAAACTCCGGGCCTTTATTGCACTTTGTGATTAATGTTATGACAAGGCCTTAGAATAGCAGATCGAGACGAGAGCACTTCGTACCGTACGCCGCCCGAGAGGCGGCTTTTTTCGTTTTCCCCGCTGATTCCCGCCCGGCCCCGCGCGCCGGATCGCGGCACGTCAGGCAGGCTGCCACCCGCTACCAACCTGGTCACAGCTTGGTAGCGGCCCTTGACCCCGCTCGGGGATGCCCCTGTACTTTCCTTACAAGTTAGGAAGCTTTCCTAACTTCCGCCGGAACGGTCCGCAATCCGAGTGCGCCGACGGCCGGGCCGAGGAGCGTGTGCGGTGAACACGCAGCCGGGGACCCCGAGTCTCCTGCGGGCGATCAACGATCGCGCCGCACTGCAGGTGCTGCTGGAACGGGGGCCGCTGACCCGTCCCGAACTGGGCGCGCTCACGGGCCTGTCCAAGCCTACGGCCTCGCAACTGCTGTCGCGGCTGCACGACGCCGGGCTGGTCGTGCTGGACGGCATCCGCGAGGGCCTGCCGGGACGGACGGCGGAGCTGTACCGGATCAACCCGCTCGCCGCGCACGTCGCCGCGCTCGACGTGACCCCGGCGCGCATCGCCGCCTCGGTCGCCGACATCACCGGTACCGTGACGGCCGAGTTCCGCCTCCCGACCCCCGGCAGGAGCGCCGGCGACGTCGTGGACCGGGTGCGCGGCGCCGTCAACGGGGCCTGCCTGCAGGCGGGCGTGGCCCCGGCGGCGCTGCACCGGATCGTGATCGGCATCCAGGGCGCCGTCAACCCGGCCACCGCCCGGCTCGGCTACGCCGCCCACATCCCCGGCTGGCACATCCCCGACCTGGTGGGGACCCTCCGTGACGGCCTCGGCGTCCCGGTCGACGTGGAGAACGACGTCAACCTCGTCGCCCTGACCGAGCAGGCCCACGGCATCGCGCGCGGCCACGACGACTTCGTCCTGCTCTGGGCCGACGAGGGCATCGGGGCCGCGCTGGTGCTCGGCGGGCGGCTGCACCGAGGCGCGACCGGCGGCGCCGGGGAGGTCGGCTACATGCCCATCGTCGGCGCGCCGACGCCCCGGGAGACCGGCAAGCGGGGCGACCACGGCTTCCAGGCCCTCGCCGGCGGCCCCGCGGTGCTGAAGCTGCTGCGGTCGCACGGCCTGCGCGGCACCGACCCCGCGCGGGCGATGCGCAACGCCGTGCGGGACGCCGCGCTCGGCGGCGTGCGGGCCGAGCGGGCCGGGAGCGCGCTGCGCGAGATCGCGGCCCGGCTGGCCACCGGCCTGGCCCCGATCGTCTCGGTCATCGACCCCGAGATCGTCGTGCTGACCGGCGGCATGCTGCTCGCCGGCGGCGACGTCCTGTCCGAACTCGTCGAGCAGGAACTGCACGCGCTGACGTTCCCGCGTCCGCCCGTGCGGATGTCCACCGTCGAGAGCAACCCGGTGCTCACCGGAGCCCTCGGCCTCGCCCTCGCCACCTCCCGTGACGAGATCTTCAGCTCCACCGTCCCCACCTAGGCCCGCCCCCGGCCCGCCCTCCTGATCGCCCACCCCACCTCAGAGGAGGAACCCCTGTGAGAACACGTCTGCTGCTCGTGGCGGCGGGTCTGGCCGTGCTGTCGGCGGCCGCCTGCACCGCGGGAACCGAGAGCGCGCCCGCGATCCCGTCCGCGGGGAGCACGCCCGACCAGAAACCCGTCACCATCACCATGTGGCACGGCTTCAGCGCCGACAACGAGCTGAAGGCCTTCGACGACGCCCTGGCCGGCTTCAAGCAGAAATATCCCTGGATCACGGTCAAGACGACCAAGGCCATCCAGGACGACCAGATCATCCAGTCGGCGCGGGGCGGCAACCCCCCGGACGTGGCGATGTCGTTCACCACCGACAGCGTCGCGACGTTCTGCAAGACCGGGATCTTCCAGGACCTCAAGCCGTTCCTGGCGGCGAGCAAGATCGACGAGTCGATCTTCCCGAAGGTGATCGCGGAGTACACCCAATACCAGGGCAACCGCTGCGTGATGCCCATGCTCGCCGACTCCTACGGCCTGTACTACAACAAGAAGCTGATGAAGGGCGAGCAGCCGCCGAAGACCCTGTCGGAGCTGGCGGCGCTGACCAAGAAGCTCACCGTGCGGGCCGCCGACGGCACGATCAAGGTCGCGGGCTTCGTGCCGCACAGCCAGATGTACGAGAACGCCCCGATCCACACCGGGACCATGGTCGGCGCCAAGTGGACCAACCCCGACGGGACCTCCGCGGTCGCCTCCGACCCTGCCTGGAAGCAGCTCATGACCTGGCAGAAGGACCTGGTCGACTGGTTCGGCTACGACAAGCTGGAGAAGTTCCGCAAGAGCATGGGCGACGAGTGGTCGGCCGACAACCCCTTCATGAAGGGCAAGGTCGCCATGGCCATCGACGGTGAGTGGCGCAACGCCATGATCGCCGCCGACGCCAAGGACCTGGACTACGGCACCGCGCCGATCCCGGTGGCCGACGACAAGCCCCAGCTCTACGGCGGCGGCTTCATCGCCGGCACGGTCGTCGGCATCCCGCGCGGCGCCAAGAACCCCGAGGCGGCCTGGGACCTGGTGAAGTACCTCACCACCGACACCGACGCCGTGGTGAACCTGTCCAACGCGCTGCGCAACGTGCCGAGCACGCTGCCCGCGCTCCAGTCCCCCAAGCTGGACAAGGACCCCAACTTCCAGACGTTCCTCGACATCTTCGCCAACCCCAGCAGCGCGACGCTGCCGGCGCAGCTCAACTCGGTGTTCAACCAGCAGACGCTGCAGGAGGCCCAGATCAAGTGGGAGTCCGGCCGGGCGCCCGACCTGGACGCGCTGCTCGCCGACGTGGACAAGAAGATCAACGACAAGCTCAAGCTGACCTCGGGCAACTGATCGCATGGCCACGACGACGCTCGGGCGCCGGGGGGAGGCGGTGCCGGCCAGGCTCAAGGGCCGGCACCGCGTGAACCTCACGGCGCTGCTCTACCTGTCCCCCTGGCTGGTCGGGTTCACGGTCTTCTTCGTCTACCCGCTCATCGCCACCGTCTACTTCTCCTTCCAGCGGTACGACCTGTTCACCCTCGAACCGGTCGGGCTGCTGAACTACAAGTACTTCTTCCAGGACGGCGCGGCCTGGACGTCCATCAGGAACACGCTGTGGCTGGTCGTGGTGATGGTGCCGCTGCGGCTGCTGTTCGCGCTCGGCGTCGCGCAGCTGGTCACCAAGCTCAAGGCGGGCGTCGGGTTCTTCCGGACGATCTTCTACCTGCCGTCGCTGGTGCCGCTGGTGGCCGGGACGCTGGGGTTCGTGTACCTGCTCAACCCCGGCACCGGGCCGGTCCCGACGATCCTGTCGGCGCTCGGGCTGCCCTCGCCCGACTGGTTCGGTGACCCCTCCTGGTCCAAGCCGGGGCTCACCCTGCTGGCGCTCTGGTCGGTCGGTGACCTCATGGTCATCTTCCTGGCGGCGCTGCTGGACGTGCCCAAGCAGCTCTACGAGGCCGCGTCCCTGGACGGGGCGGGCGCGTGGCAGCAGTTCTACCACGTGACCCTGCCGGTGATCAGGCCCGTGCTGACGTTCGCCGCCGTCACCGGGGTCATCCAGACACTCCAGTACTTCACGCAGGCGATGGTGGCCGCGCGGGTCGCGTCGGGGTCCACCGACTCCGCCGGCTCGGTCTTCACCCCCGGCTACCCCGACCAGTCCACCCTCACCTTCCCCGAACTGCTCTTCCAGCAGGGATTCCGCGACTTCGCCATGGGGTACGCCTGCGTGCTCGCGCTGCTGCTGTTCGCGGTGTCGATGATCTTCACGCTGGTCCTGCTGCGCCAGTTCCGCGGCCTCGACGAGGAGGCGGTATGACCCTGACCGTCACGCCGGCGCGCACGGCGCGCCCGGCCGGGCGCCGGCCCCGCGACCACCGGCGGCGTACCGCGCTGCAGTGGATCGCCACCCACGCGATCGCCATCGCCCTGTCGATCATGTTCCTCGGCCCGCTGGTCTTCATCGGGCTCACCGCCCTGATGTCCGACCACCAGGCGCTGACCTCGCAGCTGTGGCCCCAGCAGTGGGAGTGGGACAACTTCGCGGACATCTTCCGCAAGGCGCCGCTGCTCACCTGGATCGCCAACACCCTGCTGTACTCGGTCCTGGCCACCCTGTTCATGCTGGTGTCGTCGATCCCGGTGGCCTACGCGCTGGCCCGGTTCCGCTTCCGCGGGCGCAAGCTGGCGCTGCTGCTGGTCATCACCACCATGATGCTGCCGCCGCAGGTCGTCGCCGTGCCGATCTACCTCATCTGGGCGCGGTTCCACCTCACCGGCACGCTGTGGCCGCTGATCCTGCCCATGCTGCTCGGCGACGCGTTCTCCATCTTCCTGCTGCGGCAGTTCCTGGTGACGATCCCCAAGGAGTACTCCGACGCCGCCCGCGTGGACGGCTGCGGGGAGTTCAGGACGCTGATGCGGGTGATCCTGCCGATGGCGCGGCCGGCGATCGCGGCGGTGGCGCTGTTCCAGTTCTTCTACTGCTGGAACGACTACTACGGGCCCCTGCTGTACGCGGGGACGGACATGTCCAACTGGACCCTGTCGCTCGGCCTGGCGTCCTTCAGGGCCGTGCACCGCGTCCAGTGGAACCTGACCATGGCGGCGACCCTGCTCGCCATGGCACCGGTGATCGTCGTTTTCTTCTTCGCCCAGAAGGCATTCATCGAGGGCGTAAAGCTGACGGGAGTCAAGTGATGAAACTGGCCGTTGTCGGGGGCGGCTCCACCTACACGCCGGAGCTGGTCGACGGATTCGCCCGCCTGCGGGACGAGCTGCCGCTGTCGGAGATCGTGCTCATCGATCCCGACGAGCGGCGCCTGTCCCTGGTGTCGGCGATGGCGTCGCGGATGCTCCTGCGGGCCGGTCACCCGGCCAAGGTGAGCACGGCCACCACCATCGAGGACGGGGCCGCGGGAGCGCAGGCCGTCCTGCTGCAACTGCGGGTCGGGGGCCAGGCGGCGCGCAACGTCGACGAGACGCTGCCCCTGGAATGCGGGTGCGTCGGGCAGGAGACCACCGGGGCGGGCGGCCTGGCCAAGGCGCTGCGCACGGTGCCGATCGTGCTGGACATCGCCGAACGGGTGGCCAGGGTCGCACCGGAGGCCTGGATCATCGACTTCACCAACCCGGTCGGCATCGTCACCCGGGCGCTGCTCCAGGCGGGGCACCGCGCGATCGGCCTGTGCAACGTGGCGATCGGCTTCCAGCGGCGCTTCGCGGCGAACCTCGGGGTCACCCCGGACCGGATCTCGCTCGGCCACGTCGGGCTCAACCACCTGACCTGGGAGCGGTCGGTCCATTTGGACGGCGTCGACGTGCTGCCCGGCCTGCTGGCCGAGCACGGCGAGAAGATCGCCGACGAGGTCGGCCTGCCGCCGGCGCTGATCCGCAGGCTCGGCGTCGTGCCGTCGTACTATCTGCGCTACTTCTACGAGCACGACGCCGTGGTGGCCGAGCAGCGGTCCAAGCCGTCGCGGGCCGCCGAGGTCGCCGCGATGGAGGAGTCGCTGCTCGCGATGTACGCCGACCCGGCCGTGGACACCAAGCCCGCGCTGCTGGAGAAGCGCGGCGGCGCCTTCTACTCCGAGTCGGCGGTGGCGCTGATCGCGTCCCTGGCCGGGGACCGGGGCGACACGCAGGTGGTCAACCTGCGCAACGACGGCACGCTGCCGTTCCTGGCCGACGACGCGGTGATCGAGGTGCCCGCGCGCATCGGGGCCGGAGGGGCGGTGGCCCTGCCCGTGGACCCGGTGGAGCCGCTGTACGCCGGGCTGATCGCGCACGTCACCGCCTACGAGTCGCTGGCCCTGGAGGCGGCGCTGCGCGGCGGCGTGGACCGGGTCGCCGACGCGCTGCTGGCGCACCCGCTGATCGGGCAGGCGAGGCTGTCGGCCGACCTGGCCGGGCGCCTGGTCGAGGCCAACCGGGGGTTCCTGCCCTGGGCCGGGGCGGTGTCCGCGTGAGGACGGTGCTCGCGGTCGACGGGGGCAACAGCAAGACCGACGTGGCGATCGTCGCCGAGGACGGGACCGTGCTCGCCCGGGGCCGGGGCGCGGGGTTCGTCCCGCAGAGCGCGGGCGTGCCGGCGGCGATCGACGTGATCGGCGAGGCGGTGCTGCGCGCGCTCGGCCCGGGGGCGCGCCCGCCGTACGCCGACCGCGTCGCGGCCTACGTGGCCGGCGCCGACCTGCCCGTCGAGGAGGAGCTGCTGCGCGAGGAGATCCTCTCGCGGGGGTACGGGGGCGAGGTCGTGGTGGCCAACGACACCTTCGCGCTGCTGCGCGCGGGGGCGTCGGAGCCGTGGGGCGTCGCGGTGGTCTGCGGCGCCGGGATCAACGCGGTCGGGGTCGCGCCGTCCGGCGAGGTGGCCAGGTACCCGGCCCTCGGCAAGATCAGCGGTGACTGGGGCGGCGGGCTCGGCCTGGGCGAGGAGGTGCTCTGGCACGCCGTGCGCGCCGAGGACGGCCGGGGGCCGGGAACGCTCCTGCTGGAGGCGGTGCGCGGTTTCTTCGGGACGCGGCTGGCCGAGGACGTCGTGCTCGGGCTGCACTTCGGCGAGCTGCCCTCCGACCGGCTCCACGGCCTGGTGCCGGCGCTGTTCGCGGCGGCGGCCGAGGGGGACGCGATCGCCCGCGCGCTGATGGAACGCCAGGCCGACGAGGTCGCGGTCATGGGAGTGGTCGCGATGCGCCGGCTCGGCCTGCTCTCGGGGCCCTGCGAGGTCGTGCTGGGCGGCGGCGTGCTCACCGCGCGCGACCCGCTGCTCACGGGGCTGGTCCAGGAGAGGTACGCCGCGCAGGCGCCCCAGGCCACGCTGGTGGTCGCCGACGTCCCGCCCATCGTGGGCGCCGCCCTGCTCGGCCTGGACCATCTGGGGGCCGCTCCGGACGCCGCAGCGCGTCTTCGCGGGGCCTTCGCCCCGACCATCTCCACCCCGGCCTGACCCGCCGGCCGGTACGGCCGGGGCCACCGAGGGGCGGGAGCCGCTAGGGGGTGCCGGCCGTGAGGTCGGGGGTGCGGTGCTCGTAGGGGGTGCTCAGGACGATGGTGGTGCGGGTCGACACGTTCGCCGAGGCGCGGATCTGCTGAAGAAGGTGTTCCAGGGCGATCGGGGACCGCACCCGCACCTTGAGGATGTAGCTCTCCTCGCCCGCGACGCTGTGGCAGGCCTCCACGGCCGTCAGGTGTTCGAGCTTCTCGGGCGCGTCGTCGGGGGCCGAGGGGTCGATGGGCTTGATCGACACGAAGGCGGTGAGCGGGAGGCCGATCGCGTCGTGGTCGACCAGCGCCGCGTAGCTCTTGATGACCCCGCGCTTCTCCAGCCTGCGCACCCGCTGGTGGACGGCCGACACCGACAGGCCGGTCTCCTTGGCGAGGTCGGTGAAGCTCATCCGCCCGTCCGCGGCCAGCAGCGTCACGATTTGGCGATCGATCTCCTCCACTCCGCAAACGGTAGCGCCCTGCGAGCCCGTTTCGTCACCCAAGTGGTCACGGCATGGTCCCAACAGGCGCCCCGGCGTGCGCGGGCGCCTGGCGGGTCACCAGCGCGTGCGCCAGTGGGTGGGCGCGGGGACGCCCAGGGAGGCGCCGAGTACGGGTCCCGAGGACGGCAGCCGGGCCGGGCCGCCGGGCGCGCCGTTCAGGGCGGCGAGCAGGATCAGTGCCTGCTCGGAGGGGGTGCCCGGGTCGGCCTGGAGCAGGACCAGGTGCTGGCCGGGCGTGCTGTTGACCGTGAACGCCTCGTAACTCAGCGTCAGGTCGCCGACCTCGCGGTGGTGGAAGCGCTTGACCTCGCTCCTCTTGGGCCGGACGTCGTGGCGCGCCCACAGGCGGCGGAACTCCTCGCTGCCGGCCGACAGCTCCTCGACCAGTTCGGGCAGGAAGGGGTCGTCGGGGTCGGTCCCGGCGACGGCGCGCAGATGGGCGGCCTTGACGTAGGCGACCTGCTCCCAGTCGCGGTAGAACCGCTTCGACTCGGGGTTCAGGAAGACCATCCGGATCAGGTTGTCGTTGTGCTCCAGGCCCGCGTACAGCGCCTCCGCCAGCGGGTTGACGGCCAGCATGTCCATCCACCGGCCGAGGACGAACGCCGGGGTGTGGTCCCATTTGCCCAGCAGGCGCCGCAGGCTCGGGATCACCTGCTCGGTGCGGGTGATCGGGCCCCGCCGCCGCGCCCACGGGTAGGCGAGCTCGTGGAGGTGCTCGGTGGCGTCCTCGTCCATGTCCAGCACCCGGGCCAGGGCGCCGAGCACCTGTTCGGAGGGGCGGCGCTCGCGGCCCTGCTCCAGCCGGATGTAGTAGTCGGTGCTGACCCCCGCCAGCATCGCCACCTCCTCGCGGCGCAGCCCGGGCGTGCGGCGGTGGCCGATGCGGGTCAGGCCGGCGTCCTCGAGGCTCGTGGTCTCGCGGCGGGCCCGAAGGAAGTCTCCGAGAAGCCGTTCACTGTCCATCTCTCCACGTTAAACCAGGTGAGAGGCATTAAAGGGGGTGAGTCGCACCCAGGCTGGGACCCCCGTACCCGCCCTCGCGCATGAGCGGCAGCCCGGCCGCGAAGGCCGCCAGGGTGCGGGTGAGGGTCGGCAGGAACGGCGGGCACGCCGCGGCGATGTCCGGATCCTGGCGGTACAGCTCGGCCAGGGCGGCGGGCGGGTTGGACACCGGGTAGAGGGCGCCGGCGAAGACGCTGCCCGCCGCCACCAGTTCGACGCCCTCGGCCTCGGTCAGGCCGGGGTGCGCCTCGGCCACCCGCGCGCCGAGCCGGGCGACGACGCCGAGGACGGCCCGCTTGAAGACCCGGGCCGACCCGACCGAGACGTTGTGCTCCAGGCTGGTGGACATCTGGCCGAGCATGTCGCACAGCAGCGGGCGCTCGGCGAGCGTCTCGGCCAGGGCGGCGACGACGTCCCGTGGCCCGGCGGCGTCCCGCAGGCGCTCGGTCACCGCGGCCTCCCAGTCGCGCCACTCCTCGGTGGCGATCTCCAGGTAGATCTCCTCGCGGGTGCCGAAGTAGCGCGCGACGTTGGACTTCGCCAGGCCCACGGCCGCCGCGACGCCGCCGAGGCTGACGTTGCGCACCCCGGAGGTGACGGCGAGCTCGCGCGCCGCCGCCAGGAGCGCCTCGCGGCGCTGCCGCTTGTGCTCGGGCCGTCTGGCCCGGACGAACGCCTTCTCTGTCATCGCCACGACAGCATACGGCGAGTTTAAGAGAACACCGTACTCTTGTTAAGGTGACGACGTTCTGTTAGCGTCGCCGCCTGGACGAGTACCTTGAGGCACCCCCCTGGACGAGCACGCGACACGAGGAGGACCACATGGCCGAGGTACGAATGCGCGTGAACGGGACCGCCCGGTCCCTCGACCTGGATCCGCGGGTCAGCCTGCTCGACGCGCTGCGCGAGCACCTGGGCCTGACCGGCACCAAGAAGGGCTGCGACCAGGGCGCGTGCGGCGCGTGCACGGTGCTCGCCGACGGCGAGCGCGTCAACTCCTGCCTGGCGCTGGCCGTGCAGTACTCCGGCCGCGAGATCACCACCATCGAGGGGATCTCGGCCGGGGACCGCCCCCACCCGCTGCAGACCGCGTTCGTCGGCCACGACGGCTTCCAGTGCGGGTACTGCACCTCGGGGCAGATCTGCTCGGCGATCGGGATGCTGGCCGAGCACCGCGCCGGCGCCCCGAGCGCGGTCACCGGGCACCTCGCCGCGACCGGCGTCCCGCTGTCGGACGCCGAGATCAGGGAACGGATGAGCGGCAACCTGTGCCGCTGCGGCGCCTACAACGGCATCGTCGGCGCCATCCAGGAGGTCGCCGCGACGGAGGCCGCGCGATGAGGCCCTTCGCCTACGTGAGCGCCACCGACGTGGCCGGCGCCGTCCGCGCGATCTCCGCCGAGCCCGGCGCCAGGTTCCTCGGCGGCGGCACCAACCTCGTCGACCTGATGCGCGAGGACATCGAGCGGCCCGGCACGGTCATCGACATCACCCGGCTCCCCCTGGACGGCGTCGAGGAGCTGCCGGGCGGCGGGGTCAGGATCGGCGCCCTGGTGCGCAACAGCCACCTGGCCGCGCACCCGCTGATCCGCGCCCGCTACCCCGTGCTGTCCCAGGCGATCCTGACCGGGGCCTCGGCGCAGCTGCGGAACATGGCGACGGTCGGCGGGAACCTCATGCAGCGCACGCGCTGCGTCTACTTCTACGACGGCGCCGCCGACTGCGGCAGGCGCGAGCCCGGCGCGGGATGCGACGCGATCGGCGGGTTCACCCGCAACCACGCCATCCTCGGCGCGAGCGACAGGTGCATCGCGACCCACCCCTCGGACATGTGCGTCGCGCTGGCCGCGCTCGACGCCGAGATCGAGATCGAGAGCGTGCGCGGCACCCGCCGCGTCCCGCTGACCGCCTTCCACCGGCTGCCCGGCGACACGCCCCACCTGGAGACCGTGCTGGCCGCCGACGAGCTGATCACGGCGGTCGAGCTGCCGGCCTCGGCCCTGGCGGCGACCTCGCGCTACCGCAAGGTGCGCGACCGCGCGTCGTACGCGTTCGCGCTGGTGTCGGTCGCCGCCGCGCTGGAGACCGGCGAGGGCGTGGTGACCGGCGTGCGGCTGGCCCTCGGCGGCGTCGCGGCCAGGCCGTGGCGGGCGCACGAGGCCGAGCGGGCGCTGCTCGGCGCCCCGGCCACCGAGGAGTCCTTCCTGCGGGCGGCCGAGGCCGAGCTCGCGCCGGCGGTCGCCCGGTCCCAGAACGGCTTCAAGATCGAGCTGGCGCGGCGCACGATCGTGGCGACGCTGCGCCAGGTGCTCACCGAGGGAGGCGCGGCATGACCGAGACCCCGGTACGCGACAGACCGGCGCGGGAGAGGACCGGCCGCAGCGTCGGGCGGCCGATCGACCGGGTCGACGGCCCGGCCAAGACCACCGGCACGGCCCGCTTCTCGGCCGAGTACCCCTACCCCGACATCGCCTACGCCGCGCTCGTGCACGCGACGATCACCCGGGGCCGGATCACCGGCATCGGCGCCGAGGAGGCCCTCGCCGTCCCTGGCGTGCTCGCGGTGATCACACACACGAACGCGCCGCCGATGAAGCCGCCGCCCCCGGTGAGCGTGCTGAACCTCAGCTCGCTCGCCTCCGGCAGCAAGGTCAACTACCTCAACACCGACGAGGTGCACTGGAGTGGCCAGCCGGTGGCGGTCGTCGTCGCCGAGACCCAGGAGGCCGCCGCGCAGGCCGCCGGCCTGGTCCGGGTCACCTACCAGGAGTCGCCCGCCACCGTCGACTTCGCCGGCGAGCAGGGGAACGCCACCCCGCAGAAGAGCAACCCCCTGCAGCAGGGCGAGGGCCACAAGGGCGACGCGGAGGCCGCCCTCGCGGCGGCGCCGGTGTCGGTGGACCTGCGGTACACCACTCCCCCGCACCACCACAACGCGATGGAGCCGCACGCGACCACGGCCGCATGGGACGGCGACCGGCTCACCGTCCACGACGGCACCCAGAACATCGGCTGGCTGCGCACCGCGCTCGCCCAGCGGTTCGGCGTCCCGGCGGAGGGCGTGCGGGTGATCGCCCCGTTCGTCGGCGGGGCGTTCGGCGGCAAGACGATGGTCTGGGCCGGCACGGTGCTCACGGTGCTGGCCGCGCGGGTGACCGGCCGGGCCGTGCGGATGACGCTCACCCGCGAGGGGGTCTACCGCACCGTCGGCGGGCGCACGCCCTCCGCCCAGCGGGTCGCGCTCGGCGCCGGCGCCGACGGCCGGCTCACCGCCCTGATCCACACCAGCGTGACGCAGGTCGGGCGGGTCGGCGGAAGCCCCGAGCAGGTGACCTCCCAGTCGCGCCACCTGTATGACGCGGCGGCCATCCTGGTCCAGCAGCGGATCGTCGAACTGGACATGCTGTCGAACACCGTCATGCGGGCGCCAGGGGAGTCCATCGGGACCTTCGCCCTGGAGGCGGCGGTCGACGAGCTGGCGTGCGAGCTCGGGATGGACCCGATCGAGCTGCGGATGCGGAACGAGCCGGAGCGCAACCCGATCGACGGCAAACGGTTCTCCCACCGGATGCTGCGCGAGGCGTACGCGCTCGGCGCCGAGCGGTTCGGGTGGGCGGACCGCACCGCGCCTCCGGGGTCGATGCGGGACGGCAGGTGGCTGGTCGGCATGGGCGTCGCGTCGGCGTACCACCCCTCGTGGGAGATGGCCGCCAACGTCACCGTGCGCATGTCGGCCGACGGCACCGTGCTGGTGCGCTGCGGCTTCCACGAGATGGGCATGGGCGGCGCGACCGCGCAGGGGCAGATCGCCGCCGACGCGCTCGGGGTGCCGTTCGAGGCGGTCCGGGTGGAGTACGGCGACTCCGACCTGCCCACCGGCCCGGGGGCCGGCGGGTCGGCGCAGACCGCGAGCGTGGCGGCGAGCCTGACCAAGGCGTGCGAGAAGCTGCGGCGCTCCCTGCTCGCGCTGGCCAGGCGGTCGGCCGGGTCGCCGCTGCGCGGGGCGCGGCCCGGCGAGGTGGAGGCACGGGACGGCGGGCTGCACCGGGCCGGGCACCCCGGGTCCGGCGAGAGCTACGCGGCGATCCTGACCCGGGCGGGCCGCCCGTTCGCCGAAGCCGCGGTCGGCTCCGACACCCGGGCAGGGACGGTGGCCGGGCAGGTGCGGTTCATGTCGAAGTTCCTCATGGACCGGCGGCGCTGGATGAAGGCCGCGTGCGGTGCGCAGTTCTGCGAGGTGCGGGTCGACCAGGACACCGGTGAGGTACGGGTGTCCCGCTGGGTCGGGGCCTTCGACGTCGGCAGGGTGATCAACGCCAAGACGGCGGCCAGCCAGCTGCGCGGCGGCATCGTGATGGGGATCGGCATGGCGCTGTCGGAGGAGACGCTCGTCGACCCGCGCAACGGGCGGATCATGAACCCCAGCCTGGCCGAGTACCACGTCCCGGTGCACGCCGACATCCCGCCGATCGACGTGTGCTACCTGGACGAACCCGACCCGACGATGCCGCTGGGGCTGGTCGGGATCGGCGAGGTGGGCATCACCGGCGCCGCCGCGGCCGTCGCCAACGCCGTCCACCACGCGACGGGCCGGCGGGTCCGCGACCTGCCCATCACCCTCGACAAACTCCTGTGACCTGCCCATCACCCTGGACAAACTCCTGTGACCTGCCCATCACCCTGGACGAACTCCTGTGACCTGCCCTTCATCCCAGGCGAACGCCTGTGACCGGCCCCGGGCGCGGGCATCCGGCGCGGTGAGGCAGCATGGAAGGGTGATCGAGGGTACGGACAGGCTGGCGGGGCTGGTCGCCGAGGGCGGCGTCGTGGTGCTGAGCGGGGCGGGGATCTCCACCGAGTCGGGGATCCCCGACTACCGGGGGCCCAGCGGGGCCCTGGTCCGGCACACCCCGATGACCTACCAGGCGTTCGTCGGCGACCCGGCGGCCCGGCGCCGCTACTGGGCCAGGAGCCACGTCGGGTGGCGGGCCGTGGCCAGGGCGCGGCCGAACGCGGGCCACCGCGCGGTGGCCCGCCTGCAGCGGCAGGGCCTGCTGTCCGGCCTCGTCACCCAGAACGTCGACGGCCTGCACCAGGCGGGCGGCGCCCGCACGGTCGTCGAGCTGCACGGCAACCTGAACCAGGTGGTCTGCCTGGACTGCGGCGACCCGACCCCGAGGGCGGAGCTGGACCGCCGCCTGCGGCTGGCCAACCCGCGTTTCGACGCCAGGGTCACCACGATCAACCCCGACGGCGACGTCGAGCTGCCGGAGGAGGAGGTCGCGGGGTTCCAGACGGTCGGCTGCGGGTCCTGCGACGGCGGGATGCTGAAGCCCGACGTCGTCTTCTTCGGGGAGACCGTGCCGGCGGACCGGGTGCGGGAGTGCTTCGCCCTGGTGGAGGGCGCGCGGGCGCTGCTGGTCCTCGGCTCGTCCCTGACGGTGATGTCGGGCCGCCGGTTCGTGCTGCGGGCGGCCAAGCTCGGCATCCCGGTGGCGATCGTCAACCAGGGCGCCACGCGCGGCGACGCCTACGCGGCCCTCACCGTGGACGGCCCGCTCGGCGCGGTGCTGCCGGACCTTGCCCACCTCACCTCCGCGCCCGCCGCACGCTAGCCTCCGGGCGGACCCGGGCCGGGGGCGCCGGGGTCAGCCCCGGGCGGAGATCTGCTGGACGGCCCAGCCGTTGCCGTCCGGGTCGGCGAAGAAGAGGAACCCGACGTTGTCCAGGGGGTCGGCCACCGGCGAGGGGTTCTCCCCGAGGACCTGGATCTCGCTGACGTCGACGCCCCGCTCGACGAGCTCGGCGCGCGCCCGGCGCAGGTCCGGCACCACGAGCTGCAGGCCCTTGTACGAGCCCGGCGGCAGGTCGGGGACGACGCCCTCGCCGATGACGATCGAGCAGCCCGACCCGGGAGGGGTGAGCTGGACGATCCGCATCCCCTCGCCCACGCGGGTGTCGTGGTCGACGGCGAAGCCGAGCCGGCCGGCGTAGAAGTCCTTGGCCCTGTCCACGTCCGAGACGGGGACGACCACCACTTCCAGGGTCCAGTTCATGACGGATCTCCGGTCCTTCCCTCAGGGCCGGGCCGGCGGGGTCGCCGGCCCGGTGCGGCACCCGATGATTCTCCGGCCGTCAGGCCAGGGTCTTCCACCAGGGGTCGACCGCGGGCGACTCGGCGACGTCGACGTGCTCGCCGGGGCGCGGGACGACGATGCGCGCGTCGCGCGCCTTGGCCTCGCGCCACAGCCGGTCGACCGGCTCGGCCCAGGGGTGCAGCGACAGGGAGAAGGTCGCCCAGTGCACCGGCAGCATCAGCTCGCCGCCGAGGTCGATGTGGGCCTGGATCGCCTCCTCGGGGTTCATGTGGATGTCGGGCCAGGCCGGGCTGTAGGCGCCGATCGGCATCAGCGTCAGGTCGAACGGCCCGTGGTCGGCGCCGATGCGGGCGTACCCGTCGAAGTAGCCGGAGTCCCCGGCGTAGAAGACCCGGCGCCGCTCGCCCGCGACGGCCCACGACCCCCACAGCGTCTCGTTGCGGGACAGGGTGCGGCCCGAGAAGTGCCGCGCGGCGGTCGAGGTGAACCGCAGGCCGGCGACCTGGGCGTCCTCCTCCCAGTCGAGCTCGATGACGCGCTCCGGCGGCACGCCCCACTTGTCCAGGTGGGCCCCGATGCCCAGCGGCACCAGGAACGGCGCCTCCTGGGTGCGGGTCAGCGTGCGCACCGTGGCCAGGTCGAGGTGGTCGTAGTGGTCGTGGGAGATCACGATCGCGTCGATCGCGGGCAGCGCGCCGATCGCCACCGGTACCTGGTGCAGCCGCTTGGGACCCACCCGCTGGGACGGGGAGATGCGGTCGCTCCACACCGGGTCGAACAGGACGCGCCGCCCCTCGATCTCGACCAGCGTCGAGGCGTGGCCGAGCCAGACGACCCGCAGCCCGTCGGGCGGCGGCGCCTCCAGGGCGGGCGACAGCAGCGGGATGGCGCCCGCGGGACGCCGCTTGTCGCGCCCGGTGACCAGCTCACGCACCAGGCCGGGCGGCGGCCCGGCCGGCACTTCGGTGCGCTCGGCCATCGGGTTGAAGAAGACGCCGTCCTTGAACTGGGGCGACCGGAGCATCCTCGCGACCCGTTCCTCGCCCGACCGCAGCGGCCGGGCCCCCAGCTCCGCCGGGACGTCGCGCAGCGCCCATCCGGCCGCGGCCAGCGCCACGCCCCCGGTCAGCACGCGCCTCAGCGCACGGTTTCCCGTCATCTGCTCACACTCCCCACGTCGGTTCCATCCTGCCGAACCGATCGGGGTGCCGCCGGTGTTCCCGTTCCGGATAGATATATCGCGATCCTTCCGGCCGGGGCCGCTTCATTCGTCGGGCAGGAGGTCCATCACCAGGATCATGCCCTGGGGCGCGTCGTCCTCGGCGTACAGCCGGGACAGCTCGACGCGCAGGCGCGCGGGCCGGCCGCGCCGGTTGACGGCGTTCACGACCGTCACGGTGGAGCGCCCGGCCACCGGGCCCGAGCCGTCCCCGTCCGGGGCGGGCAGCAGCGCCGGCAGCATGGCGGTGACCGGGAGGCCGATGTCCAGGGCGGTGAGATGGCGGCCGATCGCCTCGTCGTGGCGCAGCCCCCACAGCTCCACCGCGCCCGCGCTCCACACCAGGACGCGCAGCTCCTCGTCGACCACCGCGACGGCGTCGCCGAGGCTGCGCACCAGCGAGGTGACGAACGCGTTGGCCTCGCCGAGCTGCTCGCTGCTGGCGTTGAGCGTGTCGTTGATCTGCTGGAGCTCGTCGTTGGTGGACTGGAGCTCCTCGTTGATCGTCTCCAGCTCCTCGTTGGTCGACTGGAGTTCCTCGTTGGTGGTCTCCAGCTCCTCGTTGGTCGACTGGAGTTCCTCGTTGGTGGTCTCCAGCTCCTCGTTGAGCGACTGCAGCTCCTCGTAGGCGTGCTCCAGCTCGCGGTTCGCCTGCTGGAGCTCGTCGCGGAGCCTGCGGTAGCGCGTCACGTCGTGGAAGTTGATGCCGATGCCCGCGAGCTCGCCGCCGGGCCGGTCGAGCAACGGCACGACGGAGATGTCGTAGACGCTCGCGTCCTTGGTGCTCGGCCGATGCCAGGTGACGTCCTGGAGGTCGGCGGCGCGCATTTCCGTGCGCACCCCCTCGATCACCGAGCGCAGCTCGGCGGGCCGGTAGGAGACCTCCAGGTCCTGGAAGGGCTTGCCGATGTCGCGCGGGTTGAGGTTGAACAGCATCTCGGCGCGCGAGTTCACCAGCGCGACCTTTCCCGCGCGGTCGATGATGATCTGCGCGACCGGGCCGGAGGCGAGCGCCGCCGCCTGCAGGGCCATGTCGTGCGGCTGGCGATGCGGCGCCATCGTGTCAGGCCCCCAGGGGTTCCGCGTGCCGATCGGCGAGGCGCCTATCTTCCTGAACACGCGCATGCGCAGGTCGACGGGCTCGAACTTGTCACTGTGGTTCAGCAGCATCTCGGCCTTGCCGAGGAACAGGAAGCCGGGGTCGGCGAGCGCGAAGTGGAACCGCCGGACGATGCTGCGCTGGGTCTCGGAGTTGAAGTACATCAGGGTGTTGCGGGCGAGCAGCAGGTCGACCCGGGAGATCGGCGCGTCGCGCGTCAGGTCGTTGCGGCCGAAGATGAGCTGGCGCCGCAGGTCGCGCCGGAAGGCGAAGCCCTGTTCCACCGGCTCGAAGTAGGTGTGCCGGAGCTCCAGCGGGACGTCGTCGATGTGGCGTTCGCTGTAGATCGCCGACCGGGCCACCTGTAACGCCTTCTCGTCCAGGTCGGTGGCGTATATCTTGACCCGCTGGCGGAACTTCTCGACGCCGAGCTCCTCGGCCAGCACCATCGCCAGGCTGTAGGCCTCCTCGCCGGTGGCGCAGCCGGCGCTCCAGACGCGGACCACCGCGCCGGCGCCCTTGGCGGCCAGCAGGGCCGGGACCACCGTCTCGCGGAGGGTCTGCCAGGCGACGGGGTCGCGGAAGAAGCCGGTCACGTTGATCAGCAGGCTGTCGAACAGCCGGTTGAACTCCTCGGGTTCCAGCTCCAGATAGTCGCGGTACTCCCCGTAGTCGGTGAGCTTGAGCGCCTCGAGCCGCCTGCTGATACGACGCATGAGAGTTGTCTGCTTATATCCGGAAAAGTCGAATCCGCGAGTTTCTTTCAGCATACGGAGAAGATCTTCGAATTCTCGGTTCTGGCCGGGTGTCACGGTGCCCAACCCTAGGCCCGGCGGCGACCGCTATGGGAAGAAAACCCCGGGGTCGGCCAGGCTGATGCGCGACTGAAGCATTCGCATCGTCTCCAATGCCTGACCGGTCTGCTCGGCCTCCTCGACCATCCGCTGGAAGGAGTATTTGCGATTCTGTTCCCGCGCTTTGCGGATCATGCGCTCCAGCAGTCTCAGACGTTCCTCCAGCCGCAGGATGGCCACCCACAGGGCGCGCTCCACCGCCTCGGACTGGCTGACCACCATGCTCTCGGCGGACCAGCCGTGCCCCACCCGGCACTCGTAGCGCGGGTCGGACCTGGTCTGCGTCTCGTAGATCGGCCCGCCGCACTCGGGGCAGCTGAACCCGCTCAGAGTCCCCTCGGGCGCCTCGATCCTGCCCTGGTTCAGGAACAGAGACACCTCCCGCTCGACCTCGGGGTCTCTCATGGACGCCTCCCCGGTGCGACCCTGACCGCGCAGCACGATCCATTCGGCGATCTGTTTGAGCGTGAGCACCTCAGGGCTCACGCTCGCGGCGATCGCGGCCCGCGGCATGCCGTCGAACGCGCTCTCCTCCGGGTCCTGGACGGCCACCAGGCCCCCGTGGCGCTCCACCGCGGCGCATCCCCTGGCCCCGTCGTCGAGGGTGCCGCTGAGCACCACCGAGAGCGTGCGGGGCCCGCCGTACAGGGCCGCGCTGAGGAACAGCGGGTCCGCCGCCGGGCGGTGACCGTTGTGCCGGGGGCCGCGCGACAGGCGGACCGCCTCGGCCTGGACCAGCAGATGGTGGTCGGGCGGCGCCACGTAGACCCGGCCGTGCCGCAGCCGCTCACCGTCGGTGGCGACGGCCGCCTCCAGCGGGCCGGCGCGGTCGAGGATCCCGGCCAGCGCGCCGCTCCCGCGCGCCGGCACGTGCAGGACGATCAGGACCGACGCCGCCAGGTCGGCGGGGAGCCTGGCGAGCAGGTCGCGAAGGGCCTCCACCCCGCCGGCCGAGGCCGCGACGACCACCAGATCGCGTGCGTGCGGATCAGCCACGTCGAACCCAATATCCAATCGGCGACGGTTCATGCCTCATGCGCCTAACATTAGAGCTGAGTGAAATCCCTCAGCATGATTCGAGGCCATATGGATATGTCCGTTCACCTTGTTCATCGCCATGAGGACACCGCTCTGGTGACGGTGACAGGTGAGGTGGACGCCTCCAACTGCGGGCGCCTGGAATCGGCCTTCTGCCATCTCATCGACGGCGGAGTCCGCTACATTCTCCTGAACGCCGGGGAGATGCGCTTCTGCGACGTCGCCGGCGCGCGCGTCATGGCCCGCACTCACACGCTCCTGGCCGCCAGGGACGGCAGACTGGTCATCGCCACGTCCGCGTCCGTGGCGCGGGTGCTGGGCATCGTCTGGTCGATGTCCTCGGCCGAGCCGCCGCAGATCATCGCCGGCCAGGCCGGTGCCAAGGCGCTGTCCGCCAGGATGGCGGACACCCCGCCGCCCGGCCCCCGGCACGTCCGGGCCCACCGCCGCCTCGGGTCGGCCTCCCCCGTTCGCGGCGTCCGCGCCGCCGCCCCGCGCGCCGACGAGTGGGAGCCGCCGGCGGCACCGGCCAAGGTCATGGCGGTGGCACACCCCCAGCCCGCGCGCGAGGAGGCCACGCGCCGGCCCCCGCGCGGGGAGGACAGGCGCGTGATCCTGGAGCGGTCGGCGCGGCTGCGCGAGGAGACCGAGCGGCGCCTGCGGACGTTACAGGACCGGCTCCAGGTCACCTGCGCGAGCCTGGCCGAGGTGCACGAACGCCTGGCCGACTTCCACGTCGCCCTGTCCGCCTCCGCCACCCGGCGCGGCGACACGTCGTCCTGCGACGGCGACTTCCACCAGGCCAAGGCCGAGCAGATCCGCCGGCGCGCCGTGGTGTTCGCCGACGCCGTCTCCGCCGGCCCTCCCCCGGCCGGGCCGAACGCCTGACGGCCCCTGCGCTCAGGAGATCTTGCGGCGGTAGGTGGTCATGGCGAACAGGTAGGCGACGATGAGGAGGCCGGCGCACCAGGCGAGGGCGATCCAGATGTCGGTGCCGACCGGCCGCTGGGCGAGCAGGTCGCGGAGGGCGTTGACGATGGAGGTCACCGGCTGGTGTTCGGCGAAGGCGCGCACCGGGCCGGGCATGGTGTCGGTGGGGACGAACGCCGAGCTGAGGAACGGCAGGAAGATGAGCGGGTAGGAGAACGCGCCCGCGCCGTCCACGGACTTGGCCGTGAGCCCGGGGATGACGGCGAGCCACGTCAACGCCAGGGTGAACAGGGTCAGGGTGCCGGCCACCGCGAGCCACCCGAGCACTCCCGCCCCCGAGCGGAAGCCCATGAGCAGGGCGACGAGCACGACCAGCACGAGCGAGATCAGGTTGGCGACCAGCGAGGTCAGCACGTGCGCCCACAGCACCGACGACCGCGCGATCGGCATGGACTGGAACCGCTCGAAGATGCCGTTCTTCATGTCCAGGAAGAGGCGCAACGCGGTGTAGGCGACGCCCGAGGCGACTGTGATGAGCAGGATGCCGGGCAGCAGGTAGTTCACATACGACCCTGACCCCGACCCCGTCCTGATCGCGCCGCCGAACACGTAGACGAACAGCAGCAACATGGCGATCGGCATGATCGCGGTGGTGATGACGGTGTCCGCGCTGCGCGTGATGTGACGCAGGGACCGTCCCAGCAGTACGGCGGTGTCGCCGGCGAAGTGCTTGTTCATCGGGGGTCCTCACTCGTCGGTGCCGGCGACGGGGTCGCCGCCGGGTGTTCGCCGTCGTCGCCGACCAGGGTGAGGAAGACGTCCTCCAGGGTCGGCTGCTTCTCGACGTATTCGACCGTGGCCGGCGGGAGCAGCCGCTTGAGCTCGGTCAGGGTGCCGTTCACGATGATCCGGCCCTGGTGCAGGATCGCGATGCGGTCGGCGAGGTGCTCGGCCTCGTCCAGGTGCTGCGTGGTGAGCAGCACCGTCGTGCCCTGGCCGGCGAGTTCCTTGACGGCCTGCCACACCTCGATGCGCCCTTGGGGGTCGAGGCCGGTGGTCGGCTCGTCGAGGAAGATGAGCGGCGGATTCCCGATGAGGCTCATCGCGATGTCCAGGCGGCGGCGCATGCCGCCCGAGTACTCCGACACCTTCCGCGTCGCCGCGCCGGTCAGCGAGAAACGCCCGAGCAGGTCGTCGGCGATCGTGCCCGGGTCCTTGAGGTGCCGTAACCGGGCGATCAGCACGAGGTTCTCCCGCCCGGTGAGGATCTCGTCGACGGCGGCGAACTGCCCGGTGAGGCTGATGGACTCCCGCACCTCGGCGGCCCGCGTGACGACGTCCAGGCCGTTGACCTCGGCCGTCCCCGCGTCGGCCTTGAGCAGCGTGGAAAGGATCTTCACGACCGTGGTCTTGCCCGCCCCGTTCGAGCCGAGCAGCGCGAAGATGCTGCCCCGCGCCACGGAGAAGTCCACGCCGCGCAGCACCCGCAGTGTCTTGTACGACTTCGTCAGGCCCCGCACGTCGATCGCCTGATCTCGCTGTTTCGTCGTCGTCATCATGCCGTCCTGTCCTGTGCGCCTAGCTACTCGTTGGTGCTATGTACCGGTAGAAAGTAGCACTGACTACCAGTACATAGCAACAACGAGTAGCCGGGGCGCGAGACCGTTTCGTACCGGTTCCCGGCGCGCGTAAGTGATCGTCAATGACCTTGCAAGCGGTCACGTGTATCCCAGAGGGGTGACCCCAAGGGAGGGCACCGGCCGGCGCCGTCCCCCGAACCACCGACACGTCCTGGCCCGCCGCCACGCTCGACGGCGGCGGGCACGGCTCACCCGAGGGAACCCCCAGCCGCCATGCCTGACGTCCTCCCACTCGAACCCGGCGACCCGCTGAACGTGCACCGCCACCGGGTCGTCGGCCGGCTCGGCGCGAGCCCCCAGAGCATCGTGTACCTGGTCAGCGACCCCCATGGGGAGCCGGCCGCGCTGAAGATGTTCACCCCGGGGCCGGGCGGGGCCGCCGTGCTCGCGCGCGTGGCCGCCGAGGCCGAGCGGCTGCGGCAGGTCTCGGTCGTCGGCACCGCGCGGATCACCTCCACGGGCATGTACGGCGAATCGCCGTACATCGTCAGCGAGTACGTCAAGGGCCCGACGCTGCGGGAGGCCGTCGACAGGGACGGGCCGCTCGGCGGGCCGGCGCTGCACCGGCTCGCGATCGGCACGATGACCGCGCTCGCCTCCATCCACCAGGCCGACGTCCGGCACCACGACCTGCGTCCCGGCACCGTGATCCTCGGTCCCGACGGCCCGCGCGTGATCGAGCCCGCGCTGGCCCGGATGCTGGACACCGAGCCCGCGAGCGCGACCCAGCCGCTCGGCATCCCCGCCCACGTGACGCCCGAGGAGCTGTCCGGCGCGCCCATGGGACCCGCCGCCGACATGTTCGCGTGGGGCACGACGATGCTGTTCGCCGCCTCGGGGCGGTCGCCGTTCGACGCGGGGTCCATGTCGGGGACGATGAACGGGATCCTGCGCGGCGAGCCCGACCTCACCGTCCTCGGGGAGGAGCTGCGCGGGCTGGTGGGCGACTGCCTGTCCAAGGACCCGGCGTCCCGGCCGACCTCCAGCAACGCCCTGCTCCGGCTGGTGGGCCACTCCCAGATCCTGGCGACCATCGACCCGGCCGGGCCCGCGTCCGCGAGCCTGCCCCTGCCACCGCCACCGCCGCCGCCCCCGGACCCCGCCTCGCGCGTCCCGCTCCCGCCGCCCCGGCCGGCCCGCCGCCGGGGCCCGGTCCTGGCCCTGGCCGCGGCGGCCGTCGTCATCGCGGCGGCCTCCGGGGGCGCGGTGTACGCGCTGGCCCCCCGGACGGTGACCGCCACCACCATGCTCGCGGCCCCGGCCCCGGCCGTCCCCACGCCGACTCCGCTGCCCAAGCAGAGCGTGCGGGTCATCGAGGCCTCGCCCGGCGCCCCCGGAGCCGCCGACGCGGAGGTCAGGCCGCCAGGGGTGAAGCTGAAGGTGCACGAGAGCGCGTCGGACCCGGTGCGCCTGACCTCGTACTTCGTCGCCGACGTCAAGGCGAAGTCGTACGCGACCTACGTGCGCGACCCCGGGCGCGCCACCTTCGCCCTGGCCGCCAAGGACAACGACTACGGCGACCCGGCGGTGTCCCCGGACGGCAGGTGGGCGGCGGTCAGCCCGTGGTTCAAGTTCACCTCGGGGACGACGGACTTCCTCACCATCATCGACCGCGCCACCGGCGCGCGGTTCACCGTGAACACGGTCGAGCGGCCGGACAGCGGCTACTACGTGAACTGGAGCCCCGACAGCAAGCGCGTGCTGCTGACCTTCTACCGGTTCAAGGGCAAGAAGGCGCCGAACCCCGGCGGCTACGTCATCGTGGACGTCGAGGCCAGGAGGTCGACGGTCGTCCGCACCGGCGCCGAACGCGAGGAGCGCGGCTTCTACGGCTGGGCCCCCGGCGGGAAGAACGTCGTGGTGGCCTACGTCCACGACGGCGGGCGGTGGGGGCTGCGGTTCCGCGACCTGGCCGGGCGCGTCGGGCGGGCCATCGGCTGGGTCGGGGACTCCATCGGCCCCGCCAGGTTCTCGCCGTCGGGCCGCTCGTTCCTCACGTACTGCCCGCGCGGGCAGAAGGCCATCTGCGTGTGGGACACCGCCACCGGGGACCGCAGGAGCACCGTGCCCTCGCGGAGCGCGGACGTCCTGGTGCGGGACTGGTGGGACGAGGACCACCTGATCGTCCTGGACACCCGCAAGGAGCCGGCCGCGTACGTCGTCATCGACCTGCGGGGGAAGCCGGTGCGCACCATCGCCGAGCTGTCCAAGAAGGACGCGAAGGTGACCCCGCTCCGGTTCTCGCCGCGATGAGCGCCGGGCTCATGGCGGACGTCGACCCCCTGCGGGCGGGCGACCCCGGCCATCTCGGCCGGTACCGGCTTCTCGGCCGCCTCGGCGAGGGCGGCCAGGGCGCGGTCTACCTCGGCGTCCCCGACCCCGGCCCTTCGCCTGGCCCCGACCCCGGCGCTTTCCCTGGCCCCGATCTCGGCGCTTTCCCTGGCCCCGATCTCGAACCCGGCCTCGTCTCCGGCTCCGGCCCGGTGCCGGGCGGCGGGTCGCGCACCGGCGGGCACGTGGCCGTCAAGCTGCTGTTCCAGGGGCCGGACGCGTCCGCGCCCGGGCGGTTCCTGCGCGAGAGCGAGATCCTGCGCCAGGTGTCCCCGTTCTGCACCGCGCAGGTCATCGAGACCGGCACCACCTCCGACGGGCGGCCGTACATCGTCAGCGAGTACGTCGCCGGGCCCACGCTCCAGCACGCCGTGGACCACGACGGCCCGCTGCGGGGCGGCCGGCTGCGGCGGCTCGCCGTCGGCACCATGACCGCCCTGGCCGCCATCCACCGGGCGGGCGTCGTGCACCGGGACTTCAAGCCGGGCAACGTGCTGCTCGGCGGGGACGGGCCCCGCGTCATCGACTTCGGCATCGCCCGGGTGATGGACACCGCCGTCACCAGCTCGCACGCGGTCGGCACCCCGCCGTACATGGCGCCGGAGCAGTTCGAGTCCGGCCTGGTCGGGCCGGAGGCCGACCTGTTCGCCTGGGGGGCCACCATGGTGTTCGCCGCCTCGGGGCGGCCGCCGTTCGGTTACGACTCGATCCCGGCGATCCTCCACCGGATCCTCACCCGCGAGCCCGACCTCGGCGGGCTCGACGACGACCTGCGCGTCCTGGCCGCCGACTGCCTGTGCAAGGACCCGGCCCTGCGGCCCACGACCAAGCAGGTCCTGCTGCGGCTGCTCGGGGCCTCCGGACGCCCCGGCGGCGACCTCCTCCGCCAGGGCACGGCCATCGCGGCCGGCCCCACGGCCCCCGGCATCGCGGCCCGAACCACGGCGCCCGGGACGGGCATGGCGCCCCGGCCCGGCACCCCTTTCGTGCGGGCCGTGGCGCCCGCCAGGCGGCGGGGCGTCGTCGTCGCGGGAGCGGCCGCGGTGCTGCTCGCCGGGGGGACGATCTACGTCGTCGCGTCGTCCGGCGGCGGGACGGCCGAAGGGCGGCGCGCCGCCTCCTCCGCCCATCCGGCCCCCGTCCGGGAGGTCACCGCCGCCCCGGCCGCCGCCACCGGCGACGTCCGCCTCCCCCGGTCGGGGGCCGTCCTGCACGAGGCGCCCTCCGACCCGGTGCGCCTCACGTCCTTCCTGCGGATCGACACCAAGGCCGGGGAGGCCCGCACGTACGCCCGTGCCCCGGGGGCCGGCGGGTTCCGGCAGGTCGCCCAGTCGCAGGAGGCCCTGAACTCCCCGGACGGTGCCTGGACGGCCCTGGTGCCGTACGTCAAGCCCGAGACGCCGGGCACTTACGACGCGGTGCGGCTGGTCAGGCGGGCCACCGGCGAGGAGTTCACGGTGCCGACCGTGCGGACGCCGCTGGCGACCTACACCCCGTTCTGGTCCCCCGACGGCCGGCGCATCCTGCTGACGACCTACCGCTCCACCGCCGGCCGGCTGACCGCCACCGGGTTCGTCGTCGTCGACGCCGCGACCGCGAAGGCGACGGTCGTCCCGGCCGGCACCAAGGACGCCGTCAGCGACGCCCCCTTCGTGTGGGCGCCCGGCGGTAACGGGGTCGCCCGCCGCCTCCCCGGCGGCTCCGCCGTGGGCCTGCGCCTGTCCGACCTGCGAGGGAGGCCGGTGCGCACGTTCGAGGGCGTGGGCGAGTCCGGCTTCAAGGAGAGCCCGTTCAGCCCGGCCGGCAAGCGGTTCGCCACGCTCTGCCCGGGTCCCCGATCCGCCGTGTGCGTCTGGGACACGGCCACGGGCCGGCGGCTGGCGTCCTTCACCGCGCCCGCGAGCAAGACGGTCATCGGCTGGTTCAACGACGCGCACCTCATCGTGGCCGACGAGACCAAGGACCCCCGCCGGGTCGTCGTGGTGAACCTGCGCGGCCAGGTCGTGCGTGCCCTCGCCGACATCCCCGCCGCCGAGTACGGGCCCGCGAGGTTCCTGCCCCGGTACACCCGGAGCTGACCGCGCCGAATTCCCGTAAAAGCACACGGACTTCCCGTGAAGCACGGACTTGCCGTGAGCACGGACTTCCCATGAGCACGGACTTCCCGTGAGCACGGACTTCCCGTGAGCACGGACTTCCCGTGAGCACGGACTTCCCATGAGCACGGACTTCCCATGAGCACGGACTTCCCATGAGCACGGACTTCCGGTGAAAGCCGGATATTTCCGTTATCCGGTGGTCGTCTGGCGGGTCTCCTCTACGGGGAGACTCGGCGAATCCCCCATGCCCGGAGAATTGTCCCGATATCGTGGCGATCGTCCCAGCGGGGCGGCGGACAAGGGAGCGGAGCGCGATGCGCGGAACCGGCAGGAGCGGACCCGACACCGCGATGGTGACCGCCGCGCGCGACGGAGACCAGCGGGCCCTGGACGCCCTGGTCGCCGACTCGCTCCCGCTGCTCTACAACATCGTCGGACGCGCGCTCAACGGGCACGACGACGTCGACGACGTGGTCCAGGAGACCCTGCTGCGCGTCGTCCGCGCGCTGCCGGGCCTGCGGGACCCGGAGGCGTACCGGTCCTGGCTGGTGGCGATCGCCGTCCGCGAGGTGCGCGACCACGAGCAGGACCGCAGGACCACGCAGAACCGCAGGGCCGACCTGGACACCGCCACCGAGCTGCCCGACCCGGCCTCCGACTTCGCCGCCGTCACCATCCTGCGGCTCGGGCTCACCGACCAGCGCCGCGAGGTCGCCGAGGCCACCCGCTGGCTGGACGGCGAGGACCGGGCGCTGCTCGCCCTGTGGTGGCTGGAGGAGACCGGCGAGCTGGGCCGCGCCGACCTCGCCGGCGCGCTCGGCCTGTCCGGGCGGCACGCGGCGGTCCGCGTGCAGCGCATGAAGGAGCAGGTGCAGACCGCGCGCACCGTCACCCGGGCCCTGCACGCCGATCCCCGGTGCCCCGAGCTGCGCTCCCTGGCCTGGAACTGGGACGGCGCGCCCAGCCCGCTGTGGCGCAAGCGGTTCGCCCGGCACGTCCGGGACTGCGCCGTCTGCGGGCGGCGGACCACCGGCCTGCTCCCCATCGACCGCCTGCTCAGCGGGCTGCCACTGCTGCCCGTACCCGCCGCCCTCCTGCTACGCCACCTCCCGGACGCCTCCCCCGCCGCGCAGGCCGCCGCCGCGCACCTGCCCTCCGGCCCGGACGCCGGATACGCCGGGCCGGACACCGGATACCCAGGCCCGGACGCCGGGCACCTCGCCCTCGGGCCCGACGCCGAGCACCTGTCCTTCGGGCCCGACGCGGTGGCGCGAGCGCTGCCCGGGGCGCGTCCGCGTGGGCTGCTGTCGTCGTTGTCCCACAGCCAGGTCGCGGTGCCGGCGGCGGTCGCCGGGGTCGTGGCCGTGGTGACCGGCGCGGTTGTGGCCGGGCACCTCACCGCCCCCGCCCCGCGCGCCGCGCCTCCCCCGGCGGCCGCCCCGGCCTCGCCGTCGCCGTCCGAGACGCCCACCCCCAGCCCGTCCCCCACCCCGCGCAGAGCGTCCGCCACGCCGAAGCCCTCGCCGAAGGCCGCGGTCCCGGCGTCCTCGGCCCGCAAGGGCGTCGGGGTGTGGCGGGCGCCCGGCGTCGGCGCGGCGCTGGCCAGGTCCCGGGCGAGCTGGTACTACACCTGGTCGACCCGTCACGACGGCATCGGCGCGTCCAAGGCGGTGAGGTTCGTCCCGATGGTGTGGGGCAGTGGCAGCGTCACCCCCGCCGCCCTGGCCCAGGCCAGGAGCGCCGGCCCGTACCTGCTCGCCTTCAACGAGCCGGACATGCCCGCGCAGGCCAACATGAGCGTGGAGAAGGCGCTGTCGCTGTGGCCGAAGCTGATGGCGGCGGGCCGGGTGCTCAGCAGCCCCGCCGTCGCCTTCGACGGCGACAAACCCGGCGGGTGGCTAGGCCGTTTCATGTCCGGCGCGGCGGCGCGCGGCTACCGCGTCGACTTCATCGCCCTGCACTGGTACGGCGCGGACTTCCGCGCCCCGGCCGCGACCGCGCAGCTGAAGTCCTACCTGCAGGCCGTGTACAAGCGCTACCGCAAGCCGATCTGGCTGACCGAGTACGCCCTGATCGACTTCTCGAAGGGGACCCGGTTCGCCAGCGACGCGCAGCAGGCCGCCTTCGTCACCGCCTCCACCCGGATGATGGCCACCTTGCCGTATGTGCGGCGGTACGCGTGGTTCGGCCTACCGTCCTCCGGGGCCGAGCCGAACAGCGGCCTCTTCCGCGCGGACGGGACCCCGACCAGGGCCGGCCGCGCCTTCCAGGCCGCTCCTTGACACCTCCACCGCAACAAGATCGTGACAATCCAGTAAGAACTGGGTAGGTTACGAGACGCGTACCGCACGAGGTTTTACCCGTCGCGGCCGGAGCAGGCATCCTCCGGGCGCGACGCACGTACCGACGGCAACAGCGCGGCGGGCGCCTTTGCTGACTGAGTCCCCCCAGGTCAGGAAAGGACCGCGATGTCAGCATTCCCATGGCCGTGGACCCGAGCACGCACGGCGGCCGATCCGATCACGGCCGCCGGCCCCGGCCGCCGGGCCGATCCGATCAGAGCCACCGGCCCCGGCCGCCGCGTCACCCGAGCCGGACGCCTGGCGCTCGGCGTGGCGCTGCTCGTGGCCGCCGCCTCCGCCCTCGCGCCCGTCCCCGCGGGCGCCGCCGCCTACAAGGTCCTGGTGTTCTCCAAGACCGCCGGCTTCCGCCACGACTCCATCCCCGCCGGCGTCCAGGCCGTGCGCGACCTGTCCGCGAGCGGCGGGTTCACCGTCACCGCCACCGAGGACGCGACGGCCATCAGCACCGCGAACCTGGCCCAGTACCAGGCCGTGGTGTTCCTCAGCACCACCGGCGACCTCCTCGACGACACCCAGCAGAACGCCCTGCGCGCCTACGTCGACGGCGGCGGCGGGTTCGTCGGCGTGCACGCGGCGGCCGACGCCGAGTACGGCTGGCCGTACTACGGGCAGCTCGTCGGCGCCTGGTTCGCCAGCCACCCGAACATCCAGCAGGCCACCGTCAGGACCGAGGACCGCGCGCACGCCGCCACCGCGCACCTCGCGCCCACCTGGCCGAGGACCGACGAGTGGTACAACTACCGCGCCAACCCGCGCTCGGCCGTGCACGTGCTGCAGAACCTCGACGAGGGGAGCTACACCGGCGGCACCATGGGCGGCGACCACCCCATCACCTGGTGCCACCCGCAGGGCGCGGGCCGGTCCTTCTACACCGGGCTCGGCCACACCCAGGAGTCCTACGCCGACCCCGCCTTCCGTACGATGCTGCTCGGCGGCATCGCCTACGCCGCCGGGGCGGTCAAGGCCGACTGCCGCCCGGAGAGCGGCTACACGCCGATCTTCAACGGCTCGACCAACGGCTGGTCGCAGGCCGGCCCCGGCTCGTTCTCCACCACCGACGCCACCCTGACCTCCCACGACGGGCTCGGGATGCTCTGGTACAGCGCCAAGGAGTACCACGCCCTGTCGCTCAAGCTGGACTGGAAGATGGACGGGGACGACAACTCCGGCGTCGTGGTCGGCTTCCCCGCCTCCAGCGACCCGTGGTCGGGGCTGAACAACGGCCACGAGGTGCAGATCGACGCCACCGACACCCCCGAGCACACCACCGGGTCGATCTACGGTTTCAAGGCGGCCGACACCGCCGCGCGCGACGCGGCGCTGAACCCGCCGGGGCGGTGGAACACCTACGAGCTGGTCGTCGAGGGTGAGCGGCTGCAGGTGTACCTGAACGGCGTGAAGATCAACGACTTCACCAACACCGACCCGGCGCGCTCGCTCCAGCAGGGCTACGTCGGCATCCAGAACCACGGGACGGGCGACGAGGTGTCGTTCCGCAACATCCGGGTCAAGGAGCTCGGCGGTGGCGGCGGCCCGGTGACCGTCGAGGCCGAGGCGTACACGTCGAACTCGGGGGTGCAGCCGGCCGACCACGCGGGCGCCAGTGGCGGCAGGACGCTCGGGTTCGTCAACAACGGCGACTGGGCGGGGTACTCCGGCGTCTCGACGGCGGGGGCGCGGGGCTTCAGCGCCCGCTTCTCCTCGGCCGGGTCCGGCGGCACCGTGCAGATCCGGTCAGGCTCGGCGACCGGGACGCTGCTCGGCTCGGTGAACCTGCCGGTCACCGGCGGCTGGGAGACCTTCCAGACCGTCTCCACCACGCTGACCGGCACCGGGTCGGGGCCGCTGTTCCTGGTCTTCACCGGCGCCGACGGCAACTTCCTGTTCGACGTCGACACCATCACCCTCACGAGGGCCTGACCCGGCGGGCGGCCCGCGCCTTCACTCTTTCACCGGCCCGCCCGTCGTG
>NZ_JANZYP010000055.1 GCF_025506355.1 Sphaerisporangium corydalis
CTCCCTCTCCCCTGGACCCCCCACCCCCTGACCCCCACCCCATCCCTCGACCCCGCCGGGCCGCCGGATCTCACTGGAAGCGCGGACCCGGCCGCGTACCAGGATGGGGATGGGGCGCGGTGACCGGGATCGACCTGGTATGGGCCCGCGAGCCGATCCCCGCCGGGCGGCGAAGCGTGTTCCTGGCCGGGCCGACACCGAGAAGCGAGGACGTGCCCTCCTGGCGGCCGGCGGCGATCGAGGCGATCACCCTCGCCTGGACCGGCCCAGGCCCGCTTACCGTGCTCACCCCGGAGTCACGCGGCGGCGTACGCGCCGAGCACTACGACGACCAGTTCGCGTGGGAGAACGCCGCCCGGGAGTCGGCCGGCGCGATCCTGTTCTGGATACCCCGCGACCTCGCGACCCTGCCCGGCTTCACGACCAACGTCGAGTTCGGCCACGACGTCCGCTCCGGCCGCACCGTGCTCGGCTGCCCGCCCGGCTGCCCGAACCCCGAGCGCAACCGCTACCTGATCCACCTGGCTCACCACTACGCGGTCCCGGTCCACACCACCCTCGACGCCACCGTGACCGCCACCCTCGCCCTCCTGCCCCCACCCCACCCACCCGTCCCGGACACGTGATCGACCGTCAGGGCCCGGCGGAGGGCGTCAGCCCTGGGGGATCGCCCGGCGCCGCAGCAGAAGTCCGGTGGCGGCGACGAACGTGACCAGGAGGCCGGCCAGCACGAGGAGCCGCCCGTCAGGCCCGCTCGTGCCGCCGCCCCCGGTCTCGGCCGAGCCCGCCGGCGTACGCGTCACCTTCCCGTCCGGGTTCGCCGGCATCCGGGTCACGATCTCGGTGACGGTATGGGTCGGCCTCGGAGAGGTGGCGACGGGAATCGGGTCCGGGCTCGTTCCGGTGGGGGTGGTGGTCGGCGTAGGGCTGCCGGTCCGGCCCTGGCCGCCCTGGGTGACGGTGAGGGGATAGGTCGTCAGGTCGTTCGCGTTCAGCACGTCACACTCGATCGACGGTGCGTTGGGCCTGAGGCCGAAGTTCATGGCGGCGGCTCGCACCGTCCCCGTCCCCGCGTCGAGTGGGGTCGTCTTCAGGGCGACCTCGGTCGTGGGCAGCGGGACGACCTGTCCCGCGCCGGCCGCGCCGGGCGTGCCCACCCCTGTCGCCGAGCTGAGCCTGGTGATCCCGCTGATCGACGCGTACGCGTAGAGCTTGGTGTCGCTGGACAGCCCTCCGCCGGGCGCCGTCAGCCCGGTGCCGGCGTAGGTCCCGCGCCAGCCTATGGTCATCTGCTGCTCGGTGACGGCGCCGGTCGGCACGGTCAGCTCCACCTTGACCTCGATGTCCTGGCTCTGGATCCCGGCGCCGGTGCATCGGTACTTCACGACGTCGGTGACGACCCGCGAGCCGTGCCGGTGCCCGGGGACGGCGGCCTGGGCCGGGGGACAGCAGAGGCCGAGGCCGCCGGTCAGGGCCGCAGCGACGAGGACGGAGCGGATGCGCAAAATATCTCCTGTTATGCAAGATGCAACACAAAGGGGACGGAATGCGCGGTGGCTCGGTTGTCGTTGTGGCCGGATCCGGACACCGGCCCACCCTGCGGTGGGGTGGGTCAGCGGTCGCGGACATCGCAAGGTGGGCCGGGCGGTGGGGGTGGGTCAGAGGTCGGGGCCGGCGGAGAACATTACGGGGCGGATTTCGATGCCGAGGCCGTTGACGTGGGTGTCGGGGATGAGGAGGGCCAGTTCGATCGCGCGTTCCCTGGTCTCGCAGTCCACCAGGTAGTAGCCGCCCATGTGCTCCTTGGCCTCCGCGTACGGGCCGTCGGTCACCGCGGGGACGCCGTCCAGGCGGCGGACGGAGATGCTCGTGGCGGGGTCGGCGAGGGCGTGCGTACTGATCATCTCCCCGGACTCCTGGATGGTCTTGAGGAACGCCCCGTGGCCGTTCATCACCGCGTCGCGCTCGCCGGCCGGCAGGGCGTCCCAGACGCGGGGGTTCATCTGCATGATCAGCATGTATTTCATGGTCGGTCCTCAGGGGTCGGGGGAGCCCTTTCCGGGCGCCTCTCACCGGGGGGTCGGAGCAGGCGGCCCATCCTCGACATCGCCGGAAAAACGGATTCCGGGCCGTGGTGACGATCGGCCGGAGTGAACGGTTACCAGGCCGGGCCGGTGTGAGTGCCGGGAGAAGTCGGTTCCGGGTCGCGCACGGTGGGGTCGTCGGGGGAGGTCGGGTCGCGTCGGGGGAGGTCGGGTCGCGGCGCGGGGCGTAGGCTCGCGGGGGTGGGGACGCGGTTGATCCTGGTCGAGGGGATGGTCGGTGCGGGGAAGTCGACCGTCGCCGAGCGGATCGCCGGCAGGCTGGTCGCGCGGGGGGAGCAGGCGCGGGCCTTCAACGAGTTCGCCCCTGACCATCCCATCCGGACCGAGGCCGTCGACCTGCTGCGCGCGGCGCATCCGGAACCGGTGTGGTCGCCCGGCGACGTCGGCGAGGACGGCCTGGCGCGGGACCGCCGGGTGTACGCGGACGGCCAGTGGGACCGGCTCGCCGGACGCTGCCGGTTCGGCCGGGAGACCCTGGTCCTGGAGAGCACCTTCCTGCAGAACTCGGTGCTGCCGCCCTTTCTGGACGGCGCGCCGCCCGCCCGGGTCGTCGCCGTCGCCGCCGGGATCGTGCGCCGACTGGCGCCCGCCGCGCCCCTTCTGGTCTACCTGCGGCCCACCGACATCGCCGCCGCGGTCGAGCGCGTGCACCGGGCCCGGGGCGAGCCGTGGTCGTCCTGGAACCTCGCCTCGGTGGCCGGCCTTCCGTGGGCGCGGAGCCGGGACCTGCGCGGACGCGACGCCGTCATCGAGTTGTACCGCGCGTGGGAGGTCGTCGTGCAGGACGTGTTCGACGCGTACCCCCACCCCAAGATCATGATCGACGACCCGCAGGACGACTGGGACGCGACGCTGACCAGGATCGAGGCCAGGGCACGCCCGTGACCGGACGGGGTGGGGGTCAGTAGCCGACGCGGAAGGTCGCGTCCTGTTTGTCGGTGGCGGAGGAGGCGGTGGTGATCGGGTCGATGCGCAGCACGTAGTTGTAGTGCCGGATGTAGCGGGTCGGCTGGCTGTACGACCGGAATGACGACCAGGACGAGTCGGCGAACCCGGCGACCCGGTAGAACGTCGCGTCCGCCTTGAACGCCGTGGAGGAGTCGGCGGTGTTCAGCACGAGCGCGAAGCCGGACTGCCGCAGGTACATGCCCGGGTAGTTGACCGACTGGAACGACACCCCGGCCGCGTCGGCCAGGCCGGGCACCAGTTTCCACTGCTGGTCCTGGTACGGGTCGAACGGGTAGGTGTCGATGCGGCCCACGTTGTTCTGGTGGCGTACGTACCGGTCCGGAAAGTTGTAGGACTTCAGCCGGTTCCAGGCGGGCGACCCCCACTTCGCGATCAGGTCGCTCATCTCGGTCGCGGTGATGGGCGTGATCCCGGGGTGCTTGGAGTTCAATGGCTGGGTGTACGCCCGGTCGCCGAGCGCCGTCCACGAGCCGCTGCCGAGGTCGCCGGTCTGCCAGGAGAAGAACCGCCCGTTGGGATTGTAGGTGTCGCCCCACATGTACCAGGTGTTGCCGGTCAGGGACTTGTACAGCTCCGGCGCCTCCACGCCGCGTCCCGGTGAGATCGCCCCGGTGTGGACGCTGAAGCTCCCCGGGTCGAGCGAGCCGGACCGGGCTCCGAGCAGGGAGCCGTTGGTGTTGTTCTTGAAGTACAGGTAGTTGACGGACCCGCTGGAGACCAGGTCGCCGTCGATGGCCGCGTAACCGGGGTCGAAGAACGTCTGCGGCCCGGTGGCGGTGGCGAAGTCGGTGGTGTAGTCGACCATGATCACATCGTGGCCGCCGGTGGCCGCCGAGTAGATGATCGCGTACTGGCCCCGGGAGGCGTCCCAGAACGCCTCGGGCGCCCAGCTGTGGGTGGCCAGCGAGTGCAGCTTCAGCCGATGGTAGTTCGTGAAGGTGCGCAGGTCCGTCGACTGCCAGACGTGGATGTACTGGTTGTTCTGCGTGAAGTCGGTGCCCTTGAGATCGGTGGCCAGCACCACGAACGTGCCGTCCTGTTTGCGCAGGATGAACGGGTCCCGCAGGCCGCCGGTCCCCTGCGTGGGGGTGACCACCGGGTTGTTCTGGTTCAGCGGGGTCCAGTTGAGGCCGTCGGAGCTGACCGCCAGATGCAGGCCGTAGTTCGCCCCCGTGGTGGCCGGCGACTCGGTGAAGTACGCCATGGCGTAGCCGGAGTAGGTGGCCGCGAAGGCGGCGCCGGTCCGGGACGTACCCGCCGCGCCGGCCACGAGCAGCACGGAGACTCCGAGGAGCACCGACAGCAGCCGTCGGAACGCGGACGCGAGCGGGGAGGTGCCGTGCATCTCGATGCTCCCTCGTTTGTGAGCGCTAACAGCGTGGAGCCGATCTCCGGGCATGCTTTTCTCGTCCCGCACGTCCGGGCCGGATATCCATGCGGAACGGCCCGCCGGAGTTCGGAGTGCCGGAGCTTGTCCGTTCGCGGTGACTGGACGCGATGGTGAACGTTCACATCGGCACCTGTCAAGCGGTGAGCACCCGGGGGAGTTATGCCGGGAATCTCTTCGCCGGGAGGGGAATGCGGGCCGAACACCTCGTCTGCGTGGGCGGAGGTCCGAGAGATATGTCGAAACACGCGCAAAGGGAAGGGCGGGACCGCCCGGTGCCGAACGGTGAAACGTTCAGGCGATTTCGGGTACGCCGCCGGTCGGTGCACGCGAAAGGGATGTGCTCCTGACGGCAGCACTTGACTCGATTCCGAAGGCGAGTTAACACTTGCGGGCAGTCATTCCCGGTCCGGTTCGCGGCCTGCCGTACGGCCGGATGTCCCTGCCCGCCACGACGGGTCGGCCACACGAATGTTAGCGCTAACAGGATTCCATGGGAGAGGACAGGTGCCCAAGGACGCACGACGCCGGCACGCGCCGCTGCCTGCGTCGGGAACGACCTCGCCGCAGGCGCGGGCGACCAGAGGTGGTCCCGTTGAGCCGCCGTGACGAGGCACGAAGCCCCCGACTGGAGTCATGATGCACACCTCCTCCCTCTCCCCGCCCGCCAGGAAGATCGTCGCGCTGGTCGCGGCCGTTCCGGCCCTCGCCCTCGTCGTGGCCCTCGCCCTGGTGCGCCCGGCCGGGGCGGCCATCCCCGCCGCCGCGCCGACCACCCCGCCCGCGTCCTATCCCGGCCCCGGAGTCGTGACCGGCAGCACCAGCGTGCACGACCCGTCGGTGGTGAAGACCTCCAGCGGCTATCTGCTGGCGCACACGGGCAACAACATCGTCCTGAAGACCTCCACGGACCGGACGGCCTGGCGGGACGCGGGCGTGGCCTTCCCCGGCGGCGCGTCCTGGACCAGGTCGTACACCGGCGGCAGCGCCAGCCTCTGGGCCCCCGACATCTCCTACCGCAACGGTAGGTACTACATGTACTACTCGGCCTCGACGTTCGGCTCGCGCAACTCGGCGATCTTCCTGGCGACCAGCACGACGGGCGCGTCCGGGACCTGGGCCAACCTGGGCCTGGTCATCTCCACCACCTCGTCCAGCAACTACAACGCGATCGACCCCAACCTGATCGTGGACGGCTCGGGCCAGTGGTGGCTCGCCTTCGGCTCGTTCTGGACCGGCATCAAGCTCATCCGGCTCGACCCCTCCACCGGCCTGCGCTCCGGGACCTCGATCACCTCGATCGCGCAGCGCACGGGCGGCTCCACCGCCATCGAGGCGCCGTTCGTGTTCAGGCACGGCTCGTACTACTACCAGTGGGTCTCGTTCGACGCGTGCTGCCAGGGCGCGGCCAGCACCTACCGGATCATGGTGGGCCGGTCGGCAAGCGTCACAGGGCCGTTCGTGGACCGCAACGGCACCGCCATGACCTCGGGCGGCGGCACCCAGGTGCTGGCCGGGCACGGCAGCGTCCACGGCCCGGGGCACCAGGCCGTGATCGCCGACAGCGACTCCGAGGTGCTCTTCTACCACTACTACGACAACGCGGGCACGCCCCGCCTCGGCATCAACCTGATCGCGTACGACGCGGCGGGCTGGCCGTTCGTGTACTGATCCCCGGGGCCCGTACGGAGCCGGTCGCTCCGTACGGGCCCGAGGCGTGCCTCAGCCGGCCAGGATCTCGAAGCCGGTCGCCAGCGCGTCCAGCGTCTCGGCGTCCGCCTCGGCGTCGGAGGAGCCGAGGCCCAGGCAGTACATCAGCCCGCCGGTCGCGACGAAGTACTCGCGCACCGACCACAGCCCGTGGCCCGATGCGCGGTCGAAGTCGAGCCGCACCGCGGCCTGGTCGCCGAGGTTGCCCTCGCTCACCTCGAACCGCCCGAACCCCAGCGCTTCGAGGCGGTCGCGGGCCCGCTCGGCGGCCGAGGCGGCCGTGACGCCCTCGGCCGGCCGGCGGAACACCAGGCACGTGCGGTGCGCCTTGTCGTGGGCGACGAACCTCGCCACCTCGTACTGGCTGTTGGACGGGTCGGGCTCGCGCTCGGCCCAGCTCTCGGGGATGTTCACGGCGAAGCCGTACTCGGCCTTCTGGACCCTGCGGAAGGGGACGCGCGCCATCAGGGCGCTCCTTTCTGACAGCAGGAGGCGCCGGGCGGCGGTGTAGGACAGGCCGGTGGCGCGCGCTCGCGCGCGGACCAGCCGCTTGAAGTCCCGGTGAGCCGTCAACGTCGCCTCCACGTTCCGGTCGTGCCCCCCGGCGGCACGAAACGAAACAGGCAACGGTCGTTGGATCCGAGAATGCGCTCCCCTTTGCCTCCCGAACGGGTCGGCGCTGCCGGGAGCGCCGGAGGAGGCTGGCGAGGACGATCGCCGAGGCCACCAATCTGCGGCAGACCGCCCGGTCCTGTCAAGCCGCCCCCGGCTTCGCCGCTGCCGCCCACCGGCCGTCCGGGCGCGGGGCGGACCGAGGCGGGGGCCACAAGGTCTGGGTGGTCCAGGGGTCACAGGTCCGGGTCGGTGGTGTTCACCGGGGCGTCCGGGTCGAGCGGACGCCGGAGGGCGACGATCATCATGGAGAAGTCGGCGGAGGCGACGATGCGGTCCTCGCGGTCGGTGACCCGGCACTCCACCACGATGAGCTGTCGGCCGGCCTTCAGGACGTCGGCCCTCGCGTACACCATGTCGCCGTGCGGCCTGCCGAGGTAGCGGACGTGCAGGTCGGCGGTGACCAGGCTCTGGCGGCCCGGCTGGAAGCCGCTGCCGCGCGCGGCGGCCGCCCCGGCGGCGACGTCGATGAGGGTGGCGAGCGCGCCGCCGTGCAGGTTCCCCGTGCTGTTGAACGACTCGGCGCGCACCGGCATCGACAGGATCGCGTGCCGGTCACCGATCTCGACCATCTGGATGTCGAGCAGGGCGTGCAGCGGCGTCCGGTCGCGGAGCGAGGACCGGACGAGGTCCTGCTGCGCCCCGGGCAGGTCCGCGATGCGGATCGTCCCGGCGGGGATCGGGGAGGACTCGGCCATCATGGTCTCCAACGTCGTCATCCGGGCCGTGCCGACCGCGCCGGCCGTGCTGAACGCGCGCCCGAGCGGCCTCGGACACGGGTAAGAGCGATCCTCTCAGGGGACCATGGCGATCTTGTCAGGGGATCAGGGCGATCTTGCCGGTGACCCGGCGGCCGAGGACGTCGGAAAGGACGCGCCCGCCGTCCTCCAGCGGCGCGGTGGCCGGGGCCGCCGGGTCCAGGGTGCCGTCCGCGACCAGGTCGAGCAGCTCGGCGAGCAGGGCGTACTGCCCGGCCGGGTTGCCGGTCGACCAGGACCCCCAGTCGACCCCGGTGACCGTGCGGTTGCGCAGCAGGACCTGGTTGAGCGGCAGCGAGGGGATGGTCCCGGAGGCGAAGCCGATCACGAGATAACGCCCGTCCGCCCGGAGCGCCCGCAGCGCCGGTTCGGCCAGGTCCCCGCCCACCGGGTCGTACACGAGGTCCACCCCGCCGCCGGAGAACTCCCGGGCCGCGTCCTTGACGCTGCGGCCGGTCGTGTCGACCACGGCGGCGGCCCCGGCGTCCAGGGCCGCCCGCCTCTTGTCCTCGCTGGACGCCCCCGCCAGGACGGTGGCGCCGAGCGCGACCGCCACCCGGACCGCCGCCAGCCCGGCGCCGCCGCCCGCGCCGAGGACGAGCACGCTCTCGCCTTCGCGCAGCCCGCCCCGGTCACGCAGGGCGAACAGGGCGGTGCAGTGGCTCTGGGGGAACGTCGCGGCGCGGGCGGCGTCCAGCCGGTCCGGGATCGGCACCGCCGTTGCGGCCGGGACCACGACCCGCTCGGCGAAGCCGCCCACCCCGCACACCGCGACGACCCGGGTGCCGGCGGCGGGGGAGGTCACGCCGGGGCCCACCGCGCTCACCGTGCCCGCGACCTCGCCGCCGGGCACGAACGGGGGCGGGAGCTTGATCTGGTACCTGCCGTGGACGAGTAACCCGTCCACGAAGTTCACCCCGGCGGCCTCGACGGTGATCGCCACCTCGCCGGCGGCCGGTTCCGGCGTCTCCCGCTCGGCGACCGCGACCGACCCCAGCTCTTCACAGACCAGCGCACGCATGCGCGCCAGCATAGGGGGACGCCGAACATCGTTCTAGCCGGGCCCGGTGGTCTCGGCGATCACCGCAGGTCGTGATCGCCGGCCCCGGGGTGGCCGAGGTCCCTGGCGGCCGGCTCGCCGTCACCCAGGACGGCTCGCCGTCACTCCAGGACGGCTTCCCGTACGGGGTGCCGGGACGACGACCAGGGTGTGGGAGGCGGTGCCGAACGCCGCCCGCCGGCCCATGTCGACCTGGGCGACGCCGGTCAGGCCGGGCACCCGCACCGGTGACAGGCGGGTCTTCTCGGTCCCGTCGCCGAGCTGGCCCTGGAAGTTGAACCCCCACGACCACACGGTGCCGTCGGAGCGCAGCGCCTCGCTGGACCAGAAGCCGGCCGTGGCCTGGACGACCCCGGACAGCCCCGGCACCACGCCGGGTACCGTCCGGCCGGTCCTGGTGCCGTCGCCGAGCTGGCCGTTGCCGTTGTCCCCCCAGGCGTAGAGGGAGCCGTCGGCGCCCACGGCCAGGGAGTGGTCGTCGCCTCCGGCGATGCCGACGGCGCTCGCGGCCAGCGCCACCCGCACCGGCGCCGTCCGGACCGTCACGGTGCCGTCGCCGAGCTGGCCGCTGGTGTTCAGCCCCCAGGCGTAGAGCCGGCCGTTCACGCCCAGCGCCAGGCTGTGCAGTGTGCCGGCGGCGACCCGGACGGCGTTCCCCGGTCCCGGCACCCTCACCGGGGCCGGGCGGTCGTCCCGGGTGCCGTCGCCGAGCTGGCCGTGGGAGTTCAGCCCCCAGGACCACAGCGAGCCGTCCGCGCCCGCCGCCAGGCCGTGCGACGACCCGGCGGCGACGGCGGCGATCACCGGCAGGCCGGTCACCTGGGCCGGGACCGGCCTCGGCGCCCCCGAGCCGTTGCCGAGCCGGCCCGCGTCGTCGCTCCCCCAGGACCACACCGTGCCGTCGGAGCGCAGCGCCAGCGTGAACCCGTTGCCTGCGGCGATCGCGGCGACGTCCGCGAGCCCCGGCACCGGCGCGGGCACCGCCCGGTTGATCATGGTCCCGTCGCCGAGCTGGCCGTCGGCGTTGTCACCCCAGGTCCACACGGTGCCGTCGGCGGCGACGGCCACGCTGTGGTCACCGCCGGCCGCGACCGCGGCGAAGTCGTGGCCCGCTCCTGCCACCGCCACGGGCCGTGCCCGGGAGGTCTCGGTGCCGTCGCCGAGCTGGCCCGAGGTGTTGTAGCCCCAGGCCGCGGTACGGGTACGGACCAGGGCGACCGGGGCGGCGGTGGCGCTCGGCGGCGGCCCGGTGGCGAGCCCCATGACCATCGGTACGAACAGGTTCCGCGGCGAGGCCCACAGGAGCTTGGTCATCGCGCGACCTCCTTCGGCGACCGGGGACGGACCCGCTTGAGGGGTCCCACCTGGAGGGCGTGCCACCACGTTCCACCCCGGGCCACCCGGCCCGCCCGGCTCAGCGCCCGGCGGCCTGGCGTACGGCGTCCAGGGAGGGGGTGGCCGGCCTGCGGAGCAGCCGGGACAGCTCGCCCGACGGGGTGGCCGTCCACCCCGCGCGGAAGGCGGCGTACAGGTCCAGCAGCGGGTCGACGGCCGCCGGGGGGAAGCCGGCGGCCACGACGCCGGCCCGGAACTCCTCTTCCGGCACGTCCCGGTAGGGGATGTCCTTCCCGGCGAGCTCCGACGCCAGCGCCGCCAGGTCGGCCCAGCCGATCGCGTCCGGGCCGTTCAGCTCGTACGTCCGGCCGTCGTGGCCGGGCTCGGCGAGGACGTTCGCCGTCGCCTCGGCGAGTTCGCCGGTGGTGGCGGGGGTCACCCGGGCCCCGGCGGCCGGTGCCGCGAGCACGCCGGTCGAAAGGGCCGACCGCACGTCACGGGCCAGCGCGGCGGGCAGCCCGTAGGTCAGGCGCAGGATCGTCCACGCGCCGGAGGATCCGGTGACGAGCTTCTCGGTGCCGGGGCGGTCGCTCGCGGCCGGAAGCGCGCAGGTGTCGAGGTCGGCCCAGCTCGTGAGGACGAGCCGGGTGGCGCCCGCGGACTTGGCCGCGCGGATCGCGGACGCCTGCTGGGCGGCGCGTACGGCCGGGGCGGTCCCGTAGTTGGTGCCGTTGATCAGGATGGTGCCCGCGCCGGCGAAGGCGTCCGCGAGCGTCTCCGGGTGGTCGAAGTCGCCCCGGCGGACGCGCACCCCCCGCTCGGCCAGGGGCGCCGCCTTCGCGGGGTCGCGGACACTGACGGCCAGCTCGCCGGCCGGCACCGCCGCCAGCAGGTGTTCCACGACCGAGCGGCCGAACTCGCCGTTGGCACCGGTAACTATGATCATGCTGATCCTCTCGGCGACGCCTCGTCGGCTGAGACTAAAGTGGGGCGAGCGCCCCGCTTTCACGATACGGGGCGGGCGCCCCGCTTACAAGCCCGGGAAGGAAGCCATGCCGGACGCCCTGCCGCGCGACGCCCAGGAGCGCAGGCCCCCGCGTGCCGACGCGCGCCGTAACAGGGAGCGGGTCCTCGCCGCCGCCCGCGAGGCCTTCGCCGCCGAGGGGCCCTCGGTCAGCCTCGACGAGATCGCCCGCCGTGCCGGGCTGGGCGCCGGCACCGTGCACCGCCACTTCCCGACCAAGGAGGAGCTGCTCAAGGCGGTCATCGCCGACCGCCTGACGGCCCTGGCCGAGGAGGCGGCCGGGCTCGCCGGCGCGGGCGACGCGGGGGAGGCGTTCTTCTCGTTCTTCCACCGCCTGGTCGCGACCGCCAGGGGACATCTGGCGCTTTCGGCGGCGTTTGCGGGCGCCGAGGAGCTGGCGGACGCGGTCCGGGAGCCCGGCGCGTCCCTCCAGGCGGCCATCGGCGTCCTGCTGTCGCGGGCGCAGGAATCGGGCGCGGTGCGGGGCGACATCGGGCCTGAGGAGCTCCACGCGATCATCGGCGGGGTGCTGGTCATGGAGCGGCGGCTGTCGTCGGCGGCGTCCCGCGGCCGGGCGATGGCGGTGGTCGTCGACGGCCTGCGTGCCTCGTCCTGACGAAATCTAGGCCAGGAAGTCTTCTTCAACACCCCAAAACAGCGCTATCGTGATTAAATGGCACATATAGCCCCATACAGCTCAGGTCGTGGCCCATGTCACTGAAAGCCCATCCCGATGTCTGATCTTCTGATCGCCCTAGGCCGGATGAGGAAGGCCTTCAACAGCCACGACTTGGGCGCGTTGGCGCAGTGCTTCGGCCAGCGGGCCGTCCTGGTCGCCCCCGACGGCATCGGCCAGGACCGGGAGGAGATCATCTCCTACTACGGCCAGTTCATGGACGCGTTCCCCGACGCGAGGTGCACGCCCCAGTCGGTCACCGAGTCCGGTGACGTCATCGTGGCGGAGTACACCCTCACCGGAGTGCACAAGGGACCCATGCTCGCCCCGGGAGGAGGGGTGATCGAGCCGACCCTGCGGCCCATGACCATCCGTGCCTGCAGCGTGTCCTTCATCGAGGACGGCGTGATCGCCTGCCATCGCGTCTTCTACGACCAGCTCGAACTGGCCGCCCAGCTCGGCGCCACCCTTGAGTTCGCCGAGACCGAGGCGTGGGCCTGACGCCGATCACCGCTTGACAGTGCCGCGCCGAACCCCCCTAATGGCGAGATAGCGACACCCGTCCGGGGAGATCGGGCCCCTTCCGGTCCATCCCGCGAGGGGGTGCGGGAAGCGTGCGACGAGGCTCCCCGCAGCCGGTGAGGCCATGATCAGGCTCTCCCGGCGCCCCGCCCCGGGACCTCTGGCCCATGCGGGAACCGGCCCCCCGGCGGGCAGCGTCGTCCCCCGGCGCATCCGCCTGATCTCCGGCGTCACGGTCGCGGCACTGGTGCTGCTGTTCACCGTCCTCGCGACCACCAGCCAGAGCGCCCGCACCGGCCTGCGGATCATCGGGCACGGCGCCGGCCCGCAGGTCGTCGCCACCGCCGGGCTGTACTTCGCGCTCAGCGACATGGACGGGCAGATCGCCCAGGTCCTGCTGCTGGGAAAGGACCACCCCGAACGTCGGCAGGCGGCGCTCCAGCTCTACGACCGCCGCCGAGGCGAAGCCGGCCGGGCGCTGTTCCGCGCCTCGGCGCTCGCCGGTGACGACCCCGCCCAGACGCGGACGACCCAGGCCGTACTCGACGGGATGGGCCGGTACGAGCGGCTCGCCACCCGGGCGCTGCAACTGGACGAGCAGGCCGGGCACCAGGCCGGCCCCCCGCCCGAGCGCGTCCTGTCGATCTACCGCGACGCCACCGACCTGATGCGCGAGGAACTGCTGCCGCAGGCGTACAACCTCACCCTGGAGAGCGGCACGAACGTGCGGAGGGTCCACGACGAGACGCGCTCGTCGCTGGCGGCCGGGCGCGCCGTCGTGGCGGTCGCCGGCGTGCTCGCCCTCGGGTGCCTGGCCGGCCTGCAGGTGTTCCTCGCCCGCCGGTTCCGCCGGGTGATCGGCCCGGCGCTGGTGGTCGCCACGGCCATCGCCGCCATGTACGCCTTCACCGGGTTCGGCCTGCCGGCCCGGGAGGCCGAGACGCTGCTCACCGCCAAGCGGGACGGCTTCGACACCGTGCTGTCCCTGGCCAGGGCCCGCGCGATCGGCAACGGCATGCGCGCCGACCAGACCCGTTACCTGCTGGACCCCCAGCGCGCCGACACCTACGAGCACACCTACCTGGACGCGGCGCAGTCGGTGCTCTACGTCGAGGCGGGCAACGTGCGCGAGTACCACGAGCGGATGTCGGCCGCAGCCGGACCCTCGGGCTTCCCCGGGTTCCTCGGCGCCGCGCTCACCGAGCGGGACGGCGAGGGCGCGCGGGCCGCGTTCCTGGCCTACGTGCGCTTCCAGGGGGCGGACGCCACCCTGCGCGCGCTGCCGGCCCAGGACCGGCACGGCGAGGCCGTCGCCGTCCGGCTGGCGTCGCTGGGCGAGGAGTTCGACGGGTACGACGCCAGGGTCCTCGCGCTGTCCGAGCGACACCGCGCCGTCTTCGAGCGCGCCATCGCCCAAGGGGAGGACGCCCTGGCCGACCTGCTGTTCCTGCTGCCCGCGGCCATGATCTCCATCGCCGTCCTGGTGGTCGCGGGCATCCTGCCGCGCCTCAACGAGTACCGCTGAATCGAGTACCGCTGAAAGGAGGGCCATGCGGGGCGACCACGGCTTCGGCGCCGTCCGCACCGCCGCCCGGCTCACCGCGTTCATGACACGGGTCGCGGTCGCGCTCGCCGTCCTGCTCGCGCCGGCCTGCGGCGCGACCGGTCCCGATTCGGTGGCCGGCAAGGGGACGCTGGTGGTCGGCGTACGGCCCGACCTGCCAGGACTCGGCCTGCGGCTGCCTGACGGCACCTTCGAGGGCTTCGACGTCGACGTGGCCGCCTACCTGGCCGCCAAGCTCGGGGCGAAGGTGCGGTACGTCGCCGTGCTCGCCGCCGACCGCGAGGCGGTCCTGCTGGACGGGCGGGCCGACCTGGTCCTCGCCACCTACTCCATCACCCAGGAACGCAAGAAACGGGTCTCCTTCGCCGGCCCTTACCACGTCTCCTACCAGGACATCATGGTCCGCTCCGGGCAGAAGGGCATCGGCAACGTGCGTGACCTCGCGGGGCGCAGGATCTGCGCCGTGGCCGGCTCCAACGCCGCCGAGCGCGTCGTCGAGGAACGCGGGGTGGCGGCCGAGCTCGTCCCCGCCACGGACTACGACCAGTGCCTCGCCCTGCTCAAGGACGGCGCACTCGACGCGATCACCACCAACGACGTGATCCTCGCCGGCCTCGCCCACCGCGCGGGAGGCGGCCTGCGGCTGGTCAACGCCCGCTTCAACGAACAGCGCACCGGCGTCGGCATCCGCAAGGGCGACCTGGACGGCTGCGAGGCCCTCAACCGCGCGATCACCGACCTCTACCAGGACGGCACCGCCGCCAGACTCCTGCACAAATGGTTCGACGGCACCGGCCTCGACCTCACCTCGATCCACATCCCCCGCTTCGAGGGCTGCGAATGACAACGGGCACCCGGTCGCGCAAGGTCGTCGTCGCCTGCCTGGTGGGCACCTCGCTGGAGTGGTACGACTTCTTCCTGTACGGCACCGCGGCGGCGCTCGTGTTCGGCCGGCTGTTCTTCCCCCAGGCCGACCCGCTGACCGGCACGCTGCTGGCGTTCGCCACCTACGGTGCCGGGTTCGTCGCCCGCCCGATCGGGGGCGTGCTGTTCGGCCACTTCGGCGACCGGGTGGGCCGCAGGAACGTCCTCGCGGTCACGCTGATGGTCATGGGAATGGCCACGTTCCTCATCGGCCTGCTCCCGACGTACGCCACCATCGGCGCCGCCGCACCGGTCCTGCTGGTCGTGCTGCGCTTCGTGCAGGGCCTCAGCCTGGGCGGCGAGTGGGCCGGCGCGGTGCTGCTGTCCATGGAACACGGCCATCCCGGCCGGCACGGTCTGGACGCCGGCTGGCCGCAGGCCGGGGTGCCCGTGGGCAACCTGCTGGCGGTCGGGGTGTTCGGCCTGGCCGGCGCGGTCCTGCCCGCCGACGCCTTCCTGACATGGGGATGGCGGGTGCCGTTCCTGCTCTCGGGCCTGCTCGCGCTCGTCGGGATCTGGATCCGGGCCAACATCGCCGAGTCACCCCTGTTCGTCGAGGTCACCACCCGTTCACGCCTGCCGCTGACCGAGGTCATCCGCACCCAGCCGCGAGCCCTGCTGTCCGCCTTCTGCGCCCGCCTCGGCGTCGACGTCGCCTACTACGTCTTCACCCTCTACCTACTCACCTACCTCACCGCCACCCCACGCGCGGGCGCCGCGCAGCCGCCCCTCGTCGCCCCGAACACCGCCACCGCGGACGCCGGCTTACATGCCGCCACCGTGGACGCCGGCCTGAATTCGGCCGCCGCGGACTGCGGTCTGCACGCCGTCTTCGTGGCCTCCGCCGTCCAGGTCCTGCTCATCCCGCTCTTCGCGGCCCTGTCCGACCGCCTCGGCCGCCGGACCGTCTACCTGGCCGGTGTGATCGTGGCGGCGGTCTGGGTCTTCGCCTTCTTCCCGCTGCTCGACCTCGGCTCCTTCCCCGCGATCCTGCTCGCCGTCGGCGTCGCCCTGGTCGCGCACGCGGCCATGTACGGCCCGCAGGCCGCGTTCATCGCCGAACTGTTCGCCACCCGGCTCCGCTACAGCGGCACCTCCCTCGGCTACCAGCTCGCCGGCGTCGCCGGCGGCGGCCTGGCCCCCATCGTCGCGGTCCTCCTCCTCGACCACTACGCCACCACCACCGCCATCTCCCTCTACGTCGTCGCCACCCTCACCCTCACCACCCTCGGCCTCGCGATCGCCCCCAAGCCACCACCTGAGCCACTGGGCACGCGGTCGCCGACCGTCCCCCAAGGCTCCATCTGACATCTCCGTAGCCTCGGCGCCGTCGTCCTTTCAGTGCCGGACGGCGATATCGAGGTGGACGCATTGAGGTGGAGTGGACGTTGCGACGGAGGGAAGTGATCCTGATCCGCGCGCTCCAGTCGCCGGTAAAGCGCGAAACACCGAGCAAATTTGATCAACGTCGGCTCATGCCTGTGTAGGTCCTTCGCCTGAGGCCGTACTTCGGTTCAGTTTCAGCGCCCACGGTTACCAGAGTGATGTATATGGTCTTATTTGACGGATTGATGCGGGTGTTCCTGGAGGCGTGGATGCGGCGTTCGTCCTGGGTCAAGTTGATGGCCGGACCAGGAATCGTGCTGATTCTCCTTCCTGTTCTGACCGACGTCGCCACGGGAGCCCTGCCGGAATCCTGGAAACCGTATTCGTGGGTCGCCTGGCCACTTGCGATCCTTCTGGCGAGCTGTATCGCGGTCAACGAGGTCGGCCGGCATCATGCTGATCATGCCTTGGCCGACCCGCGTCCGCTATCACCGGTCGCCAACACCTGTGGTGATCAGGTGTGGAACATACCCGCACCTGTGCGAACGTTCCACGGTCGTCAATCGGACCTCGAACGGCTGAAAGCCGCATTCACCGTCGAACAGGCCGGCCCTTTCACCCGCGCTGTGGTGGCGCTGCACGGGCTGGCGGGAATAGGCAAGACCCAACTGGCGCTCGCTCACGCCGCCGACCGTCGTCACCTATTTCGCGTGGGCTGGCTGGTGCCCGCGACGGAGCGGTTGACGGCGGTCACCGCGATGGCGGAATTGGCCGAGAGACTTGGGGTCGGTGACAGCGACCGGGAACGGGCTTGCCGGCGCGTGGTCGAGCATCTCAGCGCCCGAGGCGACTGGTTATTGATCTTTGACAGTGCCCCGGATCGACAGAGTTTGACGGGACTCGTCCCTGTCACCGGGGAGGGTCAGGTACTGATCACTTCGGTCGATCCGCACTGGGACACCTTGGCACGGCCGATGCGAGTCGAAGCGTTCTCCGATGCCGACGCGATCGCTTTTCTGCGCGGGCGTCGCGGTGGTGACACAACCCCGGCAGAGGAGAAGGCGCTGGTCGAACTGGTCGATCAGCTGGGCGGTCTGCCCTTGGCGTTGGAGCAGGCCGCGGCATACTGCACGGCCGGTGCCATCGGATGGCAGGAATTCATGCATCGCTATCGCGCCGATTGTGTCAACGTCTTGGGACGTCACCTTCCATGCGACTACGCCACTCCTCTCACCGTGACCTGGCGACTGACGCTTCGATTGATCGACGGATGCAATCGGGCCGCTGGACAGTCGTTAAGGATTCTGGCCTTCTATGGTCCTGCTCCCGTACCCCGGGATCTGATCTTCTCCCGGGTCGCCGGTCTACCTCGTGCGTTGCGCCGGGCTTCAGCCGACCCGGTGAAGGCGGACGAGGTCGTCGCCACGCTCCTGTCCTGCTCGCTGGTGAACCCGGCGGATACGGCGAGGCCGGACGCTGCTCAGTCTGGAGCGACGGACCTGCAGTTGCATCAACTGGTCCAGACGGTGATCCGGGACTTCACCATCCAGGGGTCAGCCGTAGCCCGGCCTCGGTCGGTCGGCAGCTTGTTGGAACGGTCATGGACCTCTGACCGATATGCACGTATTGCCATGGACGTCCTCCTGGCGGCCACTCCTGCGGATGCCCGAGACTCCCGCCACGGCCCCCGTTTTGTGGCACTCCTCCCTCACGTCCAGGCTCTGCTGGGTCATGCCGATCGGCTGCAGATCGTGTCCAGGAATCTTGCGACTCTTCAACACATCTACGGCAACTTCCTTGAGTACCGTCGGCACGACGGCGCCGCGCGGTTTCTGCTTGAACGAGCACTCCAGGCTCGTCTGGCCACTCTCGGCGCCCGCCATATTGAGACTCTCGAGACCATGTCGCTTCTGGGGTTCGCTCTACATCGTGATCCAACTCAGCGACGCCGGTCTCTCGATCTATGCCGGCAGGCTCTCACCGGCTACCGGCGCCATTTCACCGATCACCATCCCGCGACCCTCACCGCCATAACGTATCTGGGTGCCGCGTTCTTCGGTCTGGAGAAGATCGAACAGGGCCGGGACATGTGTGAGTACGCACTGTGGGGGCGGCGTGCCACTTTGGGTGATGATCACCCCGACACCTTGAGTTCGATGAACAATCTTGCGGTCATGCTGTGGCGTTCTGGGGAATTCAGGAGGGCCAAGGAGTTGGCCGAGCAGGCGTTACAGGGGCGCCGCGCCATACTGGGTGAGCACAACCCCGAGACCTTGCGTTCAATGAACAACATGGCATCCGCGCTCTGGGGATTGGGTGAGCTGGAGCAGGCACGTGACCTATGCGGTCGGGCGTTGTCGCTGCGGCTCGCCCTCTTGGGGCCTGGCCACCCTGATGTGAACAACTCAGTCGGGGATCTGACGGCGATATGCCAAGCCATCGAAATCGCCAATGGTGCGGATGGGGATCGGACGTAGTCCCATGCGATGGCGTCGCCGGCCGGGCGACCACACTCGGCCGATCTGAACGACACCGCCCGGTACGTGGTCGGTACACGGCCTCCCTCGGTACGCGGGCCCGGTTACCAGGGGGAGGTGGTCTCCAGGGTTAGGGCTTGCCCGGGTTGGTCTGATTCGTGGGGCTTGAGCATTATTTCTAGGGCGTGGCGGGCTACTTCGGGGCCCCACGCGCTCACCCGCAGCGCCGGGCCGAGCAGGCCGAGCGCCTCGTGGATCCCGTACACGCCGACGTCCAGGAGCGGACCCGAGCCCTCCTGGTAGAACAAGGTCGGCCCTCGGCGTGGCCTGACGCCGCTGTCAGCAGGTCATCTGGCGGATGTCTTCGGCGAGATGGGGGAGGGGGGTGGGCTCGCCGGTGGAGGCGTACCAGTCCCACAGTTCCAGGGCGTGGAAGAGCCGGTACAGCGGGAAGGCGCCGGGCCAGGTCGGGGGGAGCGGGCCGTACCCCTCCAGCAGGCCGCGCCGCTTGGCCGGGGCGCCGCGCATGGAGTAGAAGTCGGTCTTGGCCAGGTCCAGCAGGGGGTCGGCGGCGAGCGCGTTCTCCACGTCGACCAGGCCGGTGACCCGCCACCCGCCGTCGCCGTGAGCGACCAGGATGTTGCCCTCGTAGAAGTCGTTGTGGCACAGGACCGCGTTCGGGCAGCCGGCGAAGGCCGCGTCGCGCGCGGCCACGAAGGACTCGGCCGAGCGCAGCAGGGCGGGGTCGCCGCCGAGGTCGGCGAACTCGCGGAACTTCTGGGTGAAGCGCTCGCGCATGTACTCGGCGTTGGTCGCCACCGGGGACAGGACGCCGGTGACGACGTACCCGAAGGCGTCCTGCCGCAGCCGGTGCACGGCGCCGAGCAGTTCGCCGAGCCGCCGGTAGATCCGGTGGGTCTCCTCCCCGGTCATCGCGGCACCGGCCTCCGACAGGGGAGTGCCCTCAAGGGCGGTCATGACCGTGTAGGCGCCGTCGATGACCGTCCGGGAGCCGTCGGTGCCGAGCACCTCGGGCACCGGGAGGCCGGCCTCGGCCAGCAGACCGTAGACGTGCGCCTCCTTGGCCATCTTCCAGTCGAGGCCCTCGGGGTAGACCTTGATGATCAGGCGGGTGGGCGGGCGGTCGCAGCGGATCTCGAAGACGCCGCTGTTCTCCCCGCCGGTGCGGGGGACCACCTCCGCGACGGCGACGCCGGGAAGCAGGGAGCGGAGGGCGTCGCGTGCCTGGGCAGCGGTTATCATCACCGGCAGGCTCCAAGGGGGCCAGTGGGCTGGGTTCTCATTACCGGCAGGCTCCAAGGGGGCCAGTGGGCTGGGTTCTCATTCAAGGCGGGCGCGAGGGTCCCGGCAAGCACTTTTCGACGCGCGGCAGGCGGGAGACCGGATGGAAGCGCACCGGCCGGGCGCGGTGGACGAGCCCGTCGACCCTGATGTCGAGCTGCCGGTACGGCGGGGCGAGCTGTGGCGCGGGCAGGGGCCGGTGCTCGCCGTGGTCGCGGCCGGCGGCGCCATCGGGGCCTGCGCCCGCTACGGCGCCGCGCTGCTGTGGCCGACCGCCCCGGAGGCGTTCCCCTGGACGACGCTGCTGGTCAACCTCGCCGGCTGCGCGGCCATCGGCGTGCTGATGGTGCTGGTCAGCGAGATCTGGACGGCGCACCATCTGGTGCGCCCGTTCGTCGGCACCGGCGTGCTCGGCGGGTTCACCACCTTCTCCGCCTACGCCGTCGACGCCGTGCGCCTGATCCAGGCCCGCCACGCCGCGACGGCGCTGGCGTACCTGGCGCTGACGCTGGTCACGGCGCTGGTGGCCGTGTGGGCGGCGGCGACCCTGACCCGCAGGGCGGTCAGGTGACCTGGCTGCTGGTCATCGCGGGCGCGGCGGTGGGCGCCCCCCTCCGGTACCTGACCGACCGGGCCGTCCGTTCCCGGCACGACTCGGCCTTCCCCTGGGGGACGCTCACCGCCAACGTGGCCGGCTGCCTGGTGCTCGGGCTGCTGACCGGCGCGCTGGCCGCCGGGGCCGCCTCCTCCTCCCTGGGACTCCTGCTGGGCACGGGGCTGTGCGGTGCCCTCACCACCTACTCGACGTTCTCCTACGAGACGCTGCGGCTGGCCGAGACCGGCGCGCGCTTCTGCGCCGTGGCCAACGTCGTCGCCAGCGTGGCCGCCGGCCTTGGCGCGGCCGTCGCGGGCGCGGCCCTGGCCCAGGCGATCTGGAACTGACCCCACCACCCGGACCGCCCCGGATCGCTCGTCAGGCGATCGGGGGCCGGCCCGGGCGGCCCGTCAGGGGTAGATGTCGGCGCTGTCCAGCGCGATGTTGCCGCCCGTGCTCGCCGGATCGCGCGCGCCGGTCACCGTGACGGTGAGGGTGTGGGCGCCCGCCGCCAGCACGGCGCTGGTCCACACGACACCGGAGGCGTTCCTGACCGGCGCGTAGTCGTCGACCTGGACCGGCGCCCCGCCGTCGACCGCGACCGTCATGATGGCCTGGTCGGCGTCCTTGACCGCGTGCAGCGCGACCCGGGTCCCGGTGAAGGCGAGCCGGGCCACCGACCCGGCGGTGAAGCTCCAGTTGGCCGTCCCCGCGTACATGTCCGGGACGCCGGTGGTCACCCCCCACCCGCTTCCGTAGGTGAAGTGCGTGCCGGTGGTGGCGTTGGCGTCGACCCGCGTGACCTGCGGCTGCCCCACGTCGGCCCGGTCGAGCGCGATGTTCTGGCCGGTACTCGCGGGGTTGCGGTCGGGGGCGACGGTGATGACGACCACGTGCGGCCCCGGGTCGAGCACGGGGCTGGTCCACACCACGGCGGAGGCGTTCCTGGCGGGCGCGTAGTCGTCCACGGTCACCGGCACCGAGCCGTCCACCGAGACCAGCATCCGTCCCTGGTCGGTGTCGCGGACGGCGCGCAGCGCGACCTGGCCGCCGGTGAAGCGCAGCAGGGCCGTGGAGCCCGCCGTGTGGCTCCAGTTGGCCGTCCCGGCGTACATGTCCGCGACCCCGCTGGTCTGCGACCAGCCGGCGCCGTAGGTGAACTGGTGCGGTCCGGCGGCGGTGGCGGCGCCGTCGACGGTGGCGGAGGCGGTGGTGGCCGGGGTCAGCGTCACGTAGTAGGCGTCGTTGGCGGCTTGCCAGGTCACCGGGACCTGGGCGGAGGTGGTGCCGGGGGGCAGGGTCTGTGAACCGACCACGACCGGCTGGGCCAGGGGGTTCTGGTCGGGGATCCGCTGCACGACGACCCTGACGCCCTGGGGACCTGACAGCCACGGGGTGGCGCCGAGCCCGGTGAGCGCGAGGGTGACCGGCCCGGTGTTCCCCGAGGAGTCGCCGACCAGGATGCCGGCCCGGGCGCGCGCCTGGTCGGCGGCGGCCACCGCGTCGACGCTCCCCGCGCCGCCGGTGACCGTGGCGAGCCGGCCGGTCAGCTCGGCGTACGCCTTGTAGACCCACCACTGGCCGGTCGGCCGTAGCGTCCCCCCGACCGGGACCAGCGTGGAGTCCAGGGTGCCGGCGACGCAGCAGTCGGTCCAGATGGCGTGGTCGGCGGTGACGAGCCCGGATCTGGCGATCCTGGCCAGGTGCCAGGCCTGGACGCCGGCCCGCTGCTGCGGGGAGAATAGATACTCGTTCATGGACAGCCGGACGCCGGAGATCCCCGCGGCGGCCAGCGAATTGCGTGCCGTCTGCGCGTCGGCGGCGGGGTCGGTGCTGAAGTGCCAGTTGAGCACGTCGGGGACGGTGCCGGCCGCCTTGACGTGGCCGAGGAAGGTGGCGATGTCACCCGGGTAGAAACCCGCCTGGGACGGGCCCACGATGGCGGCACCCGGCAGCAGACGCCGGATCTCCCGTACGGCGGTGTCCCACATCTGGAAGTACTGGACGGTGCCGAAGCCGGGCGGGAAGAACGCGCCGGCGGGCTCGTTCCAGATGTCGAACATCACCGTCTGGCCGGAGGCCCTGACGTCGGCGGTGACCCGGCCGAGGAAGGCGAGCCAGTTGGCGCAGTCCCCGCCGGCGCAGGGGTAGACGGTGCTGCCCGGCTGGGTGGTGTCGGCACCCCAGACGTCGCTGACGAGCAGGTGGTAGGCGGCCGAGTAGGGGGCGGTGCGCAGCCGCCGCGCCTGTGACAGGGCGGAGTCGATCCGCACGCGGTACCCGTTGCCCGCGGCGTAGCCGTCGCCGACCCAGCCGTGGCCGTCCAGCCGCGCGCCCCCTCCCCGGGCCGAGGTCGGGGCGAGCGGGGCAAGCAGGTGGTCGGCGGGACCCCTGCCGTCTTGGCTGAGCCCGTACAGGAAACCGGCGCCGGCGCCGGTGACCGGGCCGGTGGTGGCCGACAGGTCGACGGTGAGGACGGGGGCCGCCGCGTCCGCCCTGCCGGGGGCGGCGAGCCCGCAGGCGAGCAGGAGGACGGTGAGCAGGCGGGCGAGGGCGTGGCGTGCGGTCCGGGGGGTGAAGCGCATGGGGCCTTCCTTCGGGGGAACGATGCACTCGAGGTTCGGACGGGCCCGGGCGCCGCCCCGGGACGTGGGTCGCCGGCTACCGGATCCGGGGTACGCGTGAGCCGGTGCGGGCGAAGACGGGGATGTGTTCCAGGGGGGCCTCGACCCGCAGGGTCCGCCCGCCCGGGTGGTCGGTGCCGGTGGCGGTGTCGGTCCAGGACGTCCCGCCGGGGAGGTGGACCGCGCGCGAGCGGGCGCCCGCCTCCAGCACCGGGGCGACGAGCAGGTCGGGGCCGAGCAGGAACTGGTCGTCGGCCCGCCAGCTCGGCTCGTCGCCGGGGAAGTCCACGAACAGCGGGCGCATCGGGGGCAGCCCGCTGCGGGACGCCTCGCGCATCTGCTCCATGATGTAGCCGCGCAGCCGTTCCCGCAGCCGCAGCTGGCCGGCGATGATGGCCGACGCCCGCTCGCCGTAGGACCACACCTCGTTCGGGCCGCCGGAGTGGCCGGCGTGGAAGCCGTCGCGCGGCTCGCGGTGCCCGTGCAGCCGGAACAGCGGGCAGAACACCCCGTACTGGAACCAGCGCACCATCAGCTCCCGGTACTCCTCGGACTCCGGGTCGCCGCCGTGGAAGCCGCCGATGTCGGTCGTCCACCACGGCAGCCCGCTCATGGCCACGTTCAGCCCCGCCCTGACCTGGGCGTTCAGTGACTCGAAGGTCGAGGGGACGTCCCCTGACCACAGGGCCGCGCCGAAACGCTGGCTGCCCGCCCAGGCCGAGCGGACCAGGCAGACGACGTCCTGCTCGCCCTCGGCGCGCATGTGCTCGTAAAAGCCGCGCACGTGTTCGAGCGGGTACATGTTCGCCACCTCGCGCGCGGGCCCGGCGGCGAGGTGGGTGACGGCGGGCCGCTCGGGGAAGATCTCCGGCTCGCAGGCGTCCAGCCACCAGACCCGAACGCCGAGGTCGTAGTAGTTCTTCTTGACCTTCGACCAGACGTACGCGCGGGCGCGCGGCTCGGTCGCGTCGTAGAAGGCCACCCCCAGGGAGTGGCCGCCGAACCCGGTGTCGGGGAACCGGTGGAGCAGCGGCGCCCCCTCCTCGGTGGTGACCAGCAGGCCCTGGCCGAGCATCTCCTCGTAGTTCTCGCTGAGCGGGCTCACCGACGGCCAGATCGACACCATCAGCTTGACGCCCATGGCGTCGAGCTCCTTGACCATGGCGGCCGGGTCGGGCCAGTCGGCGGTGTCGAAGCGCCAGTCGCCGAGGTGGGTCCAGTGGAAGTAGTCGACGACGATCACCGACAGCGGCAGACCGCGGCGCCGGTGCTCGCGGGCGACCTCCAGCAGCTCCTCCTGGCTGCGGTAGCGCAGCTTGGACTGCCAGAACCCGGTGGCCCATTCGGGAAGCGGCGGGGCGTGCCCGGTGGCGTCGGCGTAGTGGCCGAGGATCTCCGCCGGGCCCGCGCCGGTGGTGACCCAGTAGTCGATCTGCCGGGCGGAGTCGGCCACCCAGCGGGTGCCGTTCGCGGCGAACTCGACGCGGCCGAGCGCGGGCGTGTTCCACAGCAGGCCGTACCCGCGCGAGGACACGACGAACGGGATGGTCACCTCGCCGTTGCGCTGGACCAGGTCGATCACGGTGTGCTTCTGGTCGAGCAGCCCGTGGGTGTGCTGCCCGAGGCCGAAGATCTTCTCGTCGTCGTAGGCGGCGAAGCGCTGCTCGATGCGGTGGCGGCCGTCGGTGCCCGCGGTGAACAGGCGGGGGCCGGGCCAGGCGAAGTGGGCCGGCGCCTCCGACAGCAGTTCGGTGCCGTCCCCGGCGCGGCTGAAGCGCAGCTCCCCCGACGGGGACAGGTCGGCCCGCAGGTCGCCGACGGTCAGCGTCGACCCGTCCGGCCCGTGGGAGACGACCGCCTCGGCCGGGCCGGGGTCGCCGGCCAGCGCTCCGGGCAGGTCGCCGGCGATGTCCCCCCGGGCCGCCCGGACGCGGACGCTGCCGGGCCCCCAGGGTTCGACGCGCAGCACGTGCTCGCTGCTGCGGAATTCCAACCGGTTCGTGTCCTGCTGACGCACATGAATCCTTCCGGGCTAGTCCTTGACCGCGCCCGCGGACAGTCCCGCGGCGACGTAACGCTGGGCGATCACCAGGAGCGCGGCGACGGGCAGCGACGCCAGGACGGCGGTCGCCATGACGGCGTTCCAGCTCGTGGTGTTGGTGCCGGCCCCGATGAAGTCGTACAGACCGACGGTGATCGGCGTCCATCGCGGGGCGCCGAGGTTGAGCGAGGTGGCGAACAGGAAGTCGCCCCAGGCGAACAGGAACGCGAAGAGCCCCGCCGTGATCAGCGCGTTGCGGCTGACGGGCAGCACGATCGTGAGGAACGCGCGCACCGGCCCCGCGCCGTCGATGCCGGCCGCCTCGATCAGCTCGCGCGGGATGGAGACCATGAACGCCCGCAGGATCAGCACCGCGAACGGGACCGACAGCGTGGAGTCGGACAGGATGAGCGCCATCGGGGTGCCGAGCAGGCCGAGCGGGGAGAAGATCCGGTACAGGGCGTTGGCCAGGACGATGCCCGGGATGAGCTGCACGATGAGCAGCACGAACAGCAGCGGCCGGCCGCCGGGGACGCGCAGGAGCGTCAGGCCGAACGCGGCCGGGGCCGCGACGAGCAGCGTGAGCGCGGTCGCCGCCGTGGCCACCAGCAGCGACGTCAGCAGGTGGCCGCCCTGCGCGGCGAGCGCGTCGCGGTACCCGGCCAGGGTGCCGCCGAGCGGCAGCCACGACGGCGACCGCGCGGCGATCTGGGCGTTGGTCTGGAAGGAGGCGTTGACCATCCAGTAGAGCGGGAACAGCATCACCGCGACGAGCACGGCGCCGATCACGGTCCTGCCCCTGGAACGGCGGCCCTCGGCCGGGCGGGTCATGGGGTCTCCGAGCGCAGCGAGCGGAGGTACAGGAACGCGAAGACCATCGCGACGACGATGAGGACGTTCCCGGCGGCGGCCCCGGCGCCGAACTCCGACAGCCCGCCGAACGAGAGCTGGTAGGCGTAGGTGGTGACGGTCTGGGTGGCGTTGGCGGGGCCGCCCTTGGTGAGCACCCAGATGACGTCGAACACCTTGATCGTGTAGATGAGCCCGAGCGTCAGCACCACGGTGATCACCGGGCGCAGCAGCGGCAGCGTGATGTGCCGGAACCGCCGCAGGGCGCCGGCGCCGTCCAGCTCGGCCGCCTCGTACAGGCCGCGCGGGATGGACCGCAGCCCGCCGTAGAGGATCACCATGTTGAACGGGACGCCGATCCACACGTTGCACAGCAGCACCCCGATCATCGCGGTGTCCACGCTGTTCAGCCACGGCACCGGCGCGCCGATCACGTGCGCGGCCAGCAGGACCTGGTTGACGACCCCGTTGCCGGTGTCGAGCATCCAGCGGAAGACCGTGCCGGACACCACGAGCGGGAGCAGCCAGGGGACCAGCAGCAGGGAGCGCAGCAGGCCGCCGAGCGGGAAGCTCCCTTGGAAGAACACGGCGAGCGCCAGGCCGATGACGAACTGGAACAGCAGGGACGCCACCACGAACACCACGGTGTTGGCCGCCGCCGTGCGGAACACCGCGTCATGCAGGACGCGCGCGTAGTTGGCGAGCCCGTTGAACGGGGCGTCGCCGGTGTAGACCGACTCGATCCCGTAGTCCTGGAACGACAGCACGACGTTGCGCGCCAGGGGGTAGGCGAAGAACGCGAGCACGTACACCACGACGGGGGCGACGAAGCCGGCCCTGACGAGCCTCGCCCGGAGCCGGGGGCCGCCCCGCGCCCGGCGCGCGGCGGGGCCGGCCGGCGCGGGCGGGGACGGGCGGGCGGCCGGGTGCTCACGCAGCGGCATGCCCATGATCCACCTCCTTGTCCGTGAGCGCCGGGCCCGTCAGCCGGCGGCCTGCCGCTGGGCGGCGTCGAGCGCGGCCTTGGGCGGGTTCTGGCCGGACAGGGCCGACTGCACGGCCGTCCACAGCGCCTGGGAGTACGCGGGGTACTTGGCCCCGAGCTCGGCCGTGCGCCCCTTGGCTCCGGCGATCAGGTCGACGAACGTCTTCATCCGGGGGTCGGATGCGCCGAGCCGGGCCGCCGCCTCCTTTCCCGACGGGACGTAGTTGGTGAGCTTCGACCACGTCAGGCTGTTCTCGGTGGAGGTCAGGCACTTGATGACCGCGGCGGCCTTCACGGCCTTCGGCCCGTTGTTCCCGGCCGCCCACACCTCGCCGCCCAGCGGGCTGGAGGGGGTGCCGCCCGCCTCGGGCACCGGCATCGGCACGATCCCGAAGCCGGTCACGCCGGCCTTGACGAGCTGGGGGATCTGCCAGGGGCCGTTGACCATCATGGCCAGGCCGCCGTTGGCGAACTGCTCCTCGACGTTGGCCTGCGTCCACGACAGCACGTCCTTGGGCGCCGCGCCCGAGGTGACCAGGTCCGACAGCAGGCCGAGCGCCGAGACCGCCTCGGGGGAGTTCAGGGTGGCGAGGTCGGCGCCGGCGCTGAGGAAGAACGCCTCGAACTGGAAGCTGCCCTCCTCGGTCGCCGGGACGGCGAAGCCGAGGCCGTGCCGCTTGGTGCCGTCGGTCAGCTTGGTGGCCGCGGCCTTCAGCTCGTCCCACGTCGTGGGCGGCTTCAGTCCGGCAGAGGCGAACAGCTTCTTGTCGTAGAACAGCGCCAGCGCGTTGACGCCGGGCGCCAGCCCGTACAGCCTGCCCTCGTAGCGGCCGGCCGCGACGATGTTGTCGTAGAAGCCGTCGGTCTTCAGGCCCGCGGCGCCGAGGTCGGCCAGCGCCCCGGTCGCGGCGAGCTGCTGGAGGTCGGGGTTGTCCAGCAGGACCAGGTCGGGGATCGCGTGGCCGCCGGCGAGCTGCAGCAGCTTGGTCCGCAGGTCGGGGACCACCTGCCGCTCGATCTTCACCCCGGCCTGCGCGCCGCAGGTGTCCAGGAGCTTGGGCAGCGCGCTCAGGGCCGGTTCGGTGTTGTAGTAGTCCATCGCGGTCAGCGTGACCGGGCCGGTGCCCGAGGCGGTGGCCGTCTCGGCGGGCGTGCCGCCGCAGGCGCCGAGCAGGAAGGGGGAGATGACGAGCGCCGCCGCGCCCGCCGCCATGCGGGCGCGTGGGCGGCCGGGACCGTTGGTCATGTGGGGGGGTCCTCTCGGATATGGCCGGTGGCTCCGCCGGGCGCCGTCAGGAGAGGGCGCGTTTCCCGGTGGGCCAGGGAAGTGAGGTGGGGGTCGTCCGGTCAGCCGGGCCGGGGCGCGAGGCTCTCGCGGTCGACGAACGGCGGGGACAGAAGGACATGGGCCAGTTCGCCCTCGGGCTCGGCCAGGCGGCGCAGCAGCGCCTCGACCGCGTGCCGGCCCATGCGTTCGGCCGGCACCTCGGCGGCGCTGACCTTCGGCCGCAGGCTCATCGCGTTGCGCGCCGACGCTATGGCCAGCACCGAGACGTCCTCCGGCACGCGCGACCCGCGTTCGGCCAGCGCGGTGACCAGCCCGGCCAGGGACCGCTCGTTGATGGTCAGGATCGCGGTGACGGCGGGCGCGGCGGCGAAGATCGCCTCGACGCACGCGGCCGCCGCATCGTCGTCGTCGTCGCAGCAACGGGCGACGCCGTGCAGTTCCAGCTCCACCACCGCCTTGTCGAAGGCGTCGGCGGCGCGGAACGCCGGGCCGTACTCCCGGTCGAGTAACTCCTGGGGGCGGTTGACCAGCGCGATGTCCCGGTGGCCGAGCGCGTGCAGCTTCCCGACGCCCTCGGAGACCAGGCCCGCGTAGTCGAGGTCCACCCAGCCGTGCTCCTGCCCTGACCCGGTGCGGCCGATGGTGACGAACGGGAACCCCCGCTCGATCAGCGTGCTGACCCGGCTGTCGTGCAGCAGGGTCTCCATCACGATCACCCCGTCGACGCGGCGCTCGCCGAGCATCCGCTCGAAGGCGCGGTCGCGGTCCTGGCCGCTCGGGGAAAGCAGGATGTCGTAGTCGTGGTCGGCGGCGGCCTCGGCCACCGCGCCCACGAAGTGGAGCTGGTCCACGCTCAGGTGGTGGCGCATCGGCGGGATGACCAGGCCCAGCGTGCGGGTCTCACCCTGGGCGAGGGCGCGCGCGGTCGCGCTGGGCCGGTATCCGGACTCCTCGATCACCGCGGTCACCCGGTCGCGGATCTCCGCGGAGACCTGCCGCTTGCCGCTCAGGACGTAGGAGACCGTGCTCCGGGACACGCCGGCGCGGCGGGCGATCTCACCGATGTTCATGCTGCTCCCTAGCCCTCGACGAGCCCTGCGAACCGGTTCGCGAACCGGTTCGCTAAGAGTAGGAGCGTGTTTCCGGCAGGTCAATAGCGAGTTACGTGGAACCTGCGCGCCTCGTACGTCCCCCCGCGGTGCGTGCCTGGCGCCCGCCGGTCCGCCGTCAGGTCACGTCGCTCGCGGACGCCACGCCGGGCCGGGTCAGGCGCGCGGGGTCCACGACCCGGTCGTACAGGGACTCGGCGACGCCGGACCGCAGGGCGGCGTCCTTGAGCGTGAGGTCCTCGTCGAGCGCGCGGTGGGCGATGCGGGCGGCGCTGTCGTACCCGATGGCCGGGCTGAGCGCCGTCACCATCATGACCGACCGGTCCACGTCGGCGGCGAGCCGCGCGGTGTCCAGCTTGACGCCCTCCACGAGGAACGCGCGGAAGTGCTCCATCGCGTCCGACAGCAGCCGCACCGAGCGCAGGACGTTGTCGATGATGATCGGGCGGAACGCGTTCAGCTCGAAGTTGCCCTCGGCGCCGGCCATCGCGACCGCGCCGTCGTTGCCCATCACCTGGATCGCGACCATCAGCACCGCCTCGGCCTGCGTCGGGTTGACCTTCCCCGGCATGATCGAGGACCCTGGCTCGTTGGCGGGCAGCACCAGCTCGTGCAGGCCCGCCCGGGGACCCGACCCGAGCCAGCGCATGTCGTTGGCGAACTTGAACAGCGGCACCGCCAGGCCGCGCAGGGCCGCCGAGAACCGCACCAGCGCGTCGCAGGAGGCCTGGGCGGCGAACCTGTTCGGCGCGCTCTCGAAGGGGTGGCCGGTGAGGCGGGCGATCCGCGCGGCGGCCTCGTCCCCGAACCCCGGCGGCGCGTTCAGCCCGGTCCCGACGGCCGTGCCGCCGATCGCCAGCCGGTACAGCCCGGTGAGCGCGTGCCGCAGGTCGTCGTCGGCGTCCTGGAGCTGGGCGGCGTACCCCGACCACTCCTGGCCGACGGTCAGCGGCGTGGCGTCCTCCAGGTGGGTACGGCCGATCTTGACCACGCCGTCCCACTCGCGGCTCCTGGCCGAGGCCGCGTCCCGCAGCCGTGCCAGCGCCGGCAGCAGCCGGTCGCCGGTCGCCTGGACCGCGGCGACGTGCATGGCGGTGACGAAGGTGTCGTTGGAGGACTGGCCCATGTTGACGTGGTCGTTCGGGTGCACCGGCTCCTTGGAGCCCAGCCGGCCGCCGAGGAGCTGGATCGCCCGGTTGGAGATCACCTCGTTGACGTTCATGTTCGACTGCGTGCCGGACCCGGTCTGCCAGACGTACAGGGGGAACTCCCCGTCCAGGCCGCCGCTCACGATCTCCTCGCAGACCCGGCAGATCAGGCCGGCCTTCCACCGGGGCAGCCGGCCGGCCCGGGCGTTGACCATCGCCGCGGCCTTCTTGACGTACCCGTAGGCGTGGTAGACGGCCTTCGGCATCCGGTCCTCGCCGATGTTGAAGTGGACCAGCGACCGCTGAGTCTGGGCCCCCCAGTAGTGGCCGGCCGGCACCTCGATCTCGCCCATGGAGTCGCTCTCGGTACGGGTGCCCCGGGCGGCCAGCCCGATCGGCAGGTCCAGGATCCGCGGCGAGGTCTCCTCGCGGGCCATCTCACGCCGCCCGGACGGGCCGGTAGTCCGGCCGCCACATCGTCTCCTGGACCCGTTCGACGGGGTCGCCCACCTCGGCGCGGGCCAGGCCCTCTTCGGCCGCCTTCCTGGCCACCGCGACCGCCACGGTCGCCGAGACCTCCCGCAGGTCGTCGACCTGAGGGAGCAGCGAGGCGCCAGGGGCGGTCACGTCCACCATCCCGCCGACGGCCTCGGCGGCGGCCTGGAGCATGCCGTCGCTGACCCGCCGCGCCCGCGAGACGATCACGCCGAGCCCGAGGCCCGGGTACAGCAGGGCGTTGTTGGCCTGGGCGATGGCGTAGGTGACCCCGTGGTAGGTGACCGGACCGACCGGGATGCCGGTGGCGACCAGGGCCCGGCCGCCGGTCCACCGGATCAGGTCCGCCGGCATCGCCTCGATGCGGGTGGTCGGGTTGGAGATCGGGAAGATGACCGGCCTCTCGACGCCGGCGGCCATGGCCCGCACGATCTCCTCGGTGAAGGCGCCGTGCGCGGTGGAGGTGCCCAGCAGCATCGTCGGACGCACCCGGCCGACGACCTCGCCCAGCCCCGCGCCGCCGCCGTCCCGCGCCCAGCCGGCGACCTCGGCGGCCGGCCGGGCGTAGGGGACCTGGAAGTCGCGCAAGCCGGGCATGTCGCCGGTCAGCAGCCCCTGCCTGTCGACCGCCCAGATCCGGCGGGTCGCCTCCTCGGGGGACAGGCCGTCGCGGACCATCGCGTCGCGAAGCTGGTCGGCGATCCCGATGCCCGCCGTGCCGGCGCCGAACACGATGATCCGCTGGTCGCGCATCGGCGTCCCGGTGACGCGCACGGCGCCCAGCATGGCGGCGAGCACGATGGCGCCGGTGCCCTGCATGTCGTCGTTGAAGGTGGAGATCCGGCCGGTGTACCGCGACAGGATGCGCCGGCCGTTGGAGGGGCCGAAGTCCTCCCAGTGCAGCATCGCCTCGGGGAACATGCGGGTCGCCGCCGAGACGTAGGCGTCGACGAAGTCGTCGTAGCGCCGCCCGCGTACGCGCGAGTGCCGGTTGCCGACGTACAGCGGGTCGTTGAGCAGCTTCTCGTTGTCGGTCCCGACGTCCAGCGCGACGGCGATGACGCGGGCGGGGTCGATCCCGGCGGCGGCGGTGTAGACGGCCAGCTTGCCGGTCGCGATGCCCGCGCCGCCGCCCACCCCCCAGTCGCCGATGCCGAGGATCTCCTCGGCGTCGGAGGCCACGATCAGGTCGACGTCTCCGGGGCCCATGCCGAGGTTGGCGAAGGCGTGCCCGACCCCCTCGGCGTCGTCGATCGACAGGTAGACGCCCCCCGGGCGGCGGTACTCCTGGCTGTAGCCCTCGATCGCCTGGGCGATCGTCGGGTCGTAGACGATCGGCAGCATCTCCCGCAGGTGGTCGGTGAGCAGCCGGTAGAAGAGCACCTCGTTGCGGTCGCGCAACGCGGTCAGGTGGACGTTCTTCAGCAGGTCGGTCGGCTGCGCCAGGTACTGCGCGTACGCGCGGCGCGCCTGTTCCTCCAGCGTCTCGACCACCGGCGGGACCAGCCCTTCGAGGCCCAGTTCCTCGCGTTCGCGCGGGCTGAAGGCGGTGCCCTTGTTCAGCAGGGGGTTCTCCAGAACGGTGAGGCCCCGCCCCGGGGTGACGTAGCCCCCGTCGGGGTCCTCGGCGAACCCTCGGTGGTGCGCCCCGTCCGGCCGTGCGTCCTTGGCAGGCGACATCGTCATCCCCGTCCCTCGGCGTCGGCCCGCCCCGCTGGCGGCGGGCTCCCGTACTGGCCCTTGCCCGCCCCGCCCCCGTGAACGCGGATCAATCATAAAAAGTACTTTTGTCCTGCTTTCACCCTATAAAGGTGGATATATGAAAGCGGGCCCGTACGCCGGGCCGGGCGGCGGCCGGCACCCCGGCGGACCACCCATGCCGGCCGATGACCGGTTCATTCCATCCGTTTTGAAATGCGGGGAATCGCGCGATGAGCTGCCGGGGAGACGCCGGGGCGGGCCGGCGGCGGCGCGGGCGGCCGCATGGGCCGGGCCGATGTGGGCAGGCTGTCCCGCGCCCCGGGGGGTGTCCCTCGCGGTGGGATTTGACCGTCGGGCTTGACACGCGGGCAGGACGGGTCTTTATCTCCCCGTTAGTCCGCCGGGGTTTCAATCAGGACAACCGGATGGAGGACTATGGTGACGCCAACAAACCATGACATTCCTGAGGAAGCACGTCCGACGCGATCAGGTGCGCCGTACTGGAGCAGGCTACGTCCGCCGATCTTCGCGGCCACCGCCGCCGTGCTGCTGGCGTCCGGCGGCATAGGCGCGGCCGCCGCGTCGGCGGCGTCGGCGCCCGCGCCCGTACCGACGCCGACGGCGAGCGAGACGCCGTCGGAGACCCCCAGCGCGACCCCCAGCGAGACACCGACCGACACCCCGACCGAGACTCCCACCGAGACCCCGACGGACACGCCGACCGAGACCCCGACCGAGGTCCCCGAGACCCCCGCCCCGGTCGTCAAGATCCCCGCGATGGGCGCGCTGGCGTCCATCGGCGCGATGCACGGCGAGTTCGCCGTCGCGTCGGAGGACGGCTGCGCCTCGGTGACCGTGGTCACCCAGACCGGGCAGGCGACCGCCGTCGCCGAGGACTCGATCACCGTGACCAGCCGCGACGGGTACGCCAAGACGTACGCGGTCGGCGACGACACCCGGGTCGTCACCGGGCGCCGGGGGGCCGAGAAGATCAAGCAGGACGACTGGGTGTCGGTGACCGCCGCCACCGAGAACGAGACGGCGAACGCCGCCTACGTCTTCGACCTGACCAGGCCAAGCAGGAACCTCTACAGGACCAAGGGCTGGTGGTACTCCGGCGTGACCCGGTCGGGCAAGCTCAGGTGGCGCGCGCCCGCCGCCTGTCCCACGCCCTCGGTCACGCCCACCCCGACGCTGAGCGTGACGCCGCCGGAGACGCCCCCCGCGACCCCGTCCGAGACGCCCACCGTCACCCCGCCCGAGACGCCGACCGTGACCCCGTCCGAGACGCCCAGCGTGCCGCCCTCGGAGACCCCCGCGCCCGAGGCGACGCCCACGGTGACCGTGACGGTGACCGTGCCGCCCAGCCCCTGAGCGGACGCGCCGCCCAGGCGTGAGCCTTCGGTGCTCAGTGCCTCTTGGAGTGCTGCAACGGCCGCGGTACGGGACCCCCGTGCCGCGGCCGTGGGCGTTCGTACGCCCGGGCGCGCTCCTGCCAGAGCCACCCGACGTCCCGGCCGAAGGACCACACCAGCGACGCCAGCGCCACCGCGACCAGGCCGGCGGCGACCGGCGGCGGTGCCACACCGGAGCCTGCGGCCACCAGGATGATCCCCTGCGTCGCCGCCACGGTCTTGCGGGCGAAGCTCGGCGGCAGGGGCGCCCGCAGCCAGGGCGCCGCCCAGGCGGCCGCCGCGAAGGCGTACCGCATGGCGCCGATCGCCAGCACCCACAGGCCGACCGACCGGGCCACGAAGACGCTCAGCACCAGGATCAGGAAGGCGTCGACCTCCATGTCGAAGCGCGCCCCGAGCGCCGACGCGGTGCCGGTCCGCCGCGCCACGTGGCCGTCGACCGCGTCCAGGACGAGCGCCACCGTGGCCAGCACGACGATGAACGCGATCGGCGCCTCCCGGCCCATCCGGTCGGTGGTCACCAGCGCGGTGACACCTCCGACCAGTTCGGCGCGCGCCAGGGTGACCAGGCCGGCCGGTCCCAGTGACCGGGTGTTGGACCGGAGCAGGGCACAGGTCAGGATGACCGAGAGGACGACGGCGTAGGCGGTGCCGGCGAGCCAGCCCGCGGGGCACAGCCCCACACCCACCCACAGCAGGGCGAGCAGCACTATCTGCGCCCCCACCCCCGCGGCCGGCTCACGTACCGAAACCCCCGTGCCTCGCCAATCCAGTGTGGTCACCGAGCCTCCTGTTCCGCCTGTCTGGATACAATGCGTCCCACATCATGGCCCTGATCGTGCCCGAAAATAGCCTTTTTGCTGTGATTAAAGGAGGTCGAGGACGCCGATGGAGCGTGAAGCACGCGCCTTCTGGCTCCGATCTCCCGGTCAGGGAGAGATCCGGCCGGTGACCCTGCGGCCGCCCGCCGACGGCGAGGTGCTGGTGCGCACCCTGTACTCCGGGGTCAGCAGGGGCACCGAGACGCTCGTCTTCCGCGGCGGCGTGCCGCCGAACCAGTACGAGGTCATGCGGGCCCCCTTCCAGGATGGCCTGTTCCCCGGACCGGTCAAGTACGGCTACCTCAATGTGGGCGTCGTCGAGCAGGGACCGCCCGCCCTGCGGGGCCGCACGGTCTTCTGCCTCTACCCCCACCAGACCCGGTACGTGGTCCCGGCCGAGGCCGTGACCCCGGTGCCGGAGTCGGTGCCCGCCGCGCGCGCGGTGCTGGCCGGCACCGTGGAGACCGCCGTGAACGCGCTGTGGGACGCGGCGCCGCTGGTCGGCGACCGGATCGCCGTCGTCGGGGCCGGCATGGTCGGCTGCTCGGTGGCCAAGGTGCTCGCCGGGTTCCCCGGCGTCCGGGTGCAGCTCGTCGACGTGGACCCCTCGCGGGCCGCCGTCGCCGCCGCGATCGGCGTCGGCTTCGCCACCCCCGAGGCGGCCGAGGGGGAGTGCGACATCGTCGTGCACGCCAGCGCCACCGAGGCCGGGCTCGCGCGGTCCCTGGAGCTGCTCGCCTTCGAGGGCACCGTCATCGAGCTGAGCTGGTACGGTGACCGGCAGGTCAGCGTGCCGCTGGGCGAGGCCTTCCACTCCCGCCGCCTGGTCGTGCGCGGCAGCCAGGTGGGCGCGGTGTCCCCGGCGCGGCGGGGACGGCGGACCTTCGCCGACCGGCTGGCGCTGGCCCTGCGGCTGCTCGCCGACCCGGCGTTCGACGCGCTGGTCACCGGCGAGTGCGCGTTCGCCGACCTGCCCGAGGTGCTGCCCCGCCTGGCCGCGGGTGAGCTGCCCGGTTTGTGCCACCGGGTCGTCTATGACGCGGCCGAGCATTTCAACTGAACGCCTCAGGGCTCGAATCCGTTTGTTCAGGTGAGGTCCGCCGCAGGACCGATCCACCGCCGTGCGCCCTGGAGGGTGAATCCGATTGTTCAGCATCACCGTTCGCGACCATCTGATGGTCGCGCACAGCTTCCACGGCGAGGTCTTCGGCCCGGCGCAACGGCTGCACGGGGCGACGTTCGTGGTGGACGCGACCTTCCGCCGTGCCGAGCTCGACACCGACAACATCGTGGTCGACATCGGGCTGGCCACCCGGGAGCTCGGTGCCGTGCTGGGCGATCTCACCTACCGCAACCTGGACGACGAGCCGGCGTTCGCCGGGATCAACACCACCACCGAGTTCCTGGCCAAGACCATCGCCGACCGGCTCGCCGGCCGGGTGGGCGCGGGCGCGCTGGGCGAGCAGGCCCGCGGGCTGGCCGGGATCACCGTCACCCTCCACGAGTCGCACGTCGCCTGGGCGAGCTACGAGCGCCCGCTGTGACCACCGCCGAGCGCGCCGTCCACGTCGTCCTGCCGGGCGACGTGGACGACGCGGCGGTGCCGAGCGGCGGCAACACCTACGACCGCCGCGCCTGCCAGGGCCTGGCCGAGGCCGGCTGGGCGGTGCGCGAGACCGCCGTCCACGGCGCCTGGCCGCGACCCGGGCAGAACGCCCGCGCGCGGGTCGGCCGCACGCTCGCCGGCCTCGCCGACGGCGAGATCGTCCTGCTGGACGGGCTGGTCGCCTGCGGGATCCCCGAGGTCGTCGTCCCGCACGCGCGCCGGCTGCGCCTCGCGGTCCTGGTCCACCTGCCCCTGGCCGACGAGACGGGCCTCGACCCCGCGACGGCGGCCGAGCTCGACGCCGCCGAGCGGGCGACCCTGCGCGCGGCCGGCGCGGTCCTTTCGACCAGCCCGTGGGCCGGGCGCCGGCTGGCCGCCCACCACGGCCTGGACCCCGGCCGGGTGCACGTCGTCCCGCCCGGCACCGACCCCGCCCCGCTCACCCCCGGCACCGACGGCGCGTCCGAACTGCTCTGCGTCGCGTCGGTGACGCCGCGCAAGGGCCAGGACCTGCTGGTCCACGCTCTCAAGGAAGTGATCGACCTGCCGTGGAACTGCGTGCTCGCGGGCCCGCTGCGCCGTGAGGCCGCCTACGCCGAGCGGCTCCGCACCCTGATCGGGGACCTCGGGCTGGACGGCCGGGTGGAGCTCGCCGGGCCGCGCACCGCCGGGCGGCTCGCGGAGAGCTACGCCGCCGCCGACCTGGTGGTGCTGGCCTCCCGCGCCGAGACCTACGGGATGGTGGTGACCGAGGCGCTCGCGCGCGGGATCCCCGTGCTGGCGACCGCCGTGGACGCGGTGCCGGAGACCCTCGGGCACGCGCCCGGCGGCGCCGTGCCCGGACTGCTGGTCCCCCCTGACGACCCGGCGGCGTTCGCCGGCGCGCTGCGCCGCTGGCTCGGCGACCCCGGCCTGCGCGACCGGCTCAGGACCGCCGCCCGTGAACGGCGCGAGGCGCTGGACGGATGGGACGTGACCTCGCGCGGCCTGGGCGCCGTGCTGGACCTGCTCAGGTCACGGGTGCGTGCGGCATGAGCGAACCGGAGTTCTCCCCCGAATGGCTGGCGGTGCGCGAGCACGCCGACGCCGCCTCCCGCGCGGCACGGCTGCTCCTCCTCCTGCGCCCCCACCTGGTACGCAGCCCGGACGCGGCCGACCCGGGACCCGGGCGCGCCCACCCCGCGGCCCCGCCGCTGGTCATCCGCGACCTCGGCTGCGGCACCGGCGCCATGGGACGCTGGCTCGCCGGGCGGCTGCCCGGCCCGCAGAAGTGGATCCTGCACGACCGCGACCCCGAGCTGCTCGCCCGCGCGGTCACCGGCTTCGACGGCCCCGCCGAGGACGGCGGCACGGTGACGGTGGTCGCCGAGCGGCGGGACGTCACCCTGCTGAGCGCCGCCGAGCTGGCCGGCACCTCGCTGGTGACCGCCTCCGCCCTGCTCGACCTGCTCACCGCCGAGGAGGTGGACCGCCTCGCCGGGGCCTGCGCCGGGTCCGGCACCCCCGCGCTGCTGACCCTGTCGGTCGCCGGCCGGGTCACGCTCGACCCCGCCGACCCGCTCGACGGCGACATCGCCGCCGCCTTCGACGCCCACCAGCGCCGCAGCACCGGCGGGCGCCGCCTGCTCGGGCCGGACGCCACCGCCGCCGCCACCGCGTCCTTCGAGGGCCGTGGCGCGGTGGTGCACACGCTGCCCAGCCCGTGGCGGCTCGGCGCCGCCGACGCCGCCCTGACCGCCGAATGGCTGCGCGGCTGGGTCGGCGCCGCCTGCGAGCAGCGGCCGGAGCTGGCCCCGGCGGCCGAGGCCTACCTGCGGCGCAGGCTGGAGGCGTGCGAGGCCGGCGAGCTGCGGGTCGTGGTCCAGCACGACGACCTGCTGGCGCTCCCGGCGGGAGGTGCGGGCCGATGACCCGGCGGATGTGGCCCTGGCTGCGCATGTTCCTCGCGGTGGCCATCCTGGGCGTGCTGGTGTGGCGCCTCGGCACCGGCGCGTTCGTCGACGGGCTGCGGCTGGTCGACGGCCCGGCGGTGGCCGCCGCGCTCGGCATCGGCCTGCTCACCACCGTGCTCAGCGTCTGGCGGTGGAGCCTGGTGGCCAACCGGCTCGGCCTGCCGCTGCCATTGCCTGCGGCCGTCGCCGACTACTATCGCGCCCTGTTCCTCAACGCCGTCCTTCCGGCCGGCGTGCTCGGCGACGCGCACCGCGCCGTCCGGCACGGCCGGCAGGTCGGGGACGTCGGCCGAGGCGTCCGCGCCGTCGTGCTCGAACGGGCCGGCGGCCAGATCGTCCTGATCGCCGCGGGGATGACGGTCCTGCTCGCCGAACCGGCGCTGGCCGCCGCGGTGGCCCGCGACATCCTGCCGGGCCTCGGTGTCACGGCCGCCGTGCTGGGCGGGCTCGCCGCCGCCGGCGTGCTCCTGGTCCGGGGCCGCTGGGGCTCCGCCGTCGCCAGGCTGCGCCGCGCGGCCGCGACGTCCCTGGCGGACGCGCGCCTCGGCCTGTTCGCCCGGGACGCCTGGCCGGGGGTGCTGGCGCTGTCCGCCGCCACCCTGCTCGGGCACCTCTCGCTGTTCCTGGTAGCCGCGCGCACCGCCGGGTCTTCCGCGCCGGCCGGGCAGCTCCTCCCGCTGATGCTGCTGGCGCTGCTGGTGATGGGGCTGCCGGTGAACGTCGGCGGGTGGGGGCCGCGCGAGGCGTTCTCCGCGGTGGCGTTCGGCGCCCTGGGGCTGGGCGCCAGGCAGGGGCTCACCGCCGCCGTCGTGTACGGGGTGCTCACGTTCGTCTCCAGCCTGCCCGGCGCGCTGGTGCTGCTCTCCCGCCTGGGCTCCCGGTCCACCCGGCCCGCGACCGGCGCGGCACCCGTACGGGCGCCGGAGACCGCTCCCGTACGGACGCCGGAGACCGTTCCCGGGCGGCGGACGGAGGACGGACGGACGCTCTGGCCGGGCGCCGAGGCGGAACCGGTCTTCACCCTGGACGTGGAACCGGCCTTCGCCCTGGGCGCCGCGCCCGGGAGGAGTCTCGGGACGCGCGGTGAGGGGCGAAGACCGTTCGGGTCAGCGGAGGACGGCGAGATGGTCGCCGAACGACGCGACCAGGCTGTCGAGCACGCCCTTCCCCTTTCCCGCCGAGGCCAGTGACGGACTGCCGATGACGCCCGACTCGGTGTACGCCGCCATGCCCAGCGTGAGCAGGTGCCTGCGGTCCTCGGCCGGCGAGTCGCTCGACTCGTACCCGGGCCTGACCAGCCGGGGATGGGCGTGCAGCAGGATGGAGGTCTCCAGTTCGCCCGCGTGCATGTCGCTCCACGCCGAGGTTTCCAGGCCGCCCGCCGCCCGCGCCGCGTCCCAGTCCGCAGGGCCGGGGAACAGCGCCATGCGCCGGCCGTCGGCGGAGGCCTCCTGGACGACGTTGCCGAGGACGTAGTTCCCGCCATGACCGTTCACGATGACGAGCCTGGTGATCCCGGACCTGCGCAACGAGTCCGCGATGTCCCGCACGACGGCGTACAGCGTCGCGGCGGAGATGCTCACCGTCCCCGGCCACGCCGTGTGCTCGTGCTCGTGCGAGCACGAGATCGTGACCGGCGGCAGGTGCAGCACGGGGTGGGCGGCGGCGATCGCCGCGGAGATCGTGGCGGCGATGACCGTGTCGGTGGCCAGCGGCAGGAAAGGCCCGTGCTGCTCGAAGCTTCCGACGGGCAGCAGCGCCACCTCGGCGTGCCGGTCCCGTTCGTCGCTTGTCGTCCACATTGGCAGGAGATAGGCGAAGTCGTTCATAGACTGCTAGCCTCTGCCGCCGTTCGCGAACGCGCAACTCACGGTACCGCCGGGAGGGAAGTGGCGCGGGCGTCCGGGGGGCCGGCAGCGACAGATGAGGAGGGGCAGATGGGTGATCACGGCATCGAGGACGAGGACATCGCCGAGGCGGATCTGGTGACCCGCCGAGGCACCTTCCGCACGGTGGCGTTCCGGGACCCGGTCGACAGGAACGAGCACTTAGCCCTCGTCTTCGGCGAGACGGCGCGCGAGGAGGCCCTGGTCCGGGTGCACTCGGAATGCGTCACGGGCGACATCTTCGCCGCGATGCGGTGCGAGTGCGGCGACCAGCTCGACGCCGCGCTCGACGCGATCGTCCACGAGGGCAGCGGCGTCCTGGTCTACCTGCGCGGGCACGAGGGCCGGGGCATCGGCCTGGTCGCCAAGGTGCGCACCCACATGCTGCAGGACGACCACGGGCTGGACACCGTCGACTCGGCCACCGTACTCGGCCTGCCGGTGGACACCCGGGACTTCGGCGCGGCGGCCCGGGTGCTGAAGTACCTGGGCGTCCGGTCGGTCCGCCTGATGTCCAACAACTCCGACAAGATCCGCGCCCTCGAGGGGCACGGGATCCGGGTGGCGGCCCGCGTCCCCCTGCTGGTGAAGGCGAACGAGCACAACATCCGCTACCTCACCGCCAAGCGCGACCGCCTCGGCCACGACCTCCCCCACCTCGGCACCCCCGTCCCCGGTCACCAGGGCACCGCCGCCGCGGGCCACCCGGGCACCCCCGTCGCCGGTCACCAGGGCACCGCCGGTGGCTGACCCGTCCGGCCACCTCCCGCTGCTGCCCGTGGCCGAAGAGGCGGTGGCGATCGCGCATCGCATCATCCGGTCCCGGGGGCCGGGCTCGGTCACCGCCAAGGGCGAGCGCGACATGGTGACCGACGTCGACCTCGCCGTGGAGGACGCGGTGCGCGGGTTCCTGTCCCGCGAGACCCCCGGGATCGGGATCCTCGGCGAGGAGCACGGGCACACCGGCCCGGCCGGGGACGCGCTGTGGTGGGCCCTGGACCCGGTGGACGGCACGGCCAACTTCGCCCGGGGCATCCCGCTGTGCGGGGTGTCGCTCGCCCTGGTCCAGGGGCGGCGCAGCGTGCTGGCCGCCATCGACCTGCCGTTCCTCGGCGCCCGGTACACCGCGGCGGCCGGGCACGGCGCGTACGCGGGCCGGGAGCGCATCCGCGCCTCGGCGGCCGGCGCGCTGTCCGAGGCGGTGATCTCGATCGGGGACTTCGCCGTCGGCGACGGCGCGGAGGCCAGGAACCGGGTCCGCGTCACCCTGCTGGCCCTGCTGGGCGCGCGGGCGCAGCGCATCCGGATGATCGGGACCGCGGCCATCGACCTGGCGTGGGTGGCGCAGGGCAGGCTCGACGCGTCGGTCATCCTGGCGAACATGCCGTGGGACACGATGGCGGGCGTCCTGCTGGTCCGCGAGGCGGGCGGGGTCGTGCTCGACCAGGACGGCACCGACCACACCGCCGACTCCACCGCCACCATCGCGGTCTGTGCGGGCCTGCGCGACCACCTCATGCCCCTCCTCACCCAGGCCCGCGCCCAGCACCCGGACTGACCTCCGGGGGGGCGGGTCAGGTGCGCAGGGCCAGGGCCAGGCGGGCGGTCAGGCCGGTGTTCCTGGGGTGGCCCGCGCGGTGGACGGCCAGTTCGAGTGCCTCGCGGTCGCCGACCAGGACCACCCACGCCTTCGCCCGCGTGACCAGCGTGTACAGCAGGCTGCGGCGCAGCATCACTCCGCCGGCCTCGGCCACGACGGGCGCGACCACGAAGGGGTACTCGCTGCCCTGGGAGCGGTGGACGCTGATCGCGTACGCGTGGGTCAGCTCGTCGGTCTCGCCGAAGGCGTACTCCACCGTGCGGCCCTCGTCGGTGCGGATCTCCAGCCGCCGCTCCAGCGGGTCCACGGCGGTGACCGTCGCGCTCTCGCCGTTGAAGACGCCCTTGTCGTAGTTGTTGCGGATCGGCATGACCCGGTCGCCCACCCGGAAGACCGACGCCCCCGACCAGTGCTCGGCGTCGCCCTCGCGGGCCGGATTCAGCCGCTCCTGCAACCGGCGGCCCAGCTCGGCGGTGCCCGTCTCGCCCTTGCGCATCGGGCACAGCACCTGGACCTGGTCGGCGCCGATGTTCTGCTTGCGGGGGATCGCCTCGGTCGCCAGGTGGATCACCCGGTCGGCGACCAGCGCCGGGTCGTCCAGCTCCTCGAACCAGAAGCCGCCCCCGCCGGGCAGCTCCGGCGGCTCCCCGGCCCGGATGCGGTGGGCGGCCCGGACGATGCCGCTGTCCTGCGCCTGCCGGAAGACGTGGGTCAGCCGGACGCGCGGGACCTCCGGCACGCCCAGCAGGTCGGCCAGCACGCTGCCCGGCCCGATGCTGGGCAGCTGGTCGCCGTCGCCGACCAGCAGGAGGTGGCCCCCCGACGGGATCGCGGCGGCCAGCCGGGTCGCCATCTGCAAATCGAGCATCGACGCCTCATCCACCACGACGAGGTCGGCCCGCGCGGGGGACTCCTGGAACAGGGTGCCGTCGTCGGGGTCAGTGCGGTGGGCGAGCATGCGGTGCAGCGTCATCGCGGGCAGGCCGGTGAGCTCCGACAGGCGCTTGGCGGCCTTGCCCGTGGGGGCGGTGAGCGTCACCGAGCCGCCCATCGCCCGCACCGTCGCGGCGATCACCTTCACGGTGTGGCTCTTGCCGCACCCGGGGCCGCCGGTCAGGACGGACACGGTGCTGGTCAGCGCGAGGTTCACCGCCGCGCGCTGGTCGGGGTGCAGTGTTTGGTCCTCGGCGTAGGGGCGGTGCGGCAGCGTCGAGCGGGCCCCGCACAGCCTGGCGAGGTTCGCCGCCAGCGCGACCTCGCGGCCGTGCCGCTCCTTGGAGTACACCACCGACTGCCCCTGGCCGGCCGGGGATGCCTCCACGACCACCCGGCGTTCGGCGGCCAGCCCGTCGACGGCCCGCTCGACCGGCTCCCGGTCCTGCTCGACCAGGGCCGCCGCCTGGGCCAGCAGCACCGGCAGCGGCACGAAGCAGTGGCCGTCGCGGGCCGCCGCGGCCTCCAGCCGGTCCAGGACCGCCGCCCTGATCCGCCGGGGACTGTTCTCCGGCACCCCCGACCGCAGCGCGATGCGGTCGGCCGTGTGGAAGGCGATGCTCCTGACCTGGCCGATCAGCTGGTACGGGTCGCCGGTGAGCACCTCGCGCGCCGCCGCGCCGTACACCTGGTAGATCTTGGTCGCGAGCAGGGGGCTGATGCCGAAGCCCTGGAGGACGACCATCAGGGCGGCGATCTCCTTCTGCTCCGCCCAGGCCTGGACGATCTGCTCCTGGCGCACGGCGCCGATGTTGACCACGTCGCGCAGGCGGCCTGGCTCGGTGTCGATGACCGTGAGCGTGCTCGCGCCGAAGTGGCTGACGATGGCGTGGGCGAGCCTCGGGCCGATGCCGCGGATCAGGCCCGAGCCCAGGTAGAGCGAGATGGCGCGCACGGTCGAGGGGACGACCCGCTCGCACCGCCCGACCACCAGGCGGTGGCCGTGGCGCGGATGGTCGTCCCACTCGCCCGTCAGCCGCAGCGTCTCGCCGGGCTGCACCCCGGCGAGCGCCCGGCCCGAGGCGACGAAGCCCGGCAGGCCGTCGGCGCTCATCCGCGCGACGGTGTACTCGTCATCGCGGACGTACACCAACCGGTCGACGGAGACCTCCATCTCCGCCGCGTACGGCTTCGCGAGCACGGTCACCGCGGGCTCCCATCGTGTGCGGCTCGTCACCGCAGGACACTAGCGCCCGGCTGCGACAATCCCGCGCCTAGACGCCCAGTTCCGCGGCGAGCCACGGGCGCAGGACCGGCAGGACCTGGGCGGCCTGCATCGCCTGCGTGTGGTCGAGCCCCGGAATCGTACGCACGTCCCAGCCGAGGTCCGCGAGCTCCGCGCCGTGGGCGGCGAACGCGTCCGCCATGCTGACGACCACGCCGCCCCAGCGCTCGCTGTACTCGATGCGGTCCGCCGATCCTGCGAAGCAGAGGCGCGGGCAGCCGATCCGCGCCTGGGCGGCCCGGTCGTCGAACCCCTGCAGGGCCTGGTACAGCGTGACGAACTGCCGGGTCTGGGCGCCGGTCATGGACGGCTCCACCGCGTCCCAGTCGCCGGGCGCCGCCGGTGCCGCCGCCGGGACGGTCCGCGGCGCGACGGACAGCTCGTGGGTCGCCGCGGTCACCTGGAGCATCTCCGCGTACGGCCCGCCGACCGGCGGGAAGCCGCCCATGACGAGCGCCGAGAGGCGGTCGGTGCGGATCGCGAGCTGGAGCCCGCTGAGGGCGAGCCAGGAGTACCCGTAGTACGCGAACCGGGCGGCTCCCGCGGCGTCGGCCACGGCCAGCAGGTCGGCGGCGATGGCGTCGGGGGTCAGGGTGCCGGGTTTGGGGGTGCCCAGCACGTGGCCCTCGTAGTCGAAGGCGACCACCTGGAACGCGTCCGCGAGCCCGTCGATCAGGGAGCGGCCGAGGGCGGGGTCGGTGCCCCACGCCCGCATCTCCTCCGCCCTCGGCCCGGTGACCGGCGTGGGGTCGACCGGGATGAGGACGGCGGGCCCGGTGCCGTGCACCTCCACCGCGATGGTGCTTCCGTCATGCAGTCTCGCCTCGGGCATCTCATCTCCACCTTCCGCACGGCAGGACCGGCCGGTGATCGCCGGTCCTAACTCTTTAGGCCGTAAACTAACGGCCCCGGAGAAGGATAGCTTATGTTGTAAGGAGTTGGGTATCGGGGGGATTTATCCAGGTCCGGGGCCCGGATCCCGCCGTACGAGGGAGGCGGGCCGAAGAATCCGAGGCGGTGACCGGTGTGGCATTGATCCGGGCGAGCCGGGGCCGTGCCCGGCGCCCCTCGCCAGGGCGCTGCGTCCTTCCAGGCTGTCCCTCCGCGCGTCGCCGGAGCGCCCGCGCCCCGGCCGGTGCTCGCGGTGCGGAAGTGGCCGGGTGTCACCTGCTCGCGTTAATTCTGATGACAATTCAGACTTTCGGCAGTCAAGTCCTTGAAAAGTGGACAAGATCCATTCACGATTCTCCACGTGGGCTGTAAAGATCAAGTGCGGCCCACGTCCCTCTTCCCGGCGGGACACTCCCGTCCGGCGCGAAGGAGATCGTGTGTCCAACACCCCCCGACGCTGGCGAGCGGCCCTGATCGGGACCCTCGCGGCTCTCGCGCTCGTATTGCCCCAAGGCGTGGCCCAGGCCGCGCCCGAGCCCGAAAAGATCGACAAGACGGTCCTGGCGAAGCTGGCCGCCGACGACAAGGCCACCTTCTGGGTCCGGCTGAAGAGCGGCGCCGACCTCAGCGCCGCGCGCAGGGCGACCACCAAGACCGAGAAGGCCAAGCAGGTCTACCGGGCCAAGACCGAGGTCGCCACCTCCTCGCAGGCGGGCCTCCGCGCGCTGCTCAACGCCCAGAAGGCCGACTTCACCCCGTTCTGGATCGCCAACGCCATCCAGGTCACCGGCGACGCCAAGCTCGCGGACGAGATCGCCAAGCGGCCCGAGGTGGAACGCATCGACCCCGTCCGCGTCACCAAGCTGCCCGACCCGCTGCCCGGCAAGGCGGCGGCCAAGGTCGACGCGGTCGAGTGGAACATCGACCGCGTCAACGCCCCGAAGGTCTGGGACGAGCTCGGCGTGCGCGGCGAGGGGATCGTCGTCGCCAGCATCGACAGCGGCGTGCAGTTCGACCACCCCGCGCTGGCCGCCGCCTACCGGGGCAAGCACGCCGACGGGAGCGTCGACCACGACTACAACTGGTTCGACCCGGCCGGGGTGTGCCCGAGCGCGGCGCCGTGCGACAACAACGACCACGGCACCCACACCATGGGCACGATGATCGGCGACGGGGGCATCGGCGTGGCGCCCGGCGCCAAGTGGATCGCCGCCAAGGGCTGCGAGACCAGCAGCTGCACCGACGCATCACTGCTCGCCGCCGGCCAGTGGATCCTCGCGCCCACCGACCTGAACGGCCAGAACCCGCGCCCCGACCTGGCGCCGGACATCGTCAACAACTCCTGGGGCGGTGCCGGCCTCGACCTGTGGTACAAGGAGATCGTCGAGGCCTGGGTGGCGGCGGGCATCTTCCCCGCCTTCGCCAACGGCAACCTCACCGGCGCCGGCTGCAACTCCAGCGGCTCGCCCGGCCAGTACGTCTCCAGCTACAGCGCCGGTGCCTTCGACGAGAACAACGCGATCGCGAGCTTCTCCACCCGTGGCTCCGGTGAGAACGGCGAGATCAAGCCCAACCTCGCCGCGCCCGGCGTGGACGTGCGCTCGTCCATCCCCGGCGGGTACGACAGCTTCTCGGGCACCTCGATGGCCAGCCCGCACCTGGCGGCCACCGTCGCGCTGATGTGGTCGGCCTCGCCCGCGCTGCAGGGCGACATCGCCGCCACCAGAGCGCTGCTCGACCGGACCTCGATCGACGTGGACGACACGCGCTGCGGCGGCACCGCCGCCGACAACAACATCTGGGGCGAGGGCAAGCTCGACTCGTTCGCCGCCGTCCAGGCCACCCCCACCGGCGACCTCGGCGGCCTCCAGGGCACCGTCACCACCGGCGGGACCCCGGTCGGCGCGGCGACGCTCACCGTCATCGGCCCGCTGACCCGCACCGTCAGCACCGCGGGCGACGGCACCTACGCGCTGCCCCGCCTGCTGGCGGGCGACTACCAGGTCACCGTCAAGAAGTTCGGCTACGACGACGCCACCGCGGCCGTCACCGTCCTCGCCGACCAGACGGTCACCGAGGACGTGTCCCTGACCGCGCAGCCCTCGGGCACGGTGTCGGGGACGGTCACCGCCGCAGGCGCACCCGAGGCGGGCGCCACCGTGGCCGCGACCGGCACCCCGGTCACGGCGGTCACCGACGCGGCCGGCCACTACTCGCTCACGCTGCCGCAGGACGACTACGACCTGAGGGCCACCCCGCTGTCCCGCTGCGCGGACGCCCTCACCGTGGCGGTCTCGGTGACCGGCGACGTGACCAAGGACATCGTCCTGCCCCGCAGGACCGACTCCTTCGGCTACACCTGCGCCGGCGCCGCCGAGGCGTACGTCGCGGGCACCGAGAAGCAGGCCCTCACCGGCGACGACGTGGCCCAGCCGATCACGCTGCCGTTCAGCTTCCCGTTCTACGGCGCCGGGCAGACCGCCGGATGGGTCGGCAGCAACGGCCTGCTCAGCTTCGTCGCGAGCAACACCACGGCGAGCAACGGATCCCTGCCCTCGACCACCACGCCCAACGGGGCCCTGTACCCGTACTGGGACGACCTGGTCCTGGACGACCAGGCCGGCCTGTACACCGCCACCATCGGGACCGCGCCGAGGCGCACCTTCGTCATCGAATGGCGGAACGCCCGGTTCTACTCCGACGCGGCCCAGCGCATCTCGTTCTCCGCCCTGCTCGGCGAGGACGGCTCGATCGGGTACCGCTACAAGGGCATCGACAACGAGCACTCGGCCGGCGACAGCGCCACCGTGGGCATCGAGAACGCCGGAGGCACCGACGCGCTGCTGTACTCCTACAACAGCCCCGCGCTCAACCCCGGCCAGAGCCTGACCTTCACCGCCAGCCGCCACGGGCTGCTGACGGGCACCGTCACCGACGCCAACGACGGCAGGCCGGTGCCGGGCGCGACGGTGAAGGTGGGCGACGTGGCCACCTTCACCACCGGGGCCGACGGCACGTTCATCGGGCAGATCCTGGTGGGCGACTACCAGGTGGAGGTGTCCAAGGAGAACTACGGGACCTTCACCCAGGAGGTCACCGTCACCCCCGGCGCCCTGACCCGGGTCGACACCGCGCTCACCACCGGGCAGGTCGCGGCCTCGGCCGCCGAGCTGACCCTGGTGATGCCGGCCGGGGCCACCAGGACCGGCACGGTCGAGCTGTCCAACCTCGGCGTCGCCACGGCCTACACCGTCGTGACCGACCCCGCGGGAGGCTGGCTGAGCGTGACCCCCGCGAGCGGCAGCCTGGCCCCGGGCAAGTCGGTGACGCTCAAGGTCACCGCCTCCAGCACGGGCGTCACACCGGGCACCGTCCGCACCGGCAAACTGCTGGTGCGCTCGGCGAGCGGCCGGAACCCGCAGATCGAGATCGCGGTGACGGTCGTCGTGCCCAAGCACCAGGTGGCCGTCGACGTGGGCGCCACCAAGGACCTCCTCGACGCCGCGGGCGACCGCTGGTCCGCCGACCGGAAGTACACCACCGGCGGCTACGGCTACGTGGGGTCCAACACCAGCACCAGCACGGCCAGCAAGACGATCAAGGGGACCACCGAGCAGGAACTGTTCAAGCGCGCCCGGGAGAAGATGCTGGAGTACCGGTTCGACGGGGTGCCGAACGGCACGTACACCGTCGAACTGGGCTTCGCCGACACCCATGCCACCCGTGAGGGCCGCCGGGTCTTCGACGTCATCGTCGAGGGCCAGCTCGCGATCCCCGCGCTGGACCTGGCCCTGGAGGTCGGCACCTACACCGCCACCACCCGCCAGTACACGGTGCGGGTGACCGACGGCCAGCTCAACGTCCGGTTCGCCGAACGCGCGGGTGACACCATCGTCAACGCCATCCGCATCTCCGAGCGGCCCGACAAGGCCACCCCGTAACCCGATCGCCCGGCTCGCCCCTCCACGGGGGCGGGCCGGGCCTCGACCTCGGCCTCACAGGTGCCCTTTGTCACCCGTTCTTGTGGTCCTTGGCCGTGGAGTAGGAGTGGGCGCCGGCGCCCGCGAGCTTGCCCTCGTGGACGATGAGGTACTCCGGGCGCATCGGAGCACCGGCCAGCCAGGACTCCAGGATCTCGCGGGTGCCGGCCGCGTAGCGGCTCTGGGCCGACAGCGACGAGCCCGAGATGTGCGGGGTCATCCCGTGGTGCGGCATGGTCCGCCACGGGTGGTCGGCCGGAGCCGGCTGCGGGTACCAGACGTCGCCCGCGTACCCGGCGAGCTGCCCGCTCTCCAGGGCGCGCACCACCGCGTCGCGGTCACAGATCTTGGCGCGCGCGGTGTTGATCAGGTACGCGCCGCGCTTCATGGTGCCGATCAGCTCGTCGCCGAACATCCCCTTGGTCTCCGGGTGCAGCGGCGCGTTGATGGTGACGACGTCGCACGCCGGGAGCATGTCGGCGGTCGTCGGGTGGAAGGTGAGCCCGAGCTCCTCCTCGACCGCCTGCGGGAGCCGGTGCCGGTCGGTGTAGTGCAGGTGGGTGTCGAACGGCTTGAGCCTTCGCAGCACGGCCAGGCCGATGCGCCCGGCGGCGACCGTGCCGACGTGCATCCCCTCGACGTCGTAGGACCGCGAGACGCAGTCGGCGATGTTCCAGCCCCCGTCGAGCACCGTCTGGTACGACGGCAGGTAGTTGCGGACCTGGGACAGGATCATCATGACGACGTGCTCGGCGACGCTGATGCTGTTGCAGTAGGTGACCTCCGCGACCGTGACGTTGTGCTCGATCGCCGCGTCCAGGTCGACGTGGTCGGACCCGATGCCGGCCGTGATGGCCAGCTTCAGCTTGCTCGCCTTGGCGATGCGCTCGGCGGTGAGGTACGCGGGCCAGAACGGCTGGGAGATGACCACGTCCGCGTCCGGCAGCTCGCGGTCGAACTCCGAGTCGGCGCCGTCCTTGTCGGAGGTGACGACCAGGGTGTGCCCCTGGCTCTCCAGGAACCGGCGCAGCCCCAGCTCGCCGGAAACGCTGCCGAGAAGGTGCCCCGGGGCGAAATCGACGTCGTGCGGGGTGGGCAGTGACTGCCCGCTCGGGTATTGGTCGATCCGGGGGAGGTCGTCTCGTGCGTAGGACGTCGGATATCCGTTGATCGGGTCGTCGTACAGGACGCACAGAACTTTAGCCATTTCGCATGGCTCCTCTTCTGTTTCGGGTGTCTTTCACCCTCCTCTCCGTTGTTGTGAGGCGTCAAAATGAAACTTCCTATGAGTAGATAGAACGCATCTATCTGCTTTCGGTTTTCGCCAGGTGGTCGCGCAGCAGGCGGTCGAGAATCCCGTGGACGTCGACGTCGCGGGCGACGTCCAGCAGAGCGCGCGCCAGGGCGGGCTCGGGGGTCCGGTCGGCGATCACCAGGCCGACGCGGGGGGCCCGCGCCGGGTTCTCCAGCCGGATCACCCGCATCCCGTCAGGGACGCCGAACATGTGCAGCCACGCGTGCGCGATCACACTGGACCAGCGGTGCGTGGCGACGTGGGCGTACAGCGCCGAGACGGTGTCGGTCTCGATCGCCGGGACGACCACCGTCCCGGCCTCCTTGAAGATCTCGTCGAGGATGCGCCGGTTGCGCATCTGCGGCGCCAGCAGGCACAACGGGAGGGTGGCCACCTCGGCCCAGCGCACGACGGCGCGGTCGGCGAGCCGGCCGTCATCGGGGGTCAGCAGCAGGTACCACTCCCCGTACAGCGGGGTCGTGCGCACGTTCCCGAGGGCCTCGCCGTCCAGGTACGTCATCGCGACGTCGAGCTCGAACTCGGCCAGGCGGCGGGTGATCTCCCGCGACGACAGCGACTCCAGCGACACCCGGACGTGCGGGTGCCGCTCGCAGAACGGCGTGGTCAGCAGCGACGCGGCCGTGAGCGCCGTGGGGATCGCCCCCATCCGCAGCATCCCCGACAGGCCGCCGCGCATCGCCGACAGGTCCTGGCGCAGCTCGCCGCACTCGGCCAGGATGCGGTGCGCCCACAGCAGGACGCGTTCCCCCTCGGGGGTCAGCCCGCCGAACCGGCGGCCCCGCAGCACGATGGGCACGTCGAGGTCGCGTTCCAGCTTGCGGATCGCGGCCGACAGGGACGGCTGGGACACGTGACACGCCGCCGCCGCCCGCGCGAAGTGCCGCTCCCGGGCCAGCGCGACCAGATACTCCAACTGACGCAACAACACGCCACAGGATGTCCCACCCGGCACCCCCACGTCCACATCACGGCCTGACGGCGGGGCGTCGCCCGACCGGGGGACCCGGCGACGCGTACCAGAGGGCGGCCATGTCCGCGGGAGGTCGTCTGTCGGTGGTCGTGTGCGCGGGAGGTCGTCTATCGGCGGGCGGCGATGGCGAGGAAGCGGTGGGGCGGGTCGTCATAGCCGGTCAGCCGCCAGCCGGTCAGCTCCGCCGACCGCCGCAGCGGCGCCTCGGCCAGCGGCTCGTCCGGACGCAGGGCGCGGCCGTGGCGGGCCGCCAGGGCGGCGCGCCCGGTGGGGTGGAAGATCGCCAGCACCCCGCCGGGGCGGGTGACGCGGGCGAGTTCGCGCAGGCCCGCGTCGGTGTCGGGCAGGTGCATGATCAGCCCGGCGGCGAACACCGCGTCCACGGACGCGCCGGCCAGGGGCAGGCGGCGGGCGTCGGCGATGACCAGCCCGGCCTCCTCGGCACGGCCTTCGGCGCGGGCGCGGGCGAGCATCTCGGGGGTCAGGTCCAGGCCGATGACGACGCCGCAGGGCCCGACGGCCTCGCGGAGCGCGGGGATGGCCCGGCCGGTGCCGCAGCCGGCGTCGATGACGACGCCGTCCCGCCGGATGCCCGCCTCGGCGATCGCGGCGGCGTACGCGGGCATGTCGTCACCGAATTTGGTGTCCCAGGTGGCCGCGCGCGGGGCGAAGAAGGCCCGGCTCTCGCTGATGTACCACCGATCGTGGCCGCCCAGCCGGGGCGCCACCCGCCGGATCACCGGCCACCCGGGATCATGCAGGTCGACCACCACGTCGGCCCCACCCTCACCGTCCGCCCTGGACCCCCCGCCCCTGGGCGCCGACCGCACCCAGACCACCACATCCCCCGCTCCCGCTCCCGCTCCTGGTCCCGGTCCCGCCCCCGGTCCCGCTCCCTCCGCGAGCGTGATCCCCTCACCCGTGCCGGAGTTCCGCAGGGCGGCCGCGAGGTGGGTGGCGAGGAGGTGGGGGCGGTCGCCGGTGCCGTCGACGAGCACGCGCGCGGGGCCGGGTGGGAACAGCCGGACGAGGGCGTCCAGGACCTCCTCCCAGCGGCGGGCCTGGGGACCGGTCATCGCCCGCCCCTCCGCCGTGCCGTCGCCAGTACGCCCGTCTTGCGGATGCTCGCCGACCATGCCCCCCAGGCTAGAAGATGCCAGCCCCGCCGTCCGCCCCGGCCCTTCTTTCCCCGCAGTGCCCGGAGGGAGCGTGGCGGGCGGGGGAGGGTCATCCGGGGGTGTTCAGGAATAGGCCCGCCGTGGACGAGGGGCCGTAGCCGTATCGTGCGGGGATCACGATATGTCCGGCGGTCGCGGCGGCGAGGTCGATCCAGCCGTTCTCCGCGAAGCCGGGCAGAGCGCGCATCCGCCAGGTCCTCCCGCCGTCCTCGGAGGTCCAGACCGCCGGCACCTCCGCGCCCGCGTCGTTGACCGCCGCGCCCGTCGCCAGGAACAGGGAGCCGATCGCGACGACCCTCCGCACCCCGCCCAGCACCATGCCGCCCGCCACAGGGAACGGTGCGAACCGGGACCAGCCGCCCCCGCCGGTCGACCGGACGTAACCCGAGTCGATCGCCTGCCCGTCCTCCGAGCCGTTCCCCACGTGACGGTCGACGTACTTGTACCCGGCCGCCACGGTCACCGTCCCGCTCGTCGCGACGGACTCCACGGCGTCGATGTCCATCCCGGTCGCCATCTCGCGCGGCGGCCCGGTGCCGTTCAGCGCGACGAGCGACGCCCGGGACCCGGCGTTGGCGGCCGGGTCCGCGCACGCGCCCACGAGCACCGGGCCGAAGGCGGCGTCCCCGTCCTGGAGGGATTCGTAGGAACACTTCCCGGAGACACCGGTGTCGACCGGCCGCCACCCGCCGCCGGACGCCCGCGACACGTCCTGCTGCGCGGCCAGCGCGTAGACCTCGCCCGCGTGCGCCGCCAGACCAGGATGCCGGTAGGTCACGCCCGCCCGGATCGGCAGGTCCGGCATCGGCGACCATGAGTCGCCGTCCGCCGACCGCCACGCGACGGCCCTGGTCGTCGGCCCCGCGGCGCCCATCTCCGTCGTGGTGCCCACGGCGACGACCTCCCCTGCCACGCTCGCCAGCCCGGTGATCCAGGTGGCCTGCCGGGGGCGGGACGTCAGGTCGCCCAGGCGCCCGGCGCTCCAGTGCCGGCCGTCCGCCGACCGCCAGGAGTCGGTCCGGGTGCCGCCCGGCGTCGCGGTGTGGCCGACGGCGACCAGCCCGGGACCGCCGCGTACGACGAGGTCCGGGTTCAGCGGCGGCCCCGAGACGACCAGGGCCCGGGATGGGACGAGGGTCCAGGCGCCGACGTCCGGCCGCGCGGCCGTCGCGGTGAGCGAACCTGCGGGGAACAGGACCGCCACGAGCAGCAGGCACGCCACCCTGGCCCGGCGCCAGGTCACCGATCGTCCTTCTCGCCGCAGGCGTGGGAGGGCGCCCTGTCCGACCTGGTCACGACCCGTCCGGGCCCCGCCGCCGCGGGCGCCATCTCGTAGGTGCGGGCGTGCCGCACGCCGCCCACCGACACCAGCGGGCGGTCGGGGGAGCCGGCGGTGAAGTTGCCCCGCGTCCCGTCCACCGAGTACCGGACGTCCACCATCCACGCGTAGAGCGCGTGGCAGGCCTTCACCTCGATCGATATGTTCAGCGGCTTCTCCGAGGTGATGGGGCTGCCGAGGATCCGGGGCGCCTTGGGGGAGGAGTCGGGCAGTTCCCTCCCGTCCGGGGCGACCACGACCCGCCGGTCCCTGTCCAGGTCGTACCGCAGGAAGTAGGAGCCGCCCCCGCCGCACCCGGAGTGCCGGGCGAGGATCCAGTCGAGCCGCGCCTTCCGGTCGACGCGCAGGGTACGGAACTGCAGGCCGTCCAGGTAGGCGACCGTTCCCTCGCGCGCGCGAAGGGAGATGATCAGCGAGCCCTTCTCGTAGGACGCCGCGCCCGACCTCACCGCGGTGACCAGGGGATTCTCCTGGAAGGTGAAGGTCAGGGCGTCCAGCGCGCGCCCGCCTGCGGGCATGGCGACGGCCCCCTGCCCGCAGGTGCCGGAGACGGGCCACAACGTCTGGGCGGTAACCGGCCGCACGCCCAGGACGGGGTCCAGCCTCTTCCCTATCTCGGGGACGTAGCGCTGCGCCAGCGGGGCCAGGACGTTCGCGCCGCCGAACGCGGCGACGGCCACCAGGAATGCCCCGGAACCCGCGAGAATTCGCTTTCGCGCGGGCCAGGACTTGGTGGCGTCTTCGCCGTCCCCTTTCCGTTCCATGACGCCAGTGTAGAAACGCTCCGGCGCGGCCCGCGCCACCTTTGTGTTTCCCCTGCCACCCCGATCCGATCGCTAAAATGCGAAATATCCGAATTAATGGAAATATGTAATCTCGGGCGGCGCCGGCGCGGCGGCGATTTCACGGCGTGAACCGCGAGATCCGCCGACCGGCGGTGGCGGGGGCCGGAACTGTCGGTGGCGTGGGGAATACTTGCTGCCTGTCATGAGGGATTCGACAGGTGGTCACAGAGCGCTCGACCTGGACGCGCGCGCGGTCGGCGACAGGTTCCGGCTGTTCAACTTCACCCAGAGAGGCGACTTCGTCGGCTATCTGTGGGTGCTGCGCGCGATGGACCGGCTGCGCGCGGTCCACCGCGTGCAGGTGGACGACGAGGACGTGGCGGCGGCCCTCCGCGAGCTCGCCTCGGCCCACGACGAGGTCCCGCACGTCGACGCGACCCTGCGGGACCGGCTGGACGCGCTCGCCGCCGACGGCATCATCCACCGCCTGGAGGACGCCTCCCGCGCGGGCACCCTCGCCCGCTACCGCAACCGCCAGTCCGTCTACCAGTTCAGCGAACTGGGCTACCGCGCCTTCACCGCCGTGGAGGACGTCCTCGCCGCCAGGGTCCGCGACGCGAACCTGTCCCGCCTGGTGTTCTCGGACATCCTCGACGACCTCAGGTCGCTGGCCGCCGCCAACCTCGCGGGCGACGAGGAGCAGGTCCACCGGCGGCTGTCCCGGCTCGACCAGGTCATGGAGGACATGGTGCGCCGCTCGGCCCGGTTCCACGTGACCCTCGGCGAGATCGTCACCTCCACCGACGCCTCGCCCGACCTGTTCCTGCGCTACAAGAACGCCCTGCTGACCCACATGAGCGACTTCATGGCCGAGCTCGACCGCCACCTTCCCCGCCTCGGCCAGGCCGTGCGGGACGTCGAGGCGAGCGGGACGGCCGCGATGCTGGACCGGGCCGCCCGCGCGGACGATCGGCCGTTCCTGACCGGCCCCGAGCGGGTGGAGGACTGGAAACGCCGCTGGGAGGCGCTGCGTGCCTGGTTCACCGCCGAGCCGGGCTCGGGGTCGGGGGCCGCCGGCCTGCGCCGCGCGACCAGGTCCGCGGTGTCGGGCGTGATCGCCCTGCTGCGGCAGCTCACCGAGGCCCAGCGTGGCGGGGTGAACCGCGCCTCCGAGCTGCGCCATCTCGCCGAGTGGATCCACAACACGCCGGACGAGGACGCAGCGCACGCGCTGGCGGCGGCCGCGTTCAACATGGGCTCGGCGCGGCACCTCGGCGGGGCGCACGACGACGCCGAGCAGATCTCCTCGCGGGCCACCTGGTGGGACGCCCCGGGCATCGAGGTCGCCCTCACCCCCTTCAGGACCGGCCGCCCGGCGGGGCCGGGGCTCCCGCAGCCGGTGCGCACCGACACGGGGGCGCGCGCCGACCTGCGACGGCGGCAGATCGCGGCCAGGGCGGCCGAGCGGGCCGCCGCCCAGAGCCTGGCCGGCGGCGGCGCCCACGGCCGGGTTCTCGACGAGCCCGAGACCAAGGTGCTGCTGACCCTGCTGACCCGGGCGCTGGAGGCCCGCTCGGTGGTCGCGGGCCGGTTGAAGACGGGCACCGGCGGCGACGGCACCGTCGTGATGCGGCTGGTGCCCTCCCCCGAGGGCGGCAGCGTCCGCACCCCCCACGGCACCCTGCACCTCCCCGGCTTCACCCTGGAGATCGCCCCGCACGCCGGAGGCACCGATGACTGAGCCCATGGCCGCGCTCGTCCTGCGCGCAGGGAGTGCTCCGCTGGTCGTCCCGCGCGGCACGACGGCCCGCGTTCCCGTGGTCTCGCGCGCGGGAGGCACCGATGGCTGAGCCCTGGGCGGCGGGGGACGTCGCGAGCGGTGACCTCGGGGCCTATCAGGACGCGGTCCGGCTGGTGCTGACCACCGACCTGATCACGGCGGCCCATCCCCGGCCCGGCATGCTGGAACGGGTGCTGCCCTGGGCCGACCGGCTCACCCGCGACCTGCGCGAGCTGTTCGGCTACACCCTGGTCGCCACCACCCGCCAAGTCCGGCTGATCCGCCTGCTCGACACCCTCGACCCCTCCCGGGGAAGGACCTTCACCAGCCGGGCGGGCAAGCCGTTCGACCGCAGGCGCCTGGCCTACCTGTGCCTGGTGCTCGGCTCCTTCCAGCGGTCCAGGGTGGAGATCAGCCTGGCCGACCTGGTCCGCCTGTTCGGGCCGGTCGCCAACTCCATCGAGGGGCTGGGCTTCGACCCGCTGGTCCCCGGCCACAAGGGCGCGGTCGTCGACGTGGTCGGCTGGCTGGTCGCGCGCGGCGCGCTGAGCCTCTCGGACGGCTCGGTCGAGGCGTGGGCGCGCGGCGACGACGGCGACGCCCTGTACGACATCGACCACGACATCTGCGCGTCCCTCTTCCAGCCCGCCCGCCCCGTACGCCATCTCACCAGCGCGGCGGGCCTGCTGGACGGCTCAAGCGGTTCCGCGGAGAGGCGGGCGCGCAGGCTCCTGCTGGAACGGCCGGTGGTCTACTACGCCGGTCTCGACGCGGCGACGGCCGCGGTGCTGCGGCGTGAGGAGGTCGCCGAGAACCTCGCCAGGCTCACCGGCCTGGTCGTCGAGCGCAGGGCCGAGGGCGTCCTGCTCGCCGACCCCGGCGGGCGGTTCACCGACCGGGCCTTCCCTGGCCGGGGCGGGGCGGTCAACCGGGCGGCCGGGCTCCTGATCGCCACGATCGCCGACCTGCTGGAGGACCCGCACCACGACCTCGAACGGGTCGAGCCGCCGGCCGGGGCCGCCGCTGGCGAGGGGTTGCTCGCGCGCGTCGACTCCGCGCTCCCGCGCGCCGGGGTCGTCGGCGACCTGGCGTGGTCGCCGCCCGAGCCCGCCCCGCCGCCGCGCCGCGAGGACCGGCTCGTCCTGATCGAACGGCCCCGGCTCGAGGCGATGATGCGGGAGCTGTACGACAGGTTCGGCGCGGCCTCCTTCACCGGCGCCTGGCAGCAGGACCCCCTCGGGCTGCTCGACGCCGCCGTCGGCCTGCTCGCCGACCTGAGCCTGCTGCTCCCCGTGCCCGGCGGGGTGCTGCTGCTCCCGGCCGCCGTCCGCTACCGCAACATCACCTTGGCGATCCCGGCGCCGCCCCGGGGCCAGCTCGACCTCTTCGACGGAAAGGATTCGGCATGACGCGGTTCAAGCCGTCCCGCGCCGGTCTGATCAACATCTGGGACTACACCGACGAGGAGTTCGTCTTCGCCGACGGGCGGCTGGTGCTGCGCGGGCACAACGGCTCGGGCAAGACCAAGGCCCTGGAGGTGCTGTTCCCCTTCATCCTGGACGGGGTCGTCGACGCCCGCCGGCTGGACCCGTTCAGCGGCGAGAACCGCACGATGAAGGCCAACCTGCTGTACCGAGGGCAGGAGTCGGAGTACGGCTTCGTGTGGATGGAGTTCGCGGCGGGCGAGCGCACCGTCACGCTCGTCATCGCCCTGCACGCGCACAAGGACCGGCCCTCGGTCAAGACGGCCTTCTTCGTGACGGCCAGACGCGTCGGCGCCGACTTCGGGCTGCTCACGGAGGAGTCCCGGCCGCTGACCGAGCAGCAGCTCAGGAAGGTGCTCGAACCCGAGGCCTGGCACGACAGCGCCACCGCCTACCGGCACGCCGTGGACACGACGCTGTTCGGCCTCGGGCGGGAACGGTACACCCAGCTTCTCGACCTGCTGCTGGCGCTGCGCAGGCCGCTGCTGGCCAAGGACCTCGACCCCGGGAAGGTCTCCGACACCCTCACCGCCGGCCTGAGCCCGGTCTCCGAGGACCTCGTGGAGCAGGCCGCCCGCGACTTCGAGAACCTCGCGGCCGTGCAGCGGCTGGCCGACGACCTCGTCAGGGCCGACGACGCCTCCCGCGCCTTCCTCGACCACTACGCCGCCTATTTGCGCGTCGGCGTGCGCTCCCACCTCGACCGGGTCGCCGCCCGCACCGCGCAGGTGGTGGAGCAGGCGGCGGCGATCGGCGAGGCACGGGCCGAGATGCAGCGCGCCGCCGGCGCCCAGGAGGAGGCCAAGGAGGCGTGCGAGGCCGCCGAGGCCGAGCGGAGCAGGCTCGACGGCCGGCTCGACGGGCTCAAGAAGCACGAGGCCTACACCGCGCAGGCCGACCTCGACGGGCTGCGCGCCCAGGCCGGCCGCGCGGCCCAGGAGATCGCCCAGGCGCGGGAGGCGGACGGCCGGGCCGCCAGGCACATCTCCGACCTCCAGGACGAGGCCGGGCAGGTCGAGCGGCGGCTGGGGGAGGCGCGCGAGGCGGCCGGGCGGCAGGCGTCGGCCAGGGCCGAGGCCGCCGCGCTGGCCGGCATCCCCGACACCGGCGACGACCCGGAGGCCGCGCGTGCGCAGGTCACCGCCCGTCTCCAGGACGTCGAGGACGTCCGGTCGCACCTCGGGCGCGTGAACGAGGCCGAGAGGGAACGCGCCCGCGCGGAGCTCGCGGCGCGCGCGTCCGAGGAGAAGGCCGAGTCCGGTGAGGCGTCCTGCGCCACGGCCGAACGCCACCTCACCGACACCCGCGCCCAGGCCGCCACCGCCCTCACCACCTGGTCCGCCCAATGGTCGCCGCCCCACCCGCACCCGCTCGCGACCACCCTCACACTCAAGCCGGACCCGGTCATGACCGGGGACGTCCGGGCGAACCCTGTCCTGGGAGGGGGTGTGCCGGCGGACCCGATCGTGGGCGGGGACGTTCAGGCGGAGCCGGTCGCGAATGGGGACGTGGGGCCGGGTGCCGTGGCCGGAGGCGTTCAGGCGGGCGTGGTGGCCGGAAACGTTCAGGCGGGTGTTGCGGCCGGAGGTGTGCTGGGGGCCGGGGAGGTCGCGGCCCTGGCCGAGGGGCTGGGGCGGGTGGGGGAGGGTGGGGCGCCGGGGCTGGTGGAGATCTTCGGGGAGCTGACCGAGGCGTCGCGCACGGCGCTGGTCACCGAACTGGCCGGCCGCGAGAACGAGCTGGCACGGCTCGCGGAGGAGGCCGGGCGGCTCGCCGCGCTGCGGGACGAGGTCGCCGCCGAACGCGACGACGCGCCCCCGCTCGCCGCCACCCGCCCCGCCGGCCGGGCCACCCGCCCGGGTGCCCCGCTGTGGCGGCTGGTGCGGTTCGCCGACGGGGTGGCCGACGCCGAGGCGGCGGCCGTGGAGGGCGCCCTGGACGCGGCGGGCCTGCTCACCGCGTGGATCCACCCCGACCCCGTGCTCACCGCGGCGGCCGTGCGCGAGGCGGAGGCGGACGCCTTCCTGCTCCCGGCCCCGGCCGGGGCCCGCCCCGCCGGGCGCACCCTGTCGAGCGTCCTGGTCCCCGAGGAACAGGACCTCGTCCCCGCCCGGGCGATCGCCGACGTGCTCGACTCGATCGCGCTGACCACCGAGCTCACGGTCCCGGCCGCCGCACCCGCCATCGGCGGGCGCGGGGCGTTCAGCCTCGGCGTGCACGTGGGCGCGCTGCCCAAGGACGCCCCCGAGTACATCGGTGCCACCCACCGCGCGGCCCGCCGCCGGGCGCGCATCGCCGCGCACGAACGCGACCTCGAGGACCTGGCGCGCCGGCGGTCGCTGGCCGCCCGCGAACGCGACGCGCTCCAGCGGCGCCTGGACGACATCGGCCGAGCCAGGGAAGGACTGCGGTCCATCGGACGGGACATCCCGAAGGCCGTGGCGGCGCTGGCCGAGAAGTCGACGCTCCTGGCCGCCGCGCGGGCCGCGCGCGCGGAGGCCGTGGCCGTGCTGGACGCCGCCACGGCCGAGGTCGACGCCCGGCGCCGCAGGCTCAGGCAGGCGGCGGCCGACCGCGCCATGCCCGCCGACGAGGCCGGCGCCGAGGCGGTCGCGCGGGCCGCCGGTGACTTCACCGCCACGGGGGAACGGCTGTTCCAGCGCCTCGCCGACATCGGCGCCCTGGAGACGGACCTCGCGGGCCGCCGCCGCACGATCGCCCGCCTGGACGACGAACACCGGACCGCCCGCGAGGCCCTCGTCTCCAAAGAGGCCGCCCACCTCGACCTCGCGGAGCGGCTCGCCGCCCTGGAGGAGACGCTGAGCGCGCCCCTCAAGGAGATCCTCGGCCAGATCGACGAGGCGGAGAAGGAGCTCGGCGCGGCGAAGGCCACCTGGCGGGCCGAGGACGCCCGGGCCCGCGAGGAGCACGACGCCCTGGTCAGGGCCACGTACGCCGACGAGCACGGCCGCGCCGCGCTCCTGGTCGCGGTGGGGGAGCTGCTCGACCGGCTCGCGTCGTTCGCGCCGTTCGCCCACACCGACCTGCGCCCGGTCCTCGGCGTCGCCGCAGGGCCGTCCTGGCCGGACAGCACCCGATGGCCAGAACCCGGGCGCGTCGCCGCCGAGGTCATCGATCGGCTCTCCACGCGGGAACCCGCCCTGGCGGTCCGGTCTGTCCTGCCGGACGGCGTGGCCGAGCTGCTCGAGCTCTACGACGCGGCCGCCCCGGGCCGGTCGCCGGGCGAGAGCGCGCGCAAGGGCGCCCGCGACCGGATGTCGGAGGCGCTCAAACGGTTCGACGACGCGCTGAACGCCTGCGAGGAGGACTACCGCCTCGACTGGGAGCCCGGCGAGTCCGTGGTCGTCGTGCGGGTACGTGACGCCGACGGCCGCCACCCGGTCGCCGAGTTCGCCCGCCGGGTGGCCGGCCGGGCGCGGGAGCAGGGCGTCCTGCTGGAGGAGCGCGAGCGTACGGTCCTGGAGGACGAGCTGCTGGCCGGCCTGGCCCAGCAGATCTTCGACCGGGTCCGCGTCGCCAGGGACCTGGTCCGGGGCATGGACGCCGACACCAGGTCAAGGCCGATGTCGACGGGCACCACCGTCGGCATCCGCTGGGTCGTGTCCGACAAGATCACGGACGTGCAGCGGGAGGTCTCCGAACTGCTGGGACAGGACGGCCTCGGTGCCGGCCACCTCGCCGGGCTGCGCCGCCTGCTGCGGCAGATGATCCGCGACCACCGCGCCGCGCATCCCCGGGCGACGTACAAGGAGGTGCTGTCCGCCGTCCTGGACTACCGCACCTGGCGCACCTTCGAGCTGCGGCTCAAGGTGCCGGGGGAGGAGGACGTGAAGCTGAGCAAGAGGCGCCACTCCCAGATGTCGGGCGGGGAGAAGTCGGCGGCCATCCACCTGCCGCTGTTCGCGGCGGCCAACTCGCTGTACTCGTCCGCGTCGCCCGGCTGCCCCCGGATGATCGCGCTCGACGAGGCGTTCGCCGGCATCGACGACGTCTACAAGCCCGACCTGCTCGGGCTCACCGTGCGCTACGACCTGGACGTGTTCATGACCGGGCACGACCTGTGGGCCCGCTACGACACGGTGCCCGCCGCCGCGCACTACGACATGCACAGCGACAAGGCCTCGCACACCGTGTCGGCGATGCTGGTCCTGTGGGACGGGCGCGAGCTGGTCGACTCGGCGGCGGGTTTCGCCGGCAACGAGGAACTCGCCGGCGAACTCCTCGGCTTCACCCCCACCCGCCGCACCCCCCTCCCTCCCACCCTCCTCACCCTCCCCGAAGCCCCCTAGGAGGCTTTCTGGTCGGTCTGTTCCACGGTGATCTGGGGGTGGTCCTCCGGGAACAGGGCGGAGGGCTGGGCGGTGCCGAGGTGGGGGCGGCGGAAGGGGGCCGTGGTCTGGGTGATGTTCTCCATGACCTCGGAGATGAGGCTCTGCGCGATGTGCAGCGGCATGTGCTGGAGGAGGCCCGCGGCGTCGCCGCCGACGTACGCGGGCACGTTCATGTCCTTCAACCGGTCCAGGAAGCGTTCCAGCACGATCGCGTCCCGGCCCAGCAGCCGCAACTGCTCCTCCAGCTCGGCGACGCCCGCCTTGTCGCGCATCCGCTGCGTCTCGATCCGGGTCAGGTCGATGTCGTGCTGGATCCCCGCGCTGCCCAGCTCGTGATGCAGCTTCGCCTGCCGGTTGCGTTCCGCGGCGATTGCGCGGCGCAGCTCGTCGATGCCGGTCTCCTCGGGCTCGAACTCATTCAGCGTGGTGCGGACCGCCTTGACGCCCCAGGCGTCCAGCGCCTCGCAGACGAGTTCCTCCAGCTCCAGCCGCACCCGGCCGGAGTTGTCGAGGAAGTCCTCAATGCGGTACCCCCCGGTCTCGGTCTGGAAGTAGCCCTCGACCGTGCGGCCGAGGACCTTGTCGACGAACCGCCGCACCGGCTCGGTGTCGTCGTCGCCGCCGGACGACGACCGGTGGCCGAAGCGGCCGACCAGCCGGGGTGCCGCCTTGGCGGGGATCTCGATGGTCTGCGACATGGTGAACCGCAGCCAGTGTCCCTCGACGTTGATCCGGATCTGTTCCAGCGTCTTGTCATAGTTGGTATCGGGCTTACCGGTTCTGCGGGTCCACTCCAGGACCAGGATGTGCGTCGGGATGAGCACCACCTGGGCGAACCACGGGTTGATCCGGTACACGCCGCCCTGGCTGAGCGTCTCCTCCTGCACGCCGTGCAGGCCCCCGTTCCCGATGAACACGTCGGGCAGCTGGAAGCTCTCGTGCCCGTCGACCGGGTGTCCCACCACCTCGTCCTCGCCGGGCCGCCGCCCCTCGCGGGCGATGACCACGCCGACCGTGCCCACCGGGATCTCGGTCTCCATCAGGTCGGCGGCGGTGAGCCCGTACCGCCCGTGGCCGATGGTGTCCACGGTCAGCACCTCGAACAACAGCGGATTGACCGCGTAGTCGGCCCCGCCCCGCAGCACGCCCGGCTGCCGGCCCTTCTGCCCGCCGTCGCGCAGGAACCGCGTGCCGTCCTGGAAGTCGTCGCAGTCGACGTGCGCGCACAGCGTGCGGGTGACCGGCGCCGGGAGGCCGTCCCTGGCGACGACTACCCCGATGGTGCCGGTGGGCACCCGCGTCCAGGGCACGGGGGTGACCTGGTACAGGAAGGGCGGCAGCAGGTGGCGCTGGTCGGAACCGAGCGTCTCCGCCTGGTGGCCGATCGACCCGTGGGCGCGCACCTGCCGGGACTCGTCGCCGGGGCGCACCCGGCCGAACTTCTTGCGCACGAGCCCGACATGCCCGGGCGGCACCTGCTGGACGCACCGCCACGCCGCGTACGCGGTGCCGCCAAGGGCGATCGGCAGGGACAGGAAGGCGGCGAGCCCGGCGCCGGCGCCGGCCAGCGACAGGAGGAGGAACAGCGTCAGGAAGGCCGTCAGGGCGAGCGCGGACACGACCTCGGCCATCCGCCGGACGGTGATCATGCCTGCCTCCACGCGCGCAGCCGCAGGTGTACCGCCATGGTGGTCTCGATCCACTTGTCGTGCCAGTTGGGATGCCCCTCCAGCTGCGGGTTGCGCAGCGTGGGGAAGAAGGCGTCGCCGCGCCGGGCCGGGGCGGCGAACTGCTGGTAGAACGACGACGGCTCCTGCCGGTCCTTCTTCCAGCCGAGGGCCCGGGCCAGCAGGAAGAAGTCGCCGGAACGGCCGTCCGGGACGCCGGCGGGGGGACGGCCGTGCCGGGCGAGCTGCGCGCCGAACCCGTAGGCGCCCGCGGAGTGGCCGGACCAGGCCAGGTCGATGTCACGCAGGACGTCGCCGGGCAGCCGCTCACCGTCGGACCGGCGCAGCCAGCCCGCTTCGAGCCGCCCGGCGGCCTCCAGCAGCATGGACCCGGTCAGCAGGTCGGCGAGCTCCAGCTCTCCGGTGGTCAGGAACGAGCGGAGCTTGGCCATCGAGACGCTGGGGGACAGGTGGGTGGCCGGCGCCTTGACCAGCGGGATGGGCAGCCGCAGGGCCGGTGGGCGCCGCGTCTGGTCGCCGCCTAGCACGTGGCGGAGCTGGAGGATCTCCTGGTCTCCCGGCAGCCGGCCGTCGCGGGCGTCGAAGTACTGGCTGCTGGCGAGCAGGAAATGCCGTTGCCCGCTGATGAGGATCGGCAGGAAATTGCGGTTGTGGCGCTGCCCTTCGAGGATTTCCCGCTCGACCCATTGCGCGGCCTCGGCGGCCGGTGACATGACGACGATCACCCCGAGCGATCCGGCGATCCGCCGTTGGAGTTCGACGACGAATCGGCTGCCCCAGGCCAGATTGCGATCGAACCATACCGGGATGGCGTTCTTGTCCAGGTGGTCGCCCAGGCGTTTCGCATAAGCGCCGTCGTGGTGGGCGTAGGAGATGAAGAAATATGGATCTTCTTGTTCGTCGAGCCGTGCTTGATTGGCGTACATCTCGCTCCTCCCGTCTTGTACGGACGTGTGTGAGGCCGCTGTCAGTACAAGGCATCCGCGCTTGGCCGATTCTTGGCCCGCCATGGATTCCGACAAATCGGCCATATTTCAATACGACTCGGAAAACATGATCAAAAGTTAGGATGGCGGTACCTCTTGTCGCGCCGACGATGTGACGGAGGCAGGGGAGGGTCTTATGCGGTTCCACGTCCTCGGTTCCCTGGAGGTGGTGGACGGCGACGGGAATGTGGTTCCGTTAGGCGATCCGCTGCACGTCCTGCTGCTCACGATCCTTTTGTCCCGGCCGAACGAAACGGTCAGCCAGCTCGATCTCGCCGCCGAATTATGGAGCGATGATCTGGTGGCTTTCAGCCGGCGCGAATTGCTGGCGAGGAAGAAAGGACAGCTCCAGGGATACGTGGCGTTGCTGCGCCGCGCGCTGGAGCCCGAAGGCCGTTCGGCCCGGGGCTGGCAGGTGCTGCTCACCGACGGCGCCGGCTACCGGCTGCGCGTCGGGGACGACCAGCTCGACGAGACCCGCATGCACCGCCTCGCCGAGGAGGCCAGGGCCGCGCTCAACGGCGGCCGTCTCACCGAGGCCGCCCGCGCCGCGCGGGCCGCCATCGGCTGCTGGCGCGGCCGCCCGTTCGGGGACTTCGGCGACCGCGCCTTCGCGCAGGGCACGGTCGTCCGGCTGGAGCAGCTCCGCCTGTCCACGGTCGAGCTGGCGGTCGAGATCGACCTGCGCCTCGGGATGGACGGCACGGTCCTGTCCGGCGGCCTGGTCGCCGACCTCGTCCGCGAGCACCCCGAGAACGAGCGGCTGCGCTGCTGGTGGGCGCTGGCGCTCTACCGCGCCCGCGAGCCGGGCGCCGCCCTGGTGGTCTGCCGCGAGGGACGCGAGCTGCTGCGGGTGACGCAGGCCCCGCCGTCGTCCCGGCTGGCCTCGGTCGAGTCGGGGATCCGGGCCGGCGATCCGCCGGCCGCCATCATCGCCGAGGTCACCCTCGTCCCGCCCGGCGAGGCGGACGAGACCGCGGCCCCGTCCCCGCCGCGCGGTCCCGAACGGGTCTTCGTGGGCCGGCAGGAGGCGCTCGTCCTGCTCCGCGGGGCGCTGGCCGAGAGCCGGGCCGGGGCGGGCCGGGTGGTCCTGCTGGCCGGGCAGCTCGGCATCGGCAAGAGCCGCACCATGACGGTCTTCGCCGACCACGCCGCGCGCGAGGGCGTGGAGCCGGTGTGGGGACGGGCCCCCGAGGACGGGTCGACGGCCCCGCTCCGGCCCTGGCGGCAGATCCTCCAGGCGATCGTGGCGAGCCGGCACCCCGAGGAGCTCAAGGCCCTGGCCGGCAACGACACCGCCACCCTGTCCCTGCTCGCCCCACGACTCGCCGACCTCCACACCGGCCCACCCGGCGACGACGACCGCCCACGACCGGACGAAGAGGCCCGTCCCGGGCCGCACGGCGGCCGTGCGGGGCTGGACGGGGAGGTTCTTCCCGGGTCGCACGGCGGTCGTACCGGGCCGGACGGGGAGGTTCTTCCCGGGCAGCACGACGGCCGTGCGGGGCTGGACGGGGAGGTTCTTCCCGGGTCGCACGGCGACGGCGGCGGGGATCGTACGCGGTTGTTCGAGGCGGTCACCCGTTTTCTCGTGGAAGCGTCCGCCGCCCGGCCGATCGTCGTCCTGGTCGACGACCTGCACCGCGCCGACCCCGAGTCGCTCCTGCTGCTGCGCGCGCTCGCCGCGCGCCTCGGCCACGCGCGGCTGCTGGTGATCGCGTCCTTCAGGGACACGGCCGCCGACCAGCGGCCCGAGCTGCTCGCCGCCCTCGCGGACCTGCCCAAGGCCCCGGCCGGCCTCCGCGTCGACCTGGACGCGCTCGACCGTGACGAGGTGGCCGACTTCGTCAGGCTCGCCGCCGGGAGCGACCCCTCCCCGTCGCTGCTCGGCAAGGTCCATGCCCGCACCGGCGGCATCCCCCTGTTCGTCAGCGAGATCCTGCGCCCGCTCACCACCGGCACCGACCTGCGCCGCCTGGAGCGGCTCGTCGACGCCGGCGGCCTCGGCATCTCCGCCGACGTGCTCCACCGCCTGCGCAGCATGCCCGCCCGGACGCAGGCCATCCTCGCCCTCGCCGCCGTGATCGGGCGCGAGGCCGACGTGGACCTGCTGGCGGCGGCGACCTCAGAGCCGCGCGAGGCCCTGCTGGCCGCGTTCGAGGACGGCATGGCCTACGGCGTGATCGACGACTCCGGCGACGAGCCGGGCCGCTACCGGTTCCGCCACGTCGCCTACCGCGACGCCCTGTACGCCGGCCTCGGGCCCGCCCGGCGGCGGCTGCTGCACCACCAGGTCGCCGGCGCCATCGAGGCGACCGTCGCCGACCGGCAGGCCCACGCCGCGCTGCTCGCCCATCACCACGGCGAGGCGGCTCCCGGCCAGGCCGGCCGCACCGTACGCCACTACCGCGAGCTGGCCGCGCGGGAGGCCATGCGGTTGTTCGCCTACGACGGCGCGGCCCTGCACCTCCGGCTGGCCCTGGCGAACCTCGCGCGCGAGCGGTCCCCTGACGAGGCGGAACGGTGCGAGCTGCTCCTGGCCCTCGGCGAGGCCGAGACCCGGGGCGGCCACGCCGCCGAGGCCAAGGAGGCCTTCACCCAGGCCGCCGAGTACGCGCGGGCCGCAGGCGCCGCCGAGCCGCTCGCCCGCGCCGCGCTCGGCTACGGGCACTTCTTCGCCGAGTTCGGCGAGCTCAACGACCGGCTCATCACACTGCTCAGAAGCGCGCTCGTGGCGCTCGGCGACCAGGACACCATGCTGCGCGCCCGGGTGTCGGGACGGCTGGCCGCCGCGCTCTACTGGGGACTCGGCCGCGACTGGCGCGAGCGCGCGGCGCAACGCGAGAAGCTGAGCGCCCAGGCGGTGCGCATCGCCCGCGAGCACGGGACCGCCTCGGAGCTGGGCGGGATCCTGGAGAGCAGGTGCTACGCGATCTGGGGCCCCGACACGCTCGCCGAGCGCACCGCCCTCGCCGAAGAGATGATCTTCCTGGCCGGCCCGACCGCCGACCGCGAGCTGGAGGTCCAGGGACGGCTGCGCCGGATCCTCGCCCTCGCCGACCACGGCGACCTCGACGCCATGTTCGCCGAGATCCAGCGGTACGCCGCGCTCGCCGACCGCCTGCGCCAGCCCATCTACAGCTTCTGGGCCTTCATCTGGCGGGCCACGCTCGCGATGCTGCGCGGCCGCTTCGCCGAAGGGGAACGGCTCTCCGGCGAGGCGCTCCAGCAGGGCGAGGCCGCGGCGGGCTCCGCCATGCTGCACAACTTCGGCGCCCAGTTGTGGTGGCTGCGCCGCGAGCAGGGGCGGCTCGACCAGATCGCCGAGCTGGTCCAGGGCTACGCCGCCCAGTCCCCCGACGTCACGGGGTGGCGTCCGGTCCTGGCGTACACCCACCTGGCGACCGGGCGGCCCGGCGCCGCCCGCGACGAGTTCGACGGCCTCGCGGCGGGCGACTTCGGCGCGCTGCCCAGGGACGCGGACTGGCTGGTGTCCATGACCATGCTCGCCGAGGTCTGCTGCGGGCTGGAGGACCCCGGGCGGGCGGCCGTGCTGTACCGGCTGCTCCGCCCCTACGCCCACCGCCCGGCGTTCCTCATCTTCGCGGTCGCCTGCATGGGGTCGGTGTCGCGGTACCTCGGGCTGCTGGCGACGGCCACCGAGGACTGGGAGGCCGCCGACCAGCACTTCCGCGACGCCGCCGACGGCAACCGGCGCCTGGGCGCGCGGCCGTACCAGGTGTACACCGCGGCCGAGCACGGCCGGATGCTGCTCCGCCGCGGCCGGCCCTCCGACCGCCACCAGGCGCGCACCCTGCTCGCGCACGCCCTCCACGACGCGCAGCGGCTCGGCATGGCGGGCCTGGTACGCCGCATCACCGAAGACCAGGACTGAGCCCCGCTCCCACGTCGCCGCCGGCCACGGGCAGAGCACGGAGCCCCGGCCAGGCACGGGACCCCGGTCACGCACACTGCGCGGAGCCCACGGGCGTCCGGGCCCGGCGGTTCGCCCGGCCCGGACGGGGGCGGTCAGCCGGCGATGAGGTCGAACTGCTCCCACGGGCCGATCGCGGTGCGGTTGGCGATCAGCGGCTGCGCCCCGGCGCCGTCGGCGCACACGTACCGGCTGTTGACCTGGGCTCGGAGGCTGACCGTCCCGTTGGGGTTGGTGATCAGCTGGAAGGTCTCCCAGGCGCCGGCCGTGGCACGGTTGGCGATCAGCGGCTGCGCCCCCGCGCCGTCGGCGCACACGTACATGTTGTTCACCCTGGCCCGCAGCGCGATGTTGCCGTTGCCCAGGTCGACGCGGTCGAACAGCTGCGCGTTGCCGGCGGACGTCCCGTTCGCGATCAGCGCCGTGCCGTTCGCGGCGGTCACGAAGCGCTCGTTGGCCTTGGAACGCAGCGCGACCCCCGCCGAGCCCGCCGACGTGGTCACGCTCACCGCGTTGGAGGCGGGTGAGTTGTTGCCTGCGGCGTCGCGGGCAGTGACGGTGAAGGTGTAGGCGGTGGCGGGGGTGAGTCCGGTGATGGTGGTGGTGGTGCCGGTGGCGTTGACGATGGTGTCGCCTCGGTGGACCTGGTAGCCGGTGACGGCGACGTTGTCGGTGGAGGCGGTCCAGGTGAGGGTGACGCTGGTGGCGGTTTTGGTGCTCACCGCCAGGTTCCCCGGCGCGGTCGGCGGCTGCCGGTCGCCCCCGCTGGGAAGCGTCGGTGGTGTGGGGCGGGTGGCCGTGAGGGGGATTTGGCCTTTGAGCATTTTGCCGCCGTCGCTGGTGAGGCGGAGGTAGTAGTCGGAGGAGCAGGGGGTGCCGTCTTCGTCGAGGGCGAGCATTCCGGAGTTGGCGGGGACGGTGTTGAGGGTTTCTGCGGTTTTGGCTATTTGGTTTCCTTCGTTGTATTCGTCGAACATGGAGATGTAGATGGCTTGGGCGCCGAGGCGGGTCATGTTGTAGAACTGGCGCCACATGAAG
>NZ_JANZYP010000056.1 GCF_025506355.1 Sphaerisporangium corydalis
GGGGCCGCCTTCGGGGGGGTGGGGGGTCGTGGTCGCGGCGGGGCGGAACAGGGTCTCCTGGCCGTGGAGCAGCAGGTCGACGCCGGTGACGGCAGCGGCCGCCGGCGTCCGGCCGTCCAGGGTGGCGATGTCCACGCTTCGCAGCGGTACGCCGGGGGTGTGACCGGCGTCGCCGAAGGACCGCAGGTAGAGGCGGTGCTGGGCGGTGAGCAGCGCGATGACCGTGAGCAGGCGCCCGTCGACGTGCCCGGCGGACAGTTCCCGTGCGACGTCGGGGGTGACGCCGAGCCGCGCGTTGCCGAGCAGTTTGCGCCCGGCGTAGCGGCGGTCGGCCCGGTCGGCCGCCTGTCGTGCCTTGTAGACGGCCGTCCCGCCGGGCGCGACCTCGCGTACCTCGAAGCGGCTCGCGCCGGTGCCGAACCGCGCGAGGACGTCGGGGGCGAGCAGCGGCTTGAGCTGGGCGCCGAGCGCGCCGCGCACCTGGGCCGTCACGATCACCACGTCGCTCTGCAGGATCGCCTCGGGGCCGCCGATCGGGAGGAGCGCCCCCGCGGGGGTCCCCCTCCTGGCGAGTTCCCGGCACATCGGCTGGTCGCAGGCGACGGTCCTGCTCCGGTCGAGTTCCCGTACGGCCCACTCGGCGGTGCTCGCCCGCCATTCGGCGGCGGCGTCGACGCTGACCAGGGACGCGGATCCGGTGCCGCGCGGTAAGGCGGCCCGCTGCGTGCCGCCTCGGTTCGCCACGACCACGACGGTCGCCAGGAGTGCCGCCACCGCGATTCCCAGGGCCACGGCGACCCTGCCTTGAGGGGTGACGACCCATGGATGAACCGTTCCAGTGGACAACCCGAATCCCCATCAGTGCGCATATAGCTCTATATAGAGGTGGTTAGGTTACCGGTTAACTGCGCTCCGTTACAGAGGAAGGTGGTCGAATTCGTCGGCACATGAAGATGACGGCCCGTTTCGCGTATTTCATCCCATTCGGCGCGCGGAGGACGGCCGCATGCCGCGTCGCCCGGCCCTCAAGGGTTCCTCGGGCGATCCGCATCAAATGATCTTGCATCGTGCCAACGCGGCGGCGAACCCACAGCGCCCCGCGCGAGAAACGCTCAGCCGCCGAAGAGCTGGGTGAGCTTCTGGAACAGCTCGTAGACCCCGTAGGCGAACGGAAGGCCGACCCACGCCCAGGCCAGCACCATCAACGTCGTGTACCGGCCCGTGTCCGGAGACCCGCCGCCGGCCGAGCCGTCGCCGGGGGCCAAGGGGATCTCGCCGGGGGCCGAAGGACGGCCAGGGCCCGAGTCCGCCGGGGCCGGGTCGCGGTCGGTGGTCATCGCGCGTCTCCCTGACTGGTGGCGAGCGGCGGTTCGGGCCGCGTGAGCGCCCCGGCCGGGCGTTCGTGGTGGACGGGGTTGACGGGCCGGATCAGCTCGTTGGCCAGGAAGCCCACGACCAGCAGCCCGATCATGATGTAGAGGGAGGTGGTGTAGAGCGTCGGCCCGGAACGGCCGGCGGCCTTGCCCGCGTCCGCGATGGCGTTGACGATCAGCGGGCCGAGCACCCCGGCGATCGACCACGCGGTCAGCAGCCGGCCGTGGATGGCACCCACCTGGTAGGTCCCGAACAGGTCCTTCAGATAGGCGGGGACGGTGGCGAACCCGCCGCCGTAGAAGGACAGGATGCCGAGCGCGCAGATGATGAACAGCGGCTTGGAGGAGTTCCCCGCGAGCGCGATGACCAGGTAGAACAGGGCGCCGGCCCCCAGGTAGACGCGGTACATGTTCTTGCGGCCGATCAGGTCGGAGGTGGAGGACCACACGATGCGCCCGGTCATGTTGGCCAGCGACAGCAGGGCCACGAAGCCCGCCGCCGCCCCGGCCGCCACCGGCGTCGCGGTCGCCGAGAAGAAGTCGCGGATCATGGGCGCGGCCTTCTCCAGGATGCCGATGCCCGCCGTGACGTTGAAGCACAGCACGATCCACAGGCACCAGAACTGCGGCGTCCTGATCGCGTTGCGCGCCGAGACGTCGGCGGTGGTGATCAGCGGCCGCGCGGCGGCCTTGGCCGGCGTCCAGCCGCGCGGGAGCCAGCCGTCCGGCGGTACGCGGACCAGGAGCACGCCCACCGACATGAAGACCGCGTACACCAGGCCGTGCACGAGGAAGGCCTTGGCGATGCCGTCGGTGCCGGTGCCGAATGCGTCGAGCATCTGCGAGGACCACGGCGAGGCGATGAGGGCGCCGCCGCCGAACCCCATGATGGCGATGCCCGTCGCCATGCCGGGCCGGTCGGGGAACCACTTGATCAGCGTGGAGACCGGCGAGATGTACCCGATGCCGAGGCCGATGCCGCCCACGAGCCCGTACCCGAGCACGACCAGCCAGTAGTTGCGGGTGGCGACGCCGAGCGCGGACAGCAGGAAGCCGGACGAGAAGCACGTCATCGAGACGAACATCGCCCAGCGCGGGCCCTTGCGCTCGACCAGCGTGCCGCCGAAGGCGGCGGACAGGCCGAGCATGACGATGCCGAGCTGGAACGGCAGCGCGCTGGCGGTGCCCGTCAGGCCGAGCGACGACTCCAGCGGCGGCTTGAACACGCTCCAGGCGTACGCCTGGCCGATCGCGAGGTGGACGGAGAGCGCCGCCGGGGGGACCAGCCATCGGCTCCAGGCCGGGGGCGCGACCGTGCGGGAGCGGCTGAGGAATCCAGGAGAGGTCGGTGATACCGGCGTGCGACTCACTTCACCTGCCATGGTCATACAGTATTCCGTAGCCATTACCCCGTCGAGAGAGATCGACAAAAGTGATCGAATCCCCCTCCGGGCGCGACGTCGACCAGACCACCCCGTAGCCCATCAAAACACATTTTTCGCTACTTAGCGTGACATAATCCATGATTATCGCCTCTCAACCTCGACGTCTGCGCAAAGCCGGGTTTGACCCTCACTCCGCTCGGTAACCAGACTCGATGCGACCCTACGGAGGTGAGCCGACGCGGTACCGGGAGCGACGCCGTGTGCCACGCGCCGGCGACGACCCCCGATGGAGATCCTTCGGACGGCCTCGCGTGATCATCCAGTCGCGGCCCGCGCACCGCCTCCGAGACGGGCCACGGAGGCGCCGGTGACCGGCGTCAAGGAGGGAGCGCGATGAGGATCGCCCTGGTATCGGAGCACGCGAGCCCGCTGGCCCCCGTCGGCGGGGTCGACGCGGGCGGGCAGAACGTCCACGTCGCCGAGCTGGCCGCCGCCCTCGCCACCCTCGGCCACGACATCACGGTGTACACCCGGCGCGCCGCCGCCGAGGGGCCCGGCACGATCCGGATGGCGCGCGGCGTGACCATCGAGCACGTGCCCGCCGGCCCGCCGCGACCGCTGTCCAAGGACGAGCTGCTCCCCCACATGCCCGCCTTCGCCGCGCACCTCGCCCGCCGCTGGGAGGCCGAGCGGCCCGACGTGGCGCACGCCCACTTCTGGATGAGCGGGTGGGCCGCCCTCATGGCGGCCGGCGACCTCGGCATCCCGGTCGTCCAGACCTTCCACGCGCTGGGGACGGTGAAACGGCGCTGGCAGGGCGCCGCCGACACCAGCCCGCCGAGCCGGGTCGCCATCGAGTACGACATCGGGCAGCGGGCGGCCGCGGTCATCGCCACCTGCGCCGACGAGGTGCGGGAGCTCGCGGCGATGGGCGTGCCCGCCGATCGCGTCACGGTGGTCCCGTGCGGGGTCGACCTCGGCGCCTTCCGCCCGGACGGGCCCATCAGACGGCACCCCGGGAACACCGGACATGTCCGGATCCTCGGCATGGGCAGGCTCGTCCCCCGCAAGGGATTCGACACGATCATCGAGGCGCTGGCCCAGGTGCCGGGCGCCGACCTCGTCATCGCGGGCGGCGAGCCCGGCGACCGGGAGTCGGCGCGGCTGCGCGACCTGGCGACCTCGGCCGGGCTGGACGGCCGGGTGCGGCTGATCGGCGGCGTTGAGCGCGCGGACGTCCCCGCCCTCCTGCGGTCGGTGCAGGTCGTCGTCAACGTGCCGTGGTACGAGCCGTTCGGCATGGTGCCGCTGGAGGCCATGGCCTGCGGGGTCACGGTGGTCGCCTCGGCGGTCGGCGGCCACCTGGACACGGTCGCGGGCTGCGGCGTGCTGGTGCCGCCCCGGCGGCCCAGGGTCCTGGCCGAGACGCTGCGCGACCTGCTGGCCCGGCCGGACCTCCGGGCCTCGCTGGCGACGTCCGGGATGTGGCGCGCCCGAACCAGGTACGGGTGGGCGGGGGTGGCCGAGCGGACCTTCGAGGTGTACCGCCGCCTGACCGGCGGCCGGGTGCCCACCCTCGCGCCGGCGGAGTCCCGATGACGCACGCGCGGGTCGTCGTCACCGGCGGGGCGGGGTTCCTCGGATCGCACCTGTGCGAACGGCTGGTGGCCGAGGGCGCCTCCGTGGTCTGCATGGACAACTTCCTCACCGGCTCGCCCGGCAACGTGGCCCACCTGATCGGCCGGCCGAGGTTCCGCCTGGTCGAGTGCGACGTCACCGGCTTCGTCCACGTGCCGGGCGAGGTGGACCTGGTGCTGCACTTCGCCTCGGCCGCGTCGCCCGCCGACTACCTGCGCCATCCGATCGAGACCCTGAAGGTCGGCAGCCTCGGCACGCTGCACGCCCTCGGCCTGGCCCGCGAGAAGGGCGCCCGTTTCCTGCTGGCCTCCACGAGCGAGGTGTACGGGGACCCGCTGGAGCACCCGCAGCGCGAGACGTACTGGGGCAACGTCAACCCGGTCGGGCCGCGCAGCGTGTACGACGAGGCCAAGCGGTTCGCCGAGTCGCTGACGACGGCCTACCGCTCCGCCCATGGCGTGGACACGGCCATCGTGCGGATCTTCAACACCTACGGCCCGCGCATGCGGCCGCACGACGGGCGGGCCATCCCGACGTTCGTCCGCCAGGCGCTCAACGGGGAGCCGATCACGGTGACCGGGGACGGGAGCCAGACGCGGTCGATCTGCTACGTGGACGACACCGTGGACGGGGTGCTCGCCATGGCCTCGGCCCGCTTCGAGGGGCCGGTGAACATCGGCAACCCGTCGGAGCTGTCCATGCTGCGGATCGCCACGATGGTCCGCGACCTGACGGGCTCGTCGTCGCCGATCGAGTTCGTCGAGCGGCCGGTGGACGACCCGGCCGTCCGCCGCCCGGACACCTCGCTGGCCCTCGGCCGGCTCGGCTGGCGGCCGAGGATCGACGCGACCGCGGGGCTGCGCCGGACCATCGCGTGGTTCGAGCGGGAACTGCTGGAAACGAGCAGCCCGGCGTCCTGACACCGCCGGGCGGGGGTTGAAAGTTTCAGCACGTATCATCCGGGCTCCCGGTGATCTCACGGCCATGCCCGCAGGTGGGCACGCGGGTGCCGCGCGCCCGGCGCGCGCCCGGCGCGACCGCCGCCGACCGGCCCGATAGCGGTATCGGGCGGCGTCATCTACGTTCCGGGCACGATTCATCGACGCGGGCGTCCCGCTTCCCCGGTTTCGCCCCGCGCCCCGAATCGAAGCGCTTCGATAATCTCTCGGAAAGGGAGAGCCATGCGCCATATCGCGAAATCGCCGGTACGCCGGCTGGCGGTCATGGGGTCGGCGGCCGCGCTCGCGCTGGCCGCCACGGTGACCTCGCTGACCGCGCACGCCGCCGCCGCGGGATGCCAGGTCGCCTACACGGTCGCCACCCAGTGGGCGGGGGGCTTCACGGGCGACGTCAAGGTCACCAACCTCGGCGACCCGGTGGACGGCTGGACCCTGACGTGGGCCTTCGCCGCGGGCCAGCAGGTCTCGCAGGCGTGGGGCTCCACGGTCACCCAGAGCGGCGCCCAGGTGAGCGCCGCCGACGCCGGCTACAACGCGGCGCTCGCGACCGGCGGCACGGCCTCGTTCGGGTTCAACGCCTCGTGGAACAACTCCAGCAACCCCGTACCGGCGTCGTTCGCGCTCAACGGCGTCACCTGCACCGGCTCGGCCGGGCCGACGACGACGCCGACCGTGACCCCGACGGTGACCCCGACCGTGACGCCCACGGTCACGCCCACGCCCACGGTGACCCCGACCGTCACCCCGGCGGCCGGCGCGCGGCAGGTCGAGCGGCTCAACCGCGGCCTCGTCAGCTCCAGGTCCGGCAGCGCCAACCTCGTCTCCTGGCGCCTGCTGGGCACCGACCCGTCGGGCGTGGCCTTCAACGTCTACCGGGGCTCGGCGAAGCTGAACGCCTCACCCATCACCGGGTCGACCAACTACCTGGACAGCGGTGCCGCCGCCGACGCGTCGTACACCGTGCGGCCCGTCGTCAACGGGGCCGAGCAGGCGGCGTCGGAGTCCTCGCTGAGGTTCGGCGGCGGCTCCTACTTCGACGTGCCGATCTCGCCGCCGTCCGGCGGCACCACACCCGACGGCGTCTCGTACACCTACAGCGCCAACGACGCCAGCGTGGGCGACCTGGACGGCGACGGGCAGTACGAGTTCGTCCTGAAGTGGGACCCGTCGAACGCCAAGGACAACTCCCAGTCCGGCTACACCGGCAACGTCTTCGTGGACGCCTACCGGCTCAACGGCACACGCCTGTGGCGGATCGACCTCGGGCGCAACATCCGGGCCGGGGCGCACTACACCCAGTTCCAGGTGTACGACTACAGCGGCGACGGCAGGGCCGAGGTGGCCATGAAGACCGCCGACGGCACCAGGGACGGCACCGGCGCGGTGATCGGCAGCTCCAGCGCCGACTACCGCAACTCCTCCGGATACGTCCTGACCGGCCCGGAGTACCTGACCATGTTCAACGGCCAGACCGGCGCCGCGATGTCCACGGTGAACTACAACCCCGCGCGCGGCACCGTGTCCTCCTGGGGCGACTCCTACGGCAACCGGGTCGACCGCTTCCTCGCCGGCACGGCGTACCTGGACGGCACCAGGCCCAGCCTCATCATGGCGCGCGGCTACTACACCCGCACGGTCATCGCGGCCTGGGACTTCCGCAACGGCGCACTGACCCAGCGGTGGACCTTCGACTCCAACTCCTCGGGGAACAGCGCGTACGCCGGCCAGGGCAATCACCAGCTCTCGGTGGCCGACGTGGACGGCGACGGCAAAGACGAGATCGTCTACGGCGCCATGTGCGTCGACGACACCGGCCGGGGCCTGTGGAACACCGGCCACGGGCACGGCGACGCCATGCACGTCGGCGACCTGGACCCCTCGCGGGCCGGCCTGGAGGAGTTCAAGGTCGACGAGGACTCCAGCAAGCCCAGCTCGTGGATGGCCGACGCCCGCACGGGACAGGTCCTGTGGACGACCCCGGCGAACGGCGACAACGGGCGCGGCGTCTCCGCCGACATCTGGTCGGGCAGCGCGGGCGCCGAGTCGTGGTCGGCCGCCGCCGACGGCCTGCGCAACCCCAAGGGTGCCAGCGTGGGCACCAAGCCGTCCTCGATGAACTTCCTGGCCTGGTGGGACGCCGACCCGGTGCGCGAGCTGCTCGACAAGACCTATGTCAACAAGTACAACGGCAGCGGTGAGACGCGGCTGCTCACCGGGTCCGACGTGCACTCCAACAACGGCACCAAGGCGACGCCGTCGCTGTCGGGCGACCTGTTCGGCGACTGGCGCGAGGAGGTCGTCTGGCCCACCACGGCCAACACGGCGCTGCGCGTCTACACCACGCCGAACCTCACCGACCGCCGGATCGTGACCCTCATGCACGACACGCAGTACCGCGCGGCCATCGCCTGGCAGAACACCGCCTACAACCAGCCGCCCCACCCGAGCTTCTTCATCGGCAACGGCATGTCCACCCCACCGCTCCCGAACGTCTACACCCCGTAGACCACCGGCGGCCCCCCGAGCCACGCGTCGGCTCGGGGGGCCGCCGCGCTTCAGGTGAGGTAGTACGTGCCGCCGGGCCGTACGGCGAGGGCTTCGTGGAGCCGCCGGACGAGGTAGGGCGGCATCAGGTCGCGGGCCTGGTCCTCGTCGAAGAAGCCGCACTCGTCGAGCTCCTCCTCCTGCAGGACGATGTCCCCCGCCCCCGGCACGGTGCCGCAGTCGAACAGGAAATGCACCAGGGGCAACGGCCGGTCGGGGAACGGCGGGACCCAGTGCACGCCGAGCAGCCTGCCGACCCGCAGCCGCAGCCCGAGCTCCTCGGTCACCTCGCGGGCGCAGGCCCGCTCGGGGGTCTCACCCTCGTCGACGTGCCCTCCGGGCCAGCCCCAGTGGTCGCGGTAGTTCGGCTTGACCAGCAGCACCCGGCCCGCAGGGTCGGTGATCAAGGCACCCGCCGCTGCGACGGTCTTGTTGATCTTTTCGTAGAAGTCGTCCGGCGAGATCCAGGCCATGGACCGACCGTAGCGGTGCCACGCCCCAGCGACCCCTAGGGGCTCACCCGTAGGCCGGAAGATGGACGCTGGGACCTCGCCCTAAGCCTTCCGCACTACCCAGGATCTGCATTTCACGGCCGATGTACCGACCTGTCCTCCCCCATAACGTCAGAGTAAAACCACAGATGGGGGAGACGTGAGATGAGACGCCGGAGGAATCTGGCCGCCTCGATCGGCGGGTGGAGCGCACGCCACCGCTGGGCGGCACTGGTGATCTGGATCGCCTTCGTGGCCGTGGCCACGATCGCGGGCAACGCCGTCGGCACGGCCAAGATGAAGGACTACGAGAGCCAGAACGGCGATTCCCGGAAAGCCGGTCAGATCCTCGACGGCGCGAACTTCAAGGACGTCGCGGGCGAGGTCGTCCTGATCCAGTCCAAGGACGGCGCCCTGTCGGTGAGCGACCCCCGGTTCCGCGAGGCCGTGACCCGCGTGAAGGACGCGGTGACCGCCACCGGCCAGGTCGAGGGCGTGCGCACGCCGTACGACAAGGAGCCCTCGCCGGTCACCCCCGACAAGCACGCCACCCTCGTCCAGTTCAACATGAAGGGTGAGGGGAAGACCGCGGACGGGCGGGTGCAGCCGGTCCTCACCGCCGTCGCGGGCGTGCAGGCGGGCTTCCCCGAGCTGCGCGTGGAGGAGGCCGGCGGCGCCAGCGCGGGCAAGATGATCGGCGAGGCGATCGACAAGGACTTCGTCCGGGCCGAGCAGCTCTCGCTCCCGATCACCTTCGGCATCCTGCTGGCCGCGTTCGGCGCGCTGCTCGCGGCGCTGGTCCCGCTCGCCCTGGCGATGACCGCGATCATCGGCGCCACCGGCCTGCTCGGCCTCACCAGCCATCTACTCCACGTCGACGACGCCACGCCGAACCTGATGCTGCTCATCGGCCTCGCCGTGGGCGTGGACTACAGCCTGTTCTACATCCGCAGGGAACGGGAGGAACGGGCCAAGGGCCGCGACAAGCGCCGCGCCATCGAGATCGCCGCGGCGACCTCAGGGCGCGCCGTGCTGATCTCCGGCATCACGGTGATCGTCGCCATGGCCGGCATGTTCCTCACCGGCAACGGCACCTTCATGGGCTTCGCGGAGGGCACGATCCTGGTGGTGCTGACCGCCATGATCGGCTCGCTGACCGTGCTGCCCGCGCTGCTGTCCCTGATCGGCGACAAGGTCGACGCGCGGCTCATCCACGGCACCGTGCGGGTGCTGACCCGGGGCCGGGTCACCTGGGCGCGCAAGCTCGGCGGGCGCAACGGCGAGGGCCGGTTCTGGAACAAGGTGCTCGACGGGGTGCTGCGCCGCCCGCTGGTCTCCGCCGTGCTGGCGGGCGGGCTCCTGGTCGCGCTCGCGATCCCCGCGTTCTCGCTGCGCACGGGCACGCAGACCATCGACGACCTGCAGGGCAATTACGCGATCGCCGAGACGTTCAAGCGCATCGACAAGGCGTTCCCCGGGGGCAACGAGCCGGCGATCGTCGTGCTCAAGGCGGCGGACGTCACGACCCCGGCGGTCACCTCGGCCATCGACCGGTTCAAGCAACAGGCGTTCGCGACGGGCGAGGCCAACGAGCCGTTCGGCGTCGAGGTCAACCCCGGCAAGAACGTGGCGCGCATCTCCATCGGCCTCAAGGGCGACGTCGCGGCCACCGAGCACGCCGTGCGCACCCTGCGTGACACGGTCGTCCCGGCGACGCTCGCGGGCGCCGGCGAGGCCCACGTCACGGGCAACGCGGCGGGCTCGATGGACTTCAACGACCAGCTCGCCAGGACCATTCCGCTGGTGTTCGGGTTCGTGCTGCTGCTCGCCTTCCTGCTCCTGCTGACGTCGTTCCGCTCGCTCGTGGTCGCGGTCAAGGCGATCCTGCTCAACCTGCTGTCGGTGGCGGCGGCGTACGGGGTGCTGGTCCTGGTGTTCCAGAAGGGGTACGGGGAGGGCCTGCTGGGCTTCACCTCGACCGGGTACATCACCGACTGGCTGCCACTGTTCCTGTTCGTGATCCTGTTCGGCCTCTCGATGGACTACCACGTGTTCATCCTCAGCCGGGTGCGCGAGGCCTACGACCGGGGCATGCGCACCGAGGACGCGATCAGCTTCGGCATCAGGTCCACGGCGGGCGTCGTGACCAGCGCCGCGCTCATCATGGTCGCGGTGTTCTCCACCTTCGCCACCCTGTCGCTGCTGACGTTCATGCAGATGGGCGTCGGCCTGGCGGCGGCGATCCTGATCGACGCCACCATCGTCAGGGCGGTCCTGCTGCCGGCCACGATGAAGCTGCTCGGCGACTGGAACTGGTACCTGCCGCGCTGGCTCGGCTGGCTGCCGCAGCTCTCGCACGGCGACGACGATGACGACCTCGAACCGCTCCCCCAGGAGAAGCTGCCGGTCCCCGTCGGCTGACCGGCCCGGGCCTCCGGCACCGCGCCGGAGGCCCGCCGAGAACGTGTACGGCTCGCGCGCGGAGGCCGTCTCGGGGGAGACGGTCGTCCGGAGGAGGCCCGCTTGAGGGAGGGAGGCCTTCGCGCGGGCCGTACACACGCGTACGGCTCCGGGTCAGGACGGCCCGGGTGAAGGAGCCGGGTCAGGACAGCTCGGTGAAGGAGTCGGGGAAGTGCGCGGTGCCGATCATGCCGCCCTGGCCGCGCACCCTGTCCAGCAGGGCCAGCCGGGTCGCCACCGCCACCTCAGGGTCCAGGTCGTGGGCGTACCGGATGGCCGGGTTGACGAGCTGGACGGGGTGGAGCACCACGTCGCCCGTCAGCGTCAGCGGCCCGATCTCGACGACCTGATGGCCCGGCGTGTGGCCGGGGGCCAGGGCGACGCGGACGCCGGGGGCGACGGCGGCGTCGCCGTCCACGACGTCGACCAGGCCGGTCAGCGGGCGCAGGATCCGGTCAAGGACGGGGTTCGGGCCGGCGTTCTCGATCCAGTCGACCTCGGCGCGCTGCAGCACGTGCCGGGCGTTGGGGAAGGCCGGGACGCCGTCGGTGACGGCGCCGCTGGCGTGGTCGGAGTGCAGGTGGGTGAGCACCACCGTGCCGATGTCCTCGGGCGCGACGCCCGCCGCGGCCAGCTCGCCGAGCAACCCGCCGGGCACCGGCGCCCAGGTCGACGCGGGCGAGCCCGGGGCGCCGATCCCGGTGTCGACCAGCACCGGGCGGCCGGTGCGGGGACGCAGCAGGTAGCAGCGGAAGTGCAGCACCCACTCATCGGACATCCCCGCCCAGTCCTCGGGCGACCCCCCGGACAGCGTCTCCCGCACCGGGCGCCGGAGCGACTCCCCCATCGGACCCACGGCGTCGCAAAGCGGAACCACCTCGACACCGGCGACGGACCTGGGCGCGTACGACATGGATCTCCTTCGTCTGGTGTGTTCCGGCACAGACTAGCGATCAGGGGTTGCGCGGGGATCGCCCATTGCTGTTATCTTTGAAGTGGCTCTTCAGCGCGATCGGCTCGGCCTCGCGCACATCTCAGAGTCGTTCTCTTCTCTCGCCGCCCCGCTGAGGGGCAGGCATCCCACCGTTCGGCGCCCGATCCGCCGCAGGCCTTCCGGCCGCGGCCCCGGTCCCCGAGCGGGCCCACCTCGCCGTCGCTCCGGCAGGCCGTCATGGCCGCCACGGGCGGTCTCCGTGGTGCGCCCGGCGTCCGCCGCCTCAGCCGGCCCGCGGCCCATCCCCAAGGACGGACCATGACCGTGACCACCGAAGCACCCCCACGCACCACCAGAACACGCACGACTCCCCGGACACCTCCGGCCGACGTCGTGCCAGAAACCACGACCGCGGCCAAGCCGCGCAGGCGGACGCCCGCCGCCGACCAGCCCCTGGAGCACGTCTCCGGGTTGCTGGAGGTCCGCGACCGGACCGCCTTCATCAGGACGAACGGCTACCTGCCCGGCGAGAACGACGTCCGCGTACCGCTGTCCCAGGTCACCGAGTTCGGGCTGCGCCCCGGCGACCTGGTGACGGGCAGCGCCCGCAGGCCGTACGAGCGGCTGGCCGCGCTGGTGTCGGTCAACGGCCAGCTCCCCGGGCACGCCAGGCCGCACTTCGCGGCGCTGACGCCCATCCACCCCCGCCGGCGCATGGTCCTTGAGACCGACTCCCTCATCACCCGGGTGGTCGACCTGATCGCGCCCATCGGCAGGGGGCAGCGCGGCCTGATCGTCGCGCCTCCCAAGGCCGGGAAGACCATGGTCCTCAAGGCGATCGCCGACGCCGTGACCCGGAACCACCCGGCCACCCACCTCATGATCGTGCTCGTGGGCGAGCGGCCCGAGGAGGTCACCGACTTCCGCGAGTCCGTCCACGGCGAGGTGATCGCCTCGACGTTCGACCGGCCCGAGCGCGACCACACGGCCATCGCCGAGCTGGCCGTCGAGCGGGCCAAGCGGCTGGTCGAGCGCGGCCAGGACGTCGTGATCCTGCTGGACTCGCTGACCAGGCTCGGCCGCGCGTACAACGTCATCGCGCCGAACGGCGGCAAGACCCTCACGGGCGGGATCGACGCGCAGGCCGTCCACCTGCCGAAACGCCTGTTCGGCGCGGCACGCGCGATCAGGGAGGGCGGCTCCCTGACGATCCTCGCGACCGCGCTCGCCGAGACCGGCTCCCGCATGGACGACTACTTCTTCGAGGAGTTCAAGGGCACCGGCAACATGGAGCTGCGGCTGAGCCGGGCCCTGGCCGAGCACCGGCTGTACCCGGCGGTCGACGTGAGCGCCTCCAGCACCCGGCGCGAGGAGCTGCTGCTCCCCGACGCCGAGCGGGAGACGATCTGGAAGCTCCGCAGGGTGCTGTCCGGGCTGGAGCGCGAGCAGGCGCTGACCGTGCTCCTTGACCGCCTCAAGGAGACCCCCTCGAACGCGGCCTTCCTGCGGCAGGTCACCGTTTCCTGACGGGCCCGGCCCTCAGTAGGCCACCCCGACCGCCTGCTTCACCGTCGCGGGGTCGTCGACGGTGGCGAGCATGGCGTGCGCCAGGTCGGCGCGCGAGATCGCGCGGCCGCCGGGCACGTTCCCCCCGATGACCCGCCGGTACTCCCCTGTGAGCGGCTTGTCGGTGAGCCGGGGCGGGCGGACGATCGTCCACTCCACGGCGCTGCGCCGCACCTCCTCCTCCATCGCCGCGAGGTCGGCGTACCCCTCGCGAAGGAGGCCGCGCAGCAGCGGCAGCGCGATCTTCCGGTACCAGAAGGGCTCCCCCTCGGGGACGGGGCCGACGGGCACGGCGCTCAAGACAACGAGGCGGCGCACCTCGGTGCCGTCGATCGCGCTCAGGATGGACCGCAGGGCGATCGAGGCGATGCCCACCTCCTTCCTGTTGTTCGGGCCGAGCGCGGAGATCACGGCCTCCCGGCCGGCGAGCGCGGGGCGGAGCGCTTCGGGACCGGTCACCTCGGCGGTGACGACCTCCAGCGCGGAGTGGCTGACGGGCAGGCGCGCGGGATCGCGTACCACGGCGGTGACCTGGTGTCCCGCGTCCAGGGCCTGCCGGACGACTTCTCTTCCCGTACGGCCGGTCGCTCCGAAGACGGTGAGTTTCATGAGACTTCCCCCCAAAGTTGGTGAGTACTCACTCACATCATAGGATGAGTACCCGCCGCGGGGCCGGGCAAAGCCCCGGCCGGTGAAAGGAAGAACCGTCCCGATGCCCGACCAGCGCACCGCCTCCGGCGCCCGCACCCGGCAGCGCATCCTCGCGTCCGCCGAGCACCTCATGCGCACGGTGGGCCTGGCCCACGTCACCACCAAGGAGATCGCCCGCGCCGCCGGGTGCTCAGAGGCGGCCCTCTACCGGCACTTCTCGGGCAAGGAGGAGCTGTTCGTCGCCGTCCTGCGCGAGCGGCTGCCCTCCCTGGGGCCGTTGATCGCGGAGCTGTCCGAGGACCCCGGCGAGCGGACCGCCGAGGAGAGCCTCACCGACATCGCACGCAACGCCACGCTGTTCTACGAGGCGAGCATGCCCATCGGCTCCTCCCTGTTCGCCGAGCCCGCCCTGCTCGCGCGCCACCGCGAAGGGCTGCGCGCGCTGAACGCCGGCCCGCACAAGCCGCTGGAGTCGCTCGCCGCCTTCCTCGAGGGCCTGCGCGCCGCCGGCCGCATCCGCGCGGACGCCGACCCCGGACCGGCCGCGGCCCTGCTCCTCGGCGCCTGCTACCAGCGCGCCTTCCTGCGGCACTTCATGGGCGAAGAGGGCTCCCCCGCGACCCTGGACGACTTCGCCACCGGCCTGACCCGCACCCTCCTGACCGGCATCGCCTGACCCTCGCTGACGCAAATGCGGAGGACCTTACATACACACGCAGCCGATGCCCGCGACATCCCAAGCGAGCCCAGTGGTCGATCCAGCATGTCTAGAGGTCCAGGTGTGACGCTAGCTTCTGGTATTCAGCGCTAAGAGCCGCAGTCCGATCCTGCGAAGAGGGATCTATGAGGTTCAGTCGCACAAGAACCTGTCGCTCGCCTTCAGACAGAAGATCCGAGTATGTACGACTCTCATAGAAGGATCGGAGAGTCCGAAGGTCCCAAAAACGCAGACGCAGATCCCGGAGGAGATTCCCTGACAAACGCCGGTAGATCGCTGCTCGTGTTCTGGACCAGTCTTGGCCAGCATCGACAAAAGTATGTAGATCAGCCTGGACGTCTCCGAAATATACCATCTGCACTGAACGGTTCATCCTCGCTTCATCTGGCTCGTCAAGCAGAGCAAGATATTTCTTCTCAATTTCAGAGTCACCTTGAAGAATGACACTCAATGCTGCTGAGCGTCGAAGCAGGGGATGTCTCTCGTTCGCAAATGCCCAGGACAGCACAGGGGGGATCTCGTTCAACGGTAGCCTCCCTATATAGTAGAGAATCTGTTCCCTGACCCTGTCCGCCTGATTCTGGTGATCCGTTGACCGAACGGTGGTCTCATCCACTGATACAAGCAACTCGTACCGTTCAGTCAAGTTTGCCAGGCACCGCTCGACGGAACGGCGGGGGGCCTCCAGCATCCCACTACGCACGAACACGTTCACGTCGTCGGCAACGGTTGTGTCGAGAGCGACGTCGATCTCCTCCCCACCCTCCAGGAAGGAGGTCAAAATGTGCTGAGCAATAAGGAACTCGCCGATAGTCTCATGGCGGAACCCTCTGACCAGGGCCTCGCCCGACTCGTCCCGATCGATCGTGAGGAGCTCGGAGAACGCCGAGTCATCCAGCGAGTCCAGCAAGCTCACCCCCACCACATCGCCGACAATCAACCGCAAAAGACTCACATCGCCCTTATTTCGATAAATCCATCGGGCAATGAGCAGATGCGCACGTCGGATGACCTTGGCATCGAAACCCCCAGTACCACGATGTCGCTCTTTCTTAATCCACTCATCGTAGAAGAGGCGATACAGGCTATAGGGCTCTTTGAGATCGACCACATCCAATCGCGTTCCCACCGCCAGAAGATAGAGAAGCAGTGTGAGCCGCATCGGATTACTGATTAGATTGCGTGAGCCGGCGAAGTCCTCCATGATGCGCTCGATGACAGCCGAGATCGAGTCGTCGTCGACCCTCTCCGCGTAAAGTCGGGAAAACTCCCGCACATCGCCGTCATGCCAGCTACATATTTCCACGACCTCTGCCAGTTCCCCCACATGAGGGTGAAGTACAGGGTACTGGCGTTCAAAGAACTCCGTCCGAGAAGCGACAATGACAACGGCGTTCAGCTGCAATAGCCTGCTCAGTGATCGCGCCAAATCCACCATGACGCTCTCGCTCGCCTCGTCCAGACCGTCGACCAGGACAGTCAGGGCGCTCTGCCTGTCAACCTTCGCGATGATCGAATCGATCTTAGTGCCGACTTCTCGAGCCTGGAGGAGGACTCGCTGTTCAGGAAATGCACCACCACCCGACAAGAGGATTGTTCGCAGGGCGGTCGTCTTTCCCGATCCCGCATCACCGACTACTGCGATGCATGAGGACCTGAAAGGCTCAGGTTGTGCGAGCCAGCGCGACAACCTTGTCTCCGGACCTGGATGCTTGTGCAGTTTGATGCTAGGATCCATGATCATTTCTGGCCACACAAAATCAAAACTCGGTCCATTGAAGTTCAACCAAGGAAGGATCGGAGAGTTGAGCAGCGCGCGCTTCTGACGCTGGGTCTCATCACTGTCGACAGAGCGTCTGATACCAGCCCTTATGGCACTGACTATTTCCTGAAGAGATCGCTCATAGTCAGCCGAGCGTCTGAAATCGATGTACTTCAGTCTGTGTAGCACGGAGGGCAGGCCGCAGTCCTGCAGGAGTAGGGGAAGAAGTACCCTGTCCACGGCCGCCGAGTCACGCCAGACGACCACTTCCTCCTCAAGTCTGCACCACTCGGATTCCAGCCATGAAGGCGTGACCACAGCTACCAGGTGCCGACAAGAGCCCAGCGCCTCCCGCAGGCCGCGCGGGATGGACTCGCCGGCTCCTATCGCCGCCGGCGCAAAGAAGATCTCAAGCGGCCTACCGCTCACCCGAAACCGCCGAAGGCGCCTATAGAGGCGATCAGCCCATTCGGCGTCCTGCAGGCTGTGACTCAAGAAGACGTCGTAGGCCATATTTCATTCTTTCGCTGGCGGCTGGTTCTCCCGCCGATATCCCAGTTCCCAGTAGGGGCGGTCACCGAGGTACTCACCGAGCCTCCTGGCGACAACCTCAGCCACCAGGGCAGCCGGGACGATCCCCAGTGCGTCGTAACGCGCGACGTCTCTTCGGTATTCGGAGATATCGCCCTGATTCTCCTTGGCGTAGTACATTGCCGCTGCTATGATCTGAAGTTCCTCCGCAGCCTCGACAAGCCTCGCTTCAAGCGTCTTGAGTTCGTGCAACTCGTCGAGCAACGGCAGAACTTCACCAGCAAGATCGCCAAGAATGTCGACGGCCGCTTCGCGTTCCGCCTTACGCTTGAACTCTCTTACATACGGACTGGATCGGCGGGGTAGATCAGTCAATCTCACCTCTCCGACCTCATGAAACAAAGCCATTGTGAGAACTTTTCCCAGTTCGACCGGCTCGTCTATCTGTTGAGCAAGTATGTAGGCGATGATGGCAGTCTCAAAACAGTGGTCAGATACCGATTCCGGGTTCGCGACCCCTGCCAATACCCAGCCGATCCGTGGTAGCTTCGTCAATGCATGCAACTCGGCCATGCTATCGAGAGTCCGTTCTGCGTCCATCAGGTCAATATTCCTCTCGCCGGAGATCGGGCGCTAGTCAGCAGATCGACATCGTGAGCTGCAATAGACGCCTGTCTTACCACCGCGTGGTCCGCAAGTCCTGATCTTAGGGTGCTGATCGCGTATTGCACGCATGAGGCTAGCGCGCCAGCGGCTTCAGAGAGGCTCGTTCGCAATTCTGACTCAGGGTCCTGCCCCTGCTCAAGACAGCCGATAGCGGACAACATGGCATCACATAGGTCATTACGAAAATCCACTATGGCCTGACGGAGGGGGTGCACTGCGGTGCCGAAAATTCCCGTTGATCCCGAACGAGACAAGTTCTTCGCAGGATAATACAGCGGATGCAGACGCTGGTTCCAGCTTTCGATCATTCTGAAGAACCGATTGACGTCTGCTTCTGCGAACACATATCTGTGGGAAAGCGTGTCCGGGTCCATGGTCGATTCGTGCAGTGTCACACCGAACCTCTGCTCGTACTTCTCCAGCATGTTCAAGTAATGCGAGGACGTCTGCAGCCTGAGGCTGCTACTCAAGCCTGATGCCATGGCGGCCAAACCATGAGCTCGCATAAAACGAAGACTTTCCTCAATCTCACTTAAGCTACATAACGGATCGAAAAGGATGACACCGATCTCCACCCGGATGCCCAGCGCTAGGAGTCGTTCGACCGCCATGGCGGCCTCATCGCGTGTGTGCCCTTTCGCATAACGCTTAAGCTGACCCGGGGAACATGATTCTATTCCGAGGAACACTTTCTGGAGTCCTAGGTCGGCGAGATGTTCAACGACCCTCGCTCGGCGACAATCCTCTGCCGAGGAATCTCTTCGCGAGTAAACAGAATGAATTGTAAGGCTTGCATCCATCTTAGGAAAGGCGATTTTCCTCTCCGCAAGCTCCTCAACGAAACGTTCCGCATCGGCGAGCGAACCTCCTAGGAAGTCCTCATCCGCGATCGTCACATCGTGAACCCCAAGCTCGGTGAGCCCGTTCAGGTCGTTCGCCACTAATTCTGCTGACTTGCGCCGGTACTCCTGCGCTCGCCCTGCCACATCATTAAGGCCCCGAAGGCAGAACGTACAAGCCGCCCATGAGCAGCCTCGGCTTGTCTCCGTAAAGATTTGACCACCGTTCTTATAGATGCCCCGGACATGTCCACGGAACGGAGGTATTCCTGCGCGCAGGTCGACGAGCAGACGGCGAGTCCTTACTCTTTTACCATCAGGCCCGATGTAGTGGATGTTGGGCACCGTCTCATAGGAGCGCCGAAGCCTCCACATCTCGACCAACTGAGGGAGTGCCTCATCCGCCTCACCTACGATGAGGACCGCGTCGGGAGCCACGTCCGCCAGAAGTCGGTCACCGAGATACGTCGCGATAGGCCCACCAAAGGCGACAAGCGGATCGGGGCCATCAAGAGCGGACCGCAGAGCGTGATACTGCCGTTCAATGGTGCTAAACGTCCCATAGGCCAGTCCGATGGCCAACACGTTGGCTCGGACGGCACGTATCAGATCAACCGCTCGCCCGCAGTCCTCCTCACCCCACTCCACCATGTCCAGCACATGCATGCTGAATAAACTGCCTGGCATGGAGGCCAGCAGGCCCCCTGCCGCTACAGAGAGCCCGTGGCTTTCGCCTATTGCCGGATAATTCTTGGAATAGAGGCCTAAAAGAACCGCCCTGACTTCACCTGGCTGATCCGCCTCGATCATGTTCGCCGTTTCTTTGCTCTAAATGAACCTACACTGAGACACTTAGTGCACTTGCGACACTTCGATGAGTTGGCCATCCGTCCCGCGAAACCCTGACAAGCAGTAATTTACACAGAGCATGGCCCGGCCACAATGCCGGCCAGGGGTTCTAGCGTAAGAAGCTGCAGATGTTCGGTCCGCTTATCTCTTGTCGATCGTCGCGCCGGGCGCAAAGGTGCCGGAACCCTTGATCCTCGGAGATTGCCAATGAGGAGATTCCTGAGCCAATGGGCCATCCATGGTCATTTGGCCGAAAGTCGACGTTTTGTGCCATTAATCATTTATGTCCGTCCTGGTCCTCTATGGGCTGTCGGGTAAACGTAGTTTGAGTCATCCCATACTTGGCAAGCGGAGTCGACCACTGCACTCTGCGAAGATCGGAGTGGATCCGAACCTTAGGAAGGGCACTCCATATCCGTCGCGATCGGCTTGCTTCCCCTCACCGCCGTAAAGGGTGCAGAGGTTCTTCAAGAGAAATTTCAAAGGCTGCAACGATCATTACCGAGGCCCACTCAGACCCCGGTCATGGGCAGATTCTTGTCGTCGTAATGCCTCAGGCGTGGGGCGGGGCGGTGGGTGAGGCGGAGGAGGGGGGCTGCGGCGACGGCGAGGCCCGCGAGGCGGCTGAGGCGGTTGCGGGTGCGGATGCGGCGCGCCGTGGCGGGGACGAGGCGGCTGTCGCCCTCCTTGACCCGCGCCTGGCCCTTGGCCACGACGGCGCGGTGCTCGGCCTCGTAGCGGGCGAACGCGCGGTGGTGGTCTCCCCCGGCGGCGTGCAGCTCGCCCGCGAGGACGTAGGCCCCCACCATCGCCAGCGTCGTGCCCTGGCCGGACAGCAGGGCCGGGCAGTGGGCGGCGTCGCCCGCCAGCGCGACCCGGCCGCGCGACCAGGGCGTCATCCGGATCTGGCTGACCGAGTCGAAGTAGAAGTCGGGGGCCGCCGTCACCGCCGCGAGCAGCTCGGGCACCTGCCACCCGGAGACGGCGAAGGCCTCGGCGAGCAGCCGCCGCTGCCGGTCGCCGTCCCGCTCGCCGGTCACCGGGCCCGGCGGGCGGAACACGAAGATCCCGGTGGCCCGGTCGAGATAGCTGTAGATCCCGGCCATCCGCCCCGGCTCGTTGTACAGCACGACCTGGTCGTCCTCGCCGTACCGCCCAGTCACCAGCTCCTTCGGCACGTCGGCGGCGGCGACGTAGGAGCCGAGGTGGTGGATGAACCGGGACTCCTCGCCGAAGGCCAGCCTGCGGACGATCGAGTGCAGGCCGTCGGCGCCGATCACCAGGTCGAACCGCCTGGCGGCCCCGCGCTCGAAGGAGACCGTGACGCCGTCGTCGTCCTGGTCGAGGGTCTTGATCGAGTCGTCGTAGACATACTCGACGTCGCCCCAAGTGGCTTCGTGGAGGATCCGGACCAGGTCGCCCCGGGGAAGCTCGATGTCGCCCGTGGGCAGGGCCTCGCGCAGCGCACGCGCGTCGAAGCCGCCCGACCTGCGGCCCTCGCGGTCGACGAAGGTCAGCGCCGCCATCTCCACGGACGCGCGCCTGAGCTCGGGCAGGACGCCCATGCGGCCGGCCACGTCCACGCCCTGGCCCCGGACGTCGATCGGGTACCCGCCCTCGCGCGGCGCCTTGGCCCGTTCGACGACCACGGGCCGGAACCCGTATCGGGCCAGCCAGTAGGCCAGCACGGGACCGGTCACGCTGGCCCCGGAGATCAGCACGTCGCGGTTCCGCGTCGTCATGGTGCCCCCATCTCAGATGAAACTGACCAATGGTCAGTGAGGACACTGTAGGTCGCTGACCGCCGGTCAGGCAAGCCGGTAGGCTGGGCCCGTGAACGAGAGACCGGCCGAGGACACCAGGACGAGAATCCTGCGCACCGCGCTCGAACTGTTCGGCGGGCGCGGCTACGAGCGCACGTCGGTGCGGGAGATCGCCGAGCGGGTGGGGCTGACCAAGACCGCGGTCCTCTACCACTTCTCCACCAAGGCGGACATCCTCGTCGCGCTGGCGACCCCGATCATCGCCGACCTGGAGGCGGCCCTGGACGTCGGGACCGCGCCCGGCGACCCCCGCACGCGCTGGTCGGTCATCGAGGGCCTGCTGGAGACCTACCTCACCCATCGCGACGTCCTGCACATGGTCATGCAGGACATGAGGGTGCTCACACAGGAGCCGGTCTTCCACCGCTTCGTCGACATGATGACCCTGGCCAACCACCTGGTCGCCGGGCCGAGCGCGGGCCTCGCCGACCAGGTGCGCGCCGCCCAGGCGATCGCGATGCTGAGCGACCCGGTCATCCTGCTGGCGCGGACCCCGACCGGGCCGCTCCGCCTGGCGGTCCTGGACGGGGTGCGGCGCCTGTACGCCGTCGCGCCGGAGACAGCACCGGAGACCGTGCCGGGGGCCCCTCCGGAGTCCGTGCCGGAGGCCCCGTCGGAGGCGGCCGTGCCTGAGGCCCCGCCGGAACCAGCGCCGGAGACACCGCCGGACACCACGCCGAAGGCCGCGGACCAGGCGGCGCCGGGGCGGCGGGCCGGGCGGCCGGGCGCGATGACCCCCGAGATGATCGGCGCCGCCCGCCGCATGCACGCGAGCGGGGCGCACACCATGGCCGAGATCGCCGCCGCCGTCGGCGTCTCCCGCGCGACCCTCTACCGCCACCTGCCGGTGTGACGCCGGCCGGGGAGGCCGCCGTCACATCGGTGTTTTGAGACGCTTTATGAGACGCTATTTTGAGACGGTGACCGACGGGTCGGGGATCCACGAGCCGTGGAACCCGGCGGGGACGCGGCGCGGGAGCCGCACCGAGGCGACGAAGTCCAGCCCGCCGGCGTCCAGCACGAGCAGTTCAGAGCCCTCGCCCGCGTGGTCGCCGACGATGGACAGCAGCCAGCCGTCATCCTCGGACCGCGCCCCGGCGGCGGGCACGAAGACCGCCTCTCCAGGACGCCCGCCGACGTCACAGAAGCGGGAGGCCCCGGTCTCGGTGTCGTACTTCACCACCGCGCCCTCGGTCACCGCGTACAGGTAGGTGCTGGACCGGCCGAGGCGGTCCTCGTTGAACGTGGGGAACTCCACGTCGCGGTCGTCGGCCTGCTCCTCCTTCACCATCCCGCTCGCGGGGTCGAGCACCCAGCGGTGCAGCGTGGCGCCGCCCGCCGCGTCCGGCGGCCCGGCGACGCCGCCGAGGCGGGGCCAGAGCTCGGCGAAGGAGTCACGGGAGTAGCGGACCGCGTCCAGCACGATCCGGCCCGAGGCGTCCTCGCGGGCGTTGCCGACGTGGAACACGTAACAGGGGTCGATGTCGAACCAGGTCACCTTCCCCGCCCGGTCCATCACGCCGAGCCTGGCGCCGTAGGAGTCGTCCCACCGGAAGGCCATGCCGCCGGAGCCGGCGAGGTCCATGTCGAAGACGACCGGCAGGTCCAGCCACACGACGTGGTTCTCGGTGATCGCGAAGTCGTGGACCATCGTCGGGCCGGGGACCTCCACCGCCCGGCTCTCCACCAGCTCCCCCTGGGCGGACAGGCGGTGGTAGGTCAGGTAGGGCGCGGTGAAGCCGTACCCGAAGAAGTGCAGTTCACCGGTGACCGGGTCCTGCTTCGGGTGCGCCGTCATGCCGGTGGTCAGCCGGCCGCCGAAGTCGACCGGCCCGACGGTCTCCAGCTCGGGCGTCAGCTCGTACGGCAGGCCGACCTCGACCAGGGCGAGGATCCTGTCGGCGTGGTGGATCACGTGGGTGTTGGCGGAGACGGCCGTCCGGTCGAAGCCGCCGGGGCCGACGAACTTGGCGCCCTCGGTGAAGGCGCGCGTGCGCACCCACCGGTTGCGGTACCAGTCGGCGCGGCCGTCGCGGAGCCGGATGCCGTGGACCATGCCGGGGCCCGCGAACCAGTGGCCGGGGTCCTGGCCGGGGAGCGGGTTGGGGCCGTTGCGGAAGTAGCGGCCGGTGAGCTCGGCGGGCAGGGTGCCGGTGACCGGCAGGCCGACGGCGCCGATCTCGTCGGGGACGGGGGCGAGGTGACCGGACAGGTAGGTGGGGCGGGCGGTGTCCATGCTGGTCTCCTGAGAACTCTGCGGGACGTGCGGGTGCTTGCGCGTACGGCGGGCGGCGTTTGCGGGCGCGGACGGGCGCGCGGCCGGAGTCAGGCGTAGCGGGCGGCGACGATCTTGGGGTACCGGGCGGTGAAGACGGCGGGCGCCGCGAAGCCGATGACCTTGACGGCGATCACGGCGGCGGTGGCGTGCGGTGCGCTGTACAGCAGCACGGCCAGCGCGACGCCGGCGACGACGAAGGCGGTGCCCCACACCGAGGTGATGACCGCGTTGATCCGGTAGAACACCGGCGTCTCCCACACCTCCCGGGGCGCCATGCTCCGCGCGATGCCGAGGGTGAACGGCTTGCGGATGGCCAGGGAGCCCCAGGCGGTGAGCGCGAGCCAGCCGTCGACCAGGGCGGGTCCGTACCGCATGAACGAGGCGCCGGGGGCGGCCAGGGAGATCACGATGGCCAGGGTGAGGAACACCACCGCGCTGCATTCGATCACCATCTGATCCCACTGTTTGCCCGACCGGCGATCCAGGACGACGAGCACGAGCGCTATCGCGAGGCCGACCATGGCGCCGTACCTCCAGTTGTCGCTGGTCGCGAGGACGGCGTAGGCGATCCAGGGGAGGAAGCCGAGGAGGCTGCGGATCATGGGGGGCTCCTTGATTGACATTCCACTTGTGACATGTCGAACCTAGAACGTCCGCTGGCGACCTGTCAACAGTGGAATGTAGGATCCGGCCATGAGCCTTCGACACGCCCTGCTCGGCCTGCTCGCCCAGGGACCCGCCAGCGGATACGACCTGATGAAGATCTTCGACATCTCCCTGGCGAACGTCTGGCCGGCCACGCAGAGCCAGGTCTACGGCGAGCTGTCCCGGCTCGCCGACGCCGGCCTGGTCAAGGTGGCGGCCGAGGGCCCGCGCGGCCGCAAGGAGTACGCCATCGACGACACCGGGCTGGCCGAACTGCGCCACTGGCTGACGGAGGTCGAGCCCACCCACGTCCACCGCAGCGACATGCTGCTTCGCGTCTTCTTCCTCGGGCGGCTCGACCGGGAGCAGGCCGCCGGCTACCTGCGGCGGCAGGCGGAGTTCGCGGCCGGCCGGCACGAGAGCCTGGCGGGTCTGGTGGACATCGTGTCCGAGGGGGAGGACGACCTCTCGGTCTACGGCAGGCTCGCCCTGGAGTGGGGGCTGCGGTTCACCAACCTGCATCGCGAGTGGGCCGAGTGGGCCACGGCCGAGATCGAGAAGTGGCCCTCGCCCCGCGACCCGCTCACCGGGGAGGCCCCTCGGGAGACCGGCGGCTGAGGCTCATCACAGGGCCGCACCCCCCGCGCTCTCGAAGGCTCAGGCCCCGCGTTTCCGGGCCGGACCCCCGCGCTTTCCCGGCGCCGGGCCATGGCATCATGTTACTCACGAGTAGCACTAGCCGGAAGCTACCGAGCAGCGAGGAGCCAACCGTGCCTCCGTCCCGTGACGTCGTGTTCGTCGACGGCGTACGCACGCCTTTCGGCAAGGCCGGCCCCAAGGGCCTGTACGCCGAGACGCGCGCCGACGACCTGATCGTCCGTGTCATCCGCGAACTGATGCGGCGCAACCCCCACCTGCCGCCCGAGCGGGTCGACGAGGTCGCCATCGCGGCCACCACCCAGATCGGCGACCAGGGCCTGACCATCGGCCGCTCCGCCGCGGTGCTGGCCGGGCTGCCCAAGTCGGTGCCCGGCTACGCCATCGACCGCATGTGCGCGGGCGCGATGACGGCCGTCACCACCGTGGCCGGCGGCATCGCCTTCGGCGCCTACGACGTCGCCATCGCCGGCGGCGTGGAGCACATGGGACGCCATCCGATGGGCGAGGGCGTCGACCCCAACCCGCGTTTCCTGTCCGAGAACCTCGTCGACGGCTCAGCGCTGGTCATGGGCATGACGGCGGAGAACCTGCACGACCGCTACCCCGGCATCACCAAGCGGCGCGCCGACGCCTACGCCGTGGCCTCCCAGGAGAAGGTGGCCAAGGCCTACGCCGACGGCAAGATCCAGCCCGACCTGGTGCCCATGGCGACCCGCAAGGCGGCCGAGGGCTGGGGCCTCGCCACCGAGGACGAGCCCCCGCGCCCCGGCACCACCCCCGAGGGCCTGGCGGCGCTCAAGACGCCGTTCCGCCCGCACGGCAACGTCACCGCCGGGAACTCGGCGGGCATCAACGACGGCGCCACCGGCAGCCTCATCGCCGCCGCGGACACCGCGGCCGAGCTGGGGCTGACGCCCAAGATGCGGCTCGTCTCCTACGCCTTCGCCGGCGTCGACCCCGAGGTGATGGGCGTCGGGCCCATCCCCTCCACCGAGCGCGCGCTGCGCCTGGCCGGGTTGTCCATCGGCGACATCGGCCTGTTCGAGATCAACGAGGCCTTCGCCGTGCAGGTCCTGGCGTTCCTGTCGCACTTCGGCATCGACGACGAGGACCCCCGGGTCAACCCGTACGGCGGCGCCATCGCGTTCGGCCACCCGCTCGCCTCCTCGGGCGTGCGGCTGATGACCCAGCTCGCCCGGCAGTTCGGCGAACGGCCCGAGGTGCGCTACGGCGTCACCACGATGTGCGTCGGCATGGGCATGGGCGGAACGGTCGTCTGGGAGAACCCCGCCTGGGAGGGCGCCAAGTGAGCGGAATCACCGGCATCCATGACGACGAGGCCGTGACCCACGCCCTCGTCCGCGACGTCACGCTCCCCGGCGAGGCGGGCACCATGGCCCTGATCACACTGGACAACGGCTTCGACCACACCAAGCCGAACACCTTCGGGCCGCGCGGCCTCACCGAGCTGGACGAGGCGCTCGACGCCATCTGCGAACGCTCGGACCTCGCGGCGGTCGGCGTCACCGGCAAGCCCTTCATCTTCGCCGTCGGCGCCGACCTGACGGGCGCCGCGCGGGTGCGCACCCGCGCCCAGGCCGAGGAGATCGGCCGGCTGGGCCACGAGGTGTTCCGCCGGCTCGGCGAGCTGGAGGTGCCGTCGTTCGCGTTCGTCAACGGCGCGGCGATGGGCGGCGGCCTGGAGATCGCCCTGCACTGCACGTACCGCACGATCTCGTCAGGCGTCCCGGCGGTGGCGCTGCCCGAGTGCTTCCTCGGCCTGGTGCCGGGCTGGGGCGGCACGCAACTGCTCCCCCGGCTGATCGGCCCGGCGAACGCGCTCAAGCTGATCATCGAGAACCCGCTGTCCCAGAACAAGATGATCAAGGGGACCGAGGCGTTCAAGCTCGGGGTCGCCGACGCGGTCTTCGAGCCCGCCGACTTCCTGGAGGAGTCCCTGAGCTGGGCCTCGCGCGTGCTGACCGGCGAGGCGGCCGTGCCCCGCCCGCCGTTCACCGAGGACGCCGGCTCCTGGGAGGCGGCGGTCGCGGGCGCGCGTGCGCTGGTGGACATGAAGCTGCACGGCGCCTCCCCGGCCCCGTACCGCGCGCTGGAGTTGGTGGAATTGGCGCGCACGGCCCCCCGTGACCAGGGGTTCGAGGCCGAGACCCAGGCCCTGGCCGACCTGCTGACGGGCGACGAGCTGCGGGCCGGGCTGTACTCCTTCGACCTGGTCCAGCGCAGGGCCAAGCGGCCCGCAGGGGCGCCGGACCGTGCGCTGGCCCGCACGATCACCAAGGTGGGCGTGGTGGGCGCCGGGCTGATGGCCTCGCAGCTCGCGCTGCTGTTCGCCCGCCGCCTCCAGGTCCCGGTGGTCCTCACCGACCTCGACCAGGCCCGCCTCGACAAAGGCGTGGCCTACGTGCACGCCGAGATCGCCCGGCTGCTGGCCAAGGGACGCATCGGCGCCGACACGGCCAACCGGCTGACGGGCCTGGTGACCGGGTCGCTGACCAAGGACGCGTTCGCCGACGCCGAACTCGTCATCGAGGCGGTGTTCGAGGACCTCAAGGTCAAAAGGCAGGTCCTGTCCGAGGTCGAGGCGGTCGTGCGCCCCGAGTGCGTGCTGGCCACCAACACCTCCTCGCTCTCGGTCACGGCCATGGCGGCGGAGCTGCGGCACCCCGAGCGGGTCGTCGGCCTGCACTTCTTCAACCCGGTCGCCGTCCTGCCGCTGCTGGAGGTCGTCCGGGGCGAGCGCACCGACGACGCCTCGCTGGCCACCGCGTTCGCGGTCGGCAAGGCGCTGCGCAAGTCGGGCGTGCTGGTGAAGGACGCCCCGGCGTTCGTGGTGAACCGGCTGCTCACCCGCTTCATGGGCGAGGTCATCGGCGCCGTCGACGAGGGCACCCCGATCGAGACCGCCGACCACGCCCTGGACGGCCTGGGCCTGCCCATGACGCCGTTCACGCTGCTCCAGCTCGTCGGGCCCGCCGTCGGGCTGCACGTCGCCGAGACGCTGCACGAGGCCTTCCCCGGCCGGTACAAGGTGTCGGCCAGCCTGGCGAACCTCGTCAAGGCCGGCAAGCCCGGCGTCTACGCGCCGGACTTCACGATCGACCCCGAGGCGCGGGAGATCTTCGAGTCCCAGACGATCGGGACCGCCGGGCCTGACGCGGAGCAGGTGCGCCAGCGGGCGCTCGGCGCGCTGGCCGAGGAGGTGCGGCTGATGCTCGACGAGGGCGTGGTCGCCGCCGCCGAGGACATCGACCTGTGCATGATCCTCGGGGCCGGCTGGCCGTTCCACACCGGCGGCATCACGCCCTACCTCGACAGGACGGGCGTGTCGGAGAAGGTCACCGGGCGTCGTTTCCTGGCGCCGGGCGTGGCCTCCGTTCCCGACTGAGGCCCGGCGCGTCCGCGCCGTCCCCGCCCGGCCGCCATGGGCGCAGCCGTGGCAGCCAGGCCGGGACGGCGCGGCGGTACTCCTCGTACTCCGCGCCGAACCGCCGTGCCAGCTCGGGTTCCTCGTACCAGTGCACGAACGCGGCGGGCACGACCCATACGGCGGCGGCGTAGAGGAGCAGGACGGGCCGCCCGAGTATCAGGGCCTGGCCGACGATGCCCGCCAGCACCGCCACGTACATGGGGTTGCGCACATATCTGTACAGGCCGCCCACGACCAGGTGCTCGGGCGCGGCGACCGGGGCGGGCGTGCCGCGTCCCTCGGTGACGAACCGGGAGAACGTCCACACCAGCGCGGCCACCGCGGCGAGGAGCAGGACCGCCCCTGCCACCCGAAGCGGCGGCCAGGGGGCGGGCTCGCCCACCCGCCAGTGGGTGATCCACCACGGGATCAGGACCAGCACGGTCCCGGGGGCGACCAGGAAGAACACGGCACTACCGGCAGCGGCGGCGGGCTTGCGCATCGCCATCCCTCGATTCGCGACGCTCCGCCCTGGAGGCGGAGGAATTCCCTGGATGGTGAATATGACGGTACTCCGATGCGCGCGTCGTGCCGGCGGCCCCCGGGTCACGATCTCATCAATCAGTGAGTTCTCTGGCCTGCCAGGGTCGGCGATGATGGACGGCGTGCTGGCCGACGTCATCGAACACCTCGCCTGCCCGGTCTGCCGCGGCGACCTGGTCCTCGGCGGCGGCGCGGCGCGGTGCGCCCAGGGCCACGCGTTCGACGTGGCCAGGCAGGGGTACCTCAGCCTGCTCACCGGCTCGGGTGTCCCCGGCACGGCCGACACCCCGGCCATGGTCGCCGCGCGGGACGCGTTCCTCGGCGCCGGGCACTTCGCCCCGCTCTCCGGCCGCCTGCGCGAGCTGGTCGCCGGGATCGGCGACACGGGGGGCGCCAAGGTCGTGCTGGACGCCGGAGCGGGCACCGGCCACTACCTGGCGGCGGTCCTCGGCCCCGGCGACACGGGGATCGCCCTGGACATCTCCAAGCACGCCCTCAGGCGGGCCGCGCGCGCCCATCCCCGGGTCGGCGCCGTCGTGACGGACGTGTGGCGGCCCCTGCCGGTCAAGGACGGCCGCGTGGACGTGCTCCTGGACGTCTTCGCCCCGCGCAACGGGCCGGAGTTCGCCCGCGTGCTGCGCCCCGGCGGCACGCTCATCGTGGTGACCCCGACGCCGGCGCACCTCGCCCCCCTGGTCGGCGCGCTCGGCCTGCTGTCGGTGGACGAGTCCAAGGGCCGGCGGGTCGAGGAGGCGCTCGGCGGCCATTTCGCCGGGACCGGGCACCTCATCGAGGAGGCGGAGATGCGGCTGGACCACCGGGCCGTCGAGGCCGTGGCCGGAATGGGACCGAGCGCCTGGCACACCGATCCGGCCGCGCTCAGGAAGGAGATCTCACACCTTGCGGACCCGATGGCCGTGAAAATGTCATGCCGGATCTCTCTCTTCCGTAAGATCACCTAGACACGCTAGATTTACCAATTTCCCCGACTTTTTAGGCCATCTCCGTTTCGAAGCGACATACTTAACGGCAACCCGCCGATCCCTTTCCGGGAGAGCGTGAGGGAGGGGCACGCCCATGAAGGCCGAGGAACGCTGGCAGGCCAGGTTCCGCGCGGCACGTATGACGCTGCCCATCTGGGCACGGCTGGCACCCGCCCGCGCCGTGTACCGCTGCAACATCTCCGGAATCTGGGAGATCCACGCCTGGGACCGGTCGACCGGCACCACGCGCCAGGTCACCAGCCGTCCGCGAGGCACCTCCCACGCCGCCATCGATCCGACCGGCCAGTGGATCTGGTGGTTCTCCGACACCTACGGCGACGAGTACGGCATCTGGATGCGCCAGCCGTTCAACGGCGGCCCCGAGATGCCCGCCCATCCCGACCTCGCCCCCGGTCACCCGACGGGCCTGGCCCTCGCGGCCACCGGCACCGCCGCCGTCGGCAGGAGCAGCCGCCACGGCTTCCAGGTGCTCCACACGCGGATCGGCTCCGACGAGAAGCCCACCGTGATCTACGAGTCCCGCGAGTTCGTCCAGGTCGCCGGCATGTCGCTCGACGGCACGCTGATCGCCCTGAACCACAGCGAGCACGGCGACTCGCGCCACCCCGCCCTGCGGGTGATCAAGGCCAACGGCCAGATCGTCGGCGACCTGCACGACGGTCCGGGCAAGGGCTTCTCCGGGGTGCGGTTCGCCCCGACCATGACCGACCGGCGCGTCCTCGCCCTGCACGAGCGGCGCGGCCGCCGCGAGCCGCTGGTCTGGGACCCGGTGACCGGCGAGCAGCGCGAGATCTGGCTCAGGGTGCCCGGCGAGATCACCGCCGACTGGTACCACGACGGCCGCGCCCTGCTGATCGGCCACAACAACCGCGCCAGGACCGAGCTGTTCCGGTACGACCTCGGTGGCGGCGGCCTCACGCCGATCAAGACCCCGCACGGCGTCATCCACGACGCGATGCCGCGCCCCGACGGCACGGTCGAGTACTCCTGGTCGAGCGCCGCGCACCCGCCGGTGGTCAGGTCCAGCGAGGGTCACGTCGTCATGAACCAGTCCGGCCCCTCGGCGCCGCCGTCGGTGCCGCTGGAGGACATCTTCGTCGAAGGCCCCGGCGGGCGGATCCACGCCCTGGTGTCCCGGCCCGAGGGCGGCCCGTCGCCGGCCCCGACGGTCTTCCTGCTGCACGGCGGGCCCGCGGCGCAGGACGACGACTCCTTCCTGCCGAACCTGGCCGCCTGGGTCGACGCCGGCTTCGCCGTGATCCGCGTCAACTACCGGGGCTCCACTGGATACGGCTCGGCCTGGCGGGACGCCCTGCGCGGTGACGTGGGCCACATCGAGCTGGCCGACGTGGCCGCGGTCCGCGACTGGGCCGTCGGCCAGGGCATGTCCGACCCCGAGCGCCTGGTGCTCGCGGGCGCGTCGTGGGGCGGCTACCTCACCCTGCTCGGCATCGGCACCCAGCCGAAGGCCTGGGTCGCGGGCATCGCCGCCGTGCCGATCGCCGACCACGCCGTGGCCTACAGCGACGAGACCGAGGGGCTGCGCGCCTACCACCGCGCGCTGTTCGGCGGCTCGCCGCAGGAGGTGCCCGAGCTGTACGCGGCCTCCTCGCCGATCTCCTACCTCGACTCGCTCCAGGCGCCGCTGCTGGTCCTGGCGGGCGAGAACGACCCGCGCTCGCCGATCAACCAGATCGAGAAGTACCTGGACAAGCTGGCCGAGCGCAAGCACGAGGTCGAGGTGTACCGCTACACCGCAGGCCACGGCACCCTGGTCATCGAGGAGCGGATCCGCCAGATGGCGGCCCAGCTCGACTTCGCCCGCAAGCACGTCGGCCTGGCCCAGCCCTCCGGCCGGGGCTAGTCGGCGCGCAGGACGAGGATCGCCATGTCGTCGGCGCTCGGCTCGACGGCGAACTCCTCGACGGCGCGCCGGATCCGTTCGGCGACCGCGCGCGCGGACAGGTCGGCGCACTCCGCCAGGAGCCTGGACAGCCCGCCGTCGTCGTCGAGGAGGCGTTCGCCGGCGCGGCGCTCGGTGACCCCGTCGGTGACGCCCAGCAGGACGTCCCCGGGCGCCAGGTGGACGTGGTCGGCGGTGAACTCGGCCTCGGGGAAGACCCCGAGCAGCGACTGCGACGTCACGACCGCCTCGACCTGCCCGGTCGGCCGCAGCCGCAGGGCCTCGGGATGCCCGGCGGAGATCAGCGACAGATCGAGGCCGTCGGAGGTGCGCCTGATCTCACCGTGCAGCAGGGTGAGGAACCTGGCCCGCTCACCCTCCTCCAGGATCGCCTGGTTGAGCCGCGAGACGACCGAGGCCACGTCGTACCCCTCGCGGGCGAGCAGGCGGATCGTGTGGCGGGCCAGGCCGGTGACCGCGGCGGCCTGCGGGCCGGTGCCGCAGACGTCGCCGATCGCGAACCGCCAGGAGTCCTCACCGGTGGCGAACAGGTCGTAGAAGTCGCCGCCCACCTCGTTGGTCTCGCCCGCCGGCTCGTACACCACGGAGTAGTCGAGGCCGGGGGTCTCGGCGGGGGTGCCGGGCGGCAGCAGGCTGCGCTGGAGGGCGCGGTTGGCGTCGGCCTGCTGGGCGTACAGCCGGGCGTTGTCCATGGCCAGCGCCGCCCGCCGCCCGAGATCCTCGGCGAGCTGGGCGACGTCGTCGGGGAAGCGGCCCGCGCGCCCGAGGCACATCATGCCGAGGCTGCGCCCCCGGGCCAGCAGGGGGAAGGCCAGCGACTGCCAGTCGGCGAGCTGGACCGGCAGCGGGGTCAGGTTCTCCGCCTGGGGGATGGCGGCGTGGTCGAGTTCCTCGCGCAGGGCGTCGATCTGGGACTCGTCGGCGTGCCAGAGATAGGCGAGGCCGAGCGGGCCGTGGCCGGCGTCGGCCGTGTAGACCGCGCACCAGGTCGCGAGCCGGGGCACCACGATCTGGGCGATCAGCGCGGGCACCATGTCGGGGTCCAGGGTGCCGGCGAGCAGGTCGCTGGCGTCGGCGAGGAAGCCCAGCCAGCTCTGGCTCTGCGAGGCGCGCTGGCCGGCCCAGTCGTCGACGGTGCGGGTGCCGCCGCCTCCGGGGAGGCCGAGACGGGCCCAGCGGGTGCGCGTCGAGCCCGCGAAGCTCACCCCCCAGACCGTGACCGGCCCGGACGGCGGGATCGCGGCGGCCCGGTCGCTGTCCTTCTGGCTGACCTCGATCTGAAGAGAATCTCCCTGATGTACCCATACAATCTCAAATGGGACATCGTCCATCTCGGAGACCAGCTCTCCGGTCAACCGCTCGGCGTCCATGCCGATCGACGAAGCGGCCCACGCGGTCATGACCTCATGAGTGAACCGCTTCGCGTCGGGTAGGGCCGTTCTGCCGGGCGCGAAGGAAGCGGCCAGCACACCCCGGGAAGAACTTGTCATTGCACCGTGCTTACCACAGTCGGGTCTTACGTGCGGTCATTCGACCGGGCGACCGCATAGCGTCCTTCATGCCAGACTGGCAGTACTCCGTGTCCCGCCCGAACAGCGTGAAGGAGGCTTCATGAAGGGTACCCCCACCACGGGGGCCACTCCGGAGCGGTCCTATACCGAGTCCGAGCTCCGGCCCCTCCTGGAGACGCTCATCACCTGGCGTGACGGCGACTTCCGGCGTCGGGTGCCCCATGCGCCCCCGGGCATACTCAGCGAGGTCCGCCTGCTGGTCAACGAGGTCGCCGACCGCCGCGAGCATCTCGCCAACGAACTGCTGCGCGTGCGCCGCGAGGTGGTCAAGGAAGGGCGCTTCGGCGTCCGGCTGACCCCCGGCCCCGGCGTGGGCTCGTGGGCCGAGAGCGTCGACTCGGTGAACGCCCTCATCGACGCCCTGGTGGGCCCGGTGAGCAGCGCGGCCGACGTCCTGGACGCGGTCGCCCAGGGCGACCTGTCCCGCCGCATCGACATGGACCGTACCTCCCGGGGCGAGGTACGCCGCCTCGGCAAGGCGATCAACGGCATGGTCGACCAGCTCTCCCTGTTCAGCTCCGAGGTGACCAGGGTCGCCCGCGAGGTCGGGTCGGAGGGCCAGCTCGGCGGCCGGGCCAACCTGCGCGGCATGTCCGGAAGCTGGCGTGACCTCACCGAGGCCGTCAACACCATGTCCAGCCGGGTGTCCGCCCAGGTCCGCGACATCGCGGTGGTCACCACCGCCGTGGCGCGCGGCGACCTCAGCCGCAAGGTCACGGTCGACGCGGTCGGCGAGATGCTGGAGCTCAAGAACACCGTCAACACCATGGTCGACCAGCTCTCGGCCTTCGCCGAGGAGGTCACCCGCGTGGCCCGCGAGGTCGGCACCGAGGGCGAACTGGGCGGCCAGGCCCGGGTGCGCGGCGTGTCGGGCGTCTGGAAGGACCTCACCGACAACGTCAACGTGATGGCGAGCAACCTCACGAGCCAGGTGCGCAACATCGCGACCGTGGCCACCGCAGTCGCCCAGGGCGACCTCTCCAAGAAGATCACCGCGGACGCGCGTGGCGAGATCCTCCAGCTCAAAGAGACCCTGAACACCATGGTCGACCAGCTCTCGCTGTTCGCCGACGAGGTCACCCGCGTGGCACGTGAGGTCGGCACCGAGGGCCAGCTCGGCGGGCGCGCCGAGGTCAAGGGCGTGTCGGGGGTCTGGAAGGACCTCACCGACAACGTCAACTCGATGGCCACCAACCTGACCTACCAGGTGCGCAACATCGGCCAGGTGACCAAGGCCGTGGCCGGCGGCGACCTGTCCAAGAAGATCGACGTGGACGCCCAGGGCGAGATCCTGGAGCTGAAGTCCACGATCAACACCATGGTCGACCAGCTCTCGTCGGTCGCCTCCGAGGTGAGCCGCGTCGCCCGCGAGGTCGGCTCGGAGGGCCAGCTCGGCGGCCAGGCCCAGGTGCGCGGCGTGTCGGGGGTCTGGAAGGACCTCACCGACAACGTCAACTTCATGGCCAACAACCTGACCTCCCAGGTGCGCCAGATCGCGGCCGTCTCCACCGCCGTGGTCCAGGGCAACCTCTCCAAGAAGATCACCGTGGACGCGCAGGGCGAGATCCTGCAGCTCAAGGACACGGTGAACACCATGGTCGACCAGCTCTCGCTGTTCGCCGACGAGGTCACCCGCGTGGCACGCGAGGTCGGCACCATGGGCCAGCTCGGCGGCCAGGCCCGCGTACGCGGCGTCTCGGGCGTCTGGAAGGACCTCACCGACAACGTCAACCTGATGGCCACCAACCTGACCTACCAGGTGCGCAACATCGGCGAGGTCACCACCGCCGTCGCCAAGGGCGACCTGTCGAAGAAGATCGACGTGGACGCCCAGGGCGAGATCCTGGTGCTGAAGACCACGATCAACCGCATGGTCGACCAGCTCTCCTCGTTCGCCTCCGAGGTCACCCGCGTGGCCCGCGAGGTCGCCTCCGAGGGCCGGCTCGGCGGCCAGGCCCGGGTCGAGGGAGTCGAGGGCACCTGGAAGCGCCTGACCGAGAGCGTGAACGAGCTCGCGGGCAACCTCACCACCCAGGTCCGCGCCATCGCCGAGGTCACCAGCGCGGTCGCGACCGGCGACCTGACCCGCTCGATCAGCGTCGAGGCGCAGGGCGAGCTGGCCGACCTGAAGGACAACATCAACACGATGGTGTCCAACCTGGTCGACACCACCAAGGCCAACCAGGAACAGGACTGGCTCAAGAGCAACCTGGCCAGGGTCTCCCGCCTCATGCAGGGCCACCGCGACCTCATGGAGGTCGCCAAGCTCATCATGAGCGAGCTGACCCCGCTGGTCTCCGCCCGCTACGGGGCCTTCTACATGGTCCCGAGCACGCACGACAACGAGCTGCGGCTGATCGCCGGGTACGGCGTGCGGCCCGGCCGCAGCCCCCGGCAGGACTTCGCGTTCGGCCAGGGCATCGTCGGGCAGGCCGCCGCCGAGGGCCGCCCGATCGTGCTCGACGACGTCCCCTCCGGCTACCTCATGATCGACTCGGGGCTGAGCACGTCCACGCCGGCCCAGATCGTGGTCCTGCCGGTCCTGTTCGAGGACCAGGTGCTCGGCGTGCTGGAGCTGGCCTCGTTCAGCCGGTTCGGGGAGACCCACCTGGCCTTCCTCAACCAGCTCGTCGAGACCATCGGCGTCACGATGAACACGATCATCGCCAACTCCCGCACCGAAGGCCTGCTGACCGAGTCGCAGCGCCTCACCACCGAGCTGCGCGAGCGTTCCGACGAGCTGCAGCGCCAGCAGGAGGAGCTGCGCCGGTCCAACGCCGAGCTGGAGGACAAGGCCGCGCTGCTCGCCAAGCAGAACCGCGCCATCGAGATCCAGAACTTCCAGATCGAGCAGGCCCGCCGCACCCTGGAGGAGCGCGCCGAGCAGCTCGCGGTCTCCTCGCGGTACAAGTCGGAGTTCGTCGCCAACATGTCCCACGAGCTGCGCACCCCGCTGAACAGCCTGCTGGTGCTGGCCAAGCTCCTCACCGAGAACAGCGACGGCAACCTGACCTCCAAGCAGGTCGAGTTCGCCAGGACGATCTACGGGGCCGGCTCGGCGCTGCTGCAGCTCATCAACGACATCCTCGATCTGTCCAAGGTCGAGGCCGGTCGCATGGACATCCATCCGCAGGAGCTCTCGCTGCCCAAGCTGGTCGACTTCGTCGAGGCCACCTTCGCCCCGCTCGCGCAGGACAAGGGCCTGGCGTTCACCGTCGAGGTGGACCCCTCGGTGCCGGAGGAACTGCTCACCGACGAGCAGCGCCTCCAGCAGGTGCTGCGCAACCTGCTGTCCAACGCGGTCAAGTTCACGCCGAAGGGCGAGGTGTCGCTGAACATCACCCGCGCCGCCGGCGGGATCCCCTACATCGACGAGACCCTCCAGGACAGCGACGACATCCTGTCGTTCGCGGTGGTGGACACCGGCATCGGCATCGCGGCGGAGAAACTCGACGTGATCTTCGAGGCGTTCCGCCAGGCCGACGGCACGACCAGCCGCAAGTACGGCGGCACCGGCCTCGGCCTGTCGATCTGCCGGGAGATCGCCCGGCTGCTCGGCGGGGAGATCCACGCCGAGAGCGAGCCCGGCCACGGCAGCACGTTCACCCTGCACCTGCCGATCAACTACGCGGGGCCGCTCGCGGGCGTCGACGGCGGGGCGGTCTCGCTCTCCGGCGCCCAGCGCGAGCGCGCCCTGGAGCTGGACGTGGCCAACGCGCTGCCGGAACTGCCCGACATGTACGCCGATCTGCAGATGCCGCAGCTCCCGCTGGCCGGCGAGACCGGCACCTGGCAGGGCGACGACCCGCTGAACAATGCGAAGATCCTCATCGTGGACGACGACATCCGCAACGTGTTCGCGCTGACGAGCGTGCTGGAGCGGCACGGCTCGACCGTGGTCTACGCGGAGAACGGCCGCGAGGGCATCGAGCAGCTCGAACGCAACGAGGACGTCGCCCTGGTGCTGATGGACATCATGATGCCCGAGATGGACGGCTGGGCGACCACCTCCACCATCCGCCGCATGCCGCAGTTCGCCGACCTGCCGATCATCGCGCTCACGGCCAAGGTGATGCACGGCGACCGGGAGAAGAGCATCGCCTCGGGCGCGTCGGACTACGTCCCGAAGCCGGTGGACGTGGACCGCCTGCTCGAACGCCTGCGTGGCTGGCTCACGCGCGGCCGGAACGGCTCCGGCGACGCCAAGGAAGGACGCGGCTGATGCCGGACAGAGCGAGGATCCTCCTGGTCGACGACCGCGAGGAGAACCTCATCGCCCTCGAGGCCATCCTCAGTTCCCTGGACGTGGTCGCCGTACGCGCCCGGTCCGGTGAGGAGGCGCTGAAGGCGCTGCTCGGCATCGAGTTCGCCCTCATCCTGCTCGACGTCCGCATGCCCGGCATGGACGGCTTCGAGACCGCGGCGCACATCAAGCGGCGCGAGCGCACCCGCAACATCCCGATCATCTTCCTGACCGTGGTCGACAGCGCCCCCGACTACGCGTTCCGTGGGTACGCCGCCGGCGCGGTCGACTACCTGACCAAGCCGTTCGACCCCTGGGTGCTCCGGGCCAAGGTGTCGGTCTTCGTCGAGCTGTACACCATGAACCGCCGGCTCACCGAGCAGGCGTCCCTGCTGCGCGAGCGGCTCAGCGTCGAGCTGCCGGACGGCGCGGGCGCCGAGGTGCTCCCCGAGCTGTCCCGGCGGCTGACGGCCGTGGAGGACGAGCTGACGCGGGTGACCGAGCTGGCGGAGAAGGCCGGCAACGGCGGCGCGCCCATCACCGGGCCGCTGGGCGACCTGGCCGAGCGCGTGGTCCACCTCCGCGCCGGCTTCGACGCCCTGTCCTGACCCGCCGCCGCGCACGGCCGCCCGCCCGCGACCGCATCCGCTCATAGTGGTCAGGCAGGGTCGGTGGTGAGTTCGGCGACCAGGCTCGCCAGGTCCACGGCGCCCGCCTCGACGGCCGCGTACATGTCGTCCAGCTCGCGGTACCCCAGGCGGCCCGCCACGCTGCCCGACACGCCACGACACTCCAGGTCCAGCAACTCCATGCCGGCGGCGGCGAGGGCGTCCGCCACCATGCGCCGGCCCGTCTCGGCCGCGTCGTCCTCCTGCTGGGCCGCGAGGTGCCGCCGGATCAGCAGCCGGGCCGTGGGCGTCGTGGCCGCGTTCAGCCCCTCGGCCGACGGGCGGGCCGTGTCGGCGGTCAGGATGTGCACCACCGCGCCGTTGTCGAGCCGCGCGTGCAGCGGGGCCAGCTTCCCGTTGACCAGCGCGCCGATGGCGTGGTTGCCGATCTCCGGGCCGAGGGCGTACGCGAAGTCGATCGGGGTGGCGCCGGGCGGCAGCGGGATCACCTCGCCGCCCGTCGTGAACGCGGCGATGAGGTCGGGCCGCAGGTCGCCGCGCAGCGACTCAAGGAAGTCGGCCGAGGTCGCGTCGTTCTGCCAGGCCAGCAGCCGGCGCAGCCATTCGAGGTCGATGCGCCCCGCCACGTCCGCCCGCTGCCCCTTGGCGACGTCGTGGATGTGGGCGGCCAGCCCGCGCTCGGCCATGCGGTGCATCTGGCGGGTGCGGATGATGACGTCCATCACCTTGCCGCCGTCGGCGATGACGCGGGTGTGCAGCGCGCGGTACAGGTTGAACCTCGGCAGCGAGATGAAGTCCTTCAGCCGGCCGGGCACCGGGCTCATGCTGGTGTGGACGGCGCCCAGCGCGATGTAGCAGTCGCGGTCCTCGCCGTCGACCAGCACCAGCAGCCGGAACAGGTCGGCGGGCTGGAGGGTGTCGAGATGGTCGCCCACGTCGAGGTGTACCGCCCACAGGTGGCGGCGGTGCAGGATGACCTGCGCCGACAGGCGCTGGTCCTTCAGCGCGGCCCTCAGCCGCCGCACGGCGGGGTCCAGCAGCAGCCGCCCCCCGGCCTCCCTGGCGGCCAGCGCGGTGTCGATGGCGGCGTGCGCCTCCGGCTGTAACACCGAGAAGCACAGATCGTCCATCTCCCGTTTGAGCTCGTACATGCCGAGCCGCTCGGCGAAGGGGATCAGGAGCTCCTGGGACTGGCGGGCGATGCGCTGCCGTTTGTGCGCGGGCTGGAAGCCCAGGGTGCGGAGGTTGTGCAGCCGGTCGGCGAGCTTGATCAGCAGGACGCGCAGGTCGGCGGCGGCGGCCAGGACCATCTTGCGGAACGTCTCGGCCTCCGCCCGCTCCCCCCAGCGTGACCCGTCGAGCTTGGTCACCCCGTCGACCAGGACGGCGACCTCGTCCCCGAAGTCCGCGCGCAGCTCGTCCAGTGTGTAGGAGGTGTCCTCGATGGTGTCGTGCAGCAGCGCCGCCTGGAGCGTCGCGGTGTCCAGGCCGAGCTCGGCCAGGATCAGCGTGACCTCGATCGGGTGGATGATGTACGGCTCGCCCGACTTGCGGCGCTGACCGCGGTGGGCCAGCTCGGCGGCCTCGTACGCCTTGCGCACCGGGGCGAGCCTGGACTTCGGGTAGCCGGCCCGGTGGGCACGCAGGACGGGGTCGAGGGCGGCCATGTTCGCGGCACGCTCGGCACGCGACGTGACGTCTCTCAGAGCCCGGGCGGCACGGCCCGGGGGCTGCTCGTCACCCATCGTTCCCCCTCGCCACCGCCGGGAGCCATGGGACGCGGCGCGCCCGCATCCTCCAACGTTAGCGCCGAGCGCGTTCCAGGGCGTCCCAGAAGCCGCGGCGCAGCGCGTGGCGTACCTCGTCGTGCAGCAGGAAGTCGATCGGGAGCGACGATCCCTGGAGCAACCGGGCCTCCAGGTCGGACGGCATGCGCGGCTTGCGGGCGAGCACGGCCTCCAGCCACAGGGCGGGGGCGTCCCTGGCGACGGACTCGCCGAAGTCGTGCCCCTCCTTGTGCGCGGCCTTCACCGCGTCGGCCAGGGTGGTGGTGCCGGGCGCGGTGTGCGAGGGCACCGGGGCGGGCTGGGGGCCGGTGTAGGGGCCGAGCTGCGGGTAGGTCGGCGGGCCGCTCGCGCCCATGTTGTACTGGCTCGGCACCGAGGAGGACTGCGGCGGGACCGGCGCCGCCATGGGCGCCTGCGGTGGTGCCTGCTGGTGGGTGGCCTGCTGCGCCTCGGCCGAATAGCTGGAGTAGGCCGGGGGGAGCGCGGGCTGGGAGGAGCGCGGCGGGGGCGGCGACTGCGCGGGGAGCCCGCGCGAGCCGGAGCCGTGTGAGCCCGGCCCCTGCTGCGACCCGCCGTAGGAACCCTGGCCCTGCGCACCGGAGCCCGGCGAACCAGGCGTGCCGAGCCCGCGCGAGCCGGACCCGTGGGAGCCGTGGCCGCCGGCGTCCTGCGCGCCGGAGCCGAAGGAGCCGTGCGAGCCCTGGTCCGGGGCGTCGGCACCCCCCGAGGAGCCGTGGGACCCCGAGCCGAACGTGGACCCCATCGCGCCGGACGGCGGGGGACCGGACGCGGGCGGGCTCGACGCGGGCGGCTTACCGCCAGGCGTGGCGTGGGAGCCGGACCCGAACGCGTTCTGCCCCGGCGACGACCCGTGCGTACCCGAACCTGACCCGCCCGTCCCGGAGGACGAACCGTAGGAGCCCGAACCTGACCCGCCCGATCCCGAGGACGAACCGTACGAACCCGAACCCGACCCACCCGACCCCGAGGACGAACCGTACGAACCCGAACCCGACCCACCCGACCCCGAGGACGAACCGTACGAACCCGAACCCGACCCGCCCGTCCCCGGCGAATAGTCATAGGAGCCGGATTCGCCGGTCCCGGAGGACGAACCATAGGAACCCGGACCGGACCCGCCCGACCCCGAGGACGAACCGGAGGACGTGGGACCGAGGGGGCCTGCGCCCGGGGGGGACCCGTGCGAGCCAGAACCCGGGGACGAGGCGGGCGCGGAGGACCCGTAGGCGCCCGGCTCGGACCCGTAGCCGCCGGGGTCGGCGGCCGGCGAACCGTAGCCGCCGGGCTCGGCGGAGGATCCGTAGCCTCCGGACTCGGCGGACGGCGAACCGTACCCGCCCGCGTCAGGCGGCGACCCGTACCCGCCGGGCTCCGGCGAGGAGCCGTAACCGCCCGGCTCGGCGGAGGAGCCGTAGCCGCCGGGCTCGGCGGACGTGCCGTGCGGCCCGGACTCGAACATGCCCGGCTCGGTGGACGAGGGGCGGGGACCCTGGCCGTACGCGCCCGGGTCCTGACCCGGGCCGTGCGAGCCCGAGCCGAGGGTCTCCGGCGCGTGGGACGAGGCGTTCGGTGAGCCGGGACCCGAGGAGCCCTGACCGGACGAGCCGGACCCGGCGTTCGCCGCGTGCGGGCTGGACCCGAGCCCGCCGAGCGCGCCGAGCGCCCCCGGGCTGTGCGAGCCGGAGCCGCGCGAGCCCGGTCCCGGACCCGGCGAGCCGTGCGAACCGGACGAGACGCCTCCCGTGCCGGATCCACCGGACGCGTGGGAACCGCCGGAGGTCGGACCGCTGGTGAGGCCGCCGGAGGAGCCGCCGGTCAGGGCGCCGCCCGAACCCGAGCCGTGCGATCCGGAGCCGTGTGAACCGGAGCCCGCGGAGCCCGTGCCTTGCGGGTCGGATCCAGAGGTGCCAGAGGTGTGCGTGCCGGACCCGAGGGCGCCGGACGTCCCACCCAGGGTGCCGGAGTCATAGGAGCCGCCGAGCGCGCCGCCCGGGGCATGCGAGCCGTGGCCCGGGCGGGACCCGGACCCGGTGACGGCCGACCCGCCGGGGCCTGCGGCGGCCATGGACCCGGTCGAGGGGGGCTGCGCGCCGCCGTCCCGCGTGTGGGTGAGCCCGTTGCCTCGGGTGAGGCCCTCGCGGGACAGGCCGTTGTCACGGGACTGGCCGTTGCTGAGCCGCTGCGGCAGGCCGTTGCCCGCGCCGTTGTCGGGCGGGCCGATCACGTTGCCGGTCACCAGGTTGACGTACGGCCGGAGGTGGCCGCCGCCGATCTCGATGAGGTCGTCGCACTCCTGCTGGAGCGTGCGGGAGACCGCCCAGCTCCCGTCGGCCGCGATGTGGATGACGGTGACCCGGATGCCGAGGTCCTGGGCGTCGCTCACGACCTGGGCGAGGTCCTCGTCGCCGCTGACCACCACCGCGTCGCAGATGGCGTTGTTGCGGGCCAGGGTCATCAGGTCGCGGTGGACCTGGGCGTCGACGCCCTCCCTGCGGCCGGGCCTGATGCGCGCGAGCCGCAGCTTGAGACCGGGGATGTCGGCCAGCGCGTCGTGCTCGGGGGTGCGCCTGCCCTCGACGGTCGCCTCGTACCAGTAGCAGCGCAGGAGCGGCAGGTCGGTGCGTTCGCGGGACAGGGTGGACAGGAGCTGGAGCAGACCGGGGTAGTCCCAGGCGACGGCCTCGCGATGGCGGGTCCCATGAACGGCCATGGCGCCGTCCGCCAGCAGATAGCCCGCGTCCACGAACAGCGCGCAGCGATCCACGTGACACCGCCCTTTCCTACTTGGCCCAAGCCCGGTGGCAGCCGAAGCCCGGCCCTATCCCAGGGTAATGAAGCCACTGATCGTGCGAGAGTGAATCCCGGCGATTCAGCACCCGCATGACCATATCCAGGGACGTCCACGCAGACCGTACCAGTTTGTCCTCTTTAACTGACCTGGGGTGATAAACGAGTGGCGCAGCGGCCCGGCCGAATCCCCATCTCTAGGCTGGCCCCATGAGCGACCATGCGAACCTACTGGACGAGATCAAGAAAAAGGGAGTGGTGCACGGCCGGGTCGTGCTCTCCTCCGGCCGCGAGGCCGACTGGTACGTGGATCTGAGGCGCATCACGCTGGACGGCGCCGCCGCCCCTCTGGTCGGCCGGGTGATGCTCGATCTCACCGAGGACCTCGGCTACGACGCCGTGGGCGGGCTGACCCTGGGCGCCGACCCGGTGGCCGTCGCGATGCTCCACGCGGCGGCGGCACGCGGGCGCAGGCTCGACGCGTTCGTCGTGCGCAAAGCGGGCAAGGCGCACGGGCTGCAGCGCCGCATCGAGGGCCCGGACGTCGCGGGCCGCCGTGTGCTGGCTGTGGAGGACACCTCGACCACCGGAGGGTCGGTCCTCACGGCGGTGGAGGCCCTTCGGGAGGCGGGCGCCGAGATCGTGGGCGTCGCGACGATCGTCGACCGGGGCGCCGCGGCGAAGATCGAGGAGGCGGGCTTCACCTACCGCACCGCCTACACGCTGACCGACCTCGGCCTCGGCTGAGCACCGGCCGTACGCCTCGTGCTGAGCACCGGCCGTACGCCTCGTGCTGAGCACCGGCCGTACGCCTCGTGCTGAGCACCGGCCGTACGCCCGGCCCGCCCTGAGCCGCCGTACGCCCGGTGTGCCCAGGGCGGGCGTCAGCCGGGCGTCGCGCGCTTGGCGGTGAAGCTCTGGCGCTCCCCGGGCTCCCCTGGGGGGCGCGGCCTGCCGTTCACCTCGACGTACACGGTGGAGGCGTCGTCGAGCACCACTTCGAGGCCGGCCTCGGAGTAGGACGCCTGCTGGCCCTTGCCGAGCTCGCGGTCCTCGACCACGTCACCGCCGCTGGCGCGGACGAACAGCGGGCACCGGTCGGCCCGGCACTCGACGAACAAGGTGGGGATGTCGGTGTCGGCGGCGGTGCGCACCGCGGAGACCGAGACCGGGGGCGCGGACGACGCGGGCCCGCCCTGCGGCACCTGGGCCGAGCCGGCCGGGGAGGGCCCCGGCTCATCCGACTTCAGCGACCCGATGAGGGAGAGGGCGCCCACGACGATCAGCACCAGCACCACGAGGATCGCCACGCCTACGAGGAGCAGACGGGCGATGCCCATGGGGTCAGACCGATGGCGTCCCATGTACCGGAGGGTAGCGCCTGCGTGGCGGCGCCAAGGCCGCTCCGAACAGGACTCTTATGGCTCGGGGCCCGAAACCGGCGCCCTGGCCGCTACATCGGGGAGGCGGGATCCCTGTGATGACGGCCACGCGGCTCGGCCGGACCGTCCTTCGGCTCCCGGCGGTTCTTCAGCACCTCACGCACGATCGGGATGATCGACAGCAGCACGATCACGACGGCGCCGGGGATGATGTAGTGGTCCACGTCCGGGATGACGCTGCCCGCGAAGTAGCCGATGAGGAGCATCGACTCGGTCCACAGGACGCCGCCGACGATGTTCCACACGAGGAACTTCCCGGCGGGCATCCCGAGCATCCCGGCGACCGGGTTGAGGAAGGTGCGGACGATGGGGATGAACCTGGCGAGCACCACGGCCTTGGAGGGCCCGAACTTCGCGAAGTAGTGCTCGGCCTTCTGGACGTACTCCATCTTGAACAGCCGGGAGTCGGGCCGCGAGAACAGCCGGGGGCCGGACTTGGCGCCGATGAGGTGGCCGAGCTGGGCCCCGGCGATGGCGCAGATCGGCGCGCACACCAGCAGGACGCCCAGGGGGAACGGCGCGTCCAGGCCGACCGAGGACGCGACCGCCGCCGACGCCCCCATCCCGGCGACCACCAGCAGCGAGTCTCCGGGCAGGAAGAAGCCGACGAGCAGCCCTGTCTCGGCGAAAATGATCGCGAGAATGCCGATGAGCCCGAAGGTGACGATCCACCATTGGGCGTCCAGAAGATTTGTGAGGTCCATCACGGATGAGGGTACCCCCTGCTTCCTCGTCCGCCGCTCCTTCGCAATACTTGCCCGGGGGAGGACCGAGCCCCGCACCCGCCACCATTCCGACCAGGGAGATGACTCCGATGCCTATCGCGACCCCAGAGGTCTATGCCGAGATGCTCGACCGGGCCAAGGCCAATGGTTTCGCATACCCGGCGATCAACGTGACGTCCTCGCAGACGTTGAACGCCACGCTCCGCGGCTTCGCCGAGGCCGAGAGCGACGGCATCGTCCAGGTGTCGACCGGCGGCGCCGAGTACCTGTCGGGCACGTCGGTGAAGGACATGGTCACCGGTGCGGTGGCCCTGGCGGAGTACGCGCGCGCCGTCGCCGACAAGTACCCCGTGAACATCGCGCTGCACACCGACCACTGCCCGAAGGACAAGCTCGACGGCTTCGTGCGCCCGCTCCTTGAGATCTCGCTCGCCCGGGTCGCCGAGGGCAAGGACCCCCTGTTCCAGTCGCACATGTGGGACGGTTCCGCCTGCCCGCTCGACGAGAACCTCCAGATCGCCCGCGAGCTGCTGGAGAAGGCCAGCCGGGCGCACGTCGTCCTGGAGGCCGAGATCGGCGTCGTGGGCGGCGAGGAGGACGGCGTCGTCGGCGAGATGAACGAGAAGCTCTACAGCACGCCCGAGGACGCCCTGGCCACCGCCGAGGCGCTCGGCCTGGGGGACAACGGCCGCTACCTGCTGGCCGCCACCTTCGGCAACGTGCACGGCGTGTACAAGCCGGGCCACGTCAAGCTCCGCCCGAGCGTCCTGAAGGACATCCAGGACGCCGTCGCCGGCAAGTACGGCACCGAGAAGCCCTTCTACCTCGTCTTCCACGGCGGCTCCGGCTCCTCGCTCGAGGAGATCCGCGAGGCGATCTCCTACGGCGTGGTGAAGATGAACATCGACACCGACACGCAGTACGCCTTCACCCGCCCGGTCGCCGACCACATGTTCCGCAAGTACGACGGCGTTCTCAAGATCGACGGCGACGTGGGCAACAAGAAGGACTACGACCCGCGCGCGTGGGGCAAGGCGGCCGAGGCCGGGATGACGGCCCGCGTTTCGCAGGCCTGCCAGGACCTGCTGTCCACCGGCACGAGGATGTCCTGATCTTCTCCGCCATCAGGTGGATCACCAGGTAGATGTATGAGTCACGACATGTTCTGACTTGTAGTGGAACGGGTGGTCTGTGAAGACCGCCCGTTTCATGTGAATTTCCTGAGAAAAATCGCGAAAAGAGATGATTGCGAGGCTGTTGTAACAAATACGTCGTTAGCATGAGCTAAATGTCCATCTCCTACCGAGCACGGCCATATGTCTGCGGTGCCATCGGAAAGTGGGATGCGCGCGTGGTGGAGCGGCTGCTGGCCGCCTCCCCGCGCGACCTCGACGAGGTGCACCGCTCCCCCTCCGCCGTCCTGTGGTCGTCGGGCGAGCCGGAGAGCTGGTCGGACGGATCGCGGTCCGGCTACCTGTGGTGGCCCGCCGCCGGCGGCCTGCCGCAGCCCCGTTCGTGGCAGGAGTCCTCCGAGCGGCGCCTGGCGGCGGGACTGGTCCTCGACCCCGACGGCGTCGTGCTGCACACCGACGCACTCGGCCTGAACGAGCTCGACGTCCGCCGCGTCGGCGACGCGCTGTACTTCTCGGTCCGGCAGGACCCGCTTGTGGAACTGGACGGCTCCCCCCTCCACGTCGACTGGCCGGCCTGGGCGAGCCTGCTCATGATGACCACGCCGATCGGCGACCAGACGCTCTTCTCCGAGATCAAGCACCTGGAGCCGGCCACCGCCTGGCGCGCCGCCGGCGGACGGCTGGAGCGGCTGGGCTTCGAGCCCTCGTGGCTCGCCGCCGAGCCGGACCGCCCGCCGTCCCCCGAGGAGATGGTCGAGCTGGTCGCGGCGGCGATCCCGCGCCGCGCGGGGCCGGTCGCCATCGGGCTGAGCGGAGGCTGGGACTCCCGGCTGCTGGCCTCGTTGGTGTCCCGCCGCCCCGAGAGCCGTCTCACGGCGTGGACGACCAGCACCGACGACGGCCTGGACCTCGACATCACCTGCGCGAGTGCCGTCGCCGAGACGCTCGGCCTGCCCCACCACCTGGTGACGCCCGGGCCGGAGTCGTGGCTGGAGGAGCACGGCGAGGTGCGGCTCCGCACCCAGTACCAGACGCTGCACCACGGCTGGGCGATGCCGTACGCGCGGGCGGTCCACGGCCTGCGGGGGCCGCTGATCGACGGCTGCCTCGGCGACGCGCTGCTGCGCAGCCGGGGCGACCACGCGGAGGTCCCGCTCGCGGCGAGCCACGAGCAGGCACGGAAGATCTCCTGGGACGTCATGACCGGGCACGCCCCGCGCCATGAGCAGATCTGGGCGCCGGGCGTGGTGGACGTGCTCGCCGACCTGAGCCTTTCGGCCTTCCACCAGGTCATGCGGCCGGTCGAGGGGCACCACGCCATGCCCGTGCTGGCCAGGCTCGTCTCCCACCGGGGCGTCTTCGCCTCGGCGGCGTGGCTGCTCGGGCCCGAGGCGGAGGTCTGGCTGCCGTTCGTCCACCCGGACGTGATCGCGGGCTCCCTGCGCGTACCGCTGGCCGAGCGCAAGGACCACGCGTACTACCTGGCGATGCTCGCGCACGGCGCGGGCGAGGTGGCCGCCCTGCCCTCGACCAACGACCCCGGCGCCAAGCCCGAGGCGGGCCCTCGGCGGACGACCTCTCCGGCCGCGCTGGCCTCGCTCGCCGGGGACATCGCCGGATCGGAGGAGGTGCGGGCCCTGCTCGGCCCCCGCCTGCTGGCCGCGCTCGGCGACCCGGAACTACGGGCGCGGCAGGCACGGTGGACCGGGCCGCTCTACGTCCTGCAGTGGGCGAGCATGCTGGCCCGCTGGCAGGCCCGATACCGCTCTCGCCTGGCATGGGAACCCTTGACCTGACGAGGAATAACCTGGAACCGCCCGACCACCCAAAACGTCAGAAAGGGTAATAATGCGGACATTACCCCCACGCCTCCTGTTGATCGCCGGCGCGGCCCTCGCGGGTCTCGCGGTGATCACACTGGTGCCCCTGTCCGCCGCGGGAGTCGTGGCCCCCGCCCTGGCCGTCCAGATCGGCCTCTCCATCCTGGTCCTGGCCCTTGCGGCCGCGATCGTGGCGAGCGTGCGCCGTACCGACGGCAAGGCCCAGCGGATCGACGCGCGCACCAAGCGCCACGAGGCCGCCCTAGGAAGGACCGAGCAGAGCGTCGCCACGCTCGCCGCCACGCTCGACGGGCTGGCCGGCCGCATGGAGGAGGCCGGCCGCCACCAGTCGCGCGTCGTCCTGTCGGCGCTCGGCGAGGACCGGATGGAACTGACCGCCCAGGCGGACCGGATCTCCCAGCTCGCCTCCGCCGTGGCCCGGATCGACACCACCGTGCGCCAGAGCGCCGCCGACCTCGACGACCTGCGTAAACTCCGCCACGACCACGAGCAGCTCACCGGCCTCACCGGCACAGCCGTCCAGGCCGTGCGCGAGATCTCCGAGCGGCTGGACACCCTGAGCGGCACCGTGCGCGACGGCCAAGCCGGCCTGGCGAGGACCGTGCGCCAGACCTACGCGCAGCTAGAGGCCCTCATCGACATCCGGGCCCTGCTGCACCCGCGCGCCCCGCTGCCCCGGCTACGCGGCTGGGCGGCCTCCCCCGACATCCTGCGCCTGCTCATCGAGCGGATCGCGGTGGACGGCGCCGGCACCGTCGTCGAGTGCGGCAGCGGCGCCTCCAGCGTGTGGCTCGGTTACGCGCTGGAACGTTTCGGTGGCGGCCGGGTCATCGCCCTGGAGCACGACGAGCGGTTCGCCGAGGCCTCGGCCGACCTCGTGCTGGCCCACGGGCTGCAGGACGTCGTCGAGGTCAGGCACGCGCCGCTCACCCCCTGGGCCCGCGGTGAGGAGACCATCCCCTGGTACGACACGCGGGTGGTGGACGACCTGACCGGCATCGGCCTGGTCTTCGTGGACGGGCCGCCCGGCGCCACCGCCCCGCTCGTGCGGTACCCGGCGCTGCCGGTGCTGCTGCCGCGGTGCGCGGACGACGCGTGGTTCGTCATGGACGACACCGACAGGGCCGCCGAGCGCGAGGTCGCCGACCGCTGGCTGCGGGAGTACCCCGAGCTGACCGGCTCGGCGTTCTCGGCGGAGAAGGGCGCGATGCTGCTCCGGCGGAACCCCCGATGACCGGCGGAGACGGGTGATGGCCGCCCGGCTCGCCCCGGTCGGCATGGCCTCCGAGCTGGCCAGGATGAGCGGGAAGATCGCCGTCGCCGTGGCCGGGGTGGAGGTCGCGGGACTCGACGCGCTGCTGCCCGGTGTGGCCTTCGAGGCCGCGGACGTGGACCTCATGGGCACCGCGCCCTGGGCCACCGCAGAGCCCGCCGCCGTCGTCGTGGTCGCGAGGACCTCCACCGACCTGCGCCGCGCGGTGACCGTCAGTGGATCGTTCCCGGCCACGACCATGGTCGGCGTCGTCGTCCTGGAGACGCCGCAGTGGTGCGACGCCCCCGGCGTCCCGCTGTCGCCCGGCCTCGGCCGGCGGTTCCTGCGCGACGTCAGCGTTTCGCGGTACGACAAGAGCGGCTGGCGGGTCAAGGTCCGCTTCTCGCAGCCCCGTCCCGCCGGCGAGGTCGTGGCGGCGGTGGCCAGGAGCTTCGGCGGGCACCACCTCAGTGGGTACGCGCTCCCCATGGCCGGGCTGGCCGGTCCCGGGCTCGCCGTGTGGCGGCCCGGCGACCCCAACGTCACCTTCGCCGACGAGCGTGGCCCCGCGCCCGACCGCTCGGACGTGCCCACCGCCGACCTGGCCGTGCGCGCCGTCCCGGTACCGCCTGGCGAGGGCTGGGCCGACCCGAGGGTCCCGGCCGCCGACCGGCCCGCGGAGGTCACCTGGGAGCGTCTCGGCTCCCCCGGCGGGTACGGGGAGCTGCGCGCCTCGGCGCTCGAGCCCGGCTCGGTGCCGCCGGTCGACGAACGGTCGGTCAACCCGCGCGGCTTCCTCAAGACGCCGTCCGAGCCGGTCGCCGACCTCACCCAGCACGACGGGCGATGGGAGGTCCGCGCCGAGGACCGGACGCTCGTGCGCCTGGCCGCGTCCGGCGGGGTGACCGACGCCGACATCGGCCGCTTGCGGCGCCTGCGCGGGCTCCGCGTCGCCTGGAGCCCCGCCCACACCGGCCCGGTCGCCGCCGTCCACGCCGTCGCGGGGCTCGCCGCCGCCGGGATCCCGCTGCTCTCCGACCCGCCCCCGGCGTGGGCCGCGTCGGCGCTCGGCCCCGAGCTGTCCGCGCGGGTGTCCGCCGCGACCGAGCACGAACTGGCCGACGAGCTGCGACGCGAGGAGCACAGCGTGCTGTTGCGCCGGCTGGCGCTGGCCGGGCACGGCACCATGGCGCGCTGGCGCTCGCTCGCGGCGCTCGCCGGGGTCGCCACCCCGGCCGAGCCGAGCCTGTCGGTCGTCCTGTGCACCCGCCGCGCGGACCTGGTGCCCTTCGCCCTCGGCCAGATCGCCCGGCAGCGCGGGGTGGACCTGGAGGTCCTCCTCACCCTGCACGGGGTGTCCGCCGCCGTCCCCGAGGTGGCCGGGGCGGTCGCGGCCTTCGGCCGCCCGATCACGATCGTGGAGGCCGACTCCCGCCTGCCGTTCGGCAGCGTGCTCAACCAGGCCGCCGCCCAGGCGACCGGGTCCTACCTCAGCAAATGGGACGACGACGACTGGTACGGCCCCGACCACCTCGCCGACATGATGCTCGCCCAGGCGTACTCGGGGGCCGAGCTGGTGGGCGCCGCCTCGGAGTTCTTCTACCTGCAGCAGATCGACGTCACCATCCGCCGCGACTGGACCAGCGAGACGATGTCCGACCACGTGGCGGGCGGCACCTTCGTGGTGTCGCGGTCCGCCTTCGAGGCGCTGGGCGGCTTCCGCCCGGTGGCGCGTTCGGTGGACGTCCAGTTCTTCCAGGACCTGCTCAGGGCGGGCGGGGCGATCTACCGGACGCACGGGCTGGGTTTCGTCGCGCGCAGGGCGGCTAGAGGCGTGCACACCTGGCAGGAGCCGGTCGGGTACTTCCTGGCCAGGGCCAAGGAACAGTGGCGGGGATTCCGGCCGAGCCGACTGATGGAGTGGGAACAGTGACGCAGCAGGGGAACCCGGAGCGGGACGTCCCGGAGGGGCGCGAGCGGCCGGCCGGGCCGAGGATCCGGCACAACGACTACGGCCCGCTGGACCCGCCCGCCGTCGGGACCTGGCGCCCGAGCCTGTCGGTGAGCGTGGTGATCGCGGCCTACGGGCACCAGGACAAGCTCGACCTGACGCTCGCCGCCCTCGCGGCCCAGACCTACCCCTCGCACCTCACGGAGGTGGTGGTCGTCGACGACGGGACCGTTCCCGCGCTGCGCCTCCCCGAGATCGTGCCCGGCAACACCCGGCTGATCGCCACCGAGCCGGGGGCGCGGGGCCGGTCCGACGCGCGCAACGCCGGGCTCGCCGTGGCCGGCGGCGACGTCGTCCACTGGCTGGACGCCGACATGGTCACCTTCCACGACGAGGTGGAGGCGCACATGCGCTGGCACCACCTGGCCGGCTACCTGGTGGTCATGGGGTATGTGCGCTACGTCGACCACCGGCCGGGCTCGCCCACCCCGGCGGAGGTGTACGCCGCGGTGTCGGCCGGCGCGACCGAGAAGCTGTTCGACGAGGAGGCCAGCGAGCCGCACACCTGGATCGTCGACCTGGCCGAGCGCACCGACGGGCTCCGCACGGCCGGCGACTCGGCGTACCGCGTCCACGTGACCAACGCCGCGTCGGTGAACACCCGGCTGCTGCGCGCGGCCGGCCCGCTGGACACCGGCCTGGTCCTCGGCGAGGACACCGAGCTGGGCTACCGGCTCGCCCAGGAGGGCGCCGCGTTCGTGCTGGCCCCCGAGGCGCGCAGCCGCCACCTCGGCACCTCGATGATGATGCGCGACGGGGAGCAGGTCCTGCGCTACAACCGGGCGTTCGTGCCCGACCACATCCCGCACATGCGGTGGCTGCGCACCCACCCGCGCCGTCAGTGGCTCGTGCCGTACGTCGAGGTCGTGGTCGACGCCGGGGACGCGTCCTACGAGGACATACGGGCGACGGTGGACGGCGTCCTCGCCAGTTCGCTGAACGACATCCAGGTCACCCTCGTGGGACCGTGGGACACCGTCACCGAGGACCGGCGCAACCCGCTGGACAGCCCGCGGCTCGACCTGCTGCTGGCACGCGGGCTGTACCGCGCCGAGCCCCGGGTCAGGTTCGCGCGGAGCGTCCCCGCCACCGCGGCGCCCTCGCCGTACCGCCTGCGCTGCCCGGCCGGGTGGGTCCCCGGGCCCGAGACGCTGCGGCGGCTGGTGGAGCGCGCGGCCAAGGACGGGCACGGGCTGGTCAGCGTGGCGCTCGACGAGGCCGACGACGTGGTCACCGCCCGGCTGGAGCACACCGGGGCGTTCGCCAGGGCCGCCCTGGTGCGCGGGCCGGACGAGTCTCTGGACGCCGCCGTCCACGACGTGCACGGCACGCACTGGCTGGACGGCAGGACGCTGGGGTTCCTCCCGGCGGCCGACGCCGAGCCGCCGAAGCGCGGCAAGAGCGAGGACCCGGCGATGGCGCGGGAGGTGGCCCGGCTGCGCGAGGAGAACGCCCGCCTGACCGCCCGGCTCGCGGCCCTGGAGGCGGAGGCACCGGAGCGGCCCGCCGGCGGCGGCCGTGAGAACGGCGCGGCGACGCGGTCACCGCGCCCGGGAGGCCCGAAGGCCCTGCTCAGACGCCTGCGCTGACCGCCCGGCCCAGCCGTACGCCGGACGGCGTACGGCCCGAGCCGTACGCCGTCCGGCTTTCGGTACGGGGTCTAGGGCCTTTTCGGTACGGGGTGGAGGGCGCCACCGACGATGTCGCCGAAGAGGCGTACGCGCGCGCCGCTTCCCGCGACCCAGCCCAGGAAGGCGTCCAGCACCTTGGGCCGCACGCCGAACTCGTCGCAGGTGTCGCACACGTTGTGGAACTGGTAGGTCACCAGGCCGCCGCCGCGCTTTTCGGCCTCCAGCACGTAGTCCTTGAGGGTGGCGAGCGTGACCGACCGGCGGACGGCCGGCATGGTGCGCAGGTGGTAGGCGTCGGTGACCCGGAGGTCCTCGGACCGGCCGCAGAGCGGGCAGGGGTCGCTCGGCGGCGCGAGGCCGCCGGACCTGCGGGCGCTGTCGTAGCCGCATCTGCGCACGACGGCCACGGTCGCGGCGTCGAACATGCCGTACGGGTAGGCGAAGGATCTCGGCCGGTAGCCCATGGCCATCAGGGCGCGCCGGTCGCCGCAGATCTGCCTGCGCTTGGCGGCGAGGGAGAGCGTGGGCAGGCGGGAGTGGGTCAGCGTGTGGCCGCCGATCTCGTTGCCGGCGGCGGCCAGCGTGTCGACCTGCGCCCTCGTCAGCCGTTTGGGCCGGCCGAGGAAGCCGCTGTTGATGTAGAACGTGCCAACCAGGTGGTGCGCGCGCAGGAGCTCGCCCGCGATGACCTGGGTCGCCCAGGCGTCGTCGAAGGTCAGGGCGACGATGGTCCTGGTGATGCCCGGCGCGTTCCCGCCCCGGAAGGCGGGCGGGCTGTCGTTCGCGACGCCGGGAGCGTTCCCGTCACGCTGCGCGTCCTGGCCACCGCACGCCGTGAGCGCGAGCAGTGCCATCAGGGTCACCACGGCGTACCGGGAGACGGAGAGGGTCACGGTCTCGGCCCCTTCGCGAGTCCTTTGCACGGGCAACCGGGTCACCGTATCGGACAATTTTCGGCTTTCATCACATATCGCAGAAGGGAGTATGACCAGACGGCCGGAACACAGGTAAGACTGTGCTCATGGAAACGCACGATAACCTTCTCGCCGGGCCACAGCCCACCCAGCTTCCGGACAACCCGGAGGCCAGGGAGGCCCTGGAATCCGGAGCCAAGGCCAGTGACGTCGCCGCGCGCTTCCCGGCCTTCCCCGCGGCCTGGGCGGCACTCGCCGACGAATACTTCGCCGCCGGGCACGCGGTGACCTCCTACGCCTTCGCCCGCACCGGATACCATCGGGGGCTCGACCAGCTTCGCCGGGCCGGCTGGAAGGGCCATGGGCCGATCCCCTGGGAGCACGAGCCCAACCGGGGGTTCCTCCGCTGCCTCAACGCCCTCAGCCGCGCCGCCCAGGCGATCGGCGAGAAGGACGAGGCCGAGAGGTGCGCCCAGTTCCTCCGCGATAGCAGTCCGGTGGCGGTAAAAGCCCTCAACTCCCCGTAAGCCGCGCTTGGGAGGCATCAGCCTGCTCGGGTAGTCTCTCAACGCAAGAGCCCCTGTCGCGCTTGCGCCAGGGGTTTCGTTTTTGTGTGCGGGAGTAAACCATGCCGGCTGTCGTTCTCGTGGGCGCCCAGTGGGGCGATGAGGGCAAGGGTAAGGCCACCGACCTGCTCGGCGGCGAGGTGGACTACGTCGTCCGCTACCAGGGCGGCAACAACGCCGGCCACACCGTGGTCATCGGCGACCAGAAGTACGCTCTGCACCTGCTGCCCACCGGCGTGCTGTCGCCGGACGTGGTCCCGGTGATCGGAAACGGTGTGGTCATCGACCCCGGAGTGCTCCTGTCGGAGATCGACGGGTTGCAGGAGCGCGGCATCTCCTCCGACCGGCTGCTGATCTCGGCCAGCGCGCATTTGATCATGCCCCACCACAAGGCGCTGGACAAGGTCACCGAGCGCTACCTCGGCAAGGCGCGCATCGGCACCACCGGACGCGGCATCGGCCCCGCGTACGGCGACAAGATCGCGCGGATGGGCATCCGGGTGCAGGACCTGCTCGACCCCGGCATCCTGGGCAAGAAGATCGAGATCGCGCTGCACGAGAAGAACCAGGTGCTGACCAAGGTCTACAACCGCAGGGGCATCGACCCGGCCAAGGTCCTGGACGAGTACCTCGGTTACGCCGAGCGGCTCAAGCCGCACATCGCCGACACGTCCCTGATACTCAACCGGGCGCTCGACCAGGACAAGGTCGTGCTCCTGGAGGGCGGCCAGGGCAACCTGCTCGACATCGACCACGGCACCTACCCCTTCGTGACCTCCTCCTCCCCGACCTCGGGCGGGGCGTGCGTCGGCTCGGGCATCCCGCCGACGCGGCTCACCCGGGTGATCGGTATCCTCAAGGCGTACACCACGCGCGTCGGCTCGGGCCCGTTCCCGACCGAGCTCACCGACGAGATGGGCGAGTGGCTGCGCACGACCGGCGGCGAGTACGGGGTCACGACCGGCCGCGACCGCCGCTGCGGCTGGTTCGACGCGATCATCGCCAGGTACGCCACCCGGATCAACGGTGTGACCGACTTCTTCCTCACCAAGCTGGACGTGCTGTCCGGCCTGGAGCGGATCCCGGTGTGCGTCGCGTACGAGGTGGACGGGGCGCGGTACGACGAGATCCCGATGACCCAGACCGACTTCCACCACGCCAAGCCGATCTACGAGGAGCTGCCCGGCTGGCAGGAGGACATCACCGAGGCCAAGACCTTCGACGACCTGCCGAAGAACGCCCAGAACTACGTGCGGACGCTGGAGGAGCTGAGCGGCGCCCCGATCTCCGCCATCGGCGTCGGCCCCGGCCGCACCCAGACCCTGTCCCTGCGGCCCCTCATCTGAGCGCGGGCCCGTGTCCTTCGCCGGCGGCGACCCCGGCCGGCGAAGGGCACGTGGCCTGATCCGGCAGGGCGAAACGGCCCCACCTGAACGTGGTCATGGCGCCTGACCGATAGGGTGCGCCATTGTGCAGGTGGAGATACACGGCCACCGGGGGGCGCGGGGCCTGCGCCCGGAGAACACCCTCCCCGGCATGGCCTACACGCTGGAGCTCGGCGTACACGCGATCGAGCTCGACGTCACGCTGACCGCCGACCGCAAGCTCGTGCTGACCCACGATCTGACGGTCTCATCGGTGACCAGCACCGACACCGTCCCCGCGACGCCGGGCGACCCGGCGTTCCCCTACGTCGGCAAGCCCATCGGCTCCCTGTCGCTGGCCCAGTTGCGCACCCTCGACGTCGGCGTGCGCCGGCCGCCAGGGGGGTCCGACCGCTTCACCCGCACCCAGGTCCCGATCCCCGGCACCCGGATGCCCACCCTCGGCGCCGTCCTCGGCCTGGTCGGCGCGTACGGGGCCGACGGCGTGCGGCTGGACGTCGAGCTGAAGACCGACCCGACCCGGCCGGGCATCTCCCCCGACCCCCGCATGCTCACCGAAATGGTGGTCGCCGAGCTCGACCAGCACGACCGGCTCGACCGCTCGGCGATCCTCAGCTTCGACTGGAGCGTCCTGCGCGCCGCCGAAGGGCTGGTGTCCAGGCGGTTCGCGCTGGTCGAGCGGGACACGCTCACGCCCGCCTGGCTCGGCCTGCGCCACGACGAGGACTTCGGCGGCGACATCGCCGCGGCGGCGGCCTCCATCGGGGCCACCACCCTGTCGTGCCACCGCACCCTGGTCGACGAGACGCTCATGGGCCGCGCCGCGCGGGCCGGGCTGCCGGTCGTCGCGTGGACGGTCAACGAGACCGCCGAGGCGTCGCGGATGATCGACCTCGGGGTCGGCGGGATCGTCACCGACTACCCCGGCCGGATGCGCGAGCTGTGGGCGCAGCGCGGCCTGCCCCTCCCCGAGCCCGTCCCCGCCCTGCGCCCCGCCCCCGCCTGAACTCCCGGCCCCGCGTCCCGCCCTCGCCTGAACTCCCGTGCCCGGCGCGTCACGCCGGGAAATGGAGCGCACGCGGGAGTATCGTGCGGTGAACTGAAGTGGCGGCGTCGGCCGCGGGGCACCACACCGCCGAGTACGGGAGGTCACACCATGGTCGAGGAGCCGGGGATCTCGCGCTGGGCCACCGAGCGTTTCGGGGAGCGCGCCGCCTCGGTGCGCGGCCAGCTCGCCGCCTCGCTCCTGGAGGCGGCCGGCAACGCCCAGGACGCCCAGAAATCGTCCAGGAGCGACAAGCGGTACGCCTACGGCTCCACGCTGATGGCGCGCCGCTACGAGGCTCTGGTCGACGGCTTCAAGAACGACCCCGGGTTCCAGGTCGTGCGGCCGTACGGCTCGCCCCACCACCTGGTCGTGCTCGACGGCAACCTCATCCTGCCCTTCCGGTACGCCGAGGACGACACGACGCCGATCAGCGAGGCGCGGGTCAGCGACGGCCGGGTCTCCGCGCTCGTCCGCGAGCTGTTCACCCGCTTCGCCCCCGCCACCACCTACCACCAGGAAGTGCTGGACCTGGCCCTGGCCAGCGACGACGAGGAGACCCAGCTCGCCGAGCTGGCCGCGGCGCGCCCGCTGCTCGCGCAGCTTCCCGCCGACACCCGCCTCATCCCGGTCGCCTACGCCGCCAACGCGCAGGCGAGCCTGCTGAAGCTCTACTGGGGAGAGGCGGAGCTGCTGGACGACATGGGCAGGATCCACTGGACCCACGTCGAGCAGATCCCCCTGCTGACCGCCCTGCCGTGGGTCACTCAGGGCCTCCCGACCGCCGAGCCCGACATGGCGGGGCGTTTCGACCACGGCGCCGAGCCCGACCTCACCCTGGTCCGCCGCCCCGCGGTGGAGCGCGAGAATGCGAAGATCTTCCCTGTGCACAGCGAGTCCACCGACGAGTCACCGATCGCCGACGCCGATGAGCGACCGTAGAGACGACCGGTCCCAGATCCGCCTGTTCGATCCCGCCGGTGGCGGCACCGGGCGCGGGCCGAGCCCGCAGGCGGTGGCCGACGCCTTCGACCAGGCACGGCTGACCCAGGCGCGCCGGCTGGCCGGGATGACCAAGAAGGACCTCGCCGAACGGGTGGGCGTGACCCCGGCGGCGGTCGGGCAGTACGAGACGGGCATGACCCATCCCCGGCCCGACCTCATCCCCCGGCTGGCCGCCGCCCTCGCCGTCCCCCTGGCGTTCTTCCTGTCCGGCCGGCCGCACGCCAAGCTCGACGGGTCCATGGCGCACTTCCGCAGCCTGCGCTCCACCCGCGTCCACCAGCGGGCCAAGGCCGTCGCGTTCGTCGAGCAGGTCTGGGAGCTGACCCACGCCCTGGAGAAGCGCGTGCGGCTGCCGCACGTCGACCTGCCCGGGTTCTCCGGCGGCGAGGTGCACTCCGGGGTCGAGCTGCCGCGCGACCCGGCCGCCGCCGCCCGCGAGCTGCGCCGCCTATGGGGGCTCGGCACCGGGCCGATCGCGCACCTCGTCCGGCACATGGAGACCCGCGGCATCGTGGTGGTGCTGCCGCCGCCCGACGAGGACGCCACCACGGTCGACGCCTTCTCCACCTCGCAGCTCCCCCGGCCGATCGTCGTGCTGACCGCCAACCGGTTCGACGACATCCACCGCTACCGCTTCACCGCCGCCCACGAACTGGGCCATCTCGTGCTGCACGGCGACACCGCCGCCGGGGACGTCCAGCAGGAGCGTGAGGCCGACACCTTCGCCGCCGAGTTCCTCACCCCGCGCGAGAGCATCCTGCCCGAGCTGCCCCGGCGCCTGGACCTGCGCCGGCTGGTCGAGCTGAAGCACGCCTGGGGGGTGTCGGTCGACTCCCTGCTGTACCGCTGCCGCGAGGTGGGCCTGCTGTCGGACTCCTCGGCCAGCCGCGCGTACCAGCGGCTCGGCGCCCTGCGCGATCAGCCCGGGTTCGCGGGCGAGCCCATCACCGGCTACCCCGGGGAGCACCCCGTGCTGCTGCGCCAGGCGTTCGACCTGGCGGTCGACGAGACCGGCCTCACCATGGCGGCCCTGGCCGCCCAGCTCGCCTGGCCGATCCCCCGCGTACGCGCCCTGCTCGGGCTCCGCGACCAGCGCCCCAAGCTCCAGCTCGTCCCCTGAGTCGGGGCGGGTGAACTAGAGCCAGCTGTTGCGGCGGAAGCCCCGGTACAGGATCGAGCAGATGAGGAGCATGACGCCGATCACGGCGGGATAGCCCCAGATGGCGGACAGCTCGGGCATGTGGCTGAAGTTCATTCCATAGATGCCGGCGATCATCGTGGGCACCGAGATGATGGCCACCCACGCGGAGATCTTGCGCATGTCCTCGTTCGCCAGGGCGTTGGACCTGGCGAGGGCGGCCTGCAGGATCGAGTTGCACAGCTCGTTCGACGACTCCACCTGCTCGCACACCCGGGAGAGGTGGTCCACCACGTCGCGGAAGTACTCGCGCATCTCCGAGGGGATCATGCGGCGCTGCGGCAGGGCGCCCAGCGGGGTCTGGAGCGGCGTGACCGCGCGCTTCATCTCGATCATCTCGCGCTTGAGCTGGTAGATGCGGCCGATGTCGCGCGAGCTGACGTCGGCGAAGACGGCGGCCTCGACCTCCTCCAGCTCGGCCTGCATCAGGTCGGCCACCGAGAGGTACTTGTCCACGACGTGGTCGGCGATGGCGTGCAGCACGCCGGCCGGCCCGCGGGACAGCAGCTTGGGCTTGTCCTCGAGGCGCCCGCGGACCTCGGCGAGGGGGCAGTGCTCGCCGTGGCGCACGGTGACCACGAAGTCGGGGCCGACGAACACCATGATCTCGCCGCTGGCGATGATCTGGCTGGAGGCGGTCAGCTCGTCGTGGTCGAGGTAGGCGATGGTCTTCAGGACGACGAACAGGGAGTCGCCGTAGCGCTCGACCTTCGGCCGCTGGTGGGCCTTGATCGCGTCCTCGACCGCGAGGGGGTGCAGGCCGAAGACCTCGGCCAGCCACTCGACCTCGGGGGCCTCGGGCTCGTGCAGCCCCACCCACACGTAGGCGTTGCCCGTCTCGGAGGCGGCGTTGTGCTCGCGTACCAGGGTGACGGCCTCAGGGATGCCGGAGACGCGCACGCGCTTGCCGGCGACGTAGGCGCCGAACTCGACCAGCGAGTCGCTCGGCGGGACGCAGCGGCCGTTCATCGGGTCGCGGCGCAGGGAGCCGATCGACGCCGAGGGGCCGAGGCGTACGTGCGTGGTGCGGGGGTGCAGGTTGATCCGCTGGAAAAGCGTGGACGAGCGCATGGCGGCGGTCCCTTCCCGCCCGACCTCAGGGAACCAGCGCGCGGAAAGACAAGAGTGCGACGGAAGCCGCAGACAGGGGGCGCGTGACTCTCAGTCGGACACCGAATTGGAGTGGTCGGGTTTGCGCACGACGTACGTGCGCGAGCACGTACTGCTGGGATCACCAGAAGTCATCCCGATTCCACCTCCAATCGCCAGGACACAGGCCAAAGCCGCCCTAACTTATCACAGCCAGGGCTCAGCACCCAGCTTACATGCCCTTTAACCCGCTCGATCATCCCGGCGCCGGGCCGGTGCGCGCCCCCGTGCGTCGCAGGGCGTCCCACCTGCGCCGACCGCGCGGCCGTCCGGCGACCCCAGAGCCGACCCGTAGACTCCCCACGTGCGCGTTCTCGTGATTGGATCCGGCGGCCGTGAGCACGCCCTGTGCCGTGCCCTCGGGCTCGACCCCGCGGTGTCGGAGCTCCACTGTGCCCCAGGAAACGCCGGCATCGCCTCGGTGGCGACGGTGCATCCCGTCGTCCCCACCGACCCCGGGGAGGTCGCGTCGCTGGCCGTGCGGCTGGGCGCCGGGCTCGTCGTCGTCGGTCCCGAGGGGCCTCTGGTCGCGGGCGTCGCCGACGCCGTCCGCGCGGCGGGCGTCCCCTGCTTCGGGCCGTCCAAGGAGGCGGCCATGATCGAGGGGTCGAAGGCGTTCGCCAAGGACGTCATGGTCGCCGCCGGCGTGCCCACGGCCGGGGCGCGCGTGTGCGCGACCCCGGAGGAGGCCGCGGCGGCCCTCGACGCGTTCGGCCCCCCGTACGTCGTGAAGGACGACGGGCTCGCGGCCGGCAAGGGCGTCGTGGTGACCACCGACCGCGCCGAGGCACTGGCCCACGCGGCGGCCTGCGAGCGCGTGGTCGTGGAGGAGTTCCTCGACGGCCCCGAGGTGTCGCTGTTCGCCCTGTGCGACGGCACGACCGCCGTGCCGCTCCAGGCCGCGCAGGACTTCAAGCGGGCCTACGACGGCGACCAGGGCCCGAACACCGGCGGCATGGGCGCCTACACGCCGCTGGCGTGGGCGCCCGCCGGGCTGACCGAGCAGGTCATGGCCGAGGTCGTGCTGCCGACCGTCGCCGAGCTGGCGCGGCGCGGCACGCCGTACACCGGTGTGCTGTACGCCGGGCTGGCCCTGACGGCCGCCGGGCCGAGGGTCATCGAGTTCAACGCCCGGTTCGGCGACCCCGAGACCCAGGTGGTGCTCGACCGGTTGGAGACCCCGCTGGCCGGCCTGCTGCTCGCCTGCGCGACCGGCTCCCTGGCGGCCGAGCCCGCGCCGCGCTACCGCGACGGCGCGGCGGTGACCGTCGTCATCGCGGCGGAGAACTACCCCGCCGACCCGGTCAAGGGCGACCCCATCGAGGGCCTGGAGCCGTCCGCCAAGGACGCGTACGTGATCCACGCCGGCACCGCGCTCGACGGGCGCGGCCGGGTCGTGTCGGCCGGCGGGCGGGTGCTGAGCGTCGTCGGCACCGGCCCGGACGTCGCCTCGGCGCGCGCGGCGGCGTACGAGCAGGTCAGCCGCATCACGCTCCGCGGGTCCCACCACAGGTCCGACATCGCCGCCCAGACCGGGGCAGACGGATGATCGCGAAAAGGTAGCGCGGGACCCGGGACGCACGGTAAGCCGGGGCCAGAGGCGAACCCTGGAGGGCGTATGGCAGCCGACCCGGCCGTGCACGAAAGCGACACACGGGACGATGAGGACGCGCCCTACGAGGTGAGCAGAGAGGTGCAACGCTGGCCGGGCGTGTGGCGCGTCTACATCGCCGCCCGCAGCGAGGAGATCCTCGCCGACTCCGAGCGCTGCGTGGCGGCGCGGCCGGCCGAGCCGGGCCTGAAGGTGCTGCACCACGCGATCGAACGCCACCTCGCGCTGGCCGCCAAGTACTCCGGTGAACGCCAGGGCTGGCGGCGGTGGCTGACCGGGCAGGCGATCGAGGGCGCCTGGTCCAACGTGTTCGGCGCCACGATCCTGCTCTACGGGCTGCTCCCGGCGGGCGAGCTGAACGCCAGGGCGCCCGAGGTGCTCGCCACCGGACGCGCCTACCTCGCCGCCGACGACGCCCGGCTGACCCAGCTCGCGACCCGCGCCGCCGCCGGCGACATCGACGAGCGCGACCGTTCGCTGCTCATGTCGGTGCTGCGCGCCGGGTACAACGCGGCCTCGATCGAGAGCGGGCGGGTGCGCAGCTTCCGCAACATGCTGTTCGGCGGCGTGGTCATCCTCACGCTGATCGTCAGCGGGCTGATCGCCATCGGCGCGATCTGGCCGCAGGCGATCCCGATGTGCGGCAACGGGACGCTTCTCGCGAGCTTCGGCGCACGCCAGAACCAGGTGTGCCCGGCCGGCGCGAACGGCCCCACCGCCGGCGACGTGCCGCTGGTCGCGCTCATGGGGATGCTCGGCGCGGCGCTCGCCACCGCCGCCAGCCTGTCCACCCGCTCGGAGCTGTCCACGCGCTATTCCCTGGCGGTCGCCCAGAACCTGCTGAAGGCGCCCGCGGGAGTGGCGACGGCGATCGTCGGGCTGCTGATCCTGAACTCCGGGTTCGTCCCCGGGTTCGCCGGGCTCAGCTCCCAGACGTCGATATTGGTATGGGCGATGGTGTTCGGATACGCGCAACAGGTCGTCACGCGGTTCGTCGACCAGCGCGCCAACACCCTCCTGCACGCCGCCTCGCCCAACGCGCCGACCAGCCCGCCGTCGCGTTAAACGATCACGTGTTTTCCGGGCGGCACAGTGACGTCAAATTGGCCGGGCCATCATCCTGAAAGAGCTACTGTGGGCGGATAACTTTGCCGCCGTCCGCTTCCCAGGCGCGTCATTTCCCAGATTCCGAGGAGCCTCATCATATGGTTCGTTACCGCGTGCGCGGTGGCAACGCCCTGCGCGGAACCGCCTTCATCCAGGGAGCCAAGAACGCCGTGCTCCCGATGATCGGTGCGGCTCTGCTCGCCGCGGAGGGCCGTACGGTCCTGCGCAACGTGCCGATCATCGAAGACGTCCGCCGTGCCCTGGAGCTGGCCGAGACCGTGGGCGCCAAGGTGGAGCTGCACGAGGCCGAGCGCACTCTGGTCATCGACGCGTCCCGGCTCACCAGCCCGGTGCTGCCGGCCGAGATCGCCCGCCGGTTCCGCGGATCGGTGCTGTTCGTCCCCGCCCTGCTGCACCGCCTGGGCGAGGCCATCATCGAGGGCGTGGGCGGGTGCAACCTCGGCTCCCGCAACCTCGACTTCCACTACCTGGGATACAAGCGGCTCGGCGCCCTGGTCGACGAGGGCGAGAGCGTCATCCACGTCAAGGCCGCCGGGCTCACCGGCGCCCCGCTCTACCTCGACACGCCCTCCCACACGGGCACCGAGAACCTCATCATGGCGGCGGCCCTGGCCAAGGGCACCACGATCATCGAGAACGCCGCGCTGGAGCCGGAGGTGCTCGACGTCATCGACATGCTGACGAAGATGGGCGCCCGCATCAGCGGCGGCGGCACCGGCTTCATCACCGTCGAGGGCGTGGACGAGCTCACCGCCGTCGAGCACCGCGTCATGCCCGACCGGCTCGACGCCGGGGTGTTCGCGATGGCCGCCGCCATCACCGGCGGCGAGGTCAACCTCGTCGGCGCGTCCCTGGAGCACCTCGGGGTGGTCCGCTGGAAGCTGGAGCAGATGGGCGTCGAGTTCTCCACCGACGGCGCGGTGCTCAACGTGCGGCGCGACCGGCCGCTGCGGCCGATCAACGTCATCACCGACACCTACCCCGGCTTCGCCACCGACCTGCAGTCGCCGATCATGACGGTCGCCTCGCTGGCCGACGGCGCCAGCTACATCCACGAGCGCATCTTCGACGGACGCTTCGCCCTGGCGGGCGAGCTCAACAAGATGGGCGCCCACATCGAGGTCGAGGGCAGCCGCGCGGTCGTCCACGGACCCACGCCGCTGACGGGCACGGACGTCACCGCGCACGACCTGCGCTCCGGGATCGCGCTGATCCTGGCGGGCCTGGCGGCGGGCGGCGAGACCGTCGTCTCCCCCGGATATCTCATCGACCGCGGCCACCACGACCTCGCAGCGCGCATGAAGGCGCTGGGAGGCGATGTGGTAAGAGAGATTTCCTCTAGCTCGTGACTGTGCCCGTAAACCGCCTCTGACCTGTTCGTATATCCATATCTGCCATGCCTGATGGGCATAGGCCACTGGTATTCCGGCAAATCCGGGCGTGACATTAGTGCCTCGGCGAGCGATCGTTCCAAAGAGGACTAGACCGGATGGGAGACGAACCCAAGCCGGGAACGCCGCGTGCCGCCTTACGGCGAGCCCCGCGACGGCCCCGGCGAGGTGGACTCGACCAGTGGATTTCGAGAGGTGGCCACGCTTGGCGCGCCGCCGGGCCGTACATAGGGCCCGGGGACCCGCTCGGTGGGGTGGCCTCGACCAGAGGGTATGGCGGGATGGGACGAACATTGGTCGAGAGGGCCGAAGATACACCGCGAGGGGCACGCGTAGGCGCGTCCGCCCCGGACCTGACAATCGGGGTGGTGGGACCCCACGACCTGGTCGAACGAGTGATGCTCATGGGGCACGCGGCGGCCCCGGTCCCGTGCAGGCTGGTGGCCGCGGCCTACCGGGACGAGCAGGAGGCCGCGGACAAGGTGGTGCGCCTCGGGCCGGGCGTGGACGCCTGCCTGTTCGCCAGCCCGGTGCCGTACGAGCTGGCCAGGCGGTCGGGCGTGCTGACGATCCCCGCGACGTACGTGCAGCTCGGCGGGCCGGCCCTCACGGCGGCACTGGCCCGGGCGGCGCTCGACGAGCGCATCGACCCGCGGCGGGTCAGCGTCGACGTGCTCAGCCGGTCCGACGTCGAGGAGGCCTACGCCGACCTCGGCCTGCCGGCGGGCGGGGTACAGACCAGGGAGGAACCAGGCGCCACGGGCACGATCGCGGCCTACCACGAGCGCCTGATCCGGCAGGGCACCACCACCGGCGCCCTGACCTGCCTTCCACAGGTGGCCGACCGGCTCACCGCGGCGGGGGTGCCGACCGTGCGCGTGCGGCCCACCTCGGCGGCGGTCCGCACGGCGCTGCACACCGCGGCGCTGCTCGGGGCGCACCACCGGCTGGAGGAGTCACAGCTCACCGTGGTCCTGATCGAGGTGCCCACCTTACGCGAGCCCGTACGGCGTGCGGCACCGAGATACTGGCGTGACGAACTGAGGTTGTCACTGCACCGCCTGCTGGTGCAGGAGGCCAATCGGATGAACGCCGCCGTATGGGCGATCGACGACCACAGCTACCTGGTGACGGCGACGCGGGGCTCGATGGCCACCGCGACCGACGGCTTCCGGGTCCTGCCGTTCGCGGCCCGGATCCGCGACGACCTCGGGCTGGCGGTGGAGGTCGGCGTGGGCATGGGCCGTACCACCCACGACGCCGAGACGCACGCCAGGGCCGCCCTGGCGCGCACCCAGGCGGGCAAGCAGCCCCAGGGCTTCGCGGTGGACCGCGAGGGCCGCACGCTGGTCCCCGCGCCCCGGATGCCTCCCCAGGCGCCCGGGCAGGGCAGGCCGAAGGGCGTGGAGGTGCTGGCACGGCTGGCCGCCAAGCTGGACGGCGGCGACACCATAGTGGACGCGGAGAGCGCCGGGCGCATGCTCGGAGTGACTCCCCGCACGGCTCGGCGCCTGCTGCGCACGCTGGTTGACGAGGGACTCGCGTGGCCGCTACCGCCGAACCGCACACCCCAGCCCGGCCGTCCACGGCAGTTGTACCGCCTGATCGTCGAGAAGCTCGGCCCGCGCTAGCGGCTCGCCGGACGGGTCATCCGTGTGGGGCGGGTGGCCCGCCTGGACGGTCTTCGGGCCGGGGCGGATCGCATGGGCGGGGCAACGCTAGGAACGCGGGGGCGGTCGCCGGGCGGACGCAAATCGATTGGCGTCGCCGGGGACGCGGCCTCGGCGGGCCGCGGGTCGTGGAAGGCTCCCAGTTGGGAGCGTGGGGCGGGTTGTCCACAGCCTGTGGACAACCCGAACTAGCACGGCCGGACGATACTCGGCCTGATTAGATGCCGAAATGAAATGTTCGACCCTCTAGGGAGGACTAGTTATCCACACCATGTGGACAAACCTGTGATCGTACGGCGAAGGGGGTATTTCACAGTCTGAAACTCGCGAGCGCCCCTCAAGGGCGGGCCGATAGTGTCATTAGTCATGGGGCAGAATACTCATGGCATCAAGGTCTGGTCGGCGCTGGCGGCCGTGTACGTCGTCTGGGGTTCGACCTACCTCGGCATCATGATCACGATCGAGACGATTCCGGCGATGCTGGGTGCGGGACTGCGCTTCGTCGCGGCCGCCATCATCCTCGGCACCGTGCTCGTGCTCCGCCGGGGGGCCGGGGTGTTCCGCATGACCCGCCGGGAGTTCCTCGGCGCGGGCCTGGCCGGCGTCCTGCTGCTCACGACCGGGAACGGCATGGTGGCCCTCGCCGAGCAGCGCATCTCCTCCGGCCTCGCCTCGCTCCTGGTGGCCTCGGTGCCGCTCTGGCTCGTGATCTTCCGCGTGGCCGCCCGCGACCGCCCCCGCCCGCTCACCCTGGCCGGGGTCCTCGTCGGGTTCGCCGGCGTGGCCGGGCTCTCCCTGACCGGCGGCACCTCCTCCAGCACTGCGGGCGTCGTGATCATCCTGATCGGGTCGCTGTCCTGGGCCATCGGCTCCTTCCTGCCCGGGCGCCTCGCCATGCCCAAGGACCCCTTCGTGGCCGGCACGGTGGAGATGGCCGTCGGCGGCGCCGGGCTCCTGCTGGGCGGCGCCGTCACCGGCGAGCGCATGAACCTCACCGCCGCCAGCGGCGCCTCCTGGCTCGCGCTGCTCTACCTGATCCTGATCGGCTCGCTGGTCGGCTTCACCTCGTACGTGTGGCTGCTCGGCAACGCCCCCATCTCCCTGGTCTCCACCTACGCCTACGTCAACCCGGTCGTGGCCGTCCTGCTCGGCGTCGCCGTCCTCAGCGAACGCGTGACCTCCCAAATGGTCGTCGCCGGCCTCGTCATCATCATCGGCGTCGCCCTCGTCGTCTCCACCGAACGCAAATCCCACAACGACGACAGCACCACCACGCCCGAAAAAGGCGCTCCGCCCGATCTCCTGAGCGCTCGTCTCCCACTCACCCACGAACCCCGGCCAATCGGACAGCAACGGGCTCCTCAATAAGGTGCTCCGCACGATTCCCTTGAACGCTCCGCCGACAAGCCCACATCGCCTCTTCACCCCCGGCTCCCGCATACCCACCCACTCAGGGCGACCGGACAGCAGCGCGCGCGTACTTCTCAAAGGTGCTCCGCACGATTTTCTTGAACGCTCCGCCGACGAGCACTCGGAGGCCGGTGTCAGTCGTCCAGATGGAAGCGGTCGCTCATTCGGCGTAGCCTCTCGCGGAGTACCGTTCTCTCCGCGTACACGATCCTGCGCAGCGTCGCGCGTGCGATCGGGTGGTTGCGGATCAGCTGGGGCGCGATGCGTTCGGCCTCCTCCAGTTCCTCCAGCGCCTTGGCACGGTTGCCGTCCCACAGGTACGCCTGTGCCAGGTCCATCCGGTGGTGTCCTCGACGGGAGGCGGGCAGCGCCGCGATGGCGGTCGTCCCCACCTCACGATTGAGAGCGAGGGCACGGCGCTGGTCGTTCGCGTCCAGGGCGACGGAGACAGCGTGGACGAGCACGTTCCCAGTGGAGAACGTCAGCGAGTAGATCGCGAACGCCTCCTCGCGCTCCCGGCCGTCCGACGTCTCCGCCAGGGCCCGCGCTTCGCGGAGCAGGTCCGGCAGCTCTCGCATGATCGCGGTGTTGTTCGCCTCGTCCCGTAGGCGATGCAGTGTCGCCATGTGCCGCCAGAGCGACGGCGACGGCCGGGGCGGCCCGTCGAAGACCGGCGCGAGGTCGTACCGGCGCAGTTCACGCACGATCATCGCGGCGGCCACCTGCCACTGGTTGTGCGCGGCGGACCCGGTGAACGGGCGTTCGATCAGGTCGTTGGGGTGGACGTGAAGTGCGGCGGCGACCTCGTTGACCAGCCCGGCGCGGTCCAGTTCGATGCGCCCGCGCTCCACCTTCGAGACCCAGCCCTGCGTGCGCTTCAACCGCGCCGCGAAGTCCGCCTGGGTCAGGCCGAGCCGAAGCCGCGCCCGTTTGATCCGCCGACCGATGCTCTCGCTCTCCTCCAGCACGGTCATGCCTCCCTTGGCCGGATGCCAGTGCGGGCGTGCCGCGCACGTTCGTGCGTCGAGGTCGCCATCGGTCTGGCCGTTTCCCTCAGACGGTACCGGTGCTCTGGCGCGTGAACAGGGGTCTGAGGGTCCGAAGTCGGATACATGTGGCTGCGAAGGGGACGGCCGTGCGTGGGCGGAGGGTCGCCTGGGAAAAAGCGCGCCGAAGGCACGATTCACGTGAACGGGGCGCTTTGGCTTCCTATCACGTGATCGGGTGCTTGTGGCTTCTACAGTTCGGTGCGGAAGGCTTGGGCGGCGGTGAGGAAGGTGTCGTTGGCGTCGGGGGAGCCGATGGAGACGCGGGCGCCCTCGGCTCCGAAGGGGCGGACGGCGACGCCGTCGACGGCGCAGCGGTCGGCGAACTCGCCGGTGTGGTCGCCGAGCCGCAGCCAGACGAAGTTGGCCTCGCTCGGCGGTACGGCCCAGCCCTGGCCGAGCAGGGTCTCGCGGACGCGGGTGCGTTCCTTGACGACCGCCTCGACCCGTTCCAGCAGCTCGTCCTCGGCGGCCAGGGACGCGATGGCGGCGGCCTGCGCGATGGCGTTGACGGCGAAGGGGACCGTCGTCTTGCGTACGGCCGAGGCCACCGGCTCGTGGGCGATCAGGTAGCCGACCCGCAGGCCGGCCAGGCCGTACGCCTTGGAGAAGGTGCGCAGGACGGCGACGTTGGGCCGGTCGGGGTACAGGCCGAGGCCGTCGGGGACGTCGACGTCGCGGACGTACTCGCGGTAGGCCTCGTCCAGCACGACCAGCACGTCCTCGGGGACCTGGTCGAGGAACACGGTGAGCTCTTCCGAGCGGTTGGCGGTGCCCGTCGGGTTGTTCGGGTTGCACACGAAGATCATGCGGGTGGCGGGGGTGATCGCCGCCGCCATCGCCTGGAGGTCGTGGGTCTCGTCGGTGAGCGGGACCCGTACCGAGGTCACTCCCGCGAGGTCGGCGAGGAGAGGATAGGCCTCGAAGGACCGCCAGGCGTAGATGACCTCGGCGCCCGGCTCGCTCACGGCCTCGAAGAGCTGCTGGGCGACGGTCACCGAACCGGCCCCGAGGGCGAGGTGTTCGCGGGGGACCTTGTAGCGCTCGGCGAGCGCGTCGGTCAGCGCGGCGGAGGCGGGGTCGGGGTAGCGGTGCATCTCCCTGGCGGCGGTGGCCACCGCCTCGACCACGGAGGGCAGCGGGTCGTAGGGGCACTCGTTGGACGACAGCTTGAACGACCGGCCGTCGGCGGAGACCACGGCCTTCCCCGCACGGTAGGCGGGCAACTCATCGAGAATCCGACGGAAACGCGGCATGCCCCAACCTTATGACGGACCCGCCCCCTCCTCACACGCGCGAGGTGATCCAGAAGCGAGCACCATCCGGCCAGACGGCCCTGGTTCCTATCGCCAGTGCTCACCGGCATGACCGCCGTACGGGGCGCCGATTTCGCCGTACTCCTTCCCACCGCGTCGGCGCCCATTGCTGAAGCATCCAGGCGGAGAGGGGTGAGTGCCGGGCGGACGGGGGGTGG
>NZ_JANZYP010000057.1:0-29963 GCF_025506355.1 Sphaerisporangium corydalis
CCCCACCGGGAACCTGCCACCGCTCACCCACCCAGTGGTCGGTGGCGCTTCCACCACCATCGACCCCTGGCCACCGCCAACCCTCCCCACCGTGAACCCGTCACCTGGTCGGAGGTGTGCTCCGTAGCCGTGGACCCGTGATCGCTACGACTCGCCCGTCGCCAGGGAACGGGGAAGGGAAGTCGGGGTGGGCCGGCTACCGTCCGCCGGCATTCGTCATCGGGTGGCGGGGTCAGGAGCGGAGGCGGAGGCCGCGGGGGGTGGGGTGGAAGCCGGCGGACTCCAGGGCGGCGGCGAGCGGGGAGTCGACGATCGCCGTGCCGTCGGCCTTCTCCACGGTCAGTTTGCCGAGGGCGCCGTCGCGGACGGCCAGCGCCAGCGCGTCCACCGCGGGTCGCAGCCGGTCGTCGTCGGAGAAGGACAGCAACGTCTTTCCGCCACGCTCGACGTACAGCACCAGCCGCCCGTCCACCAGCACCGCCAGCGCCCCCGCCTTACGTCCGGGTTTGTGAGACACCTCCCCAGGATGGGCCGGCCACGGCAACGCCGCGCCGTACGGGTTGGCGGGGTCGGTCGCCGCCAAAACCACCGCACGCCGCTCACTGCTCTCGGTACCCGGCGGACGGGCGCCCCCGACGTCGGAGAACATGGCCGACGCCATGGAACGCATCCGGTCCACCGCACCGGGAAGCGCGAACTGCGCGCCGCCCAGCCCTTCGACGAAGTACCCGCGCCGGCACCGTCCCGTCTCCTCGAACGCCCGCAGGACCGGATAGACGGTCGCGAACCCCCCGGTGAGCCGTTCCGCCATCACGGCGCCCTTGGTCACCACGCCATGCCGTTCGAGAAGCACCTCCGCCTGGGCGTGCGCGCGTTGCGTCGCGTCGCCCGAGGTCTCGGGCAGCGCCCACCACCGGCCGCTGACGGTCGGCGGCCCGGCCCGGGTCGGGAGCACGGCCCGCCGCCTGCGGCCGGACGTCCCCCGGTGCGCCGGCCGCCCGGAACCTAGCGTGGCCCGCAACGGCGCCAGCGTGTCACCGGAGAGCCGCCCGGCCCACACCAGATCCCACAGCGCCCCCGCGAGCGCGGTGTCGTCCATCGACCCGACGCGGCCGCCGAGATCGCGGAAGAACAGCGCCCCGCCACCGCTCAGCGCCTCCAGCACCTTCTCGTGCAGAGGGGTCATCGTGATCTCGTCGGGCGGGGGCAGCAGCAGCGGAGCCGTGTCGGCGAAGAACAGGGCCACCCAGCCGTCACCGCCGGGCAGCGAACCCTGCCCGGCCCACATCACCTCGCCGGACGCGGTCAGCTCGTCGAGCAGGGCGGGGTCGTACCCCGGGACCCGGCTGGGCAGCACCAGCGTCTCCAGCGCGGACGCCGGAACCGCGGCTCCCTGCAACTGCTCGATGGCGTGCACCAGAGCGTCCATGCCCCGGGCCGATCGGCCCTGGGTGATGCCGTGCCACGCGGCGGCGAACGCCCCCAGCACCTCGGGCGGGACCGGCTCGACCTCCTTGCGCAGCCGCGCCAGCGACCGCCGCCGCAGGAGCCGCAGCACCCCGGCGTCGCACCACTCGTCACCTCGCCCGCCCGGCCGGAACTCCCCGGCCACCACCCTCCCCGAGGACGCCAGCCGCCGCAGCGCGTCCACGACCACCGCGACGCCGAGGCCGAACCGGACCGACGCGGCGGTCGCCGGGAAGGGTCCACGCGTACGGGCGTGCCTGGCGAGCAGGTCGCCGAGCGGATCGGCGACCGGTTCCAGGAAGGCGTGCGGCAGCCCCATCGGGAGCGGGACGCCGAGCGCGTCGCGCAGCCGGGCCGCGTCCTCGATCGCCGCCCACTGGTCGACCCCCGCGACCCGCACGCGGATGGCCCGCCTGGCCGTCGCCAGGTCGTCCAGCCACGCGGGGTCGCCCTCCCGCACCGTGACGTCCTCCGCCTGCAAGGGGCCGTGGGTCCGCAGCAGGTCGGCGAGGTCCTCGGCGTCGCGCAGCGGGCGGTCGAGCCGGGCCAGCTCCCGTTCGGTGTCGGCCACCACGTCGGGGTCGAGCAGTTCGCGCAGGTCGGCCTCGCCCAGCAGCTCGGCCAGCAGGTGGGTGTCCAGGGCGAGCGCCTGGGCCCGCCGCTCCGCCAGCGGCGCGTCCCCTTCGTACATGAAGGCGCCGACATAGGAGAACAACAGGGACGCCGCGAAGGGTGAGGCCTGGCTGGTCTCCACCTCCACCACGCGCACCCGCCGGGCGGCGATGTCGCGCATGAGCCGCACCAGGCCCGGCACGTCGAACACGTCCTGCAGGCACTCGCGCATGGTCTCCAGGACCACGGGGAACGAGCCGTACTTGCTGGCGACCTTGAGCAGGCCGGCGGCGCGCTGCCGCTGCTGCCACAGGGGCGACCGCCTGCCCGGGGTGCGCCGGGGCAGCAGGAGCGCCCGGCCCGCGCACTCGCGGAACCGCGACGCGAACAGCGCCGACCCGCCCAGCTCCTCGGTGACGATCTGCTCGATCTCGTCGGCGTCGAAGACCGCGAGGTCGGTGGGCGGCCCGTCGAGCGTGTCGGGGATGCGCAGCACGATGCCGTCGTCGGAGTGCATGGTCTGCACGTCGATGTCGTACCGCTCGCGCAGCCGCCGGCCGATGGCGAGCGCCCACGGCGCGTGGACGCGGGCGCCGTACGGCGTGTGGACGACGACCCGCCAGTCGCCGAGCTCGTCGTGGAAGCGCTCGATGAGCAGGGTGCGGTCATCCGGCACGTACCCGGTGGCCGTCCGCTGTTCGTCGAGGTAGGCGAGCAGGTTGGCGATGGCGAACGGGTCGAGCCCGGCCGCCTCCAGCCGCTCGGTCCTTCCCTCGGACATCTCCCGCAGGAACGCGCCGAGCGCCCGGCCGAGCTCCGCGGGCCGGCCCAGCGCGTCGCCGTGCCAGAACGGGAGCTTGCCCGGCTGGCCGGGGGCGGGGGAGACCAGCACCCGGTCGGCGGTGATGTCCTCGATGCGCCAGGAGGTCGCGCCCAGCACGAAGACGTCTCCCACCCGCGACTCGTAGACCATCTCCTCGTCGAGCTCGCCGACCCGCCTGCTGCCCCGCCGGGTGTCGCCGCCCACGAGGAAGACGCCGAACATGCCGCGGTCGGGAATGGTGCCGGCGTTGGTCACCGCGAGCCGCTGGGCGCCGGGGCGGCCCGTGACGCGGCCGGTCACGCGGTCCCACACGACGCGCGGGCGCAGCTCGGCGAACTCCTCGCTGGGGTAGCGCCCGGCGAGCATGTCGAGTGTGGCCTCCAGCGCGGAGCGCGGCAGCGTCGCGTAGGGAGCGGCCCGCCTGACCAGCGTCTCCAGCTCCTCGACGGTCCACTCGTCGAGCGCGCACATCGCCACGATCTGCTGGGCCAGCACGTCGAGCGGGTTGCGCGGGTAGCGCATCTCCTCGATCTCGCCCGACTTCATGCGCTCGGACACGACCGCCGTCTGGATGAGGTCGCCCCGGTACTTGGGGAAGATCACGCCCTTGGAGACCGCGCCGACCTGGTGACCGGCGCGCCCGATGCGCTGGAGCCCGCTGGCGACGCTGGGCGGGGCCTCCACGCAGGCCACGAGGTCGACCGAGCCCATGTCGATGCCCAGTTCCAGGCTGGAGGTCGCGACGACCGCGGGCAGGCGCCCGGACTTGAGCGCCTCCTCGATCTGCGCCCGCTCCTCCTTGGATACCGACCCGTGGTGCGCGCGCACGACCTCGGGCACCGTTCCCCTGCTGGAACCCGCCTGCGCCATCATCTCCGCGGGCGGCCTCCCGGACGGACCCCCGCCACCGGACGGGACACCAGGGCCGCCGGGCGGGGCGTCGGGGCCGCCGGACCGGGCCGTCGCCCGGTCGAACGCGAGCTCGTTGAGCCGCCCGCACAGGCGCTCGGCGAGGCGCCGGGAGTTGGCGAACACGATCGTCGAATGATGGGACTCGATCAGGTCGAGCAGATGCTCCTCGACATGAGGCCAGATGGACCGCCGCGCCGGCGGCTCCACCGGCAGGCCGGGCTCCCCGTCGCCGTAGGACTGCTGCTGGGGGACCGTGTCCAGTTCGGTCATGTCCTCGATGGGGACGATCACGCGGACCTCGATGACCTTCTCCGAGGGCGGCTGGACGACCGTCGTCGGGCGGGCGCCGCCGAGGAACGTCGCGATCTCGCTCACCGGGCGGACCGTGGCGGACAGGCCGATGCGCTGCGCCGGCCGTTCGAGCAGGGCGTCGAGCCGCTCCAGGGTCAGCGCCAGGTGGACGCCCCGCTTGGTGGCCGCGACGGCGTGCACCTCGTCGACGATCACCGTCTCCACCCCGCGCAGCGCCTCGCGCGCCCTGCTCGTTAGCAGCAGGTAGAGCGACTCGGGGGTGGTGATCAGGATGTCCGCCGGGTTGGCGGCGAACCGGCGGCGGTCCTCGGCCGCGGTGTCGCCCGACCGGATGGCCACCGAGATCTCGGGGACGGCCAGGCCCATCCGCCGGGCGGTCTGCTTGAGACCCGCGAGCGGGGCCCGCAGGTTGCGCTCGACGTCGACCGCCAGGGCCTTCAGCGGCGAGACGTAGACGACACGGCACCGGCGGGCCCGGGCCTCCTTGGCGCCGGCCGCCTCTCCCGGCGCCGCGCTCATCCGCTCAGAGGCGAGGCGGTCGAGCGACCACAGGAAGGCGGCGAGCGTCTTGCCGGACCCGGTCGGCGCGACCACCAGGGTGTTGTCCCCGCGCGCGATCGATCGCCAGGCCCCCTCCTGCGCGGCGGTGGGCGCGGCGAAGGCATCGGTGAACCACTGCGCGGTCACCGGGGTGAAATGGTCGAACACCGAATCGGTCACGGATTCATCATGCAGCCCGCCACCGACAGAATCCGCCACCGCCCGCCCTCTGACGTGCTCGGAAAGGATCAGGCCGTCATACAGGTCATGCGATGACGAAGGCCCCAAGACTTGACATCGGTAGTGCTCGGCACGTCATCTGGACTATGGACATCGATTACGCGGCCATCGAGGCGACTCGTGAGCGGATCCGCGGGCAGTACCTCCAGGCGCGACGGCCGGAAAGCAGCGCGCGTGGCCTGCACCACTTCGCATTGATCTGCTCGGACGTCGAGCGGACGATCGGCTTCTACCAGGGCCTTCTCGAGTTCCCTCTGACGGAGATCTTCGAGAATCGCGACTACAAGGGTTCCAACCACTTCTTCTTCGACATCGGCAACGGCAACCTGCTGGCGTTCTTCGACCTCCCCGGACTCGACCTCGGGCCGTACCAGGAGGTACTGGGAGGCCTGCACCACATCGCGATCTCGGTAGAGCGGGGCAAGTGGGAGAAGCTGCGGGGCAAGCTGGACGACGCGGGCGTGTCCTACCAGGTCGAGAGCGACGCCTCGATCTACTTCTTCGACCCCGACGGGGCCCGGCTGGAGCTGCTGGCCGACCCGCTCGGCGAGATGTACGGCTCACGCGTCCTGTGACCTGAGGGACCCGAGGACCCGCACGCGGGCTCGGGTCCGGCCAGGTGACCTCCGGGACCATACTTGGGGAATGCGCCTGACCGAGTTCTGGAACCGGATGAACCGCCACTTCGGTGAGAGGTACGCCGATTCCTGGGCGCACGACTTCGTGCTCGCCGAACTGGGCGGTCGCACCGTGACGCAGGCGCTCGCCGACGGGGTGTCGGTCAAGGACGTCTGGCGCGCCGTGTGCGGAGTGACCGACGTGGACGCCCGCCTGCGCTGAGGCCCCCGCCGCCCTCGGGACAGGCGCCAGGACTCCTCTTCGCCGGGCCGATCTCCTCTCGCTCCCCTCATCGCCCGAGGGGGGCGATTTGATCGAACGCCGAGATCAGGGGGTCGCACGCGCGCGCACGCGGCCCGCGCACGGGGAATTCGAAGTCGTTCGGTTCGTTCGGCGAAGTTGAGCTGAGATCGAACAGTCGTTCGGCTATATTGAAGTCGCCGACGCCCCCTGGGCCCGTTCCGGGAAATTGTCGGTGGCAGCCCGTAGCTTGCGAGCGACGGAAAAAGACTTCGACACACCCTCCAGGGGAGCACTCCATGGCAGCCAACGACCGCGAGAAGGCTCTTGAGACTGCTCTCGCTCAAATCGAGCGGCAGTTCGGCAAGGGCTCTGTCATGCGCCTGGGCGATGAGGCCCGGGCTCCTATCGAGATCATCCCCACGGGGTCCATCTCGCTCGACATCGCCCTCGGCATCGGCGGGTACCCCCGAGGCCGCATCGTCGAGATCTACGGCCCCGAGTCCAGCGGCAAGACGACCGTGGCGCTCCACGCGGTCGCCAACGCCCAGCGGGGTGGCGGCATCGCCGCGTTCATCGACGCCGAGCACGCGCTCGACCCCGAGTACGCCCAGAAGCTCGGCGTGGACACCGACGCCCTGCTGGTCTCCCAGCCCGACACCGGTGAGCAGGCGCTGGAGATCGCCGACATGCTCATCCGCTCCGGCGCGATCGACATCGTGGTCATCGACTCGGTCGCGGCCCTCGTGCCCAAGGCCGAGATCGAGGGCGAGATGGGCGACAGCCACGTGGGCCTCCAGGCCCGCCTGATGTCGCAGGCGCTCCGCAAGGTGGCCGGCGCGCTCAGCAACACCAGCACGACCGCCATCTTCATCAACCAGCTCCGCGAGAAGATCGGCGTCATGTTCGGGTCCCCCGAGACCACGACCGGCGGCAAGGCGCTGAAGTTCTACGCGTCGGTGCGCCTGGACGTGCGGCGCATCGAGACGCTCAAGGACGGCACCGAGGCGGTCGGCAACCGCACCCGGGTCAAGGTCGTGAAGAACAAGATGGCCCCGCCCTTCCGGGTGGCCGACTTCGACATCCTGTACGGGTTCGGCATCTCCCGTGAGGGTGGCCTGATCGACATGGGCGTCGAGCAAGGCTTCGTCCGCAAGGCCGGTGCCTGGTACACCTACGAGGGCGACCAGCTCGGGCAGGGCAAGGAGAACGCCCGCAACTTCCTGAAGAACAACCCCGACATCGCCAACGAGATCGAGAAGAAGATCAAGGAGAAGCTCGGCGTCGGGCCTCGCCTTGACAACCCCGCCGAGGCCACGGCGGCCGCTCCTGCTCCTGCCGGCGCCGCGGCGGCGCCCTCGCCCGCTCCGGCCGGTCGCGGCAGCAAGGCGCCCAAGCCGGGTGACGTCTGATCTGGGCTGATCTCTGATGCCTGAACGCGAAGAAACCCCTGGCCGGCTGCGGCCAGGGGACTGGGGAGCCTGGATCGAAGAACCCCCCGCACCCGACCAGACCGGCCCCGATCCCGTCGGCCGTAGCCGGACGTCCAGACCTTCGCGCCGTAAGAACACGCGATCCCCGGACGGGGCGCCGACGGACTCCTGGGAACAGGAAGCCCCAACCTTCCCAGCCCGAGAACAGGACCCCGCCCCCGGCGACCCCAACGAGCCTCCAAAACCACGCCCCCGCCCCAGACGCAACCCCCGAGACCCGAACAACGGTGGCCGCACCGAGAGTCCAGGCGGCCCGGCCAACGACGTCCCCTCCGCGGAATGGCCGCAACCGGGCGGCGAGAGCGACCCGACCCCGGCTGGCGACGTCCCCTCCGCGGGCTGGTCGCAGCCGGGCGGCGAGAGCGACTCGACAGGGTGGGGTGGAACGGGCGGTGGGCGGGCTGCGAGGGGGCGTGAGGGGTACGGCGGTGGGCGTTCTCGGGGGGGCTATGGCGGTAGGCGTTCTGGGGGAGCGGCGTTCGGGGTGGATGGGCCGGTCGACGGGTCGCCGGCCGCTCAAGGGCCGCCGGCCGATCCGGAGGCGGTCGCCCGGTCGGTGTGCCTGCGGTTGCTGACCCTGGCACCGCGTACGAGGGCACAGCTCGCCGAGGCGCTTCGTCGCAGGAACATTCCTGACGACGCGGCGGAGTCCGTGCTCGCCCGGTTCTCCGATGTGGGACTCATCGACGACGAGGCCTTCGCCGAGGCCTGGGTCAGCTCGCGACACGCCGGCCGTGGCCTGGCCAGGAAAGCGCTGGCCGCGGAGCTGCGCACCCGTGGCGTGGACGAGGACACCGTGCGGGACGCGGTCGACCAGCTCGACTCCGAGCAGGAAATGGAGACCGCCCGCAGGCTCGTCGCCCGCAAGCTCATGGGCACCCGAAGCCTCGAACCGGCCGCCCGGGTCCGCCGCCTGGCGGGCATGCTCGCCCGGAAGGGATATTCCGGCAGCCTCGCCTACCGCGTCGTCCGCGAGGCCCTGGAAAACGAAGGCCACCCCACCGGCGACCTCCCCGACGAATTCGAGTGATTCACGGATCCGACTACCCCCTGCGGTCCGAGGCTTCTACTCGCCCGTCCGCTGAGTGGGGTGGTCGGTCCGAGGTCCGTGCGGTGGTCGAGCCGGGCGGACACGGGCGGGGGGTCAGGGGGTCGGCCAGCATCGTGGGTTGCTTCTTTGTGGGGGGTGGGTGGTGGTGGCGGCTGCCGCGCCGGGGGGTCGGGGAGTCGGGTGGCATCGGGGAGTTGGGTTGGTCGTGGGGGAGTGGGTCAGAGGGTTTTGAGGGTGGGGAGGAGGGTGGAGTGGGCCCAGGTCAGGAAGGGGGTTTGGTGGGCGGGGTCTATTTGGACGAGGGCGATGTGGGTGAAGCCCGCGTCGGTGAATTCTTTGATCGCCTGGACGACGGCGTCGACGTCGGAACCGCAGGGGACGTGCTTGGTCACGTCCTCGGGGCGGACGAACTGGGCGTAGTCGGCGAAGTTCACCGGCCCAGGTAGCTCGGCCAGCACCTTCCACCCGGCGGGGGACCACTTCCACAGGCGGTGGGCCCGTTCCGTGGCGGCCTCGACGTCGATGTCGTAGGAGATGACGAGCTGGCCGTAGACCGGCTTGCCCGCCCCGCCGGAGGCGTGGAAACGCTCCACGAGCCGCCGGTCGGGTTCGGTCGCGATCAGCGCGTCGCCGTACTCCGCCGCCAGGTCCACCGACTGGGCCCCGGAAGCGGCGATGCCGATCGGCACGGGTACGGGCGGGAGGTCGTAGAGCTTGGCCGAGTCGACGGTGAAGTGGTCGCCCCGGTAGCTGACGTACTCGCCCCCGAACAGAGCCTGGATGATCTCCACGGCCTCGCCGAACATCTCGTGGCGGATGTTCACCGGCGGCCAGCCCCGCCCGATCACGTGCTCGTTGAGGTTCTCGCCGGCGCCGAGCCCGAGCATGAAGCGCCCCTGCGACAGCGCGCCCATGGTCGCGGCCTTCTGCGCGACCACCGCCGGGTGGTACCGCATGATCGGGCAGGTGACGTAGGTCATCAGCGGCACCCGCTCGGTGGCCTGGGCGACGGCCCCGAGCACCGACCAGGCGTACGGCGAGTGGCTCATCTCCTCCAGCCACGGGAAGTAGTGGTCGGAGATCGTCTCGTAGTCGAAACCGGCGCGCTCGGCGCTCACGGCGTCCTCGACGAGTCGCCCGGGCGGCGACTGCTCGCTCATGAGCGTGTAACCGATCTTCACCATGGCGGGCCCCTACCCGCCCGTCTCCCGGATCTCGCCCACCCCCAGAAAGATCTTCCACGACCATCAAAAATCGGATGGACAATCAGAAGTAGGTTCATACCTCCGCTGTGATCATGTTTGCCCCAGCAGGCCAGATACCGGGATCTTTTAGGTGATATGCCGCCTGTACCAAGCGGGAGTCCGCTCGCGTGAACGGGCAAAAGTGGCTTGACGGGCGGACTTTGCTTGCTCGTTACCTCTCTGACGCTTAATCTCGACCACAGTGAGGAGTTACTCCGCGCAGTGCGGATTGCCATAACGGTTAACGACGGACGATCAAGACCGATCTCTCCCGGCGTACGGATGCTCCGGCATCGGAACGCTGGACATATTTGTCTGACCGCCATCGCCCGGTCGGACCGGTCCGTGCTGTGCGTGTAACCCCTCGCGTGCTGAGGCTCGCGACGCGAGGAGGGATGGGCGCGCATGAATTCGACAGTCGTGATCATGCTGGCGGTAGCGGTTGTCCTGCTGGCGCTTATCGCGATCGTCGCGCTCGTCGTGCTCATACGCCGCACGGGCGGCGACAGGTCCGCCAGGCAGGGGCCGACGCAGGAAGAGGTCGCGGGCGTCCAGGCCGAGCTCGAACAGGCGCGCCTGGAAGGCGTGGAGATCCGGGTCAAGGCGAAGTCGGACGCCGGTGAGGTGCTGCGCAGGGCCGAGGCCGCCTCCGAGGGCGCACAGCGGATGCGCAAGGAGGCCGAGGAGGAGACTCGCTCCCTCAAGCACGAGCTGAAGGAGCTCAGGTCCGACCTGGAGCGCCGGGAGAACCGGCTGGCCGAGCGGGAGCAGCGCCTCGACGAGGAGGCCCGCAGGCAGTCCGAGCGAGGGCAGAAGCTCTCCGAGACCGAGACCGAGCTGACGAAGCGCCGCACCGAGCTCGACCAGGTCGAGGAGAAGCGCCGGGAGGTCCTGGAGCGGGTCGCCGGGCTGACGGCCGACCAGGCGAAGTCCGAGCTCGTGATGACCATCGAGAACCAGGCGAAGCGCGAGGCCACGCTGATCATCAGGGAGATCGAGAGCGAGGCCCGCAAGGAAGGCGAGAAGCGCGCCTGCAAGATCGTCACCCTGGCCGTCCAGCGGGTGGCCACCGAGCAGACGGCCGAGTCGGTCGTCAGCGTGCTCCACCTGCCCGGCGACGAGATGAAGGGCCGGATCATCGGCCGCGAGGGCCGCAACATCAGGGCCTTCGAGTCGACCACGGGCGTCAACCTGATCATCGACGACACCCCCGAGGCCGTCCTTCTGTCCTGCTTCGACCCCGTACGACGGGAGACGGCGCGGCTCACCCTGGAGAAACTGGTCCTCGACGGGCGCATCCACCCGCAGCGCATCGAGGAGGCGTACGAGCGCAGCAAGGACGAGGTCAAGGACCTCTGCGTGCGGGCCGGCGAGGACGCCCTGGTCGAACTGGGCATCACCGACATGCACCCCGAGCTGATCACGCTGCTCGGCCAGCTCCGCTACCGCACCTCCTACGGGCAGAACGTGCTCAAGCACCTCATCGAGTCGGCGCACATCGCGGGCATCATGGCCTCCGAGCTGCGCCTCGACCCCGCGCTGCTCAAGCGGTGCACGGTGCTGCACGACATCGGCAAGGCGCTCACCCACGAGGTCGAGGGCAGCCACGCCCTGATCGGCGCCGAGATCGCCCGCCGGTACGGCGAGCACGAGGACGTCGTGCACGCCATCGAGGCCCACCACAACGAGGTCGAGGTCCGCACGGTCGAGGCGGTGCTGACCCAGGCCGCCGACGCGATCAGCGGCAGCCGCCCTGGCGCGCGCCGGGAGTCGCTGGAGGCCTACGTCAAGCGCCTGGAGCGGCTGGAGGAGATCGCGCAGTCGTACGACGGGGTGGAGAAGGTGTTCGCCATGCAGGCCGGCCGCGAGATCCGGGTGATGGTCAGGCCGGAGGCGATCGACGACATCCAGGCGCAGGTGATCGCCAGGGACGTCGCCAAGCAGGTCGAGGAGGAGCTGACCTACCCCGGCCAGATCCGCATCACCGTCGTGCGCGAGTCCCGCGCCACGGAGTTCGCCCGCTGACCCGCGCCACGGAGTTCGCCCGCTGACCCGCGCCACGGAGTCCGCCCGCTGACCGCGCCGGCCGGGGAAGGCTCAGCGGCGGAAGAGCTGCTGGTAGAAGGCCAGTTCGGCGGCGAGGGCGGCGATCCTGGTCTCGGCCCTGCGGAATCCGTGCCCCTCGCCCTCGAAGGCCAGGTAGGTGCACGGGACGCCGCGTTCGGTGAGCGCCGCCACGAACGCCTCCGACTGCGCCGGGGGCACCACCGGGTCGTCCTGGCCCTGCATCAGCAGCATGGGGCAGTCGACCTGGCCGGCCTTGGCGAGCGGTTCGCGCGAGGCGTACAGGAGCGGGTCCTCCGGGCCCGCCAGCCACTCCACGTACCGTGACTCGAAGTCGTGCGTCGCGGCGGCGAGCGGCCCGAGGGCGCTGATCCCGGAGATGGAGACCCCGCCGCAGAACAGCCCCGAGGCGCAGCAGGACGCCATCGTCGTCCAGCCGCCGGCGCTGCCGCCCCGGATCGCGATGCGCGCGGGGTCGGCCAGCCCGTCGGAGAGCAGCCACTCGGCGGCGGCGATCGTGTCCTCCACGTCGAGGACCCCCCACTGCCCTTTCAGCGCGTCGCGGTAGGCGCGGCCGTACCCGGTCGAGCCCCCGTAGTTCACGTCGATGACGCCGATGCCCCGGCTGGTGAGGAACGCCTTGTGCAGGTCGAGCGCGGTGGTGGCGTGCGCGGTGGGGCCGCCGTGCACGAACACGACGTACGGCGGGGCCGGCTCGCCGGGGTCCACGGCCGGGTTGGCGGGCGGGTAGACGAAGGCGTGCACGCGCCGCCCGAACCGGCCGTGGATCTCCACCGGCCGGGGGACGGGCAGGTAGGCGATGTCCGGCAGCTCGCCGGCGTCCCGTCGCAGGCCCTCGGCGCGCCCGGTGGCGACGTCGACCCGGACCACCGACCGGGGGATCCTCGCCCCGTAGGCGATGCCGCACAGGGTGGACCCGTCGGCGCTGAGGGCCGGGTCCCAGCCGTCGTAGGGCAGGTCGGGTTCGGTGTGGACGCCGGTGGCCGGGTCGAGGATCGACAGCCGCATGTCCCCCCGGCCGCGCAGGACCGCGAGCCGGCCGTCGCCGAGGACGGCGTACGGCGCGCCACCGAGCTCGTGGGGCGCCCAGGCGAACTCCTCCTCGAGCGGCCAGAGTGGGCGGGTCACGCCGTGGTGGATGTCGGCCTGGTCGAGGTTCCACCAGCCGGACCGGTCGGAGATCAAGTAGAGGGTGTGGTCGTCCTTCCACCGGGGGGCGAGCACCGACTCCGAGGCGCCGCCGGTGACCCGCCACGAGCGGCCGTCGGCCAGCCGGGTCACCCGCAGCTCGGTGCCGGTCCACGGCAGCCGGGGGTGGTCCCAGCAGACGTAGGCGAGGTGGGCGCCGTCGGGGGAGAGGGCGGGGGAGGCGTAGAAGTCGCTGCCGGCCACCCGCTGCGTGGGCTCGCGCCCGCCGCGCACCGGGATCGACACGATCGAGCGGATGACCTTGCCGCCGCCGGTGTGCCGTTCCTGGACGCACCACACCTCGTCGGCGTGGACCACGAGGTCGGCGTAGCGCAGGCCGGCGGCGGTCTCGGGCTCCGGCGTGATCGCCTCAGGCTCGCCGGGCACCAGGCCGGGCGGCCCGTCGGGTACCAGGTAGAGCCGCTGGTCGGCGTGGTCGGCGAACACCACCCCCGCTCCGGGCGCGACGGCGTACGACCGGCCGCCGTACTCGTGGACGCGGGTGCGGGCGTCCCAGGGCGCCGGCAGCAGCTCGCGGCGCCTGCCGTCGGCGGCGCGGTGGACGATGGTGCGGCGGCCGCCTTCGGCCGGGCGATCCTCTTCCCACCAGACCTCCTCGCCCCGGACCGTCGGGTATCCGGGGCGGAGCCCGGAACGGGCGACGTCCGTGGTGGAGATCGGCGAGGGCCAGGCACCGAACGGCGAGGTGGGGTGCCCGGACGTGCGCTCGGGGGGCATAGCGGCATCCTGCCGGAAAACACCACCGCGTGTGGCCGCTACGGCGCTGATCGTGTTCTCACGTACCGCTCCAAGGCAGGCGGAGACGGATATTTCGCGGCCAGCGAGCCGAGATGATCGATGATCGCGCGCCGCCAGGTCCCGTCCTCGAACATCGTCCTGAGGGCGTCGTCGATCTCGGTGTGCAGGTCGCCGCTGTCCTCCCGCAGGGCTATGCCGTATTTGTCCGGCGCGAAGGGGGCGCCGACGAGACGCAGGCCACCGGGGGCGGCGGCGGAGACGACGGCGAGCACGGCCGCGTCCCCGGTGACGGCGTTGACCCGCCGGGTGGTGAGCCTGCGCACGCAGCCGGCCATGGTCGAGGTGGTCAGGAACGCGCGCCGCCACGCCACTCCGAACCGCGCGACCAGCGGGCCGGGGGAGGTGGTGCAGACCCGCTTCTGGGCGAGGTCGCCGAGCCGCTGGACGGAGATGTCGTGCACGCCGGTCAGGATGTCCTGCTCGGAGACGAGGTACGGCCCGGAGAAGGGGCCGGTGCCGGCCCGGCGGCCGAGCAGGGTGCCCATGGCCAGGTCGACCGGGGGCGCCGCGCCGGCGGGCGTGCGCATCTCGACGTAGCTGATCTGGTCGTCGCGGTACCCGAGCCGCCTGGCGACGTAGTGGGCGACCTCGATCTCGAACCCGGCGAAGCCGCCGGACGGCAGGCGTTCGGCGAGACCGGGCCGGCCGGGACGCACCCCGATCACCAGCGTGTCGTGCCCGCCGTCGCACCCGCCGAGCGCGGTGCCGCTCCCGAGCAGCACCGTCACGGCGACCAGCACCCCGCGCAGCGGCCGTGAGAAGCGCGAAAGCCGTGGAACGCGTGAAGGCCGTGAAAGCCGTGGAACGCGTGGGGGCCGCGATGGGAACGCGGGCGGGGACGGGGCGGGCGGCGTCCTGCTCATCGCAGCATTAGAGCCGCCCGCCCGCGTCCCCGCCCCCGATCAGGCGGAAGTTTTACACGCCGCCGCCACCGCTGACGCCCACGGCGGCCGGCGCCGTGACCACGGTCGCGGTGGTGCGCCGGCTGCGCCTGCTCCGCCGCTCCAGGCGGTTGGCGACGTAGCTGAGCACCAGGTTGATCGCGATGTACACCAGGGAGATGACGATCGCGCTCGGGATGAGGTTGCCGAAGTTGGCGGGGATCTGCTTGAGACCGTAGTTCAGCAGTTCCTCGTAGGCGATGACCCAGCCGAGTGCCGTGTCCTTCAGCAGCACCACCATCTGGCTCACGATCGCCGGCATCATCGCCGTCGTCGCCTGCGGGAGCAGGATGAGCCGCATGACGCCGCTCTTGCGGAGCCCCAGGGAGTAGCCCGCCTCGGACTGCCCTCTCGGCACCGACAGGACGCCCGCGCGGAAGATCTCCGCCAGCACCGACCCGTTGTACAGCGTCAGGCCGACGACCACCGCGACGAATGCGGGCACGCCGATGGTGTAGCCGCTCATGGTCGCGACGCCGGCCTGGATGAAGAAGATCAGCAGCAGCAGCGGGATCGCGCGGAAGAACTCCACGATCGCCCCGCTGGGCACCCGGATCCAGGCCTGGTCGGAGAGCCTGCCCAGCCCGAACACCACGCCGAAGATCAGCGCGAGGACCGCTGCCAGGGCGGCGGCCTCGAGAGTGCCGAGCAGGCCGGTGAAGATCTGCCCCGACCAGACGTCCCACTGCAGGAACGGGGTCCACAGCTTGGCGGCGAGCTGCCCCTTGTCGCCCAGCCCCTTGATCAGCAGGTACGCGATCCCCAGGATCACGATCGCCGACAGCAGGGTGAGGACGTTGTTGCGCAGCCGGGCGCGGGGACCCGGCACGTCGTACAGGACGCTGGTGGCGCTCACGCGTCCCCCCTCTCTCGTAGGGGCACGCGCGGGGCCCCGGCGCCGGCCGGGACGGCGGTCATCGGACGACCGCCATGCGCTTGGCCAGCCAGCCGAAGAAGAATCCGGTGGGCAGGGTCAGCACCATGTACCCGGCCGCGAACCCGAGAAAGATCGGAAGCGTGCCGCCGTAGTCGTCGAACATCTGCTTCATGACCGCGGACGCCTCGATGTAGCCGGCCACGATGACGATGGTCGTGTTCTTGGTGAGGGCGATCAGGATGCTGCCCAGCGGGGCGATCACCGAGCGGAACGCCTGCGGGAGCACCACCAGGCGGAGCGTCTGGGTGAAGGTGAGCCCGATGGCCCGCGCGGCCTCGGCCTGTCCCACCGGCACGGTGTTCATGCCCGAGCGCAGCGCCTCGCAGACGAACGCCGCCGTGTACGCCGACAGCCCGGCCGTCGCCCACCAGTAGTAGTTGGTGCCGGGGTCGGTCGATATCGCGAGCTGCAGGGTGTCGCTCAGGCCGAGCGCGCACAGCAGCAGGACCAGGGTGAGGGGGGTGTTGCGCAGGATGTTGACGTACAGCGTCCCGGCGGCACGGAGGACGGGCGTCGGGGACACCCGCATCGCGACGAGGATCGTGCCGAGGATCAGCGCCAGCAACCCGCTCATGAGGGTCAGGCGGATCGTCGACCAGAAGCCCGCGAGGATCGTGCCGAATTCTTGTACGAGAGGGCTGAAGTCGAAGAATGATTCCATCGGGCTCCACCGGAGACGGGGAGCGCCGGTGAGGTGACCTCACCGGCGCGGGGGAAAGGGGATCAGCTACAGCCCTCGGCGGGCGGCGCACCCGTGGCGGTGAACTTCAGACCGGTGCCACTGAAGTGCTTGTCGAACAGCTTCTGGATGGTCCCGTCGCCGTACATCTTGGTGACGGCCTTGTTGACCGCCTCGCAGGTCTCCTTGTCGCCCTTCTTCAGGCCGATGCCGTACTTCTCGTCGGTGAACGGCGCGCCGGTCACCTTGAGCGCGCTGCCCTCACGCTTGGCGTACCCGGCGAGGATCATGTCGTCGGTGGTCACCGCGTCGATCGCGTTGCCCTTGAGCTTGGTGATGCACTCGTCGTAGGCACCGGCCGGCACGAGGGTGACGTCGACCTTCTTGCTCTCCTTGTTGGTGCCCTCGGCGATGTTCTTCCAGGAGTTGGAGCCGGTCACCTGGCAGATGCGCTTGCCCTTGAGGCTGTCCAGTGAGGTGATCGAGGCGTCGTCCGCGCGCACCAGCGTGTCCTGGTGGGCGACGTAGAACGGCCCGGCGAAGGTCACCTTGGGCTTGCGCGCCTCGGTGATGGAGTAGGTCGCGACGATCAGGTCGACCTGGCCCTGCTGAAGGAAGGTCTCGCGGTTGGCCGAGCGCGCCTCCTTCCAGGTGATGCCGGTCTCGGGGACGCCCAGTTCGCCGGCGATGTACTTCGCGACGTCGACGTCGAAGCCCTCGACCGTTCCGTCGGGCTTCTTCAGGCCCATCCCGGGCTGGTCGTACTTGACGCCGATGGTGAGCTTCTTGTCGTCCTTGGCCTTCTGGAGCGCCGTCGTGGGACCGCTGCTGCCGCAGGCGGCGAGGCTGCCGGCCAGTGCCGCGGCAGATAGGAGGATGGCCCCGATCTGTCGTGAACGCATATGCGTGTACCTCAGCTTTCTTCGTGACGAGCGGTGGGTTCAGCGCGACGTGATGGGTGCTCCGGCTCGCGATAGGGGCTTCCTGCCCGGCCGGCGAGGTGCGTGGCGCGCACAGGCCCGTGCGCGGCCATGCGGATCAGTGCGTGAGGATCTTGGACAGGAAGTCCTTGGCCCTCTCGGTCCGGGCGTTGGTGAAGAACTCGTCGGGGGTGTTCTCCTCGACGATCTGTCCCTCGGACATGAACACGACGCGGTTGGCGGCCCTGCGGGCGAAGCCCATCTCGTGGGTCACCACGACCATCGTCATGCCGTCCCGCGCGAGGCCGATCATGACGTCGAGCACCTCCTGGACCATCTCGGGGTCCAGCGCCGAGGTCGGCTCGTCGAAGAGGATCATCTTGGGGTCCATCGCCAGCGCGCGGGCGATGGCCGTGCGCTGCTGCTGGCCCCCAGAGAGCTGCGCGGGATACTTCCCCGCCTGGGTGGCGATGCCGACACGTTCGAGCAGCTCCATGCCGCGCTTCTCGGCCTGCTCGCGAGGGATGCCCCGGACCTTGACCGGGCCCAGCGTGACGTTCTCGAGGATCGTCTTGTGGGCGAACAGGTTGAAGGACTGGAACACCATCCCCACGTCGGACCTCAGCCGGGCCAGCGCCTTACCCTCGGCCGGAAGCGGCTTCCCATCGAAGATGATCGTACCGGAGTCGATCGTCTCCAGCCGGTTGATGGCGCGGCACAGCGTGGACTTCCCGCCCCCGGACGGGCCGATCACCACGACGACCTCACCCCGGGAGACCGTCAGGCTGATGTCGCGGAGCACGTGAAGGGCACCGAAGTTCTTGTTGACGTTCTCGACTCTGACGAGAGGAGTCGCGTCCCCGTTCTCCGTCATGTTGCACAACGTAGGTGGTCGAGGCCACCGGTCACTAACCAGGTGGTACCGATCGCATCACGGCCTGGTCACGGAGTGGAGCCGCCCGGTCGCACGGGTGTCCGTGATCGTTGCGATCCGGGCATATGGGGAGTGTGGCGTGCGGCGACCCTCGTGGAGCGCCTACCCTTGTCTGTTGAGATGACTGTCACCGAGGAGCGCGCCCGTACGTACGAAGTCCGCACGTACGGATGCCAGATGAACGTCCACGATTCCGAGCGTCTGTCCGGGCTGCTGGAGGACGCCGGGTACATCCGCGCGGACGCCGGCGACACCGCCGACGTGGTCGTGTTCAACACCTGCGCCGTCCGGGAGAACGCCGACAACAGGTTGTACGGCAACCTCGGCCACCTTCGCCCGGCCAAGCTGAGCAACCCCGGCATGCAGATCGCCGTGGGCGGCTGCCTCGCGCAGAAGGACCAGGGCGAGATCGTCCGCAAGGCCCCCTGGGTCGACGTGGTCTTCGGCACGCACAACATCGGCTCGCTGCCCGTCCTGCTCGAACGCGCGCGCGTCGCCCAGGAGGCGCAGGTCGAGATCAAGGAGTCGCTCGAGGTCTTCCCGAGCACCCTGCCGACCAAACGCGAGTCGGCGTACGCCGCGTGGGTGTCGGTCTCGGTCGGCTGCAACAACACGTGCACCTTTTGTATTGTCCCGGCGCTTCGCGGCAAGGAGAAGGACCGGCGTCCCGGCGACGTGCTGGGCGAGATCCGCTCCCTGGTCGACCTCGGCGTCCTGGAGATCACCCTTCTCGGGCAGAACGTCAATACATATGGTGTCGAGTTCGGCGACCGGCTCGCCTTCGGCAAGCTGCTGCGCGCCTGCGGTGAGGTCTCCGGGCTGGAGCGGGTGCGTTTCACCTCGCCGCACCCCGCGGCCTTCACCGACGACGTGATCGCCGCCATGGCCGAGACGCCGAACGTCATGCACCAGCTCCACATGCCCCTGCAGTCCGGCTCCGACCGCGTCCTGAAGGCCATGCGCCGCTCCTACCGGGCCGAGCGCTACCTCGGGATCATCGAGCGGGTGCGCGCCGCCATGCCGGACGCGGCCATCTCCACCGATATCATCGTCGGCTTCCCCGGCGAGACCGAGGAGGACTTCCAGGGCACGCTCGACGTCGTACGGCGGTCCCGCTTCGCCAACGCCTTCACCTTCCAGTACTCCATCCGGCCCGGCACCCCGGCCGCGACCATGGAGCACCAGGTGCCCAAGGAGGTCGTGCAGGAGCGGTACGAGCGGCTCGTCGCCGTGCAGAACGACATCTCCTGGGCGGAGAACAAGACCCAGGTGGGCCGCACCCTGGAGGTGCTGGTCGCCGAGGGCGAGGGGCGCAAGGACGAGGCGACCCACCGCATGTCCGGCCGCGCGGCCGACAACCGCCTGGTGCACTTCGTGCCCGCGCTGCGCGAGGGCGCGCCCGGTGACGGGCCGCCGAGGCCGGGGGACATGGCCACCGTCGAGGTCACCTACGCCGCTCCGCACCATCTGGTCGCCGACGGTCCCGCCCTGGCGCTGCGGCGCACGCGCGCGGGCGACGCCTGGGAGGCGCGCGAGAACGCCGCGTGCGGCACGGGCGCGGGCGGCACGGGCGGTGGCTCGGGCACGCCGGGCTCGGTCTCCCTCGGCATGCCGGTCCTCCGGCGTTCGTGATCTGCGTGCATATTTGTCCATACGGCCGTGGTGACCGGTTCGTTCACCACAAATCGGCCCGCTCGGCGAACAGCCGATCGCAGTACTCCCGCCGGAAGTTCGTGAAGGCCGCGCACGCGGCCTGACGGTCCTGCGGCGGCTCCGGGATCGGGCCGGGGCGGGGCGCCGGGCGGCGCGGCGGCGGCGGTTCCCGGTTCCAGGGCGAGGGCGGGTCCTCGCGGCGGTGCGCCGGTGGCGGGTCCGGCCGGCGGGACGGCCGCGACCGGCGGTGCGTCGGGCGCGGCTCCGGCCTGGTCCCCGGCGAGGACGGTTCCGCCACGGTGACCTGCGGGTCCACGCGCCGCACGGGCGCCGGTACGGCCCCAGGACCGTACCGCCGCGCTCCGCCGCCAGGCGCGGGGACGAACCCCACGAACAGCTCGGACGGGACGGCGGGGACTTTTCGCGCCGAGGGCGTGGGCGTGGGAGGCATCCGCTGGGGTGCCGGGCGGTCCGGTCGCGACGCGAGACGCCTCGAAGGCGAGGGCGGGCCCGCCGACGGGGACGAGGGCGGATTCCCCGGCGGGGACGCCCATCCGGACGCCGTTGGAGCGTTACCAAGGGTCATTACCCATGCCGCGATCGCGAAGGCCGCCGTCACACCGGTGAAGGCCCCCAGCGCCCGCCATGAGATCGGTCCAAGTGATGACAAGTCGTGATTCTTCCGTGATTGAGGTGCGGTAATTCGTTCTATGGGGCTAGTGTGACCACCGCCCGCGGAAGCCGGAGCGCTTTCCCCCCGATAGGCCGCAGGAGTCACTTACATGGATCGGCACGACCGTCTGTCGCCGGGCCGCTACGACGAGTCCAGCTATGTACCAATGACCGAACACCTCTCCTCCGAGCCGCCCTCGGGCTCGGGCAGACGGACCCTCGCGATCAGCGCGGCGGCCGCCGTCCTGGCCGCGGCCGTGACCGCGGGCGGGGTGATCGCGTTCACGAACCGCAGCGCCACCGTCAGCGACGCGAGCGCCGCCCGCCAGGCCACCCAGCAGAAGGCGGACCCCGGCGACGCCGCGGAGGACTCGGGCGACGTCGCCACCGACCCCAACGACGCGTCCGGCGAGGACACGGGCTCTTCGGGGTCCGGCGGGTCCTCGGGTTCGACGGGTTCTGGGTCCTCTGACCCGGGTACGTCCGGCTCCTCAGGGACCTCGGGTGGCTCCGGGGACAAGGCCGACCAGCCGGATTCCCCGGTCGGCAAGACCGTGCCCGTCGGTAACGCCGAGAGCGCGAAGAACAAGAAGTCCGAGACCGGCGCGACCGGGACCAACGGGACCCAAGGCGCCGACTCCCCGGCCGGGTACGTCAACCCCCTGCCGCAGCCGCCGGAGAAGTTCTCCGGCCTGGGCGCGGACTTCTTCAAGAACCTCTTCACGCCGAAGCCGCGGTCCAGCACGCCGGCCACCCCCACGGCGAAGCCGTCGGCCAAGCCGAGCGCCAAGCCGTCGGCCGTCCCCTCCAAGAAGCCGGAGACGCCGCCCAAGCCGACTCCGAAGCCGCCGGCGGGGCAGTCATCGAACCTGGTCACGGCCGAGGACGAGGTGGCGCGCCTGACCAACGTCGCCAGGCAGCAGGAGGGGTGCGGGCCGCTGCGCATCGACGAACTCCTGCGCAAGGCCGCCCGGGGTCACTCCGACGACATGGCGGCCAAGGGGTACTTCGACCACACCTCGGCCGACGGCCGTTCGCCGTGGGACCGCATCAAGGCGACCGGGTACACCTCGAACACCTTCGCCGAGAACATCGCGCGCGGCCAGGCCACGCCCGACGCGGTCGTCAAGGGCTGGCTGAACAGCCCCGGGCACCGCGCGAACATCATGAACTGCAAGCTCAAGGCCATCGGCGTCGGCGTGCACCTCGGTGCGGGCGGACCCTGGTGGACCCAGGACTTCGGCGGCAACTAGACGGCCCCGATCACTCGGGCGAACCGGAGGCTGGGCCCGCGCCGTCCCGCCTCCGGTTCGCCGTGTCACCGTTCCTGTGCCAGGCCACCTGGTGCGGGGCCAGGGAGACGACGCACTAGCCTGATCTTGTGCTTGTCGCCGCGGCCATCTGCCCGCATCCTCCGCTGATCGTCCCCGAGCTCGCGGGGGCGGCGGCGCCGGAGCTCGACGGCCTGCGGGACGCCTGCGCGTCCGCCGTCCGTTCGCTGGCCGATTCCAGGCCGGACGCGCTGATCGTGGTCGGCGGCGCCGAGGCCGCGGAGTCGTACGGCCCGGACGCGGCGGGCAGCCTCGCGCCGTGGGGCGCGGATGTCCGCACCGGACCGGGAGACCCGGTCCTCCCGCTGTCCCTGACCATCGGCGGCCTGCTCGCCGGCCAGGCAGGGGTGGGGCCGGTCGCGGGGTACGAGGCGGTGCCGATGGGCGCCTCCTCCGAAGCGTGCGCCCGCTTGGGCGCGGAGATCGCGGGTCGCGGGCGGCGGGTCGCGCTGCTGGTCATGGGGGACGGCTCCGCCAGGCTCACCCTCGGCTCACCCGGCTACCTCGCGCCGGCGGCCGGGCCGTACAACGACGCCCTTGGGCGCGCGCTCGGCGAGGCCGACGCCGGCGCCCTGGCCGCCCTCGACCCTGAGGAGGCGGCCGAGCTGCAGGTCGCGGGCCGGGCGGCCTTCCAGGTCCTGGCCGGCGCCGCGGGACCCCGGTTCCTGGGGGAGCTGATCTACGACGCGGCGCCCTACGGGGTGGGCTACCTCGTGGCCCGCTGGCACCTCAGGGAGACCGGAACGTGAGGCGCCCGGTTGTGGTTACGTTGAGGGAAGGGCATGGCGCCGGGCCGTGCCGGTGACGACCAGCGCGCGGATGGAAATGATCAGATGGTAGACGTCGCCTTCGGGAGCGTGCCGACCCCCCTCGGGAACGTGCTGGCCGCCGTCACCCAGGAAGGCGTGGTGGCGACCGCGTTCCGCGACGGGGACCGTGTACGGCGCGAGGTGCTCGACCGCTTGGGCGTGCCCGCCGTGGACGATCCCGGCCGCACGGCGCGGGCCCGCGAGGAGCTGGCCGCCTACTTCGCCGGGGAGCTTCGGGAGTTCACCGTCCCCGTCGACTGGCGCATGCTGTCCAGCCTGCGCCGGCGGGTCCTCGGCACGCTGTACGAGAGGATCCCGTACGGCAAGGTGACGACGTACGGTGACCTGGCCAGGGACAGCGGCGCGGGCGTCCCCGCTCGGGCCATCGGGTCGATCATGGGCGGCAACCCCGTGCCGATCATCGTGCCGTGCCATCGCGTCGTCGCCGGGAACGGCCTCGGCGGCTTCAGCGGCGGCGACGGGGTCGACTCCAAACGGTGGCTGCTCACCCTTGAGGGCTACCTCCCGCCGACCCTCGACTGGGACCTGTAGTGGACGGCGTCCGGCCGGGCAGGACCCCGGACGGGAGGCCGCCGGTGGTCGCGGTGGTGGGGCCGACCGCCGCGGGCAAGTCCGACCTGGCCGTCGAGCTCGCGCTCCGGCTCGGCGGGGAGGCCGTCAACGCCGACTCCATGCAGCTCTACCGGGGCATGGACATCGGCACCGCCAAGCTGACGCGCGCCGAGATGCGCGGGATCCCCCACCACCTCCTCGACGTGTGGGACGTGACCGAGACCGCGAGCGTCGCCGAGTACCAGCGCGCCGCCCGGCCCCTGATCGAGGGCCTGCGCGCCCGGGGGACCGTCCCGATCCTGGTGGGCGGGTCCGGCCTGTACGTCAGGGCCGCCCTGGACGACCTCGACTTCCCCGGCACCGACCCCGGGATCCGCGCGCGGCTGGAGGCGGAGCTGGCGGCCGTCGGCTCCGGCACCCTGCACCAGCGCCTGAAGGAGCTCGACCCGGTCGCGGCCGAGGCGGTGCTCGCCAGCAACGGGCGCCGCGTCGTGCGCGCCCTTGAGGTGATCGAGCTGACCGGCCGGCCCTTCTCGGCCACGATGCCGTCCTACGACGCGGCGGACCAGAGCACGCAGATCGGCGTGCGGGTGCCGCGCCCCCTGCTCGACGAGCGCATCGCCGTCCGCGTGGACCGCATGTGGGCGGCCGGGTTCGTCGAGGAGGTGCGGGCCCTCGACGGGCAGGGTCTCGCGCGCGGCCGCACGGCGGGCAGGGCGCTCGGCTACGCCCAGGTGCTGCGGTTCCTCGCGGGGGAGTGGACCGAGGAGCAGGCACGCGAGGAGACCGTCAGGGCGACGCGGCGGTTCGCCCGGCGCCAGGAGTCCTGGTTCCGGCGCGACCCGCGCATGCGCTGGCTGCCCTTCGACGCCCCCGACCTGGTCGAACAGGCGCTGACCCTGATCCCGCGGTGGCTCTGACCTGGGCGGACGAGTGCCGGAGCGGGCCGCCGGGTAAGATTTGGTGACATGCGTTTCCTCAAGGGCCACGGCACCGAGAACGACTTCGTCATCCTTCCCGACCGCGACGGGAGCCTCGAACTGACCGCGTCGCAGGTCGCGGCGCTGTGCGACCGGCGCTCCGGCATCGGGGCTGACGGGATCCTGCGCGTGGTGCCCGCCAAGCTCAGCCCCGAGGCCGTCGAGATCGCGGGCCGCGCCGGCCCGGGGCGCGACGCCGAGTGGTTCATGGACTACCGCAACGCCGACGGCGGCATGGCCGAGATGTGCGGCAACGGCCTGCGGGTCTTCGCGCGCTACCTCGTGGCCGCGGGGCTGGCCGACCCCGGTGAGTTCGGCGTCGTCACCCGGTCCGGCGTCCGGACGGTACGGCTCGACCGCGAGGGTGACGTCAGCGTCGACATGGGCGCGCCGGAGGTCCTCGGCGAGAGCGTGGCCACGGTCGGCGGCCGCGAGTACGAAGGGCTCGTGGTGAGCATGGGCAACCCGCACCTGGCGTGCGTGACCGGCGAGCCGGTGACCGGTCTCGACCTGGCCGCGCAGCCCGGCTTCGACCCCGCCGTGTTCCCGCAGGGCGTCAACGTCGAACTGCTCAACCTGGTCGGGGAGCGCAGGGTCGTGATGCGGGTCCACGAGCGCGGCGCCGGTGAGACGCGGTCCTGCGGCACCGGGACGGTGGCCGCCGCGGTGGCCGCGGCGCACCTCGCGGGGGAGACCACGGGCACCTGGACGGTGGAGGTCCCCGGCGGCCTGCTGTCGGTCACCCTCGACGGGACCACCAGCCATCTGAGCGGCCCGGCGGTCCTGGTCGCGTCCGGCGACACCCCCGCGCTCGTGTAGCCCGCGCGGCTCGCCGCGTTCCGGCTCTATGGACGACCTCTGGGCGCGGTGGGGCGGCTTCCGCTCTCAGGAGAACCCATCAGGTGCCCTCAGCATTTTGAAGTGCTTTGGGCCACTCGCTTCCCCACCGCAACGCCCGCGTGTTTGGGGCATGCTCCGTGAACTGGCAGACTGACCTGCCATGGACGTGGACATCTGGGCCTGGGTCGCAGACACCCAACGGCAACTGGCCGAAGCGGGGAACACCGGGCTGGCCATCGCGCTGGGCGATCTGCCCGCGCAGGCTTTCGAAGGCCGGTACGCCCAGCTCGACGTGATGGCGCCGGCGGTCGCCCAGCAGGCCGAGGCGCTGGAACTGCCCTGGCTTGAGCTGTTCGCCCGGCACTGGCACCTGGTCAGCCGCATCGGCGACCGCGCGCAGGGCGCGGTGGCCCTCGCGGACTGCGAGGCCCTGCTGGAGTTCGCGCGGCGCGAGGACACCAAGGACTGCCCGTCCGTCCCCGCCGCCGTCGAGGGGCTGGCCGTCTGCCAGGCCAACATCGACGGCCCCGGCTACGCCGCGGAACGCCTCGCGTCGCTCGGCGCCGCGCTGGAGAGTGTCGAGCCCGGTTCGCCGGCCTACTGCGGGCTCGTCACGCAGTACGTGTCCGCGCTGTCCGACGCGGGCGAAACCGAGCAGGCCGTCACCTACTACGAGTCGGCGGTCGCGGGCCGCAGGGGCGCCGAGGGGCAGGTGAGCTGGGAGCTGGCCGCCATGGGCGTGCGCGTGCTGCTGGCCGCCGGCCGCGCCGAGGAGGCCCTGGTCGAGCTCGACTCCGCCAAGGACTTCCCCGCCGACGACCCGGTGGCCAAGGACCACCGCGAGGGTGTGCTGCGCGCGCTGGTGCTCGGCACGGCCGGGCGCCCGGCCCAGGCGCTCGAAGCGCTCCCCGACCTGGACGTCGTCGGCGACCACCCCCGCGACTGGGTGGAGTGGGCGCGCGCGGTGCGCCTGCTCGACCAGGTCATCAGCAACACCTGGCAGCTCGGCCGCGTCCTTCGCCAGTGGATGGCGTACTTCGAGACCATGGGCGTCCACCGCGGCCGGGTCGAGCTGGCCCTGATCGCCGGCGAGCTGGCCGTGGCCCGGCAGGGCATCTGGCAGGCCGAGGCGCTCGCCGACCTCGCCGAGGAGTGGCTGGGCGACCTGCGCGGGACCGGCGGGCTGCCCGAGCGGGTGGCCGCGTTGCGCGCCTCCGCCGCCGCGGCGACCGCCCCCGCGGCCCCCGGCCCCGAGGCGGAGCTGGTCGCCTACTTCGACGCCGCCGACGGCCACAACGCCGACCCCGAGCGCTGGGTCGGCTGGCTCTGGCCGCTGTCCGGCACCGACCTGGAGGCCACCCGCCGCCACACCACGACCCTGGGCTTCCTCGGGTACGCGCCGCTCGGCGCCGACATCCTGTGGAAGACGATCGTCGAGGACGCCGACCCGGCCGCCGCCGAGGAGGAGGACGTCGCCTACCTCACCGGCGTGCTGGTGGAGGCGGGCCAGGACAAGCGGCTGGAGAGCTTCGCCGCGATGCTTCCCGCGCCGACCGCGCACCTCGCGCTGGCCCGGCTGCACCGCGCGCGCGACCGGTGGGCCGAGACCACCTCCGAGGCCGAGCTGTCCCTGGCCGCCGGCGCCGAGGGCACCGTCGCGCTGGAGGCCCGCCGCCTGCTCGCGGGCGCGGCACAGCAGCTCGGCGAGAACGCCAAGGGCGCGGCCATCCTGCGCGACCTGGTCGAGTCGGGGGCGGGCGAGGAGGAGGACACCTGGCGCATGATCGTCATGGCGACCGCCGCCGAGGACTGGGCACTGGTCCGCACGGGCGCCGCCACGCTCGGCATGCCGCTCGACACCCCCGAGGGCCCCATCGAGGAGGAGTGGCACCTGGTCCGGGTCGTCCTCCCGGTCTCCGACGGCAGCCAGCGCGAGGTGCTCGCCGTGCGCACCGGCCCCGCCACCGCCCGGCTGCTCATCCCCCAGCCCCGCGGCATGGACTACAACGCCGGTGACGTCGTCGTGGTCGACCCCCGCCCGCTGGAGCCGGTGCCCGAGGGGCCGGACGAGCAGGAGGGGTACGTCATCCCCTTCGCGGGCGTGACGATGCTGCGCCCCGGCGGCTACACGAGCTGGTTCTTCGACGGCGCCGCGCCCAGCGAGGAGGACTGGACCGAGTTCAACGAGGTGATGGCCGAGCGCGGCTGGCCCATGTGGGTCTACAGCGACGAGAACTACTCGGTGTCCCACCCGACCAGCGGCGAGCGCCTCCAGGGCGTGTACGGCTGGATCGCGGTGCCGCCGGACGTCGAGCCGGTCGAGGTCGACGCCCTGCTGGACGACGCGACCGAGCGGTGGGTGCACCCTCTGGCCTGGCTCGACCTGGCGCGGAGCGCCGGCATCGAGGTGGAGCGGCACGAGCGCATCACCAAGGAGTACGGCCTCTAGGATCCCATTCGATAATTCGGATGGGAGGAGCCGCGATGCTCGACCGGTTCAGGCTGGACGGCAAGGTCGCGATCGTCACCGGGGCGTCCTCGGGGCTGGGCGTGGCCTTCGCCCGCGGGCTGGCCGAGGCGGGCGCGGACATCGTGATCGGCGCCCGCCGGGCGGACCTGCTCGCCGGCACGCGGCGCCTGGTCGAGGAGACCGGGCGCCGCTGCGTGGCGGTGGTCACCGACGTCACCCGGCCGGAGGACTGCCAGGCGCTCGTCCAGGCCGCCGTGGCGGAGCTGGGCGGCGTCGGAGTCCTGGTCAACAACGCCGGGGTCGGCACGGCGGTGCCCGCGCTCAGGGAGACCCCTGAGCAGTTCCGGCAGGTCGTGGACGTCAACCTGCACGGCTCGTACTGGATGGCCCAGGCGTGCGCGGGCGTGATGCCACCCGGGTCGTCGATCGTGAACATCGGCAGCATCCTCGGCGAGACCACGGCGGGGCTGCCGCAGGCGGCCTACAGCGCGTCCAAGGCGGCCATCACCGGGCTGACCAGGGACCTGGCCCAGCAGTGGACCGGGCGGCGCGGCATCCGGGTCAACTGCCTGGAGCCGGGCTTCTTCACCTCCGAGATGACCTCGGCGTACCGGCCGGGATACCTGGACCACCAGCTGGAGCACCGCGTGCTGATGGGACGGATCGGCGACCCGGCCGAGCTGGTGGCCGCCGCGGTCTTCCTGGCCTCGGACGCGGCGTCGTACATCACCGGGGCGGTCCTGCCGGTGGACGGCGGGTTCCTGCTCACCTGACCGGGGCGCCGCCGTGCCCTTCGCCGATGTGTGAGAGAGTCGCACCGGCACGTTCACGAGTCACCCATATTCATGTTTTCGCAGGAGGGCAGTGTGCTGGAGATCGACCGGCTCGCCGCGGTGGTCCGAGACGAGCGCCCATGGGGCGGTTTCGAGCGGTTCACCCTCAATGAGACGTCCACCGTAAAGATCATTCAGGTCGCGGCGGGGCAGCGGCTCAGCCTCCAGCGCCACGAGCACCGCGACGAGCTGTGGGTCGCGCTCGACCCCGGCGCCGTGTTCGAGATCGACGGTGAGCGCGTCGAGCCGTCGGTGGGCGACCGTGCGCTGATCCGCGCGGGCCAGACCCACCGGCTCAGCTCCTCCGGGCCGGCGACGCGCATCCTCGAGGTCGCCTTCGGCCACTTCGACGAGGACGACATCGAGCGTCTCGACGACGCCTACGGCAGGACCTGACCGGCCGTACCATCTCACCTCCGCGACCCGCGGCGCCTGCGTGGCCCGCGGGTTCGTGTGTTTCGTGACCCCTCTGGCCGCTGGTCGAGCCCGCGCCTCTCGTGAATGAGGGTCCGTCATGGGCGCCGGCGGACCATTGATCGAGCCCGCGCCGGTTGCGCGCGTTTCGCGGATCCGTGCCCGCCCTGGGCGTCGCCGCGGGCTTTCGTCCCGCACGCTCCCGTAGCGTCGGCGATCGGTGTCCGGCGGGGCCGCGCATCGTATGATCGTCGGCGGCTCGGCAGGGCGCCGAGGTCGTCCGATCGGCCTGCCCCGCCCGCCTTTCGTCTCCCCCCGAGAAACCGATCCGGATCCACCTGGGCTTGGTCATTTCCCTCGGGGCTTTGCCGTAATTGCGGCTTTCAGGGGTAGTTGCTATGCCTAGGTATTACTTTCTCTTTACCTGGGGGTGGCAGTGCGTCTGCGTGGATCTCGCGCGATGGTGGCCGGGGCAGCGGTGGCCGTCATGCTGATGGGATGCGGCCCCATCGACGCCAACAGCGCCGGTACCGGCGCCGATTCGGGATCCGGGGACAACGGCGGCGGTTCGACCGGCGTCGTTCCGCTGGACAATCCCAAGGGCACCGAACGCGGCCTGGCCGCGATCAAATCGGACAAGGACCGCGCGGCGGCGGTCAAACTGATCGGCACGGTGCCGACCAAGGGACGAGGCGCGAAGACCGGCTACGACCGGGACGAGTTCGGGTACGCGTGGGCGGACAGCGCCGAGGGCGTCCCCTTCGCGCACAACGGGTGCGACACCCGGAACGACGTCCTGGCCCGCGACGGCGAGGACCTGAAGTACCGGTCGGGCTCGAAATGCGTGCTGATGTCCCTGACGCTGCACGACCCCTACACCGGCAGGACCATCGAGTGGAAGAAGCAGGACGCCTCCGAGGTCCAGATCGACCACGTCATGCCGCTGTCGTACGACTGGCAGATGGGCGCGTCGCGGTGGACCAAGGAGAAGCGGGTCCAGATCGCCAACGACCCGCTGAACCTCATGCCGGTCGACGGGTCGACCAACTCCTCCAAGGGCGACTCCGGGCCGGCGACCTGGCTGCCGCCGTCCAAGGTCGTCCGCTGCTCCTACGCCGTGCGGTTCGCCCAGGTGGCGCTGAAGTACGAGCTCGCCGTGACCGGCCCCGACAAGGACGCCATGCTCGCCCAGTGCGCGTAGACGTCGCCCGCCGGGCGCGCGGGGATCGCCTCGGGGAGGCCCGGCGGCCTAGGAACGCGACCGCCGTGGCGGGCCTGAGGCCCGCCACGGCGCGTGCGGGGGGCGACCCCCGCCCGGTATTGCCCCCTCGGG
>NZ_JANZYP010000057.1:29973-69278 GCF_025506355.1 Sphaerisporangium corydalis
TGGCGCGGGGGCGCGCGCTCGCCGGCGCGGGGGGGGCGGGCCCCCCCCCCCCCCCCCCCCGCTTCCGGGTGGCTACCCCGGCCCGTTATGGCCCCTTCGGGCCTTCGCGGTGGTCATCGGTCAGTGGTCGTGCTTTCTCCGGAACTTGATGATCTTGCCGGTCCGCACGGAGACGTAGACGCGGTACTCGGTGTGCCCCTTCTGCAGCTCCACCTTCCACGTGCGGTGGCCGTGCTCCCACTCGCGCTCGACCTTGGTGACCCGGGCGCCGGGGACGCGCTTCTTGGCGATCCTGATCGCCTGGCGGGAGGAGACGGCCGCCGTGGTGGCGGTGGTGGCGACGGAGACGGTGGCCGTGCTCGCCGGGACGGCGGTGGACGTCGTGGCGGCGGCGGAGGTCGCGGCCTCGGCGGCCACGGCTCCGGCGCCGAGGACGGCGACCGCCGCGGCGCCCGCGATGGCGAGCCGGACCGTCTTGCTCATGCGCTGTGTGTTCGTCATGACCTCACCTTCGCCGGGAACGCCCTAACGCCGCGCTTCGGCGAGGTTAAGGCGCCCCTAAGGCGGCGGGATCGGCGCCGCCGAGGAGCAGGACGACCATCGCGCCCCCGCCAGGAGCCGTCTCCAGCAGCAGCGAACCGCCCGACGACTCCGCCGTCCGCCGGGCGATGTCCAGGCCGAGCCCGGTCGATCCCGCGCCGCTGCGGCCCCGGTCGAGGGGATCGCCCGCCTGCGCGTGGGCCGGGAACCCGGGCCCCGCGTCGGCGACCGCCAGCCGTACGGCGCCGCCCTGCGCGGGCGTCAGGCGCACGGCGAAGGACGCGCCCTCGGGGGTGTGGGCGAAGACGTTGCCGAGCAGCGCGTCGACGCAGGCGGACAGGTCGGCGGCGCCGGCGGCCACCACGAGCGGGCCTGCGGGCAGGTCCAGGTCCACCGGCCGTCCCTGGTCCTCGGCCAGCACCGACCAGAACCTCACGCGCTCGGCCACGACCGCCACCGCGTCGCAGCTCGCCTGCTCCTGGGACCGGCGGCGCACGTCGATGATCACCGAGCTGACGGCGCGTTCCAGCGCGTCCACCCGGCCTCCGAGGCGCGCCGCCTCCTCCGGGTCCGACAGCGACTCGGTCTCCAGCCGCAGGCCCGTCAGGGGCGTGCGGAGGCGGTGGGAGATGTCGGCGGCCGTCTCCCTCTCCTCGGCGAGCAGGTCGCTGATCCGCCCGGCCAGGTGGTTGAGCGCCAGCCCCACGTCACGGACCTCCACCGGGCCGCCGGGCACGGTGCGCGCGGCCAGGTCCCCGGCGGCGAGCCGGTGGGACACGCGGGCGAGGCCGGTCATGGGCCTGGTCAGCGCGAGGGCGAGGCGGTCGGCCACCAGGATGCCCACCCCGATCAGCGCGAGCCCGAGTACGAGCATGCCGAGCCAGGCCTCGCGGACGCCGCGGGTCAGGTCCGCCTCGGTGAGGTACGCGCGGACCACGGCCGTGCCGCCGGGAAGGCCCTGGACGGCGACCAGGACCTCCAGGCCGCCGCCGGAGGTCCGCGCCGTGAGGCTCTGCCCGCGCGAGGCCAGCTCCACGCCAGGGGAGCGCCGCGCGGGGGAGCCGGCCGTCCTGCCGCCGGGCAGGAACACGGTGACGGCGTGGCCGCTCGACGCCGTGATGCGCTCGGCGGTCAGCGTGAGGCCGTCGAGGTCCGCCGTGCCGACGGCCGCCGCCACGGACTGGGCCTCGGAGGTCGCCTGTGTGACCGCGCCGCTCTGCGCCAGAGCACGGATTAGCAGGCCGAGCGGGACCAGGAGCGCGACCAGCACCAGCGAGGTGGTGGCCGCCACCAGCACCGCGAGCCACCGCCTCATGCCGGCTCGACCAGCTTGACCCCGACACCGCGCACGGTCTGCAGGTAGCGGGGCTCCTGGGCGGTCTCGCCGAGCTTGCGGCGCACCCACGACAGGTGGACGTCGACCGTTTTGTCCGCGCCGCCGTAGGGGACCTGCCAGACCTCCGTGAGCAGCTCCCGCTTGGTCACCACCTCACCCGGGCGGGTGGCCAGGTAGTGGAGCAGGTCGAACTCGCGGGGCGTGAGGTCGAGCGGGGTGCCGTCCAGGACCGCCTCGCGGCTGCGCGGGTCCAGCCGCAGGCCGCCGACGGTCACCGAGGTGTCCGTGCGGGCGTCGGCGGTGCGGCGGAGCACGGCCCGGACGCGCGCGTCGAGCTGGGCGGCGCTGAAGGGCTTGACCACGTAGTCGTCGGCGCCCGCGTCCAGCAGGCGGACCATCTCCGCGTCGCCGTCCCGTGCGGTGGCCACGATCACCGGGACGCGGCTGACGGCCCGCAGCATGCGCAGCATCTCGGTGCCGTCCAGGTCGGGCAGGCCGAGGTCGAGCACGACGAGGTCCGGACGGTCGGCGACGGCCTGCCGCAGGCCGTCCAGCGCGGTGGGGGCGGAGGACACGGCGTGACCCCGGTCACGCAGGCCCCTCATCAGGGCGGTACGGATCGTCGCGTCATCCTCGACGAGCAGGACATTGGCCATGTGCGGTTACGCTAACCGGTCCGGGGCTGTAGGCATAAGGCCGTTATGGTGCCATTAACCCGGGCTTAGGGAACGGCCAGGGAGGATCAGCGCATGAACCGGCGCCCGCTTCTCGTCGTGGCCGGATGGCTGGTCGTCGTGTTGATCGCCACCGGCGCCGGCATCGTGGTGACCGCCTTCCTCGGGGAGACGATCACCGGCTCCGCCGGCCGTGCTCTGTCGCCCGCCGACGTCCGGCGATCCCTCGACGCCCTGCCGTCCCCTTCGCGCAAAGAGACCTCACCGGCCGGGGACGGTTCGGACACGCCGGCTCCGGCGCGGCCTTCGGCCACCGCCTCCCCGTCCACGCCGCCTTCCGGTGCGGGGACGACGTCCGGCGGGCGCAAGGTGATCTCGGCGCGGGGCGGGGTGGTGGTCGCCCGGTGCGACGGCGGCCTGGTCACCGCGCAGTCCTGGACGCCCGCCCAGGGGTACGAGGTGAAGGACGCGGAGCGGGGGCCGCGCGACAAGGTGCGCGTGAGGTTCGAGAGCGGGGGCGCGCGCACCGAGATCGAGGTCCGCTGCGCGGGCGGGCGTCCCGTCCCCTCGATCAAGGAAGACTGAGCGGCCTCCGCGTGCCTGCCGGGGGTTCTCCACAGCCGCCCGGCCCCTGGAACCGGTTGTCCACAGGCGGCGGCGAACCTGCGGATGATCACCGCGGGGTTGTTCTAGGATCGGCCGAACGTAAAGGACAAGTAAAAGGACGGACGGCCATGAGCGCACGTAAGAACGCGGACAGCCAGCCAGAGGGCGGGAGGCGTGGCGTGCGTATCGTGTTCAGGATCGTGCTGCTGGCCGTCATCGCCATCGTGGTACTCGGATTCCTCGCCACCGGCTGCACGAAGGTCAGCACCGCGCCGGACGAGGTGCGGCTGCACTACGCGGGCGGCCCGTTCGAGGCGATCAAATTCGTGAAGTGCGTCAACCCCTCCAGCGGCGCGACGTTCCTCGGCCCCGGCGACACCTCCTACTCCTATCCCTTCGGCCAGCGCACGTTCGACTTCTCCGGCACCGAGGACTCCGAGTCCAAGCCCATCAGCATCGTCTCCAAGGACAACGTCGAGATGCAGGTCGCCGGCTCGGCGACGTTCACCCTCAACACCTCCTGCGAGACCCTCCGGCAGTTCCACGAGAAGATCGGGCTCAAGTACCGGTCGTACTTCGAGGGCGACGAGTCGTCGGACGGCTGGCGCCGCATGCTCAACTTCTACTTCAAGCAGCCGCTCGACCGGGCCATGGACGCGGCCTCGCAGGAGTTCGAGTGGAAGAAGCTGTTCAACGACCCGAACGTGAAGCAGCAGTGGGAGGCGCGGGTCGGGCAGCTCGCCCGCCAGTTCATCAAGGAGACGGCCGGTGCCGACTACTTCTGCCAGCCCAACTTCGCCGGCACGGGCGAGTGCGGTGACGTCGTGCTCACCATCCAGAAGCCCGAGCCGCCGCAGAGCCTGATCGACGCCCTGGCCGCCGAACAGGCCGCCAAGCAGCAGAACCTCGCCCAGCAGCAGATCAACACCAAGGTCAAGACCGAGATGGAGTCCATCAAGGACCTGGTCGCGGTACTGGGCCCCCAGGGGGCCATCCTGTGGAAGGCCATCCAGGACGGCAGGGTCCAGGTGGTCCCGGTCCCGCAGAACGGCTCACTGAACATCACCCCGCAGGCCCGCTGACGGCCTTCGCAGCCACGCTGAGACCTCGCCGTGTCGGTGGATGGGCTGGACGGCACCTCGGGGTCACGGTGAGCGCCCGCCTGCCGGTGGATCGGCTGGACAGCGGCCCCGCGGGTCACGCTGGCCTCCGTCTTGCCGGTGGGCCGGTTGGACATCCACCTTGGGGTCACGCTGGTCTCCCGCCTTGCCGGTGGAATGGGGGTATTCGTCCAGGTATCGGCAAGGTTGGGGGGCTTGTAGAGGCGCGGGGGTCGGATGGTGGGAGTATGCGTCTGTAGGGGGCTTGCACCACTACCTGGGGAGTCTCGACATGCCGGAACGCACTGGGTACCCCGACGGGGCTCCCTGCTGGCCGGAGCTCACCACTTCCGATCTCGCGCTCGCGACCCGGTTCTACCAGAAGGTCTTCGGCTGGTCGTACCGGGATCTCGGTTCGCAGGTCTGGGGATACAAGATCTGCCTGGCGGGCGGCAAGCCGGTCGCCGCGCTGGCGCCCCCGCCTGTCGGGCTGGAGAGCGGCCCGAGCGCCTGGATGACCTACTTCTCCACCTCCGACCTGGAGGCCTCAGTGGTACGCGCCGAGGCCAATGACGGCAAGCTGATCATCTTGCCGACCCTCCTGCGCGGCTTCGCGCGCATCGCCGTGGCCGTCGACCCGGAGGGGGCGCCGTTCGGGCTGTGGCAGGCGGCCGGCCAGCCGGGATGCCGCCTGCACAGCGAGCCCGGCGCGATGTGCTGGAGCGAGCTGCACGCGCGGAACCCCAAACTGGTGGATCCGTTCTACCGCGCGTTGTTCGGTTACGAGGCCAAGCAGGTCGGCGACGGCGTCGAGTTCGACTACGTCCTGTGGAAGATCCGGCACAAGGCCGTCTGCGGCCGGGTGCGGATGCCGTACGAGCTCGAAGACCTGTCACCCCAATGGGTGACCTACCTGATCGTGCCCGACTGCGAACAGAGCATCGACCTCGTCGTCCGCGAGGGCGGCCGGGTGCTCATCGGCGAATACGAACTCCGCGGCACCCGCGTGGCCGTCGTGTCCGACCCCCAAGGCGCGATCTTCGCCGTCTGCCAGCACACCCCCGCCCCCCACCTCACCTCACCCCCGCCCACCCAAAACCTGTAGACCGTTGGGAGGGGGTCATTGCGGGGGTGGGGAGACCTGGGTGCCGAAGTCGGTGGCTATGGTGCGCATGGCCTGGGCCAGGTCGGCTCGGTCGAGGGCCTCGATGCGTTCGACCGGGCCTGATATGGACATGCTGGCGATCACCCGGGCGCCGTCGTGGACCGGGACGGCCAGGCAGTGCACGCCCAGTTCCTCCTCGCCGAAGTCCATCGCGTACCCCTGCGCCCGAACGGTCGCCAGCTCCGCGAGCATCGCCTCGACCGAGGTGATCGTGTGCTCCGTGCGGCGGGGAAGGCCCGTGCGCGACAGGATCGCCGCCGCGTCGGACCGTTCGGCGAGCAGGACCTTGCCAACTGCGGTGCTGTGCGGGAGCACCCGCCGGCCCACCTCGGCGAACATGCGCAACCGCCGGGGGGAGGCCGCCTGGGCGACGTAGACCACGAAGTCGCCCTCCAGGACGGCGAGGTTCGCCGTCTCGCCGGACAGGGCGACCATCTTCTCCAGGTACGGCTGCGCCCACACGCCCACCATGCGCTCGGCCACCCCGCCAAGGCGCACCAAGGCGCTGCCCAAGGCGTACCGGCGGTCGGACTCCTGCCGGACGTACCCCCGGGTCAGCAACGACCGGAGCAGCCGGTGGATCGTCCCGTACGGGAGGCCGGTCCGGGCGGCGATCTCCGAGAGGCCGGCCTCCCCGCCGTGGTCGGCCAGCGCCTCCAGGACGTCCAGCGCCCGGTCGACGCTCTGCACCGTGCTCATCGCGCTCGCTCTCCGCCGACGGTCCCCGTACCCGCGTCACCGCGACCGGGACCAGGGCCGGAGGCGGGATCGAGGGCGGGGCCGGAAGCGGGGATGGGAGCGGGTTCGAGGCTTGGATCGGATCTTGGGGTGGAGGGCTTTGGGGGGCGGGTGAGGGTTTTGGGAGAGAGGGCGCGGAGGGAGGCGTCGAGGACTTCGGCGGTGTGGGCCACCTGGACGTGCTCGCCGTGACGGCGCGCCGCCGAGGCGATCTGCATGGTGCAGCCGGGGTTGGCGGAGACCAGGAGATCGGCCCCGACGGTCAGCACCTGCTCGGCCTTGCGGTCGCCGAGCTCGCGGGCGGCCTCCGGCTGGAACAGGTTGTAGGTGCCCGCGGACCCGCAGCACATCGCCGCGTCCGGCACCTCACGCAGCTCCAGGCCGGGAACGGCCCCGAGGAGCGCCCTTGGCTGGGCGCGGATCCCCTGGGCGTGGGCCAGGTGGCAGGCGTCGTGGTAGGCGACGGTCATCGGAAGGGGATGGCGCTCGGCCGCCGGGCCCAGCTCGGCGAGGAACTCGGCGAAGTCCAGGAAGCGCAGCGCGCCGGCCCGGCCGGCCCAGGCGGGGTCGGCGGACAGCAGTTCGGCGTACTCCTTGGTGCTCGACCCGCACCCGGCCGCGTTCACGATCACGGTGTCCACGCCGGCCCGCTCGAACGTCTCGATCGTCCGGCGGGCGAACCGCGCCGCCTCCTCGGCCCGCCCGGAGTGCACCGACAGCGCCCCGCAGCAGCCCTGGCCCGGCGGGATGACCACGTCACAGCCCTCCATCGCCAGGACGCGGGCCGTCGCCGCGTTGACCCGGGGAAAGAACTCGGCCTGGACGCAGCCGGTGAGCATCCCGACGACCGCCCGCCGCCGCCCGCGCGCCGCGATCCTCGGAGGCAGCCAGATCGGCCGGGCGACCGGGGGCGCCAGCTCGGCCATCGCGGCCAGCCGGGGGTCCAGCCGTTCGAGCAGGGGACGCAGCCGAGGGGTGATCCGCTCGGCCAGTCGCAGCGGCAGGCGCAGCGCCCGCAGCCGCCGGGGATAGGGGAACAGCGAGAAGACGAGCGCCCGGAAGGCGCGGTCGGCCGGCGGTCGCTCGTGGACCCGCTCGACCTCGGCCCGCGCCGACTCGATCAGCACGTCGTACTTCACGCCGGACGGGCAGGCGGTGACGCAGGCCATGCAGCCGAGGCAGGCGTCGAAGTGCCCGGCCATCTCTGGGGTCAGCGGGGTGCCCTCGACGTGCTGTTTCATCAGGTGGATGCGTCCGCGCGGGGAGTCCATCTCCTCGCCCCACAGCGTGTAGGTGGGACAGGCGGGCAGGCAGAACCCGCAGTGCACGCAGTCCTTGATCAGTTCGGGGTCCATGGCCGTTCGCTCCTCACGCGCCGTGGTTCGCGGCCGGCGGAGGGCCGACGTCGAGCCGTCCGGGTGACATCCGGCCCTCGGGGTCGAACCGCTCGCGCACCCTCCGCATCAGCGACGCGGCGCCGACCGGTCCCCAGCGGTCGAGCCGCGCGGCGGCGTCCGGGGGCGCGGTCCACACCACCAGTCTGCCGCCGTCGGCGGCCACGCCGGACCGCAGGGCCGCCACGAAGGTCTCGGCGGCGGGTGCCGTGGTGTCCGGGGGCAGCGCGAGATGCAGGACCGCCGAGGCGAGCGAGCCCCGGACGTGCACGGCGATGCCCCCCGCCTCCTCGGCGGCACGGCCCACCGCCGCGAACGCCCGGACGACCGCGCCGGGCGGCACCCGCAGCTCCATCAGAAAGCCCTCACCGTCCGCGACGTGCGGCTCCGACGGTACGCGGGGTTCCAGCGGGGGGGCCTCCTCGCCAAGCGGGACAGGCGCCTCCGGAGGCGGGTTCGTGCCGGGTGGGGCCTGCCGTTCCGGGTCCGTGCCGGGCGGTACGCGGTGTGCCAGTGGGAGGTCTGGGCTTGCCGCGATCTGCGGCTCCGGGGGCAGGTTCGTGCCGGGTGGGGTGGGGTGGTCGGTGGGGAGGTGGGACCACCAGTTCGGGGGGGTCGGGGTGATGGTCGCGGTGGGGCCCATGAGGTCGGCGGTGGCCTTGGCGCGTTCGTCGGCGGCGACGCCTTCGATGAGGGCGGTGACGGTGAGGGGGGCGCGAGGACCGGGACGGTCGACCTCCAGGGCGCTGGGTTCGAGCTGTGAGGCGGCGACGGCGGCCAGGCCGGGCAGGCCCGCCAGGTCCGGGACGGTCGCGGTGACCCAGGCGCGTGCGGCGGGCAGCGGGTGCAGGCGGAACGTGGCCTCGGTGATCACGCCGAGGGTGCCCTGGGAGCCGGTGAACAGCTTGCCGAGGTCGTACCCGGCGACGTTCTTGACGACCTTGCCGCCGGACCGGGCGATGGTGCCGTCGGCGAGCACGACGGTGATCCCGATCAGCAGGTCGCGCGCCGTGCCGTACCGCAGGCGGCGGGGGCCGGCGGTGGCGGTGGCGAGCGTGCCGCCGATGGTGGCGCCCTCGATCGGGACGTCCAGGGCGAGCTGCTGCCCCGCGCCGGCGAGCGCGGCGGCCAGCGCCTCGACCGTCACCCCGGCCTGTACCCGGACGACCAGGTCGCCGGCCACGTGCTCCAGGATCTCGTTGAGGCAGCAGGTGTCCACCATCAGGTCGCAGCGCGTGGGCGGCGGACCCCAGTGGAGCTTGGTGCCGCTGCCGGCGGTCACCACGGCGAGGTCGTGCTCGGCGGCTGCCCGCATGACGGCGGCGACCTCTTCGGTGGACTCGGGCAGGGCCACCCACCGAGGCGTGACCCCGGCGACGGCGTCGTCCGAACCCGCCTCGCGAATCGTCACACCACTCGCGACCAGGGCGTCACCGGAAGGACCGGGGAAACCGGGGGAGTCGGAAAGGTCGGGAGGGTCGGAGGGGGTGGAGGGGGTTGGGGGATTGGGAGGGGGCATTAGAACTGTTCCGCCTCTCCGGAGGCGACCAGGGGATGGACGCCCTTGCGTACCCCGGGGACCTCGCCGCACAGCCGGGGGGTGGGGAAGATCTTGCCGGGGTTGGACAGGCCCTTGGGGTCGAAGGCGCAGCGGACGAGCTGCATGGTGTCCAAATCCTCCGCCGTAAACATTTTCGGCATATATCGGGACTTGTCGACGCCGACGCCGTGCTCCCCGGTGATCGATCCGCCATGCGAGATGCACAGGTCGAGGATCTCGCTGGACACCCGCTCGGCCCGCTCCCCAGCCCCCTCCTCGGTGTCGTCGAACAAAACCAGCGGGTGCAGGTTGCCGTCCCCGGCGTGGAACACGTTGGCGACCCGGATGCCGTACCTGGCCGACAGCTTCTCGATGCCCGCCAGCACCGCGGGCAGGGAGGTCCTCGGGACGACGCCGTCCTGCACGAGGTAGGCGGGGCTGATCCGCCCGACGGCGGCGAACGCCGACTTGCGCCCCTTCCAGATCGCCGCCCGCTCGGCCGGGTCGTCGGCCACGCGCAGCTCGAAGGCCTCGCAGTCCCGGCAGATGCGGTCCACCTGCGCGAACTGGTGGGCCACCTCCGCCGAGGGCCCGTCCAGTTCCACGATCAGCACCGCCCCGGCGCCCGGCGGGTAGTCGCACCGCACGGCGGCCTCGGCGGCCTCGATGGCCAGCGCGTCCATCATCTCGATCGCGGCGGGCACGATGCCCGCGCCGATGATCGCCGAGACGGCCCGCCCGCCCGCCTCGACATCGCGGAACGCCGCCAGCAGCGTCGTCACCACCTCGGGCGCGCGCGACAGCCGTACCGTGATCTTGGTGGCGATGCCGAGCGTGCCCTCGGAGCCGATGAACGCGCCGAGCAGGTCGTAGCCGGGGTCGGCGGCGTCGAGCCGGACGATCTCCCCGTCCGGGGCGACCAGCTCGATCGCGAGCACGTGGTTGACCGTGAAGCCGTACTTCAGGCAGTGCGCGCCGCCGGAGTTCTCCGCGACGTTGCCGCCGATCGAGCAGATCTGCTGGCTGGAGGGGTCGGGCGCGTAGTAGTACCCGTACGGGCGCGCGGCCTCGGTGATCGCGAGGTTGGTCACCCCCGGCTCCACGACGGCCCGCCGTCCGGCGACGTCGATCTCGATGATCCGGCGCATCCGCGAGGTCACGATCAGCACGCCGTCGGTGCGCGGCAGGGCGCCGCCGGACAGGCCGGTGCCCGAGCCGCGCGCCACGAACGGCGTGCCGGTCTCGTCGCACGCCCTGACCACGGCCGCGACCTGCTCGGTCGTCTCCGGCAGCACGACGATGGCCGGGGTCGCGCGGTGGTAGGCCAGCCCGTCGCACTCGTAGGTGCGCAGCCGCACCGGATCGGTGATCACCCCGCCGGGGCCGAGGATCGTCTTCAGGCGGCCGGCCAGCCCGGCCAGGGCCGGCGTCATGGCATGCGGGCGTAGGCCGGCAGGGTGAGGAACTCGGCGAAGTCGTCGTCCAGCGCGACCTCGGTGAACAGCTCGGCGGCCTGCCCGTACAGGGTGGCGTCGTGCCCGGGCTCCTGGCGGATCTTGCCGAGCTCCTCGGCGATGATCCGCTCGACCAGATCCTTGGTCACCACCTCGCCGCTGTCGGCGAGCCGGATGTCGTTGTGGATCCACTGCCAGATCTGGGAGCGCGAGATCTCCGCCGTGGCGGCGTCCTCCATGAGGTTGTGGATGGCGACGGCTCCGCTCCCGCCCATCCAGGCGGCCAGGTAGCGCAGGGCGACGTCCACGTTGTTGCGCAGACCGGCCTCGGTGATGTCGCCGGGGGTCTTGGAGACCGAGAGCAGGTCGGCCGCCGAGACCGAGACGTCCTCGCGCAGCCGGTCGAGCTGGTTCGGCCGGTCGCCGAGCACGGAGTCGAAGACCTCCTGGCAGATGGGCACCAGGTCGGGGTGCGCCACCCAGGAGCCGTCGAAGCCGTCGCCCGACTCGCGCGTCTTGTCCGCGCGCACCTTCTCCAGGGCGACCTTGTTCACCTCCGGGTCGCGCCGGGAGGGGATGAACGCCGCCATGCCCCCGATCGCGTGGGCGCCGCGCCGGTGGCAGGTGCGCACGAGCAGCTCGGTGTACGCGCGCATGAAGGGGGCGGTCATCGTCACCGCGTTGCGCTCGGGGAGCAGGAACTCCCTGCCCCGGGTGCGGAACTTCTTGATCACGCTGAACAGGTAGTCCCACCGGCCGGCGTTCAGCCCCGCCGAGTGGTCGCGCAGCTCGTAGAGGATCTCCTCCATCTCGAACGCGGCCGGGTAGGTCTCGATCAGGACGGTGGCCCTGATGGTGCCGTGGGGGATCCCGAGCAGCTCCTGCGCGCGGGTGAACACGTCGTTCCAGAGGCGCGCCTCCAGGTGGGACTCCATCTTCGGCAGGTAGAAGTAGGGACCCTTGCCCTTGGCGATCTGCCGCGCGGCGCAGTGGAAGAAGTACAGGCCGAAGTCGGCGATCGAGGCCGAGAGCGGGCTCCCGTCCACGGTCAGGTGCTTCTCGGTGAGGTGCCAGCCCCGGGGGCGGACCACGATGGTGGCCAGCTCCTCGTCCGGCCTGAGCGCGTAGGTCTTGCCGCCCGACTCGAAGTCGATCGCGCGGTCGAGGGCGTCGCGCAGGTTGAGCTGCCCGGCGACGACGTTCTCCCACAGCGGGGAGTTGGCGTCCTCGAAGTCGGCGAGCCAGACCTTGGCCCCCGAGTTGAGCGCGTTGATCGTCATCTTCTTGTCGACCGGGCCGGTGATCTCGACGCGGCGGTCCACCAGGCCGGGGGCGGGGGCGGCGACCCGCCACGTGTCGTCCTCGCGGACGGCCTTGGTCTCGGGCAGGAAGTCCAGGGTGCCGCCGGCGGACAGCTCCGCCTGGCGGGCCTGCCGCGCCGAGAGCAGCTCCAGCCGGCGCCCGTCGAACTCCCGCTGCAGGGTGGCCAGGAAGCCCAGGGCCTCGGAGGTGAGGATCTCGTCGAAGCGGTCCAGCGCGGGGCCGGTCATCTCAACGCCGTCCATGGCCATCCTTTCCACGATGTGGAAAAATAGTTCTGAATTGTGGAATCGACGCTATCCGACCCCCGGATCAGGGGTCAATGCCAGGTCTCCCTGAGGGACACGCAAGGGTCGCCTCGGGGCCTTCCCCGATGGGCGCCAGGGCAGGCCGGCGGCAGGGTTGAGACATGACGACGCCGACGCCCCCCTTCCGTACCTCCCCCGAGTCCGCCACCCCAAGCGGGGACGCCCGCGGGCAGGAGACGCCCAGATCCTTCCACGGAAGGCAAAGACCTGCCCTGAACAGGGAGCACGCGATCACGCGATCACGCACAATCGGCCGGATGAGGCTGAGAAACGTGATCGTCGCGGGCGCCGCGCTGGGCACCGGGCTCCTGCTCACCGGCTGCGGCCTGCAGAACATCGCCGGCCCGACCAAAGACGCGACGCAGGCCTACGACGTGAGCGGCAAGGTCGCGGTGCTGGACGTGCGGAGCGGCTCCGGGACGATCGTGGTCACCGAGTCCGACCGCACCGGGTTCCACGTGTCCGAGACCCTGCACTGGAAGGGCGACAAGCCCGTCACCCGGCACCCGATCAACGGCGGCACGCTCACGCTGGCCTACGAGTGCCCGAACAGCCCCGACTGGGGATGCGGGGTCGACTACAAGATCGAGGTCCCGCGCGGGGTCCGGCTCAAGGCCGACACCGGGTCGGGCGACATCATCCTGACCGCCCTGTCCGGGGAGCTCAACGTCTCGGCGGGGTCGGGCACGATCAACGCCACCGGCCTTGGCGGCAGGCAGGCGGTGGCCGAGACCGGCTCGGGCGACGTCGACCTGCGGTTCACCGGAACGCCCGACAACGTCAGGGTCGGCACCGGGTCCGGCCAGGGCGTCGTGCGCGTGCCGCAGGGCACCTACCACGTCACCGCCAGCACCGGCTCGGGCGAGCGCTCGGTCGAGGTGACCAGCGACGAGGCCTCCCCGAGGAGGATCGTGGTCAAGACGGGATCGGGCGACGCCAAGGTCCTCAAGGCCTGACACCGGCGGCCCCGGCCGATAACAAGGTGATTCCGCGTGGTCGCCGTGACACCATCGGGGAAGACATCGGCGGGGTCTCCGTGTTGAACTGTGCGAAGCGGTGAGCCCACGAGCGCCGAGGAGCGCGACATAGCCACAGAGAAGACGTATATGTACAACGACTCCCACGAAGACCTCGCGAACGGTGAATACGAGCTCGAAGAGCGGCAGGCACTCCGGCGGGTCGCCGGGCTGTCGACGGAGCTCGAGGACGTCACCGAAGTCGAATACCGGCAGCTCCGCCTCGAAAGGGTGGTCCTGGTCGGGGTGTGGACCGGCGGCAGCGTCACCGACGCGGAGAACTCCCTCCAAGAGCTCAAGCTCCTCGCCGAGACGGCGGGATCGGAGGTCCTCGAGGGCCTCATCCAGCGCCGCCAGCGTCCCGACACCGCCACCTACATCGGCTCGGGCAAGGCCGTGGAACTGCGCGACATCGTGGTCTCCACCGGCGCCGACACCGTGATCTGCGACGGTGAGCTGACCCCCGGCCAGCTCCGCCAGCTCGAGGAGGTCGTCAAGGTCAAGGTCATCGACCGCACGGCGCTGATCCTCGACATCTTCGCCCAGCACGCCAAGAGCCGCGAGGGCAAGGCCCAGGTCGAGCTGGCCCAGCTCAGCTACCTGCTGCCCCGCCTGCGCGGCTGGGGCGGTAACCTCTCCCGCCAGGTCGGCGGCCGGGCCGCGGGCGGCGTCGGCATCGGTGGCCGAGGCCCCGGTGAGACGAAGATCGAGCTGGACCGGCGCCGCATCCGCGAGCGCATGGCCAAGCTGCGGCGGCAGATCGGCGGCATGTCGGTGGCCCGCGAGACCATGCGGTCCCGCAGGACGCGGCGCGAGGTGCCGTCGGTGGCCATCGCCGGCTACACCAACGCCGGCAAGTCCTCGCTGCTCAACCGGCTCACCGGTGCCGGGGTGCTGGTGGAGGACTCGCTGTTCGCCACCCTCGACCCGACCGTGCGCCAGGCCCGCACGCCCGACGGCCGGCTGTTCACGATCGCCGACACCGTCGGGTTCGTCCGGCACCTGCCGCACCAGCTCGTCGAGGCGTTCCGCTCCACGCTGGAGGAGGTCGGCGACGCCGACCTGATCCTGCACGTCGTGGACGGCTCGCACCCCGACCCGGAGTCCCAGCTCGCCGCCGTACGGGAGGTCCTGGCCGACATCGACGGCGCGGGCGACATCCCGGAGATCGTCGTGGTCAACAAGGCCGACGCCGCCGACCCGGTCGCGCTGGCCCGGCTGGCGACCCGCGAGCGGCACAGCGTGGTCGTGTCCGCCCGCACCGGCATGGGGCTGGACGAGCTGATCGCCACGATCGAGCGGGAACTGCCCCGTCTCGACCACGAGGTGCACCTGCTCGTCCCCTACGACCGGGGCGATTTGATCGCGCGGGCCCACAAGGAGGGCGAGGTGCTGTCGGTGGACCACACCGGCGACGGCACCGTCCTGCACGCCCGCGTGCCGGCCGCGCTGTACTCCGAGCTGGAGCGCACCGCCAAGCCGGTCGAGACCGTCTGATCGCGGCGCGGGTCACGTGGCCCGCCCCGCCGACCGCCGGTGCCGTGAGGCACCGGCGGTCGTCGCTTTTCCCGGACCGTCCGGACGCTCAGATTTCCGGATGATCAGGCCGGAGGGGTCTTTCAGGGCATCAGGCCACGGCCGGTGATGAGCGGCAGGTCCAGGGCGGTCAGCAGGCCGGGCGGGGCCTCGACCACCGCGGGGACGGCGTTGACCAGGCGCATCGCCGTGGCCTTGAGCCCGGCGGTGTTGTGGTCGCCGTCGCTTCCGGTCAGCCGGAGGTCGAGCGTGTAGTCCGGCTCGCCCCTGACCTCGACGCGGTAGCACCCCTGACCGGCCGGCTGCGGCCAGTCGGGGCCGAGGTCGTCGCGGAGCCGGGTGACGTGCTCCAGGACGATGGCGGGGCGCCCGTGGCGCATGCCCCGCACCTGGAACCGCAACGCGGCGGACGTCCCCTTCGCGATCGTGCCCGAGACGATCTCGAACGTCTCGGGGGTGGGCAGCCGGGTGTGCCACTCCTCGATGCCGTCCAGCTCGACGCCGAGGCCGGCCGCGATCTGCCGGACCACGCTGCCCCACGCGATCGTGAGCACCCCGGGCCGGAGCAGCATCGGGACCTCGTCCATCGGCCCGCCGAACCCCATGATGCCGAACAGGACCGTGCCCTGGTCGTAGGTGGCGTAGTTGAGCACCTCCAGGCAGCGGACCTCGTCCACGCGCTCGCTGATGCCCGTCAGGACCAGCGGCAGCCAGTCGTTGGCGAACCCCGGGTCGATGCCGTTGACCCAGATCGAGGACCCGCCCGCGAGCGCGGCCTCCCGGACGGGCGCGTCCAGGGACCCGTCGGGGAACTGCAGGAACACCGGGCTGCACGACACCACGCTGGCGCCGGACCGCAGGATGGCCGAAAGGTCGTCCAGGGCCTCGAAGACGCGGGTGTCGGCCATCGCCGTGTAGACCACGCAGTCGGGCCGGAGCGCGAGCAGCGCGGCGGCGTCACCGGTCGCCGTGACGCCCAGCGGGCCGAGGCCGGCGAGCTCGCCGGCGTCCCTGCCGATTTTGGCCGGGTTGGACACGTGGCAGCCGACGAGCTCCAGGTCGGGGCGGGCCCGGATGCCGGCCAGCGTGTTGCGGCCGACGTTGCCCGTCCCCCACTGCACCACTGTGTAGACCACGACGACTCCTCAGGTCAGGCCGGACACGAAACCGAACCGCGACGAAGGCCGTGCACCCGCCACGAAAGCCGTGCGTCGCAACGAAGGCCGGGCGTCATCACGGAGCCGGGCACCGCTACAGGTCGGGCAGGCCGAGGTCGAGGTTCGGGCGTTCCAGGCCGCCGTCCGCCTCCAGGACCTTGCCGGTGAGATAGGCGCCCGCCGGGGAGGCGAGGAACAGCACGGAGGCCGCGATGTCCTCGGGGTCGCCGATGCGCCGCAGCGGGGTGGCCTGCTCCATGCTGGTGCGCAGGTCGTCGTCGGTCATCACGATCTCCAGCGCGGAGGTGGCGACCGAGCCGACGGCGATCGCGTTGACCCGGATCCGGGGCGCGAGGTCGCACGCCGCCAGGCGCGTGTAGTGCGCCAGCGCGGCCTTGGCCGTCCCGTACGCCAGGTAGCCGCGCCCGGCCACTCGCCCCATCACCGAGGAGATGTTGACGACCGTGCCCCCGTCCGCCTGCAGCATGTACGGGACGGCGGCCCACGTCAGCTCGTGGGCGATGCCCACGTTGAACTGGAACGCGTTCTCCAGGTGCCGCAGTTTGGTGTCGAGGAAGGCGCGGGGGAGCGCGCCTCCGACGTTGTTGACCACGATGTCCAGCCGGCCGAACGCGCCGGCCGCCTGGTGGGCAAGGCTCTCGGCGGCGCCCGGCTCCGCGAGGTCGGCCGGCACCACAAGGCAGCGTCGCCCCGCCGCCTCGATCTGGGCCGCCACCCCCTTGAGCTGCTCTTCGGTGCGGGCCGACACGACCACGTCGGCCCCCGCCTGGGCGAGCGCGACGGCGGTGGCCGCGCCGATGCCCCGGCCCGCGCCGGTGACGACGGCGACGCGCCCGGTGACGAGGAATCTGTCCAGGATCATGGCTTGGCCTCCGGCCTGAGCCTAGATCGACAATAGAACCTGTTTCAATAGGCGGTGCCTGCCGGGCTCGCCTATCGGGCCCCGGAGGCCCGCCGGACGCGCACGCGGCTCAGCGGGTCCTGCGCAGGGCGACCACCGCGACGTCGTCCTCACGGGGGCCGAAGTGGTCGATCAGCCGGTCGCAGAACACCTCCAGGTCCTTGTCGAACGAGGTGGCGATCTGCCGGACGACCTCCAGGCTGTGGTCCAGCGGGATGTGGCGGTCCTCGATGAGCCCGTCGGTGAACATCAGCAGGGCGCCGTTCTCGGGGATCTGCAGGCGGTCCACCCGGTAGTCCTCGTGCGCGGCGCCGATGAGCAGGTTCCCCCAGCCGAGGTAGCGCGCGTCGGAGCCGGACACGATGATCGGCGGGATGTGCCCGGCGTTCGCCAGGTCCACGACGCCGGTCAGCGGGTCGACCAGCAGCAGGCAGACGGTGGCCGTCATGCTGGGGTGGTAGCGGCGCATCACGTCGTTCAGCCGCCCCATGAGCCGCCCGAGATCGTGCTCCTCGACGACGAAGGCGCGCAGGGCGTGGCGCAGCTCGGCCATGACGGTGGCCGCGTGCAGGGAGTGCCCCTGCACGTCGCCGATGCCCACCAGGAGCCGGTCGCCGACCCGCAGGACCTCGTAGAAGTCGCCGCCCACCTCGACGTTGTCGATCGCCGGCCGGTAGCGGACGGCCAGCTCCAGGCCGGGGGTCACCGGGATGTGGGTGGGCAGGAAGCTGCGCTGCAGGGTGAGCGCGATCATGTGCTCCTCGGCGTAGGTGCGCAGGGCGTCCACCGCGAGCGCGAGCGCCTGGCCGAGCTGCTTGAGGATGTTGAGCTCGTCGGCGTCGAGCGGTTCGATGCCCTCCACCCCGACGTACACCGGGGAACGGCCCGACTTGGTCCGCGACACCACGGCGGAGACGCCGGCCCTGATCTCGGCGTCGGGAAGGATCTTCAGCCAGGCGTCGCGCGACACGGTGAACTCCGCGGTCCCCGCGGCGTCGCCGAGGGCCAGGCGGGTGATCCTCTCCAGCGTGTCCTGCGGGGTGCCGAGGGACCTCGCCGGCTCGCCGGGGTGGATCACCGCGTACCGCCTGATCCTGCCGTCGACCGCGATGGCGATCGCGCCGCTGCGCCTGCCGAGGATGGCGGCCGTGCCCTCGACGGCCACCCGCAGCAGCTCGTCGAAGGTGGTGCTCGCGTTGATCTCCAGGGTGACCTGGGTCAGCTCGCCCAGCCGCAGGGCCATGCGCTCGGCCCGCTGGCGCGCCCGGTAGTAGCGCAGGGTGGCCTGCACCGTCGCGATGAACTCCTCCGGCTCGATCGGCTCGGCCATGTAGGCGTCGGCGCCCCGGTCGAGCCCGTGGGCCCGGTCGCTGACCGCGATGGCGTGCGCCGAGATCTGGATCACCGGGATCGCCGTGGTGGCCGGGTCGGCCTTGATCCGCTCGCACACCTCGTACCCGTCGATGTCGGGCAGCCGTACGTCGAGGATCACCAGGTCGGGGGCCAGCGCGTGGACCAGGTCGAGCGCCTCCTCGCCGCAGGTGGCCTCCACCACCTCGTGGCCCGCCCGGCGCAGCCAGCTCCCGAGGATGTACCGCTTGGTCGGGGTGTCGTCCACCACCAGGATGGTCGCGGTGTTCTCGTTCATCGTCCCTCTTTGATAGCACTCCCGCCCGCGCCGGCTCAGGAGCGTGGCGCGGAGGGTACTCACTGCCCTTCGGATCGGCGGAGCCGCAGGTTGCGTCCCTGGGGGGTCGGCCGGATCCTAGTCCTCCCGGCGTGGTCCCGTCTCAGGGTCCGCGCCGGGGGCGTCCGCGGCCTCCGGGCCGAACCCGGGGTCGAGCGGCAGCCGTACGGTGACCGTCGTCCCCTCGCCGGGCGCGCTCGACAGGCTCAGCGTGCCACCGAGCACCTCCGCGAGCCTGCGCGCGTACGGCAGCCCGAGGCCGGTGCCCCGGGCGCGCACCTGCGCGGCGCCCGGCACCTGGTAGAACTCCTCGAACACGCGCTCCTGGTGCTCGGGCGGGATGCCGATGCCGGTGTCGGTGACGATGAACACCACCTCACCGGCCTCGCTGTACGCCCTGAGCCCGACCTCGCCGGACTCGGTGAACTTCAGCGAGTTGGACAGCAGGTTGCGCAGGATGCGGGAGAGCAGCACCTCGTCGGTGACCAGCGTCTCCGGGGCGTGCGCCACGTCGACGGTGAGCCGCACGTTGTCGGTTCCGGCGGTCGGGTGCAGGGTCATCCGCAGCCGGTCGGCCAGGGCCGGCAGGTCGACGGCCGAGGGCTGGGAGGTGAGCCGGCCGGACTCCGCCTTGGCCATGTCGAGCAGTTCGGCCACCAGCGAGAGCAGCGTCTGCGCGGAGCCGCCGATCAGCTCGATCTGGAGGTGCTGCTCCTCGCTCAGCTCCTCGCCGCCCGGGCCGAGCAGCAGCCGCACCAGGCCGATGACCGAGTTGAGCGGGGTGCGCAGTTCGTGGCTGACCGTGGCCCAGAAGCGGTTCTTGGCCTCGCCGGCCTCCCTGAGCTGGGCGGACTTCTCGTCCAGCTCGGCGTACAGGGCGACGACGCCGCGGTTGGTCTCCTCCAGCTCCTCGGAGAGCTGGTTGTACAGGGCGAACACGCCCTGGTTGGTCTCCTCCAGCTCCGCGTTGAGGCGCAGGAGGCGTTCCCGCTGGTGGCGCGAGTCCTCCAGGGCGGAGGCGAGCTCGCGGTTCTGCTGGCGCAGCTCCTCGATGACGCTGATCGGCGCCAGCTCGATCATCTTGGTGCGGATCTCCCCGAGATGCGGCTCGGCGGGGGCCCGCAGGCCCTGCGACTTCTTGACCATGGTGACGCGGCGCAGGTCCTCGTCGTGCTCGACCTTGTCCATCAGGCGGGCCGCCAGGGTCACCCCCGCGGGCGCGACGGCGTCGGACCCCTCCGAGTAGGTGATCTCCACGACGAGGCCGCCCAGGTCGTCGAGCTGGAAGGACGCCTCCGCGTCGCGGGACCCGCCGACGATCTCCCTGCCCACCTCGCTGAGCGCGGTGCCGACGCGGATCTGGTCGAGGTCGTCCAGCCCGACGGCCTCGGCGACCTCCCGGCCGAGCTGGCGTACGGCGAAGACGTCCCGGTCGTCCCGTACGGCGATGGTGAACAGTTCGCGGTTCACCGGTCGGCCCTGATGGCGAGGACGCAGGCGTCGTCGCGGCGGATGGCGGCGTCGCGCAGGAGCGTCCCGGCGATGACGGGCGCGGTGTGGGTGAGCAGGCCGGGATAGGAGGTGAGGTCCCAGCGTTCGGTCAGCCCGTCGGAGTGCATGACCACGACCCCGTGCGGCGGCAGCTCGTACTGGAACTCCCGGAACGTCCGGGCCTTGTGCCCGGCGATCCCGGGGACCGAGACCAGGCCCTGGCGTCCTTCGGAGTGGCAGATCCACCCCGAGATGTTGCCGATCCCGGTGTACCGCACCGAACCGGTCGAGCGGTCGATGCGGACGACGGCCACCGCGCCGCCCCGGGTGTGCCCGAGCGAGTTGTGCACGCGTTCCACGATGGTTGTGGGACTACTGTCGGACCGCTCGCGGAAGACGCGGATCGCCTCGCGTGAGGCGATGGCCGCCGCCAGCCCGTGGCCGAGGCCGTCGCACACGATCGCGGTGACGACGGTGCCGGTGTCCTCGTAGGCGAAGGCGTCGCCGCACTCGACCTCGTCCCCGACCGGCCGGTACAGGCCGCAGGCGCGGGAGTCGGGCGGCGGGGCGTCCTTGGCCGTGAAGCGCATGCTCAGGACGGTGCCGACGCCGGGGCGCGAGTAGATGTCGTAGGAGTCGGACAGGCGGGTGATCGCCCCGAGGCCGATGCCCAGCGTCCCGGCGGTGGAGTAGCCGTCGCGGATGGGGCCGACGGTGTCGGCCATGCCGGGGCCGTCGTCGATGGAGACGACCTCGATGGTCGCGGGGGAGGAGGCGTGCGGGCGGACCAGCATCATGCCGGAGCTGGCGTGTTTGACCAGGTTGGAGGCGGCCTCGCTGACCGCGACGGCCACCTGGCCGACGTGCTCCTCGCCGAAGTTCCGGTCCTCGGCGAGGGCGGTGGCGATCCTGCGGGCGGCCCCGATGGCGCTCGGGTCCTCCATCCTGAGCCAGACGTCCTGACGCGGCGGGCTCAGCGGGTCCATTTCGTCACCGTCACGACCGTTCCGCGGCCGGGTTCCGATTCGAGGACGAACTCGTCCATCAGGCGCCGGCTGCCGCTCAGCCCGAGCCCGAGGCCGCCGCCGCTGCTCCATCCGTCGGTGAGCGCGAGCTGCCGGTCGGGGATGCCGGGGCCGTTGTCGCTGAACACGAGCCGGATGCCGCGGCGGGCGCCGTTCTGGACGATCGTGATGTTGGCCTGGCCGCCACCGGCGTGGACCAGGGTGTTCCTGGCGAGCTCGCTTGCGGCGGTGACCACCTTGGTCTGGTCGACGAGGGAGAAACCCAGCTCGATCGCTGTCGCGCGGACCTTCTGGCGGACGGTCACCACCTCGTCGTTGGAGGTGATGGTGAGCTCCTCCACCGTTCTGGGCGCGGGCGGATGGCTCACAGTCCGACCGCGGACAGATCGCTCGTGCCCTGCGTGCCGTGCCGGCTCAGTAACGCCACGCCCTTCTCCAGGTCCAGGGCGGTGCGGAGCCCGCCGAGGGAGAGGCCGAGCTCGACCAGCGTGATCGCCACGGCGGGGCGCATTCCGACGACGATCGTCTCGGCGTCGAGCATGCGCGACATCCCGGCGATCGTCGACAGCATGCGCCCGACGAAGGAGTCGACGATCTCCACGGCGGTGATGTCGATGATGACGCCGATCGCCCCCGTCGCGACGACCCGGTCGGCGAGGTCTTCCTGGAGCGTCAGGACGGACTGGTCGTCGAGGTCGCCCTGGATCGAGACGATCAGCACGTCGCCGATCTTGAGGATGGGGACGCGGTCCATCTCAGGCCTCCTCGGCCCGGACGGCCGCGCGGCCCGGCCGCATGCCCGCGACCTGCACCCCGCTCTGCCTGAGCGCGTAGGACAGGGCGTCGGCGAGCGTGGCCTTGGTGACGATGTCGCCGAACTCGATGCCCAGGGTGACGATCGTGTGGGCGATCTGCGGGCGGATGCCGGAGATGACGCAGTTCGCGCCCATCAGCCGGGCGGCCATCACCGTCTTGAGCAGGTGCTGGGCGACCTGGGTGTCGACGGCCGGGACGCCGGTGATGTCGATCACCGCGTACTCCGAGCCGGTGTCGACCAGGGTCTGGAGCAGCTTCTCCATGACGACCTGGGTGCGGGCGGAGTCCAGCGTGCCGACCAGGGGGACCGCGACGATGCCCTCCCACAGCTTCACCACCGGGGTGGACAGCTCGAGGAGCTGCTCGGTCTGGTCGGTGATGATCTTCTCGCGGGCGGCGGTGAAGGACTCGAAGGTGTAGAGCCCGAGGCCGTCGATGGTGCGCGACAGCCAGATGAAGCCGCGCAGGGCCTCCTCGCCGCCATCGGTCTCGACGAACTCGTAGACCGCTTCCTTGAGCCCGAAGACCGCCATGGCCGTCTCGGAGGGCGTGAAGCCCTGCCGGGCGCGCGAGCGGGACAGGTCGGACAGCAGGCCGCGCAGCTCCGAGGCGCCGTCGGGGTCCTCCATGGAGCGGAGGAAGGCGTGGTAGATCTCCTGGAGCTCCTTGCGGGTGTCGTTCTCGACGGCGCGCCCGCGCAGGGGCTCGTTGGAGATCTGCACCCAGCGTCCGAGGATGCCGTCCTCGTTGTCACGCAATAGCGCCTCGACGTGACGCCTGCTGATATTCTCCTGCACGGCCAAGACGACTCCCGGTACAACCCAGTGTTTGACAAGCAAAGATGGCGCTCTTCAGAGAGGCTACACTGAGTCTTCTGAAGATCATCCCGCGTCGCGAGGGGTGGGGGCTGGGCTCGCGGATCAGGATGAACGGTACGAAACGGTGTAAAAGTACGACGCTGGCGGGGAAACCTCGCAAAGGCGCAGGAAAACGGCTGTGGCCCGCGAGGCTTGATTATTGCTACGATATGCAAACCCTGACAAGACATTCTGGCGCTGGTTTCGCATGATGACGCGTGTGACTGCTGTTACAGCAGGGGCTAGCTCGGCACCAGGCGACCTGGGGGCAGACGATCTGCCGGGGTGCGGAGGGGCCGTCGCGAGGGCAGGGAGACGAACCGGCGTTCTTCTCAATAACCCTGTACAGCGAGCCGACCTGTGAAATAACGTAACTGAACTGAAATCGCCTGGCCAAGATCTGGGCGATACCGTCATCGCACACCTGTGCGGATGAGATCAGGAGACCCCCCAATGACGTCCGGAAACGGAGCGGACCCGGCGGGCGTGGCGCCCGGCCAGAGCTGGGCTGCGGTGGCGTTCCCGGATGCGCTCATGGCCTTCGGCCGGGCGGTGATGCCATGACGGTTCGACTTCTCACCAACATCGGCCGGCTCTGGACCGGCAACGACGTCTACTGCGACGACGGCCACTTCACCACCGACGAAGCCCGCTGGGTGCTCGCCTCCGGCCGCAACGTCGGTCTGCTGCCGCGCATCCACGCCGGCTCCGACAAGCGGCGCGGCGCCGTTCAGCTCGCGGCCGAGCTCGGCTGCGCGTCGGCCGACCTGCTGCACAACACCTCCGACGAGGACATCGCCCTGCTCGCCCGCTACGGGGTGCCCGCCGTGGTCTGCCCCGGCACGGCACTGCAGCAGGGCAACCTCCCGCCCGTCCGGCGGATGCTCGCCCAGGGCGTCACCGTCGCCCTCGGCAGCGACCACAACCCCGGCTACTGCGGCATCACCTCGATGTCGCTGGTGATCAGCCTGGCGGTGGCCGCGTTCGGCATCAGCGTCGGCGACGCGCTCCGGGCCGCCACCCTGGGCGGCGCGACCGTGCTCGGCGCCCCCGACCGCGGCGTGCTCGCGCCCGGCAGGCTCGCCGACATCGTCCAGTGGGACGCCGACCACGAAGGCGCCTTCGCCTGGGGCTTCGGCCTCAAGCCCCGCCGCGTGTGGCGGGGCGGCACTCCCGTCCAGTAACCTCCGCGACCCCGGGCGCGCACCGAGGGCGGGGGCCCGCCGGGCGGGTAGCCTTCGGTCATGTCGCAAGCGGTCGCCGTCGTCACCGATTCCACCGCCTACCTCGATCCCGCCGAGACCGGGCGACTCGGCGTCATGGTCATCCCCCTGCAGGTCGTCGTCGGCGGGCGCACCCTCGACGACGTGGCGCAGATCGACGCCGAAGGGGTCGCCGCGGCGCTCCGCGATTGGTCGCCCGTCTCGACCTCCCGGCCGGCCCCGCAGCGCTTCGCCGACGCCTACGAGCTCGCCGCCGCCCGGGGGGCGACCGGCGTCGTGTCCGTCCACCTGTCGGGGGCGATGTCCGGCACGGTGGACTCCGCGCGCGTCGCCGCCGAGGACGCCCTCATCCCGGTCGACGTCGTCGACAGCGGGTCGCTGGCCATGGGGCTGGGCTTCCCGGTGCTCGCGGCGGCGCGGGCCGCCCGCGAGGGAGGCACCCTGACCGACGTCGCGGCGCTCGCGCGCGACCTCGCGGCACGCACCCGCAGCTTCTTCTACGTCGACACGCTCGAACACCTGCGCCGTGGCGGGCGCATCGGCGCCGCGGCCACCCTCCTCGGATCCGCCCTGTCGATCAAGCCGCTGCTGCACATCGACGACGGGGCCATCTCGCCCCTGGAGAAGGTGCGCACCGCCGGCCGGGCGCTCGCCAGGCTGGAGGAGCTGGCCGTGCGGGCGGCGGGAGATGGTCCCGCCGACGTGGCCGTCCACCACCTGGCCGCCCCCGGCCGGGCGCGCACACTGGCCGACCACCTCGCGAAGCGGATCCCCGCGCTGGTGAGCCTGCGGGTGGTCGAGGTCGGCGCGGTCGTCGGCGTCCACGTGGGCCCCGGGATGCTCGGCATCACCGTCGCCCCCGGCGCTCCTGAGTGAGTCCAAGGCTCAGCCCGCGGCCCGGGTGCGGCGCGGGGGGCGCGGGAAGAAGCCGCTGGTCCGTTCGAGGTAGTCGGCGTACTCCGGTCCGCGTGAGCGGGCCATGCGCCGTTCGAGCAGCGCCTTGCCGCTCTTGCTGACCAGCATGTACGTCATGAGCAGCGGCGACACGAACGTCAGCGCCGCCGCCCAGTGCGCGCTCGCGACCAGGAACAGCCCCCACCACACGGCCGCGTCGCCGAAATAGTTGGGGTGCCGGGTCCACGCCCACAGGCCCCGGTCCATCACCGCTCCGGCGTTGGCCGGGTCGGCCTTGAAACGGGACAACTGGTGGTCGCCGACCGCCTCGAAGCAGAACCCCACCGCCCACACGGCGACGCCGGCCCAGGTCAGGACGCTCAGCGGCGCGGTCTCGTACATCGCGATCTGGATCGGCAGGGAGACCACCCACATGATCGCGCCCTGCGGCCGGTAGATCGTGCGGATGACGTACGGCACGACGGGGCCGGTGTTCCTGCGCAGCAGGGCGGCGTACCGGGGGTCCTCGCCCTTGCCGTGGTTCCTGGCGTGGATGTACACGCCGAGGCGCACGCCCCAGATCGCGGTGAGCGCGAGCACGAGCAGCCGGCGGGCCTCGTCGCCCCCGCCGAAGATCTCGGAGGTCACGAAGCTCACGCCCGCGACGAGGACGAAGCCCAGCCCCCAGATCGTGTCGACGACGCTGTGGTTCCCGGCGCGCAGCGCGTACGCCATGGTGGCGAGCATGGCGGCCAGGACGGCGACCGCCGTGACCAGCAGGTTGATCAGCACGCCGGTCATCGGGGCGGCTCCTCGGCATCGGCGTGGCCGGTCGTCCGGATGCTCGCGTTCTGGGGCCGGGCGTTCACGCGTCCACCCTTTCGATCAGGACGGCGACGCCCAGCCCGGCCGCGCCGCTGACGGCGGCGACGCCGTACCGGCCGCCGCGCCGTTCCAGCTCGGCGGCGCACCCGCCCACCAGGATGGCGCCGGTCGCGCCGAACGCGTGGCCCATGGCGATCGTCCCGCCGCCCGGGTTGAGCCGGTCGGGGCCGGCCGACAGGTCGCGGCGGAAGCGCAGGCACAGCGCGGAGAACGCCTCGGCGAACTCGAAGACGTCGATGTCGGCGGGACGCAGCCCGGCCTTGGCGATGACCTTCTCGACGGCGTCCTGCCCGGCGGTGAGCATGATCACCGGGTCGACGGCGGCGGTGGCGGCGGCGAGCACGCGTGCCCGGGGCCGCAGGCCGAAGCGCCCGGCCTGCTCCTCGGTGCCGAGCAGGAGCAGCGCGGCGCCGTCGGCGAGTGCGGGGGAGGTGCCCACCGTGTGCAGGTGGGCGATCTTTCCTGCTTCCGGGTGGGCGGCGAGCGCGATCTCGTCCTGCCCGGAGGCGCCCAGCTCCTCGAACGCGGGCGCGAGGCCGGCCAGGCTCTCGGCGGTCGTGCCGGGACGGATCAGCTCGTCGCGCTCGAAGGACGTCCCGTCGGCGCGCGGCACCGGGACCACCGAGCCGGCGTTGTCGCCCCGGTCCCACGCTGCGGCGGCCTTGGCGTGCGTCTCCACCGCGTACGCGTCCAGCTCCTCGCGGCGCAGGCCGTCCATCGTGGCGTTCAGGTCGGCCGCGACGCCCATGTGGATGGACCCGATCCTGCGGACGGTCTCGGGGTCGCTCCACAGCGGACCCCGGTCGCTGAACATCGGCACGCGCGAGACGCTCTCGACGCCGCCCGCCACCGCGAGCTCCAGGTCGCCGGCGCGGATGCGGGCCGCCGTCTGAGCGACCGCGTCGACGCCGGAGGCGCAGAACCGGTTGAGGGTGCCGCCGGGGACGCCGTGGCCCCAGCCGGCCAGCAGGGTGGCGGTGCGGGCCAGGTTGGCGCCCTGCTCGTCCACCTGGGACGCCGAGCCGACCAGGACGTCGCCGACCGCCGAGGGGTCGAGGCCGGTGCGGCCGACCAGCGCGCGCTGAAGCAGGACGATCAGGTCGACCGGGCTGAGGTGATGCAGCGATCCTCGGGCGGAGCCCTTGGCGCGGGGGGTGCGGACGTAGTCCAGCAGGTAGACGTCGGGCACGGTGACGCCGTCCTCTCTGTCGCCTTGCTGACTCTCTTAACTGTAGTTTGATCTCCGGCGGCCGGGCAAGGCCGGGTCCCGTCCCACGTGCCGTTTCGGTCCCTGCCTCGTTGACGCGTCACTCTTCTTGTTGTAGTAAGAGGTCCAGCAACAGTCTGGAGGTGGACCGGCATGCCGGAAGCCGTGTGGATCGTGGGCGGATACCAGACCGACTTCGCCCGGAACTGGTCGAAAGCCGGCCAAGGGTTCGATGAGCTGACCGAGGACGTCGTCCACGGCACCCTGGCCGAGGCCCGCCTGTCCCCGGCCGACGTCGGCGTCGTCCACGTCGGCAACGCGTTCGGCCAGCTGTTCACCGGGCAGGGCCAGCTCGGCGGCATGCCCGCCACCGTCGAGCCGGAGCTGTGGGAGGTGCCCTCCGCGCGCCACGAGGCCGCCTGCGCCTCCGGAGGCGTCGCCGCGCTGGCCGCGATGGCCGACATCGAGTCCGGCCGCTACGACAGCGCCCTGGTGCTCGGCCTCGAACTCGAACGCACCGTCCCCGGCGACCTCGCGGCACGTCACCTCGGCGCCGCCGCCTGGGTCGGCCACGAGGGACAGGACGCCAAGTTCATGTGGCCGTACATGTTCAGCGCCCTCGCCGACGAGTACGACCGCAGGTACGGCCTCGACGACGCCCACCTGCGCGCCGTCGCCGAACTCAACTTCCGCAACGCCCGCGCCAACCCCAACGCCCAGACCAGGGCCTGGACCTTCACCGACGCGAGCTTCACCGACGACGACGCGGCCAACCCCGTCATCGAAGGACGCGTGCGGCGCACCGACTGCAGCCAGGTCACCGACGGCGCCGCCGGCGTCGTGCTCGTCGGCGAGCGGTTCCTGGCCCGCCACCCCGAAGTGGCCGCCGGCGGGCGGATCGCCCGCGTGCTCGGCTGGGGACACCGCACCGTCGGCCTCCCCCTCGCGGCCAAACTGGAACGCAGCGCCGCGCTGCCGTACGTCCTGCCGCACGTGCGCCGCGCCATCACCGACGCCTTCACCCGCGCGGGCATCGGCGGCGTGGACGACCTGGACGGCATCGAGACCCACGACTGCTTCACCATGTCGCAGTACGCCGCGATCGACCATTTCGGCATCACCGGGCCGGGCGAGAGCTGGAAGGCGATCAAGAACGGCGACCTGGAGATCGGCGGGCGCATCCCGGTCAACCCGAGCGGCGGGCTCATCGGCGGCGGCCACCCCGTGGGCGCGACCGGCGTGCGCATGCTCGTCGACGCGGCGCGCCAGGTCACCGGCCGCGCCGGTGCGTACCAGCTCGAAGGGGCGCGCCGGATCGGCACGCTGAACATCGGAGGCAGCACCACCACGACGGTCACCTTCGTCGTCGGTGCCGAGTAGAGGGAGACCCCCGTGGACGTCGACGTGGTCGGCCGGATCCTGTCGACACTGCCGGATGACGACGATCACCCGTACCGGACCGGGCCGTGGCGGCCGCAGACCACCGAGTGGCGCGCGGACGACCTGGAGGTGACCGGCGAGATCCCCGCCGACCTCGACGGGATCTACCTGCGCAACACCGAGAACCCCGTGCACCCGGCCCTGGAGCGCTACCACCCGTTCGACGGCGACGGCATGGTCCACGTGATCGGCTTCCGCGACGGCAAGGCGTTCTACCGCAACCGGTTCATTCGCACCGACGGGTTCCTCGCCGAGGCCGAGGCGGGTAAACCCCTGTGGGCCGGAATCGCCGAACGGCCGTCGCGTTCCGTGCGCGAGGACGGGTGGGGGGCGCGGGGCCGGATGAAGGACTCCTCGAGCACCGACATCGTGGTACACGCCGGGGTCGCCCTGACCAGCTTCTACCAGTGCGGCGACCTGTACCGGCTCGACCCGCTCACCCTGGACACACTCGGCAAGTCCGAATGGGGCGGCGCGTTCCCCTACGACTTCGGGGTGTCGGCCCACACCAAGGTGGACCCGCACACCGGCGAACTGCTGTTCTTCAACTACGGCACGGCCGAGCCGTACATGCACTTCGGCGTCGTCGGCGCCGACGACCGGCTCAGCAGGTACGTCGAGGTGCCGCTCCCCGGGCCGCGCCTGCCGCACGACATGGCCTTCACGGAGAACTACGCCATCCTCAACGACTGCCCGATGTTCTGGGAGCCCGAACTGCTGGCCAAAGGCCTGTACGCCACGCGGTTCCACCCCGAGCTGCCGCTGCGGCTCGGCGTGGTCTCCCGCCGGGGCGGGAACGAGGTGCGGTGGTTCGAGGCCGCGCCGACGTACGTCCTGCACTGGGTCAACGCCTACGAGGACGGCGACGAGATCGTCCTGGACGGCTTCTTCCAGGGCGACCCCGAGCCCAAGGACACCGGCGACGGCAGCTATCTGCAGCGGATGTTCCGCTTCCTCGCCCTGGACCGCATGCAGACCCGGCTGCACCGCTGGCGGCTGAACCTGGTCACCGGGCGTTGCCGCGAGGAGTCGCTCACCGACTCCATCACCGAGTTCGGCGTGCTCAACAACGCCCACGGCGGCCGCCGCTACCGGTACGCGTACGCCGCCACCGGCGTCGAGGGCTGGTTCCTGTTCGACGGGCTGGTCAGGCACGACCTGGTCACCGGCGGCGAGGAACGGTTCCGCCTGCCCGCGGGGGTGTACGGGAGCGAGCCGGCGATGGCGCCCAGGGCCGGGTCGGCCGCCGAGGACGACGGGTACCTCATCACCCTGACCACCGACATGAACGAAGACCGCTCCGAATGCCTGATCTTCGACGCGTCCCGCGTGACCGACGGCCCGGTGGCCCGCATCCGGCTCCCCGAACGCGTCTCCAGCGGCACCCACGCCACATGGGCGCCCGGCGACTCCATCCCCGGCTGGCACAAGGCCGACTCACCCGCCACATGGGCGGCCGACGCCCCCATCCCTGGCCGCCGCAAGGCGAATTCGCCCGCCACATCGGCGGCCGGAGATTCCGTCCCCGGCCGGCGTGACGCCGACTCGCCCGCCACATCGGCGGTCGGTGACTCCGTCCCCGGCCGGCGCGAGGCCGATTCGCCCGCCACATGGGCGACCGGTGACTCCATCCCCGCCTGGCGCGAGGCCGATTCGCCCGACACGGTCCTGCGGTCGTGACCGGCCGCGCCGGGGGAGCGGGCGTCGTCCCGGAGCCGGGCGCGCTCGTCCACCCGCCCGACCGGCCCACACTGCTGCCCGAGGGCCACACCAACGCCGTCGGCCTCACCCTCGGCCTGGTCGGCGACGAGTGGAACCTGCTCATCCTGCGGTACGCCCTGCTCGGGGTGCGGCGGTACGGGGAGTGGCGGGCCGCGCTGCCCATCTCGCACGCCGTCCTGACCCGCAGACTCGCCCACCTCACCGAGATGGCGATCTTCGAACGGGTCGGGTACGAGGGCACGGCCAACCGGTTCGAGTACCGTCTCAGCAGGCGGGGCCGTGACCTGTGGCCGATCCTGCTGTCGATCTGGGGCTGGGAGTCGGCCTGGGTACCCAGCCACGGCGAGTCGCTGCCCCGCATGCTGCACCGCCGGTGCGGCCGGGAGTTCCTGCCGGTCCTCACCTGCGCCGCCTGCCGGCGGCCGGTGCGGCCCCGCGACGTCGTCGGCGGCTTCGGGCCGAGCGGCACCTGGGAGCGTTCGGTGCCGATGGCCACCACCCGGCGCCGCTCCGGCCCCACGGGCGAGGCGGGCGCGGGCATGTTCCCCGAGACGATGGCGCTGATCGGCAACCGCTGGTCCGCCGCCATCCTCGGCGGGGCCTTCCAGGGCCTGCACCGCTTCCGCGACTTCGAGCAGCGCCTCGGGGCGCCGCCCACCATCGTCGCCGAGCGGCTGCGGGTCTTCTGCGAGCTCGGCGTGTTCGAGCAGACGCCGAGCGCCGAGCGATCCGACTGGCTGAGCTACCACCTCACCGACAAGGGCCGCGCGTTCTTCCCAGTGGTGATCAGCGCGATCGACTGGGGCCAGCGATGGTTCACCGCCCCCGAGGGCCCGGCCCTCCTGTACACCCACCGCCCCTGCGGCCACCCCTTCCACACCCAACTGACCTGCGCCACCTGCACGACACCCCTACGCGGCAACGAAATCACAGCACGGCACCCATCCTGACCAACCCCGGCTCCCTCCTTCCACGCGAACCACGCCAAAGGCTTACCCCTTAGGACCTCTCAGGGATCTCTTCGCTCAAGATCCTGCTTCGGGTGTCGGACATTTCCGAAATATATGAAATATGAGATGCGTAATGATAGGCATGATTTAAACAACAATCGTGCCTTGATTTTGCCTGCCCTTTGTGTTCGTAGTAAATTCCTGGCCATGCCATCGCAAGCGCATGAAGCATTGATTCTGCTTTTCAAGAATTGTCCGGGGCGGTGGTGGTGGAGGTGCAACGAGGCCGAGATCCCGGCAAGCGATGGAGCTGGCCGGTCTACCTGGCGTCGGTGCGGGCGCGGATGCGCTGTCCCGCGATCCTCCTCGTGATCTGCACCGACGCCCCCGTCGCGAGATGGTGCGAGGGGCCCATCGAGATGGGTCATCCAGGGTTGCGGCTCGTTCCGATCGTGATCGGGCCGCAGACGGTCCCCGTCGTCGTCGATCCGCTGGAGGCGGCGCGGGTGCCGGAACTGGCGGTGCTGTCGGCAGTGGCCCACGGCGCCGGGGTGGACGCCCAGCCGATTCTCGAGGCGTTGATATCCGCTCTGACGGACATCGACGAAGACAGATCCCGGCTGTACGCTGATTTCGTGCTGATGATGCTTCCCGAGGTGGCTCGAAAGCATATGGAGGGACTAATGGCAACTGGCACATATGAGTACCAAAGCGACTTCGCCAAGAAGTACGTCGCCGAGGGCAAGCTCGAAGGAAAGGCGCAGGGCAAGGTCGAAGGGAAGGCGGAGGCGATCTTCATAGTTCTCTACAGCAGGGGTGTCTCGATGTCGCCTGAGTCGCGAAGCCGCATCGAGGCGTGCACGGACGCGGCGCAACTAGACGAGTGGATCCAGCGCTCCGCGACCGCCAAAACGGTCGACGACCTCTTCTCGCGCACAGGATGAGTCCCCCTCGACTCTGACCTCTCCTAGAACGATCCCACCGCCCAAAGGCCTGGCCCAAGAACGATCCGGCACCGTGCGCCACAGCCGAAAGTGCCGGGTGGTCACAGCCGACCAGAACCGACTCCCTCGGGCATCCAAGTGATCGCCCGAGGCGTCAGTTGTTCGACGCTGCGAGGTCTCGGGTGGTCACGGCTCGGATCTTCGATGATTCCGGCCGAGGTCAGATGGCAGGACAGGGGTGTGGGTCTGGCGGTGGCGCGTCTTCAGACGTTCGCCGGAGGCATTCGCGGAAGCACTTCGACGAAGAACACGGGCCAGGACACACATCGTAAAGAACGCGGCCCCGAGGGTGGGGCACCGTGAAGGACGCGGGCCGAGGACGCGCATCGTGGATGACACGGGTCCGAGGGTGGGCGGCGTGAATCTGAAGAGAAACAGGAGTTGGGGGAGGCGGTAGGTGCCGGTGGCGCACCCGGTGAGTGGTGTCGTGGGAACCAGGGGTTGCCCAGCCGGGACGCGTCACGTTCAACCCCAGCATCTGAAACGGTCTGCGGCGGCTTGATCTTCTTGAGATCTGCAGCTAGCCAGATCTTCCAGGGTTCCAATGGTGAGGAGTGCGTCACTCCTTTCTCATGAGTGCTCATTCATCTCACTCGACCACCCTGGTGGTCCCTTCATGAGGGTTGGCAACCCTCAAGTCCAGCACGAGAGAAGACGTGTCCCCGTATTTTTCGATGAGTCACCCGTACCTGCGGCTCAGAGGGTTGGCAGCCGCAGAGTGCTCCACCAAACTTTAATGATCCAATGTTGTACGTCTGAGCCCGTCCGTCACAGGATTCGCCTGCTGTACCACCGGTAACGCTGCAAGTCATCAGCAATCCAAATGCAGGTATCCTCGGGCACGCTGGATGCAACGAAGGAAGAAAGAGGAGGTGAAGCAACCATGAAGACCAACCCTCGCCAGCACAGCTGCCCCCGCTGTGGAACGATGCTCGACGACGGCCCCATCCTTTACCGATGTGCCGCATGCCGTCGCTCGGTCTACGCCGCCGACCTCGACACCGACTTCCACACGACGCACATCACGCACGCCAACTGACGCGGCCGGCACCCGCTCCACCCCCCGGCCGCTCGGCTCGCTCCGGCCACCTGGCTCGTATACACCAGCCACCCCCAGCCGGCCCCGAGCACCCAGGTCAGCCCGCTCCGAGCACCAGGGTCAGCCCGCTCCGAGCACCTAGGTCAGGCCGCTCCGAGCACCTAGGTCAAGCCGCTTCGGTCATCTAGGTCAGGCCGCTTCGGTCACCTGGGTCAGGTCGGCCCCAATACCCGTGGCCGTGTGATTCGCCCTTGTTGGACCCCCTCCTTCGGCCTCTGGCCGTCACCAGTAGCCCGACGAGCCCCCGCACGCCCTCGGGCACTTGATCCTCGAATGGTCACTCCCACGACGCTGTGCCTATGCCAGCGGTCCCCGACCTTCGACGCGCTCGCGAGGCTGGTCAGTGTTGGGGGGATCGGGGGAGGACAGCTAGGTGGCCCTGGGTGGTGATCACGGCTAGGTCGCCGCTCTGGTCGGTGCGGTAGACGCGCATGCCGAGTGTGCGGAGGCGGTTGAGTGTCAGGGGTGCTGGGTGGCCGTAGTCGTTGCCCGCTCCCACGCTGATCAGCGCGGCCCGGGCGCCGGTGGCCGCCAGGAAGGCCGGGTCCTGCCGGGCCGAACCGTGGTGGGGGACCTTCAGGATGTCGGCCGGGGGCAGTCCTTGGCGCAGCAGTTCGGCTTGGGCCTCGTTCTCGACGTCTCCGGACAACAGGGCTGATCCGTTCGCCCACCGCGCGTGGATCACGATGCTGGCGTTGTTCGCCATCGCCCCCTCGCCGGGACCCGCGGAGATCGCCTCAGGCACCGGCCCGAGGATCCTCAGGGTGACGGGACCGAGGGTCCAGGTCATCCCCGGGGACGCCACCCACGCGGGCACGTGGCGTCGCCCGAGATCGGCGGCCACGCGGGCACTCTCCTGCCGGGGTTCGTGACCCGGGCTCACCACCACGGCACCTACCGGCCGCCCCCGGAACACCCCGTCGAGCCCTCCGACGTGGTCGAAATGCGGATGGGTGAGGATCAGCAGCGGTATCCGCCTCACCCCGAGCGTCCGCAGGCAGTGATCGACGAGCGTGGGGTCGGGGCCGGTGTCGACCACGACCGCCCGCGCCGGGCCGGCGGCCAGGACCAGCGCGTCCCCTTGGCCGACGTCGCATGAGACCAGCAACCAGTTTCTGGGTGGCCACGCCGCCACGACCGGGCGTAGGAACAGCGTGGCGAGGACGAGACCTGCGGCGACAGCGCACACGATCAGGCGCCACGCCGCCCGGCGGAGCACCACCCACCCCGTGATGGCGATCACCGCGAGCAGGAGCAGGCCCACCGCTCCTCCTGGCCAGGGCAGGGTCGCGGCCGGCAGGCCGGCCGCCTGCCGCGCCACCCAGATGATCCAGCCGACGGCGTATCCGGCGGGCCGGACGAGCCACTGGGCGGCCTCGACGCTGCCTGCCGCCACCACGCAGGCGGCGAACCCCAGAACCGTCGCCGGGGCGACCGCGGGGCCGGCCAGCAGGTTGGCGGGGATCGCGACCGGCTCCAGTTGCCCGGCCATCAGGACCAGCAGGGGCGTCACCGCCGCCTGGGCCGCGCAGGCCACCGCTATGGCCTCGGCCACCCAGCGGGGCATCCGCACAGCCATGCGGTCACGCCATCGAGGCGCCAGTACCAGGATGCCTCCGGTCGCGAAGACCGAAAGCGCGAAACCGTATTCCCTTGCCAATGCCGGGTCGAAAAGGAGCAGGACCAGTATGGTCGCCGACAGGGCCGTGACGCCGTCCCTGGAGCGGCCGGTGCCGAGCGCCACGGCGGCCACTGATCCCATCACGAGTGCTCGAAGGACGCTAGGTGAGGGACGGGCGACCACGGCGAAACCCAGCATCGCCGCGATCGCGAGGACGGCCCGTACGGCGAGCGGCAGTCCTGTCACCCGCCCCAGGGCGATCACCGTGCCGGCGATGACCGCCAAGTTGGCGCCGGAGACGGCCGTCAGGTGGCTGAGTCCGGCTGTCTTGAGGTCGTGTGCCACCTGCTCGTCCATGAGTGACACGTCGCCGACGACGAGCCCGGGGAGCAGTCCTCGCTCGTCCGGTGGGAGCACGGCGGCGGCCCTTCGCAGCCCGGCGCGCAGGGCCGCCGCGATCCTCTGCGGGTGCGACGGGCCGCCCAGCACCTCGGGGGGTCCTCTGACCAGAAGGATCCCGGCCGTCAGCTCACCGGGATCCGGCGGGCCCAGCCTGCCACGGACCCGGATCCGCTGACTGGGCAGAAGACGGGCCCACTCCGCCCCCTCGGCGAACACCACCACTGGCGCGGAGACCGATATGCGGTCTCCTGCCGGGTTGGCGGTCGGCAGCGGTGCCCTCATCCCCCCAGAGATCGAAAGAGGGTTTTCCGACATCCCAGTGGGTCTGAGTGAAGCTTTCTCGATGGTGGCTGTGGGCTGGATTTGTGCAGCGGCCTTGGGATCGGGTGGGGGTTCCCGGGTGGTGGCTACGGGCTGGGTCTGTGGGGTGGTTGTGGGCTGGTGCGGGGTTTTCCGGGTGGTGGTCGGGGGCTGGGTTTGCGGAATGGCTGTGGGCTGGGGATCTCGGGTGGAGGGCTGGGCCCGCCAAGCGACCGGGGGTTGGGTTCGGGGGGTATCGAGGAGGAGGTCTACCTGGCCGTCCAGGACTACGCGGTCGTGACGGATCAGGCCCCGGTGGCCGGGGCGGATTCGCGGGTCGCCGGTCACGGTCATCTCCACCGTGACCGTGGCCCGGCGCTGTGCCAGGGCGGCCACCGGTCCCTCGCTGACCGCCTGGACCCGGAACGCCACCGCACCCGCCACCGCCGCCACGCACCCCAGCACCGCGAGGCACACCCCCGCGACCGTCCCGGTTCGCCCCCGATGGGAGTCGGGGGCTTCAGCGACCTGAGTTCTCCGGTTGGTGCGGGAGGGGGAGGCGGGGCGGTTCCAGAGGCGGTGGGGGAAAGGGATCAAGTGGTGGCGGAGGGAGATGACGGCCATGGTCAGGACGGCGACCAGGGCGGTGATCAGTCCCGTTCGGGCTGGGCAGCCCAGCAACACCAGGGCCGTGATCCAGGTACCGATCGCCGGTAGCACCAGCCCGAGCGAGTGCCGCTGCGCACCCGGCTCTTCTGGGGAGGTGGTCCGGGGCGGGGATGGGGGGTGGCTGTCCTTGGGGCCGAGGGGGGTGAGGTGGGGCGGGGAAGTGGGGTGGTTGTTTTGGGGGTTGGGGGAGGTCATATGCGGACTTTGTCGCGGAGTTCGGCGAACTTCTTGTCGCCGATGCCTGACACGTCACGGAGTTGGTCGACGCTGCGGAAGCCGGCGTGGGCCTGGCGGAATTCCGCGATGCGGCCGGCCAGTACCTCTCCGACTCCGGGGAGGGTCTCAAGCTGGTCTGGGGTCGCGGTGTTGAGATCGAGTGGGGCGTTTGCTCCGGGTGCGGCGTCGGGTGCCGGGAGTGCCGCCGGCGTGGACCCTTGAGGGGTTCCGACGACGATCTGTTCTCCGTCGAGGAGTCTCCGGGCGAGGTTTAGTCCTCCGGCACCCGCACCCGCGCGTACTCCTCCGGCGGCGGTCACCGCGTCGGCGACCCGGGACCCGAAGGGCAACGTGATCACGCCGGGTTTTCTGACCTTGCCCGTCACGTGGACGATCACTTGCGCGGTCGGCGATGGGGCGGCTACGGGTGGCGATGGTGGTGCGCCGTCGGCGGCGGCTGGGGACGGTGTCAGCGGGCCTCCCACGGGCATTGGTGGCCCCAGCGGTTCCACCTGGGGTTGTGAACGCCAGGCGTACAGGCCGCCGACCAGGGCGGCGAGCAGGCCGAGAGCGAGTAGCACCCGCAGCCCGGGACGCCCTGGGTCGAGACGCGGGGCGTGCTCGGCCACGATGTCGCCCAGCCGGGCACCCAGGGACGGCGAGGGGAGCGGTTCGGACCGGACGCGTTCGAATGAGTCGTCAGACCCGATCAGAGCGTCCCTGTAGCGGTCGCGGACGTCGGCCGTACCGACCTTCCAAGGGTCGACGGTGTCGTTCGCAGCGTTCCTGCGGTGGTTGAGGGGGTCGCTTGTGTTGTTTCGGCCGTGTTTGGTGGTGTTGGTGGCATGGCTTGGCCAGGGATGGTCGTCCGTAGGGTCCTTCCTGGGGGTGGGGGTGCCGCTCACACCGTCCCTGTTACGGCTGGTCGTGCTGGGTGTGCCGATTAGCCAGGGATCGGGGGTGTTGTCTGTAGCGTCCTCGCGGCTGGGGGTGTCGCGCTTCTTGTTTCTGTCGCGTTCAGTGGTTGCGGGGGTATCCCTCTTCCAGGGGTCGGTGGCGGCGTTGTGACGATTGGTGGGGTCGTTCACGCCGGACCTCTTGCGGGGGGTGGGGGCACTTGCACCGCCTGTCTCTTGACTTTGCCCTGCTTGCGTCTCTGCTGGTTGAGGCGCCCTCGCGTTGGTGTCGTCGGGTGGGCCGGGCATCGCGAGGTCACGGACCGGGCGGCGGGGAGGCCGGGGGCCGTGCAGGGGGCTCAGGGCACGGAGGCGGGATTCGCCGATCTCGCTCTCGGGGGGCCGGTCCGCTGTTCGCACGAGGAGGACGTTAAGCGTTCCGCGTACCGCCTTCGGGGGCCGAGCGAGGTTCTGTGGATTAGCGGATGCGCTGTCCACAACCGCAGCCAGAAGGGCCGCCAGAGGGGTGGTGGGTTGGCCGCCGGGAGGCTGGTGGGTTGGGGGTGTGGTCGTTGCATGGGGGATGGGGGGCGGGGAGGTGGTTGGGTTGTTGTTCGGGGGGTGGGGCGTGGCATGCTGCTCGCATGGCGACGGATCCAGCACCTGTGACCCTCGTGGCCGGAGACGAGGAGTTGCTCGCCGATCGCGCGGTGAGCTCGGTCATCGCGGCGGCGCGCGCGAGCGACCCTACCGCTCAGGTCCACGACCTGTTCGGTGGCAAGGTGGAGTCCGGTGAGCTGACCCGGCTGACGTCCCCGTCCCTGTTCGGCGACCGCGCGATCGTGGTGTTCCGTTCGGCTCAGGACCTCACGAAGGACGTCATCGCCGAGGTCGTGGCGTACACGAAGAGGCCGTCCGAGGACGCGGTGGTCATCCTCGTGCACCCAGGCGGGGTGAAGGGCAAGGCGCTGGTCGATGGGGTGAAGAAGGCCGGCGCCGCGGTCATCACGGTCACCAAGCTGACCAAGGCCGGGGAGCGCCTCGACTTCATCAGGACCGAGATGAGGCACGCCGGCCGTTCGATCAGCGCCGGCGCCGCTCAGGCGCTGCTGGACGCCGTCGGAAGCGATCTCAGGGAACTGGCCGCCGCCTGCGGGCAGCTCGCCTTCGACACGCCAGGGAAGGCCGTCGACGAGGCGGCCGTCGCCCGATACCACCGGGGCCGGGCCGAGGTCAGCGGATTCACCGTCGCGGACAAGGCGGTCGAGGGGCGGCTCGGGGAGGCTCTGGAGCAGCTCCGGTGGGCGCTGTCGACCGGCGTCGCCCCTGTGCTGATCGTGAGTGCGCTGGCGGGAGGGGTGCGGTCGCTGGCGAAGGTGGGCAGCGCTCCGCGCAACCTGCGTGGCGGGCAGCTCGCCGGGCACGTCGGCATGCCCCCGTGGAAGGTCGATCGGGTCAAGCGCCAGCTCAACGGATGGGGACCCGAGGGCATCGCCCGGGCCATCCAGGCCGTCGCGGTCGCCGACGAGCAGGTCAAGGGCGGTGGCACCGACCCCGCGTACGCCCTGGAGCGCACGGTCCAGGTCATCGTGTTCAGCCGCACCGGCCGCTGACCCGACCCGCTGGCCCCTACCCAGAGACGAACCCGTCCGGGTACGCGTACTGCCAACCCCTGATCCAGGACCACGGTCCAGGGGCGTGCCCTGGCTCAGTGGGGTGCCGTCGTGATCGGGCGCTGGTCGACGTCGGCGGCTGGCCCGAGTCGCGAGTCGGCCCGCTGGCCCATTCCCGGAGACGAACCCGTCCGGGTGCTCGTAATGCCAAAGCCCTGGTCCAGGGTCGAGGTCGAAGGGTGTGCCCTGGCTCAGTGGGGTGCCGTGGTGATCGGGCGCTGGGCGACGAGGGGCGGGTGCGATCGTGAGGGTCAGGTCGGAGGGAATCCGGGAGGGAGGCGGCAGGGTGGGCCGCGCGGGGAGAGCCCGCGGGGCGGGGAGAGCCCGCGGGGCGGGGAGAGCCCGCGGGGCGGGGAGAGCCCGCGGGCGGGGAGAGGCTGCGGGCGGTCAGGGAGGGGTGGGTCAGGGTGGGGGGGTCAGGG
>NZ_JANZYP010000058.1 GCF_025506355.1 Sphaerisporangium corydalis
AGTCTGGCTCGGGGCCGTATATGGCGCCGACTTCGCCGTACTGCGTCCCGCCGCCTCGGCGCCCGGTACATGAGCACAGCAGCGGCCGAGGGTACCGTCCGCCCCGCCTGGCAACGTGTGCGGGTCAGCGGGTGGGGGCGGGGCGGCGGGTGTGGGGGGTGGGGTGGGTGGACTGGCGGCTGAGGCCGGAACGGCCGGGGGCCGGGACGATGACGGCGGTGAGGATGAGGCCGGCGTCGACCATCCAGCGCCCGCCGAACGCCGAGATCCGCTGCCCGCGCACGCGCGGCCCGGTCACCCGCAGCCAGGCGGAGAAACTGCCGTTCGCCGGGTCGACGCTGATCATGACGTCCTCGAAGTCGAGCCACCGCTTGGTCAGCGGGAACCACGCCTTGTACACCGACTCCTTGGCGCTGAACAGCATCCGGTCCCAGTGCACGCGGGGGTGGCGCGCCGCGAGCCTGCGCAGGCTCTCGCGCTCCTCGGGCAGGGAGACGGCGTCCAGGACGCCGTGCACCAGCGGCTCGTTGGGCTCGGCGTCGATGCCGATCGTGGTCACCTTGGAGGAGACGCCGACGACCGCGCCACGGTAGCCCGCGCAGTGGGTGATGCTGCCGACGACGCCCGGCGGCCACTGGGGCTCGCCGCGGAGCCCGGGCAGGACCGGGCTCGGGCGCATCCCGAGCTTGCGGAGCGCGTCGTGGGCGCAGACCCGCGCCGTGCTGAACTCCTTGCGCCGCTTGTCGTCGGCGTGGATGATCGCCAGTTCCTCTTCGGGGAACAGGGCGGCGTCCGGCGGGTCGGTGAGCAGGTCGGCCGCCACCACGAAGTCCGGCAGGATCGACTTGATCATGGTGCCTCGCGGCGGGGGAGGGACCGCCTGGGCGCGTCGCCGTCTCGCGCTCGCCCGCCGGCCCCCGGCCGGGGCGGGCCGTGCCCGAGGGCACCGCGGGTCGCGGAAACGGCGAAATGGAGAACGCCGGCCCCCGGGGACCTTTCGTTGCTCACTCGCGTAGCGGTCACCACCCAAGCGTATCGATGCCGAGGTACCACGAGTAATCAACGCAAATCTTTCTCGGGACGGGCCTCCAGCGGGCTAGGGCAGGGGCGTGGGGAAGTAAGGGTTCACGCAGGGGACGCCCGCGCGACCGCCGCCACGGGGCGTGTGCGGCCGTCGCCGCAGGTCAGCACGGTATCGCGGCCTTATCGGATTAACGCCGGGAAGCCCGGAGAAACGCCTCCGGCGCGGGAGGGCTGTTTGCGAGATGCGAACACGGAGATTCGGGTGTTCCATGGCGCGAAAGGACCGTAAGACATTCGGCGCGGTGAATGTTCCTTTGATGCCTGAAAAGCATTCAGTGGTGTCGTAAGGGGTCAGCCGACCAGTTCCCCCGACTCGCCCATCCGCCCCTCCGAGCCGCGCATGGTCCGCGCCTCGGTCAGCATCGCCAGGGCCCGCGCCTCGTAGGCCGGGGTGCGGATCGACTGGAACAGGCTCAGCGCCTGCTCGAAGTGGATGACGGCGTGCTCGGCGTCCTCGCAGGCCAGGGCCAGTTCGCCTAGGCCCAGCAGGGAGCGCGCCTCGGCCAGCCGGTCGCCGGTCGTCCTGGCCAGCCGGACGGCGTGCCGCAGCGCGTCCTCGGCGACGGCGGTCTCGCCCAGCCGCAGGCGCGCGATGCCGAGCCCGTTGAGGATGTACGCCTCGCCGGCCGGGTCGCCGATCTCCCGCACCATCGCGAGCGCCGTGTCGAAGATCTCCGCCGCGAGGGCCGGTTCGTCCCACCCGAGGTAGGTGTCGCCCATCCGGTGGAGCACCTGGGTCTCCACCCGCCTGCTGCCGCCCTGGCGGCTGAGTTCCAGCGCCTCCGACAGCAGGTTGCTGGCCCCCTCGGGGTCGCCGGTCTCCAGCCTGAGCTGCGCCAGGTTGTGCAGCACGTACGCCGAGGCCACCTGGTCGCCGGTGCTGGTGAACATCGACAGGGCCCGCTCGTAGTGCGCCGTGGCCTGTTCGTAGTCGCCGCTCATCCGGTCGAGGAAGGCGATGTTGCGCAGCACCAGGGCGGTGCCCGTGTCGTCGCCGATGTCGTCGAACAGCCGGGTCGCCGCCTCGAAGTCGCGGCGCGCCTCGGGGAACCGCTTCTCGGTGATGTGCAGGGAGCCCCGCGAGTACAGCATCGCGGCCTCGCCCCGGACGTTGGAGGTGTGGCGGACGGCCGCCAGCGCGACCTCGTGGGTCTCCCGCCAGTCGTCGAGGTACACGCGCGACTCGAAGAGCGTCACCGCGCTGATCGCGAGGTCCCAGGACAGGTCGACGAAACCCGCCTGCGCCGCCAGCCGGATGCCGGAGACCAGCAGCGGGCGCTCGCGCTCGTACCAGGGCAGCGGCTCGGCGACGATCTGGGCGGTCAGCCGCTCGGGCAGCGGCCAGCGCGGGGCGTCGCTGTGGATCTGGACGTAGTCCCCGCCGTACGCGCGGCGGTTGGCGGCCTCGGCGAGGAAGAGCAGGGCGCCGAGCATCCTTTCGAGCGCCGCCCTGCGGTCGGCGGGGGTCTCCTCGCCGGCCAGGCACTCGCGGGCGAACACGCGGATGAGGTCGTGGAAGCGGTACAGGCCGTGCACGCCGTAGCCGCCCGCCGACTCGATGAGCTGGGCGTCGGCCAGTTCGTCGAACAGGTCCTCGGCGTCGGTGAACGGCAGGCCGAGCAGCGCCGCGCCGGTCCAGACCGAGAAGTGCCCGGTGTCCAGGATCGCCAGCCGCCGGAACAGCCGCCGCGCGTCCGCGCCGACGCTCTCGTAGGTCAGGGAGATGCTCGCCCGGATGCCCATATCGCCATGATTGAGCTCGTCGAGCCGCCGCGTCTCGTCTTCGAGGCGATTGACGAGTTGTTCGATGCTCCAGTGCGGGCGGGCCGACAGGCGGGCGCCGGCGATGCGCAGCGCCAGGGGGAGCTGCCCGCACAGCTCGGCCAGCGCCTTGGCGGACTCCACCTCCGAGCGGACGCGCGCGGGCCCGGCGATGCGCCCGAGCAGCTCCATCGACTGGTCGGCGTCGAAGATGTCCATGTCGACGTGGATGGCCCCGGCCAGCCCGGCCAGCCGGCTGCGGCTGGTGATGAGGACGGCCGACATGCGGGTGCCGGGCAGCAGCGGCAGGACCTGGCTCTCGGTGGCGGCGTCGTCCAGGACGATCAGGGTCCTGCGGTCGGCGAGCAGGTCGCGGTACATCTCCGCGCGCTCCTCCAGCCCTTCGGGCATCGAGCTGCCGGGCACGCCGAGGGCGCGCAGGAAGCGTTCCAGGACGTGCATCGGGCTGACCTGCCGGGAGGCCCCGCCGTGCAGGTCGGCGAACAGCTGGCCGTCGGGGAACCGCTCGGCCACCATGTGGGCGGTGTGCACGGCGACGGTGGTCTTGCCGATGCCGCCCTTCCCGGCGACGATGATGATCGGCACGGCGAAGCGGGCCGGGTCCTCGCCGGCCAGCGCCAGCTCACGTTCGATGGCGTCGATCTGCTTGGTGCGGCCGGTGAAGTCGGCGATCGCGCTCGGCAGCAGGAACGGCACCGCGACGGTGGGGGCGGGCGGCGGCTCGGCCGGGATGGTGGTGGCCTTGGCCGGGGTGTCCAGGCTCTCGTCGGCGGTGAGGATCGCGTGTTCCAGGCGCTGGAGCTGGTCGTTGGGCTCGATGCCCAGCTCCTCGATCATGGTCTCCCTGGCCAGCCGGTACACCTGCAGCGCCTCGGCCCTGCGGCCCGACCGGTAGAGCGCCAGCATGAGCTGCCCGCGCAGCCGCTCGCGCAGGGGGTACTCGTCGATGAGCCGGGTCAGCTCGCCGACCAGCTCCTGGTGGCGGCCGAGCTCCAGTTCGAGCTGGATGCAGTCCTCGTTGGTCGTCATCCGCTCCTCGGTCAGCCGGCTCGCCGCCGACTGGACCGGCCTGCTCTCGATGCCCTGCAGGGCCTCCTCGCCGCGCCACAGCCCGAGCGCCTCGCGGTAGGTCCTCACGGCCCCGTCGAGGTCGCCGGCGTTGCGCGCGCGGCGCGCCTGGGCGCTGAGCGCCTCGAACCGCTGCGCGTCGAGGTCGCCCTCCTCGACGCGGATGATGTAGCCCCGGGAGTGGGTGGAGATGATGTCGGCGCCGGTGTGCGCGGCGAACAGCCGCCGCAGCGAGGAGATGCAGATCTGGACCTGGGCGCGCGCCGTCGAGGGCAGGTCCTCGCCGTAGATGGCCTCGGCGAGGCGGTCCACGGTGACCAGCCGGTTGGCGTCCAGCAGGAGGTGGGCCAGTGTGATGCGCTGGCGGGTCCCCCCGATGTCCAGTCGTTCAGTGTCTGCGATCACCTCAAGTGGCCCCAGGATCCGGAACTCCACCTGTTGACTCCTTGCCAGAAAACCCGCGGACCCATCCGGAAGTCTTCACGCTCTCAGCCCTGCTGAGACAAGTATCAGGTACGTCGCCTCAGGCGGGACGGGCTTTGCTGCCGGTGGCGGCGGATCGCCTGGCGGGACGTGCGGCCATGCGCGACGATGCTGGTCGTCCCTCCCCAGAGCCTCTTACCACTAATGCCCCGTATAGTACAACCAACCAGCCACGGGAACCAGCCGGATATTTACCTGCCGAAAACTTTTGTACTGAAGACCGTTATCTTCTGGAAAAATACCACCTTATAGAACGAAATGACTCATTTGTGTGCGGTGCGCGTGGGGTGTTTCACCAAGGGTGACCACTAGGTCGATATGACAGTATGTCCGGTCCCATCGGGGGCCGGGACGCGGACCGGGCCACGAGGGCGCCGGGTCCCGCGCGGGACGGGCCCGCGCCCCGGACCCCCGGCCGCCGCGGCGGTCCCGCGCCGGTGGCGGGGCGGTGGGCGGGGCGGAAGAATTCCCAGAATGGCGGGGCCGGCCGGTATTCACGGCGCTATTCCGGCCACTGTTCGCCGATACGCGCGGTGCCGCCGGAAACGGGGCGGAGCACGGTGGGATAAGGCGGTTATCTCCCCCGGGTAACGGTAGGGGGAGTGCAGGGGTGTCAGCGTGCTTCGGTCCCGGCCTAGCATCTAATCAATCGAGTTTGACGGAATTTTATCAGCACGGTGAGGTGGTGTCTCTGGTCGGTGGCTTCCTATGTAGCAAGTCCCCACGCGGGCAAGGGCCGTCGCGCGAGCGTCACTCGCACGATGGCCCTTGCTTTTCACGCGAGCGTGCATCCATAGCATCGTTGAATTGATAATAAAAAAGGATATCCGGACGAATGCGGTCATCGTCGGGGGTCCCGGGGACACGGCCACGCCCCGGCGCCCGCGCGGCGGTGAGGGGGACGCCTCCGTCATCGCCGGGCGGCTCCTGTCGCGCCGTCGAGCGATCCTTGAGCGTGGCCGCCGACAATCGCTTCCGAGATGAAGCTCCCCACGCGCGGAGCAGAGCTCGCGCCCATGAATCCGAGGAGTGAAGATGTCCCGCCGCCTGTTCACCTCCGAGTCGGTCACCGAAGGCCACCCGGACAAGATCGCCGACCAGATCAGTGACGCGATCCTCGACTCGATGCTCAAGGGGGACCCCAAGAGCCGTGTCGCCGTCGAGACGATGATCACGACCGGTCAGGTCCACGTCGCCGGTGAGGTGACCACGGAGACCTACGTCGACATCCCCGGCCTGATCCGGGAGAAGATCCTCGAGATCGGGTACGACGCCTCCCACAAGGGCTTCGACGGCGCCTCGTGCGGCGTGTCGGTGTCCATCGGGGCGCAGTCGCCCGACATCGCCCAGGGCGTCGACGACGCCTACGAGCACCGCGAGGAGGAGGGCGACGACGAGCTCGACCGTCAGGGCGCCGGCGACCAGGGCCTGATGTTCGGCTACGCGACCAGCGAGACCCCCGAGCTGATGCCGCTGCCGATCACCCTGGCCCACCGCCTGGCGTACCGGCTGTCGCAGGTGCGCAAGGACGGCACCATTCCCTACCTGCGCCCCGACGGCAAGACCCAGGTCACCATCGAGTACGACGGCGACCGGCCCGTCCGCCTGGACACCGTCGTCCTGTCCACCCAGCACGCCGCCGGCATCGACCTCGCCGACATGCTGGCCCCCGACATCAAGGAGCAGGTCGTCGACGTGATCCTCGACGGCCTCCAGCTCGACACCGAGGGCTACCGCCTGCTGGTGAACCCGACCGGCCGGTTCGAGATCGGCGGCCCGATGGGCGACGCGGGGCTGACCGGGCGGAAGATCATCGTGGACACCTACGGCGGCATGGCCCGGCACGGTGGCGGCGCGTTCTCCGGCAAGGACCCCTCCAAGGTGGACCGCTCGGCCGCCTACGCCATGCGGTGGGTCGCCAAGAACGTGGTGGCCGCCGGGCTGGCCGACCGCGCCGAGGTGCAGGTGGCGTACGCCATCGGCAAGGCGCAGCCGGTCGGGGTGTTCGTGGAGACCTTCGGCACCGAGAAGGTGGCGGCGGAGAAGATCCAGGACGCGATCCTGCGGGTGTTCGACCTGCGGCCCGCCGCGATCATCCGCGACCTGGACCTGCTCCGCCCGATCTACTCGGCCACCGCCGCCTACGGCCACTTCGGCCGCGAGGAGTTCCCCTGGGAGTCGGTGGACCGGGCCGACGCGCTCCGCCAGGCGATCTAGGAAAATGAGTTCGATCCCGCTCAGCCCGACCCGTCTATAGGAGGCACACCATGACGACCTTCCGCGAGCTCCTGGCCCGGCGAGTCCTGGTCGCGGACGGGGCCATGGGGACGATGTTGCAGGCCCACGACCCGACCCTCGACGACTTCGAGGGGTACGAGGGCTGCAACGAGGTGCTCAACGTCACCCGTCCCGACATCGTCCAGGGCGTCCACGACGCCTACTTCGAGGTCGGTGTCGACTGCGTCGAGACCAACACCTTCGGTGCCAATCTGGCCGCGCTCGGGGAGTACGACATCCCCGAGCGCGTCTTCGAGTACTCCGAGGCGGGCGCGCGGCTGGCGCGGGAGCGGGCCGACCACTGGTCGACCCCTGATCACCCGAGGTTCGTGCTGGGGTCGATGGGCCCGGGCACCAAGCTTCCGACGCTGGGTCACATGCCGTTCGCGACGTTGCGCGACGCCTACCGGGACAACGCGGCCGGGCTGATCGCGGGCGGCGCCGACGCGCTGATCATCGAGACGTGCCAGGACCTGTTGCAGGTGAAGGCGGCGGTGATCGGGGCGCGGCGGGCGATCGAGGCGGCGGGGCGTGACGTGCCGGTGATCGCGCAGGTGACGATCGAGACCAACGGCGCGATGCTGCTGGGCTCGGAGATCGGCGCCGCGCTCACCGCCATCGAGCCGCTGGGCGTCGACGTGATCGGGCTCAACTGCGCCACCGGCCCGGCCGAGATGAGCGAGCACCTCCGCTACCTGGCCCGCCACTGCGACGCCCGGCTGTCGGTCATGCCCAACGCGGGCCTGCCGGTGCTCACCTCGGACGGCGCGTACTACCCGCTGTCGCCCGAGGAGCTGGCCGGCGCGCACGAGGGCTTCATGCGCGAGTACGGGGTGTCGCTCGTGGGCGGGTGCTGCGGCACCACCCCCGAGCACCTGCGCAAGGTGGTGGAGCAGGTGCGCGGCCAGGCGCCCGGCGCACGCGACCCGCGTCCCGAGGCCGGCGCGGCCTCGCTGTACGCGCACGTGCCGTTCCGCCAGGACACCTCCTACCTGGCCATCGGCGAACGGTGCAACACCAACGGCTCCAAGGCGTTCCGCGACGCCATGCTCGCCGGTGAGTGGGACGAGTGCGTCGAGATGGCGCGCGCCCAGTCGCGGGGCGGCGCGCACATGCTGGACCTGTGCGTGGACTACGTGGGCCGCGACGGCGTGGCCGACATGAAGGAGCTGGCGTTCCGCTTCGCCACCGCCTCCACGCTGCCGATCGTGCTGGACTCCACCGAGCCGGCGGTGCTCGCGGCCGGGCTGGAGATGCTGGGCGGGCGCGCGGTGGTCAACTCGGTGAACTACGAGGACGGCGACGGCCCCGACTCCCGGTTCCAGAAGATCATGGGCCTGGTGCGGGAGCACGGCGCGGGCGTGGTGGCGCTGACCATCGACGAGGAGGGCCAGGCGCGCACCGCCGAGTGGAAGGTGCGGGTCGCCAAGCGGCTGATCGAGGACCTGACCGTCAACTGGGGGATGCGCGTCGGGGACATCCTGGTCGACGTGCTGACGTTCCCGATCGCCACCGGCCAGGAGGAGACCCGGCGCGACGCGCTGGAGTCGATCAACGCCATCCGCGAGCTGAAGCGCCTCTACCCCGGCGTGCAGACGACGTCCGGGTTGTCGAACGTGTCGTTCGGCCTGAACCCGGCGGCGCGCATCGTGCTGAACTCGGTGTTCCTGAACGAGTGCGTGGACGCGGGCCTGGACTCGGCCATCGTGCACGCTTCCAAGATCCTCCCCATGGCACGGATCCCTGATGAGCAGCGTCAGGTGGCGCTGGACATGGTCTACGACCGGCGTCGTGAGGGATACGACCCGTTGCAGCGGTTCATGGAGCTGTTCGACGGCGTGGACGCGGCCTCGATGCGCCAGGACCGGGCCGCGGAGCTGCTGGGCCTGCCGTTGTGGGAGCGGCTCCAGCGGCGCATCGTGGACGGGGAGAAGAAGGGCCTGGAGGCCGACCTGGACGAGGGTCTGGGGCAGCGGCCGGCGCTGGAGATCATCAACGAGGTGCTGCTGGAGGGGATGAAGACCGTCGGCGAGCTGTTCGGCTCGGGGCAGATGCAGCTCCCGTTCGTGCTGCAGTCCGCCGAGGTCATGAAGACCGCCGTCGCCTACCTGGAACCCCACATGGAGCGCCTCGAAGGGGTGACCAAGGGGCGCATCGTGCTGGCGACCGTCAAGGGCGACGTGCACGACATCGGCAAGAACCTGGTGGACATCATCCTGTCCAACAACGGCTACGAAGTGATCAACCTGGGCATCAAGCAGCCGGTGTCGACGATCCTCGAGGCGGCCGTCGAGAAGGACGCCGACGTGATCGGCATGTCGGGCCTGCTGGTGAAGTCCACGGTGATCATGAAGGAGAACCTCCAGGAGATGAACGCCCGGGGGATCGCCGACCGCTTCCCCGTGCTGCTCGGCGGAGCGGCGCTGACCCGCGCCTACGTCGAACAGGACCTGGCGGACATCTTCGGCGGCCACGTCCGGTACGCCAGGGACGCCTTCGAGGGACTGCGCCTCATGGACTCCTTCATGGCGGTCAAGCGCGGGGTGGCCGGGGCGAGCCTGCCGCCGCTGCGCGAACGCCGCGTCAAGGCGGGCGCCACCCTGGTGCGCACCGCTGTCGAGGAGCTCCCCGCCCGCTCGGACGTGGCGACCGGCAACGCGGTCCCGGTGGCACCGTTCATCGGTGAACGGATCGTGAAGGGCGTCTCACTGGCGGAGTACGCGGCGTTCCTGGACGAGCGGGCCACGTTCATGGGGCAGTGGGGGCTGAAGGCCGCGCGCGGCGGCGAGGGGCCCTCCTACGAGGAGCTGGTGGAGACCGAGGGCCGGCCCCGGCTGCGCATGTGGCTGGAGCGGATGCAGACCGAGAACCTCCTGGAGGCCGCGGTCGTGTACGGGTATTTCCCGTGCGTCAGCGACGGCGACGATCTCATCATCCTCAATGAGGCGGGAAATGAGCGCACCCGGTTCACCTTCCCCCGGCAGCGCCGCGACCGGCATTTGTGTTTGTCGGACTTTTTCCGCTCGCGCGAGTCGGGAGAGGTCGACGTCGTGGAGTTCCAGGTGGTGACGATGGGCGGCCGGGTGTCGGACGCGACGGCGGAGTTGTTCGCCAAGGACGCCTACCGGGATTATCTGGAGCTGCACGGGTTGTCGGTGCAGCTGACCGAGGCGCTGGCGGAGTATTGGCACGCGCGGGTGCGGTCCGAGCTCGGGATCGGGGGTGACGAGACGCTGGCGGATATGTTGAAGGTGAATGTTCAGGGCTGCCGTTATTCATTCGGGTATCCGGCGTGCCCGAACCTGGAGGACCAGACGCAGTTGTTCGAACTGCTCGACCCCTCCCGCATCGGCGTGAGCCTGTCGGAGGAGTTCCAGCTCCACCCCGAGCAGGCCACCTCCGCCATGATCGTCCACCACCCCGAGGCCAGCTACTTCAACGTCTGAGACCCGACCACCAGCGCCCAGGCCAGGAAGCCGAGGGCGGCGGTGGAGAACACGGTGCGGGCCAGGTTCCACCGCACCCACCTCTCCTCGAAGTTCCCGCGCACGGCGGCGAGGTCCGTGCCGGCCTTCGCCGCCGCCTCCAGCGCGTCGTTCATGGGCACGTTCACCACGAACGTGACGGCCAGCATCACCAGGTAGCAGACGAGCGCCGCCACGATCCACGGCACGGCGGGGCGCCCGGCACCGCGCAGGTGCAGCACCCCGGAGACCGCGATCAGCACCGGCGCGCCGAGGAAGGCGAGCATGAACCAGCCGTTGAGGATCGCCACGTTGATCCCCCGCATCGTCCCGACGAAGGAGTGGTCGTCCGCCCGGCCGAGGCCGGGCATGACCGCGATGGAGAAGGCGTAGAACAGGCCGGCGACCAGGCCTGTGGCGATCGTGGCGGCGACCAGCGTGAGGGACATCTTCCGATCCTTTCCGACGTGGTGGTTGGTATCCATAGGGACCAGTGAAGCGCCGGGCCGTGAGACGGGCCATGGTTGAGAAGCGCGATCCCATGTTCAGGCGTCTAGGGTGGGCGGATGGACACCCTCGCGAGCCTTCTCGACGGCCCGAGAGCGCGGGGCGCCTTCCTGCTGCGCTCCATCCTCACCCCGCCCTGGTCCCTGCGCATCAAGGACCGCGCGCCGCTCACGGTGGTGGCCATGGTGCGCGGCCAGGCGTGGGTGGTGCCGGACGCGGGGGAGAAGGTGCTGCTGCGGCCGGGTGACGTGGCGATCGTCCGGGGGCCGGACGAGTACACCGTGGCCGACGACCCGGCCACCCCGCCCCAGATCCACATCCACCCCGGGCAGCACTGCACGACCCCCGAGGGGGAGTCGCTGACCCAGGCGATGGACCTCGGCGTGCGCACGTGGGGCGACAGCCTGGACGGGCCGACGATGATGCTCACCGGCACCTACCAGATGCGCGGGGAGGTCAACGGGCGGCTGCTCGCCGCGCTGCCACCGCTGCTGGCCCTGCGCGCCGACGCCTGGCGGTGCCCGTTCGTCCCCCTGCTCGGCGACGAGATCGTCAAGGACGAGCCGGGGCAGGAGGCCGTCCTTGACCGGCTGCTCGACCTGCTGCTCATCGCGGCCCTGCGCGCCTGGTTCTCCCGGCCCGAGGCGCGGGCGCCCGCCTGGTACCGCGCGCACGGCGACCCGGTGGTGGGCAAGGCGCTGCGCGTGCTGCACAACCATCCCGACCGGCCGTGGACGGTGGCCTCGCTGGCCGCCGAGACCGGCGTGTCCCGCGCCGCCCTGGCCCGCCGCTTCGCCGAGCGGGTGGGCGAGCCGCCGATGGCCTACCTCACCGGCTGGCGGCTGGCCCTGGCCGCCGACCTGCTGCGCGAGACGGACGTCACCGTGGGCGCGGTGGCCCGGCGGGTCGGCTACGGGAGTTCCTTCGCGCTCAGCACGGCCTTCAAACGCGTGCACGGCCTCAGCCCGCAGGAGTACCGCCGCTGACCCTCCGCTGCCGGGGGAGCGGCGTTGCCGGGTACGGAGTCGGCGGGCCTGGGCTACCAGGGTGGGGTGAGGTCGGCGAACGGGGTGCAGTTGCCCGGCCAGGGGGGCGTGCCGCCCGTGCCCGGCGCCGGGTCGATCGTGCACGACGCCTGGGCGACGTGCCGGCGCGTGTCCAGCACGACGACCCGCAGGAGCGGCCCCACCGGGTTCAGCGCGACGCCGACCACCTCGCCGAAGGACGGCGACAGCCGGGCCGAGATGTCGATCCACGGATTGGCCGCGCGGGGATCGTGGATCGCGACCTGCCGCGCCCCTCCCGGGGCGAACCCGATGAGCTCGACGCCCGCCAGCAGGGCCGCGTCGACGCTCGACGACGGCCCGGGAGGACCGGCCGGGCCCGCGACGCCCGCGGGCCCGGGCGGCCCGGGGTTCCCGATGTCGCCCTTGGGACCCTGGTCGCCCTTGGACCCGGTGTCCCCCTTCGCGCCGGCCTCGCCCCGCTCCCCGGTCTCGCCGCGCTCGCCGGTCTCCCCCTTGTCCCCGGTATCGCCTTTATCGCCCTTGTCCCCACTATCGCCTTTGTCGCCGCTGTCGCCTTTATCCCCGCTGTCGCCTTTATCGCCTTTATCCCCGGTATTCCCGGAGTCGCCCTGATCGCCTTTATCCCCGCTATCGCCCTTGTCGCCTTTATCGCCAGAGTCGCCTTTGCTGCCCTCGTCGCCGCTCTTGCCCTGGGCGCCGTGCGATCGCCGCTTCTTCTTGCGGCATTTCTTCGAGCCCCGCTTGTGGCCGTACTTGCACCGCTTGGGCCGCCCAGGGCCGGCGTTCTCCCGCTCCGGCACCAGGCCGGCGTCCTCGTGCTCCGGCTCGCCGGCGGCGCTCACGGTCACCGCCTCGCCGGTGGCCCCGGCCTGGTCGGGGACCGGGGAGGACAGGAATCCGGCCGCGATCGCCACCGCCACGAACAGCGCCGGCAGCCGCCTTCCGGCGGGCCGCTTCGGGGCCTTCCCGTCGGTACGAGGATTCACCTGTCCCGCTCCTGAGTAGGTCGACGCCGGGAATCCGGGCCTTTCACCCGACCATCCGCGATGTCAATCAAGATACTCAGAAGTTCGGCCGTACCCCCCTGTTGGCGGCCGTGCCGACGGTAAACAGAGAATCGGGGGGGGCCCCCGAAAGAGCCGGGGGGCGGGGCGGGGCACAACCCGAACACCGCCGGGCGGCCGTGCCCACGTTAAACAGAGAAGCGCCGATCCGCCAGGACGGCGGATCGGCGACAGGTGTCACAGCGGAGAATCCGGCCGGCTCAGTCGCCGAACTCGTTCTGTACTCCTGGCGGGGTCAGCGCCGAGACGTAGTGCTGCGGGAGATGGTCGTCGGCCGAATAGACGACCGGCAGCGAGCGGGTCGCCTCGAACTTCCTGGCGACGAACCCCATCACCGACATCGGGATCTCCAGCAGGCCCATCATCTGCTGCGCCGGGTGCCTCCTGGCCTCCCACCGGCCCTTGCGCATCTGCGAGGAACATCGCGGATAGCTCATCATGTTGACCATGCTGTTGCGCAGGTGCGGCACCCGGTAGTGCATCTCGCGGCCGAAGTGCCGGAAGGCGCCCGACAGGGTGGACGGCAGGTGCGGCACCACGTCACCGTCGTAGACGTAGCGGATGACGTTCTGCCGCAGGAACTCGTCGCTCTCGCAGGCCTCCGCGAACGCGCGGTCGCCGATCATCGGCTGGCCGAAGGTGTAGACGGCCCGCAGCCGGTCGGCGAACGCCTCCCGGTACTTGCGCTCGTGCCTGATCATGACGCCCATCAGCGCGGCCATGGCCCCGCCGAGGCTGTGCCCGGTGATGTACAGCGCCTCCAGGTTCCCCTCCATCCGCAGGTCGCCGTGGGACTGCGTGACCCCCATGGCCTGCGGGTTGCCGTTGTGCTGGGAGACGCCGCCCATGTCCATGGCGCGGACCGACTGGCGGTCGCAGGCGAGCCGCAGCGCGTTCATCACCTCGAAGCGCGTCGCCCGCACGTTGCGGTAGACGCCGGCGTGCACGGTCGCGCACGGGTCGCTGATCTGGTAGCCCATCCGCTCCGGCTCGACGTCGATGCCGCTCATCCAGTCGATGAGGTTCATCGGCGCGGTGCCCCGGTAACACAGGATGCCGACCTTGCCGCTCTTGCTCTGGATCAGGAAGGCGGTCGAGTCGATGAGCATCGCGTCGACCGACGTCCGGATCATCCGGCACTGGTTGTCCTCGAGCCCCATCCTGGCCATGATCATGGAGAGGGTCGCGGGGTCGGAGTAGGAGTACGCGGCGCACGTCGCCATGAGGTGCGCGATCTCCGGGTCCGGGTGGCCGGTCGCTTCGAGCAGCCGCGCCTCCAGGTCCTTGTAGACGGGGAACCCCGACGTCTCGCGGTGCCCGTACGGGCGGAGCTCGTCATAGCTCGGCGCCTTCGCGTCCCGCGTCCACATCCCGCCGGCCTCGAGGACGTTGCGCATCCCCTGCTCGGCCGCGGGCATCCCGCCGGTCATGTCCGGTTTCCTGGTGCCGCTCACCATCTTGCCCGCGGCGGTCTGGCCGACAGTGGCCGTGACCGTCTTGTCGGACTGGCGATTGTTCCTGGTGGTATCCACGCTTGCCACGCCATACACCTTCCGTCAGCGACGGTTTCGACTGGTACGCGGTCTCCATGATGAGCAGGATGGCAATCGCCCCCCGCGCTTGATGCGCCCGAGATCCGCCTGCTCTCTCACAATTTCCGCCACATGCCAGGGCGAATCTCATGCGCTCGCAAACTCATGCCCGCCGTCCGCCCAGGCGGACGGCCCGGGTCAGCGGCGGGAGGTGGCCACGGTGGTGGCCAGGGGGAGCGGGGCGTCGGGGAAGTGCGGCGCCGGTTCACCGGCCAGGGGGAACCGCACGACGAAGCGGGCGCCGCCCGCCTGCGACGTCCCCACTTTGATGCTCCCGCCGTGGGCGCGGGCGATGTCGCGGACGATCGCGAGCCCGAGGCCGGTCCCCCCGCTGTCGCGGCACCGGGAGGCGTCCAGCCGGGTGAAGCGCTCGAAGACGCGCTCGCGGTCGGCCTCGGCGATGCCGTCGCCGTCGTCGGCGACGATGAGCTCCGCCCAGTGCCCCTCGCGGCGCACCTCGACCAGCACCGCCCGCTTGGCGTGCCGCTGGGCGTTGTCCAGCAGGTTGGTGAGGACCCGGGTGACCTGGGTGTCGACCGCCTTGACGACGACCCCGGGGGTCAGCCGGAGCCGCACGGGCAGCCGGTCGGCGCGGCGGGAGACCGCCAGGTTGACCGTGTCGGCCAGGTCGACGTCCTCGAGCTGGGTGAGCGGTCCCGCGCCGACCTTCGCCAGCAGGAGCAGGTCGGTGAGAATGGCCTGCAGCCGGTCGACGTCGCCGAGCGTGCGGTCGAGCAGGTCGGGAAGATCGGTGTCCTCGGGGTGCAGCCGCGCCTCCTCAAGCTGGGCGCGCAGGCCGGCGACCGGGGTGCGCAGCTCGTGCGAGGCGTCGGAGGTGAACTGGCGCTGGGCGGCGAGCACCCGGTCCATGCGTTCCTTGGCGTGCTCCAGGCGCTCCAGCGTGCTGTTGACCGTGCGGGCGAGGCGGCTGATCTCGTCGTCGCCGTCGGGCTGGGGGACCCGGCTGCTCAGGTCGTTCACGTTGGTCGCGGCCAGCTCGCCGCGGATGGCCTCCACCGGCCGCAGCGTCCGGCCGGTGATCTTCCAGGTGGCCCAGATCGCCAGCGAGATCAGCGCCGCGACCTGCACCGCGAACAGCGCGTCGAACACACCGGTCGAGATCACCCCGCGGACCGGCCCGCCCGCGTAGATCACGTTGGAGTTCTGCCCGGGGATCACCCGGACGGCCGCGACGCGGATGCAGCCGAGGCGGGGGCTGGCGCAGGTCTGCACGTCCCGCTGCGGATCCTCCGGCGAGGGACTGACGGTGCTGAGCCGGCCGTGGCCGCGCGCGCCCGGCGAGGAGGCGAGGATCCGGCCGTCGGGGCCGACGAGCTGGACCAGGTCGACGCCGGGGACGCTGCTGGTGATGACGGGGCCGGTCAGCTTCCCGGCCCGGTCGGCCGCCGCCATCAGGTCGGCCGCGCGGCGCGCGTCCAGCCATCCGGCGTTGTTCAGCTCCTGGCGCGCGACCATGCCGGCCAGGATGCCGCAGGGGACCAGGAGCAGCATCGCGAGGACGGCGACCAGGGCGGTGACCCGGCCGCGGATGGACCGGGGCCGCCACAGGGGGAGGCGGCGTCTCGCCGGGGTGGTGCGGGTGCGCACGGGGTCCTCCTCTCGGCCGGGGTCAGGGAGCCGTCGCGGCCTGGCCTGGTCCACGGGGGCCCGCCGGGTCGCGGGGCGCCCGATGGGGCGCCGGAGGAGGGTGGGCGCGGGCGTCGCCGGGCGTTTCCCGTCACCGTGGGTGGGCGCCGGGTCCGATCGGGTGACCGGTAACGACTCGCTAGGGCAAAATCCAACCTACCAGACACCCCAAAATGGTGCAAATGCGACAAAAGCCTCACATGATCGCGTCAGCGCCGGGTCAAGCGCGCGTGACCGGGCCCAGAACTCCGGCGGGGGGGGGGGGGGGGGGGGGGGCCCCGCGCCCCCCCCCCCCCCCCCCCCCCCGGATGCCGCGTGCCCGCCCGTCCCCTCGCCCCGCTCCCGGCGGCGGACGCTTTACGTCCGGTAGACCTGGAAATCGGAGACCTGCCCGGCTGGCCACCCGGTGTTCCCGGTGATCAGCAGCCGGATGTAGCGCTGCGACGAGGCCGTGAAGGTGGCCGTCGCGGTGTTGCCGCTCCCGGGGTTGAAGGTGTAACCGCGCGACCCCGACAGCGTCGAGTACGCCGAGTTGTTCTGGCTGCCGAGCACCGACAGCGTCTGGGTCCGCGTGCCCCACGACGGCGGCAGCTTCAGCACGATCTTGCCGACGCTGGTCACCGCGCCCAGGTCGACCGTGATCGACTGCGGGAAGGCGTTGTTGGCGCTCTCCCAGTAGGTGCCGGCGTTGCCGTCGTTGGCGTTGCCCGCGACGTAGTTCTGGTTGTGGCTGCTGGAGGTGATCGCCTTGCCGGCCGCGAGGTCGGGGTTGGCGGGCGGGGTGCTGGTCCCGGTGTACTGGTCCACCCAGTACTTGGTCCGGTCCAGGTAGGCCGTCTCGGCGGCGGTGCCGGTCCTGCCGTACGCGCCGTTGAAGGTCTCGTAGCCGTTTCCGGCCGGCGGCGTGGAGCTCGCCGGCTCCAGCACCGACCCCTCGTGCCACTCGTTGAACGAGGTGACCGAGACCCAGCTCGGCGCGCCGCCGTTCGCGGCCGACAGGGCGTTCTGCCACTCGGTGTCGTAGGTGGCGCCGTTGTTGCGGCCGAGCGTCGGTGAGGTGTTGCCCGGCACGGCGCGGTCGTCGATGTACCCGGGGCCGACCGAGGGCGCCCAGACCAGGCCGTTGGCCTTGCAGTAGTCGCTGGCGCCCCGCCAGCCGGGGGCGGTGGCGCCGGCGATGGCGTCGTAGGTGTACATGCCGCCGAAGTGCGCGACCTTGGAGGTGTCGGTGGTCTGGGCCAGGACGATGCTGGTGGAGCTCACCTGGTCCAGGGCGGTCCAGTCGGTGATGTCCAGGCTGTTGAAGACGTAGAAGGCGCCCCGGTTACCGTGCGCGGCGTCACGGTAGAACGCCGGGCTGCTCCCGTAGCGCGAGTTGATGTAGGTGACGTCGGCGACCGTCGAGGCGGCGGTGCGCCCGGTGTACGGTTCCAGGTGCCAGGCGACCTTGATGCCGAACCGGGCGGCCGTGGCCAGGACCCCCGCGGCGAGGCCGTCCTCGTAGGAGCCCTGCCCCCACCAGCTGAAGACGATGACCCCGGCGCCGGACTGCTGGATCCACCGCATGTGCTGGGTCACCGCGCCGGGCAGGTCGCCGGAGTCGTAGGGGCCGAGCTTCGGGTACAGGTTCGCGCCGATGTCGGCCGGCGGGGTGTGGCCGCCCTGCTGCCAGTGCCGGTAGCTCCCGTACGTGGTGGGCGAGCCGTACCACGGATAGTAGAACAGGTGCACGTCGGAGCTCGTGTGCGCCGCCGCGGCGGCGGGCGCCGCCTTCGGCGCCGAGGCGAGGGCGGGCTGGGCCGGGATCGACGTCAGGCCCGACGCCAGGAGCAGGACGGTGGCGGCTGTCACGCTGCGCCAGTTAGGCATGGATGGTTGACTCCTCGCATCGATGTTCCGCCGTCGCCGCGTTGACGGTCTCGCGAGGGTCGCGCTCACTCCCGGTGGAGCCGGCCGGCCGTGGCCTGGTCCCGCCACGGCCGGCCGGAGCAAGGGGTCCCGTCCATCCGGACGGCCGAGCGGCACCACCATGGCGGAGCCGAAGTCGGCGGGAACGACTCCGCCGTGGGTCTGGCCGGCCGGACGGACGGGAGTTCAGGGAGTGACTACCGCAACCCTCCTCGTGAAATTTCAAACATCAACGAGCAACTTGCGGGTTTGCGGAACTTATTTGCAGGGCTTGTCGCATTAAAGAGCGCCCCTCCGACAGGGTGCAAGTGTCGAAGCGCTTCGGCTTTCGTAACGCTTCTGTAACGCGAACCGTCGCGTCGCGCTGACCTCGGGCGCGTCGCAGGATGCCAAGTCGTTACCAGGCTCGGGGATTTACGGGGATGTTCGGTCCGTGTTAGAACTCGGTTAATTGGTCTCCGATACATACAAACTTGGACGGGTGACGGCGTGGCCCAGAGGCAGCCTCCGACGCGCGTGGCCGGCATCGGCGCGCAGGCCGTCGGTCACGCCTCGCTCCGCCGGGCCAACCTCGCCCTCGTCCTGCGCCACCTGCGCGACGAGGGATCCTGTTCCCGCTCCGACATCGCCGACGCGACGGGCCTGCACCGGGCCACCGTCTCCAGCCTGATGGCCGAGCTGCTCGACCGGGGCCTGGCCCGCGAGGTGGGCATCGAGCACGTCGGCGCGGTCGGCCGGCCCCGGCGGGCCGTCGCTCTCGACGGCTCCCACGTGGGCATACTCGGCACGGAGATCAACGTCGACTACGTCGCGGTCTACGGCACCGACCTCGGCGGACGGGTCCTGGTCGAGCGGCGCGTCGGCTTCGACGCCATGGGCATGGGCCCCGACCGCTCGCTCAAGGAGCTGGGCCGGGTGGCCAAGGACGCCATCGACGACCTCTCCCGCGCCGGGGCCTCCCCGGCCGGCATCGGGGTCGCCGTCCCCGGCCTGGTCGACGTCGCCCGGGGCGCGGTCGCCTTCGCGCCCAACCTCGGCTGGCGCGACCTGCCGCTGGCCGACCTGCTCAGGGCCGAGATCGGCGACGTGCGCGCACCGGTGATGGTGGACAACGACGCCAACCTCGCGGCCCTGGCCGAGTACACCGGCGGCGTCGCCGCGGGCACCGCCGACATGGTCTACCTCACAGGTGAGGTGGGCGTCGGCGGCGGCATCATCGTCGGCGGCCGGCTGCTCCGCGGCGCGGACGGGTTCTCCGGTGAGGTCGGGCACCTTCCCGTCGACCCCACCGGGATCCGGTGCGGCTGCGGGCGCACCGGCTGCTGGGAGACCAAGGTCGGGCTGGCCGCGCTGGTCAGGGCGGCGACGCCCGAGCTGGCCTACGAGCTCGACACCGCCCCGACCCCCGACCCGGAGGAGAGGGTGGCCGAGATCTCCCTCGGCCTGGCCGCGGGAGATCCGCGCATGCTGGCCGCGGTGGCGGAGGTGGGACGGTGGCTGGGGCTCGGCGGCTCCATCCTGGTCAACCTCTTCAACCCGCGGGTCATCGTGCTCGGCGGCTACTTCGCCAAGCTGGCGGAACGGCTCATCCCGCCCGCCCAGGCGGAGCTGGAACGGCTGGTCATCGCCGGTCCCGCCGCCCGCTGCCGGTTCCTGGCCTCCGGCCTCGGCTTCGGCGCCGCCTCGCGCGGCGCCGCGAGCATGGTGGTCGACCAGGTGATCAACGATCCCACCGCGATCGGCTCCGCGCCGCTCGCGGTAACCCCAACCGATCTGGCAGGTAGCTGACGATTAATTTCATCATTTGATACGCTTTTTGCAGAGCTGATCATTCGCAGCGCTGCACAGCCGAACGGCACCAACCAGCCAGGGGGCGGCACCCTCCGGCGGCACCTCGGCACAGCACGAATGCACCATCGGCATCACCCGGCAACAAGCGCGGCGGCGCGCGCCTTGCCTGACTGACCCCCCAAGTCAGGAAAGGACCCCCCATGTCACCACGTCCTCGGCCGTGGACCCGATTGCTCGCCACGATCACGCTGGTCATCTCCGGCAGCGTGGCGACCGTGACGGCCGCCGGTTCCGCGGCCCAAGCGTCCGTCATCCCGGCCTCCGACTACCAGCAGGTCTCCCTCGCCACCGGCTCGGCCGAACTCGGCGAGGCCATGTCCCTGGCGGTGCTCCCCAACCGCTCGGTCATCCACACCGCCCGTGACGGCACGGTCCGGGTCACCGACGCGGCCGGCAACACCAAGGTGTCGGGCAAGCTCAACGTCTACACCCACGACGAAGAGGGCCTGCAGGGCGTCGCGGTCGACCCCGGCTTCGCGACCAACCGCTACGTCTGGCTGTACTTCTCGCCCCGGCTGAGCACGCCGGACGGCGACGCGCCCACCAGCGGCACCCAGTCGCAGTTCGACGCGTGGAAGGGCGAGCTCCACCTGTCGCGCTTCACGCTGAACTCCGACGACACCCTCAACCTCGGCAGCGAGAAGGTCGTGCTCACGGTCGCCAACGACCGCGGCCAGTGCTGCCACGTCGGCGGCGACATCGACTTCGACGCGGCCGGCAACCTGTACCTGACCACGGGTGACGACACCAACCCGTTCGAGTCGAACTCGTACTCGCCCCTGGACGAGCGCACCGACCGCAACCCGCAGTTCGACGCCCAGCGCTCCGCGGGCAACACCAACGACCTGCGCGGCAAGCTGCTGCGGATCCACCCGCAGGCCGACGGCACGTACACCATCCCCTCGGGCAACCTGTTCGCGCCCGGGACGGCCAAGACGCGCCCCGAGATCTACGGTATGGGCTTCCGCAACCCGTTCCGCATGTCGGTCGACAAGGCCACCGGCATCGTCTACCTGGGCGACTACGGCCCGGACGCCGGCGGTGCCGACGCCAACCGCGGCCCCGGCGGCCAGGTGGAGTTCGATCGCGTCACCTCGGCCGGCAACTTCGGCTGGCCGTACTGCACCGGCACCAACACCACCGCCGAGACCTACAACGAGTACACCTTCCCGAGCGGCCCCTCCCAGGCCAAGTACAACTGCTCGGGCGGCCCGACCAACAACTCGTTCCGCAACACCGGCTTGACCACGCTCCCCGCGGCCAAGCCGAGCTGGATCAGGTACGGCGGCGAGGCCGGCTCCCCGGCGGACTTCGGCAGCGGCTCCGAGTCGCCCATGGGCGGCCCGGTCTACCGGTTCAACTCGGGACTCAACTCCGCCGTCAAGTTCCCGCAGTCGCTCGACGGCAGGTTCTTCGCCGGCGAGTACGGCCGCAGGTGGATCAAGGCCATCCAGGTCAACTCCGACGGCTCACCCGGTGACATCGGCGCCTTCCCCTGGACCGGCACCCAGGTCATGGACATGGCCTTCGGACCGGACGGCGCGCTGTACGTGCTGGACTACGGCACCGGATCCAACAACCAGGCCCTGTTCAGGATCGAGTACATCGGCGGGACCAACCGCAACCCGATCGCCAAGGTGGCCGCGAACAAGACCTCCGGCCCCGCACCGCTGGCGGTGACCTTCTCCTCGTCCGGCAGCTCCGACCCCGAGGGCGGCGCGCTGACGTACTCGTGGGCCTTCGGCGACGGCGGCACCTCCACCGCGGCCAACCCCTCCCACACCTACACCACCAACGGGACCTTCACCCCGACGCTGACCGTCCGTGACCCGCAGGGGCTCACCGGCACCGCCAGCATGGTGGTGACCGTCGGCAACACCGCGCCGAGCGTGACCCTCACGACACCGGTGCAGGGCCAGCTGTTCTCCTTCGGCGACACCGTGCCCTACACGGTCACCGTCACCGACCCCGAGGACGGCACGATCAACTGCAGCCGTGTCACCGTGACCTACTCGCTGGGCCACGACAGCCACGCCCACCAGATCACCTCCAAGACCGGGTGCAGCGGCTCCATCGCGGTGCCGGTCGACGGTGAGCACGACGCGGCGGCGAACATCTTCGGCGTCTTCGACGCGGCCTACACCGACAACGGCGGCCTGGTGTCGCACGACATCCACACCCTGCAGCCCAGGCACCGGCAGGCCGAGCACTTCGGCGCCCAGCAGGGCATCCAGACCGCCGACCACGCCGCCGCCGAAGGCGCCAAGACGGTGGGCTTCGTCGACAACGGCGACTGGATCTCCTTCACGCCCTACAACGTCTCCAACGCCCAGAGCATCACCGCGAGGGTCTCCTCCGGCGGCGTCGGCGGCACCCTGGAGGTGCGCACCGGTTCGGCCACCGGCACCCTGCTGGCCACGGCGACCGTCGCGCCCACCGGTAGCTGGGACACCTTCGTCAACGTCACGGCGCCGATCAACACCAGGCCCACGGGCACCCAGACGCTGTTCCTGGTGTTCAAGGGCGTGACCGGCCAGGGCAACCTGTTCGACCTGGACGCCTACACGCTCAACACCTCGTCCTCGGGCACCCCCACCACCACCGAGGGCGAGGCGTTCAGCTCGCAGTCCGGCGTGCAGACGGCCGGGCACACCGGGGCCAGCGGAGGCACGACGCTCGGGTACATCGACAACGGTGACTGGGCGGCGTACTCGCAGGTCAACACCTCGGGCGCGAAGAACTTCTCCGCGCGCGTGTCCTCGGGCGGACCCGGTGGCACCATCACCATCCGCTCGGGCTCGCAGACCGGCACCGTCCTCGGCACGGTCAACGTCGCCAACACCGGCAGCTTCGACACCTTCGCGACCGTCTCGACCGCGCTCACCGGGTCGGTCTCGGGAACGCTGTTCCTGACCTTCACCGGAGGCTCGGGCTCCCTGTTCGACGTCGACACCTTCACCATCACCCGCTAGCGGCACGGCCGGCCGGCGCGGGTGCCACAGAGCCCGCGCCGCACCGGACCGGCGAGCCCGGGCGCGCGGCGACGCGCGCCCGGGCGAGCCGTAGACGAAAGGACAGCCATGCTCAAGGTCATGCGCCGAGGCCTGGCGCTGGTCGCCGCCACGCTGGTCGCCTTCCAGTTCGCCCCGGCGGCCGCCCAGGCCGCCGCCGATCCGGCCTACAAGGTCCTGGTCTTCTCCAAGACCGCCGGATTCCGGCACGACTCCATCCCGACCGGCATCCAGACCATCCGCGACCTCGGCACCGCCAACAACTTCACCGTCACCGCCACCGAGGACGCCACCGCCTTCACCACGGCGAACCTCGCCCAGTTCAAGGCGGTGGTCTTCCTCAGCACCACCGGCGACGTACTGAACGACGCCCAGCAGACCGCGTTCACCTCCTACGTGAACGGGGGCGGCGGCTACCTCGGCATTCACGCCGCCGCCGACACCGAGTACGACTGGCCCTACTACGGCCAGCTCGTGGGCGCCTGGTTCAAGAGCCACCCGGCGATCCAGGTGGCGACGGTCAAGAACGAGGACCGCACGCACCCCGCCACCTCGGGCTTGGCGGCCACGTGGTCGCGCACCGACGAGTGGTACAACTACCGCACCAACCCCCGCTCCACCGTCCACGTGCTGCAGAGCCTGGACGAGAGCAGCTACACCGGCGGCGAGATGAGCGGGGACCACCCGATCACCTGGTGCCACCCGCAGGCCTCCGGCCGGTCGTTCTACACCGGCCTCGGGCACACGATCGAGTCCTACGCCGACCCGAGCTACCGGGCGCTGCTGCTCGGCGGCATCAGGTACGTCGCGGGCATGGTCACGGCCAACTGCGCGCCGCCGACCACCCAGCCGCCCGGCGGCACGGTCGAGGCCGAGTCGTTCTCCTCGCAGTCGGGCGTCCAGGCGGCCGGCCACGCGGGCGCCAGCGGCGGCACCACGCTCGGGTACATCGACAACGGCGACTGGGCCGGGTACGCGTCGGTGTCCACGGCCGGGGCGACGGGCTTCACGGCCCGCGTCTCCTCGGGCGGCGCCGGCGGCACCATAACCATCCGCTCGGGCTCCCAGACCGGGACCGTCCTCGGCACGGTCGCGGTCCCGAACACCGGGAGCTTCGACAACTTCCAGAACGTGACCACGACGCTGAACGGCTCGGCGTCGGGGGCGCTGTTCCTGTCGTTCACCGGAGGCTCGGGGTCGCTGTTCGACGTCGACACCTTCACGCTGACCAAGACGAGCACCCCGCCCACCACCACCACGACCGAGGGCGAGGCGTTCACCTCGCAGTCGGGCGTGCAGACGGCCGGGCACGCGGGCGCCAGCGGCGGCACCACGCTCGGGTTCGTCGACAACGGCGACTGGGCCGGGTACTCGCAGGTCAACACCTCGGGCGCCAAGACGTTCGCGGCGCGGGTGTCCTCGGGCGGTCCCGGCGGAACCATCACGGTCCGCTCGGGCTCGCAGACCGGCACGGTCCTCGGCTCGGTCGCGGTCCCCTCGACCGGTAGCTGGGACACCTTCCAGAACGTGACCACGACGCTGAGCGGTTCGGCGTCCGGCACGTTGTTCCTGTCGTTCACCGGAGGGTCGGGGTCGCTGTTCGACGTCGACACCTTCACCATCACGAAGTAAGCCCGGAGGGCCGTTCTCGCCCGGAATATCCGTGTATCGGGTGTTCCGGGCGTACGGATGTCCGGCGTACGGTCCGCGTGGGGCCGCACGCCGTGGACGGGCCCCTCTCGCACGGCCGCAAGAGGCCGGCCTGTCGGCGGCCGGCTCGTGAGAAGAAGGAGAAGCTGATGGATGTCGGGGTCTGGCTCGTCGGAGCTCGCGGATCGGTCGCCACCACGGTCGTCACAGGCGCCGCGGCGTTACGGGCCGGGCTCGCGACGCCCATCGGCTGCGTGACACAAGGACCTGATTTCGCCGGCGCCGGGCTGCCGCCGCTGGACCGGCTCGTCTTCGGCGGGCACGACATCGCCAGCACCCCGCTGCCCAAGAAGGCCGAGGAGTTGAGCCGCGCGGGCGTCATCCCGCACCCGCTCGCCGAGCTGGTGCGCCACGACCTGGAGGCCGCCGAGGCCGAGATCAGGCCCGGCATCCCCGCCGCCGCCGACACCGCCCACGGCCAGGCCGCCCTGGCGCGCGGGCTCGCCCGCGACATCACCGACTTCCGCGAACGCCTCGGGCTCGCCCGGGTCGTCGTGGTGCACGTCGCCTCGACCGAGCCGCCCGCCACGCCGCACCCCGCCCACCAGAGCCTGGCGGCCCTGACCGCCGCGCTGGAGGAGCCGGGGGAGGTGCTGCCGCCCAGCTCGCTGTACGCTTACGCCGCGCTCGGCGCCGGCTGCGCTTACGTCGACTTCACCCCCTCCACCGGCGTCTCGCTGCCCGCGCTCGACGAGCTGGCCCGCGAGCGCGGCCTGCCGTACGCGGGCCGGGACGCCAAGACGGGGGAGACCCTGGTCAAGACGGCGCTCGCCCCGATGTTCGCCGACCGCGCCCTGGCGGTGCGGTCCTGGTCGGGGACCAACCTGCTCGGCGGGGGAGACGGCGCCACCCTGGCCGACCCGGCGGCCGGGGAGAGCAAGCGGATCTCCAAGGAGCGGTCGCTGCCCGGCATACTCGGCCACCCCGTCGAGGGCCGCACCCACATCGACCACGTGCCGCACCTCGGCGACTGGAAGACCGCCTGGGACCACATCACCTTCGAGGGCTTCCTCGGGGTGCGGATGTCGCTGCAGTTCACCTGGCAGGGCTGCGACTCCGCGCTCGCCGCGCCCCTGGTGCTGGACCTGGCCCGGCTGATGGCCCGCGCCCACGAACGCGGCCACGCCGGCCCGGTCAAGGAGCTCGGCTTCTTCTTCAAGGACCCCATCGCGCTGGACGAGCACCGCCTGCAGTCCCAGTACGACCTGCTGCGCGCGTGGGCCGGGACGCTCGCGTGAGCCTGCCCGCCCACCCGCGCGAGGACGCCCGCCCGTACGCGGCCCCCGCGCACCGGCCGGACCTCGCCACGCTCGCCGAACTGGTCCGGGCGCCCGCCGCGCTCACCGTGCCCGGTGACACCGCCGCCGGAGGCGCGGCGTCACCGGGCCTGGCGCTGTCGTCGGTCTGCCTGTACTGGGCCGGGATGGCGCTCAACGACTACGCCGACCGCGACCTGGACGCCGTGGAACGCCCCGAGCGGCCCATCCCCTCCGGGCGGGTGCGGCCGGGCCAGGCGCTCGGCCTGGCCGCCGGGCTGACGCTCGCCGGGCTGGCCGTCGCCGCCAAGGCCGGCGGGCGTCCCGCCCTTGGGATGGCGACCGCGCTGGCCGCGGTCGTCTGGTCCTACGACCTGGCGCTCAAGGCCACCCCCGCGGGCCCTTTGGCGATGGCCGCCGCCCGTGGCCTGGACGTGCTGCTCGGCGGCGCCTCCGGGGGCGGTCCCCGGCGGGACCGGCTGCTGGCGGCGGGCGCCGTGGCCGCGCACACCTACGGCGTCACCGCGCTCAGCCGGGGCGAGGTCACCGGAGGCTCGGCTGCCCGCTCCGCCACGGCGCTCACCGCGACGGCCGTGGCCTCCGCGCTGGCCTGCGCCCACGTGTCGTCGGTGACCTCCCGCGCGGCCGGCCCCGGCGCGCCCGCGGCCGGGGGCGTTTCGCTCGCCGTGCGCAGGGCGGCCGGGTTCGGGCTGACGGCGGTGTACGCGGCGCTGGTCGGCCGGGCGCAGCTCGCGGCGGCCCGCCACCCCGACGCGGGCCGCACCCGGGCCGCCGTCGGCCAGAGCATCCTCGGCGTGCTCCCGCTGCAGGCCGCGCTCACCGCCGGGCGCGGCGGACTGGCCTCCGCCGCCGCCCTGGCCGCCGCGCACCCGCTGGCCAGGCGCCTGTCCAGGAAGGTCTCCCCGACATGAGGCCGCCCGCCGCCCGCCGCCCCGCCGGGACACCGCAGAGAGAGGCCCGCCCGACATGAGGTTCGGCTACGGCACCAACGGGTTCGCCAACCACCGGCTGGACGAGGCGCTCGCGGTCCTGGCCGACCTCGGGTACGACGGCGTGGCGCTGACCCTGGACGCCGGCCATCTCGACCCCTACGCGCCGGACGTCGCCCGCGAGGCCGGCCGCGTCGCCAAACGGCTGGGCGAACTCGGCCTGGCCGTGGTGGTCGAGACCGGCGGCCGCTACGTCCTCGACCCCTTCCGCAAGCACCACCCGACGCTGCTCCACCCGGCGCCGGAGGCGGCGGCCCGCGTCGACCTGCTGCTGCGCGCGGTGCGCATCGCCGCCGACCTCGGGGCGGAGGCCGTCTCCTTCTGGAGCGGGATCCGCCCGCCCGAGGTCACCGGGCCGCAGGCGTGGCGCAACCTGGTCGCTGGGGTCGAGGCCGTGCTCGACGAGGCCACCGCGCGCGAGGTGACCCTCGGCTTCGAGCCCGAGCCGGGAATGCTGGTCGAGGACATCTCCGGCTTCGAGCGGCTGTACGAACTGTCCGGCCGGCCCGCGCGGCTCGGCATGACCCTGGACATCGGCCACTGCCGCTGCCTGGAGGCCGACCCGGTGCCCGAGTGCGTACGCCGCGCCGGGCCGCACCTGGTCAACGTGCAGATCGAGGACATGCGGCGAGGTGTGCACGAGCACCTCCCGTTCGGCGAGGGCGAGATCGACTTCCCGCCCGTCCTCGCCGCGCTGGACGCCACCGGGTACCGGGGGCTGGTGGGCGTGGAACTGCCCCGCCACAGCCACGCGGCCCCCCTGGTCGCCGCCCGGTCCCTGAGCTTCCTGCGCGAGCACGAACCCCCCGCCACCGCCCTGCCCGGTCCCGCGTGACCGGCGCCGCAGGAGAACCCATGACCCCCCGAAGCATCACCTGGCCTTCCCGAAGGGCGGCACCGGCCGTGAGACGACGATGACCTCGCCCAACCTGTCCGGAGTGGAACTGAGCGAGGACGGCGCGCGCTGGCTGGAGACCGCGACCCGGCGGATCCGCGAGGACGAGCGCGCCCTCGCGGCGCTGTTCCCCGCCGCCGGCCGGGCCTGCGGCCGGGGCCCCATCCCGTCCCGCCCCGGCTGGACCGTCGACCAGGCCGTCCGGGCCGAGCTGCTCGCCGCCCTGCCCGGCAAGGGCGCCGCGCTCGGCGAGACCCTGTTCGAGCTGTACGCGCACGGGGACGCCGCAGAACGGCTCGCGGTCCTGAAGGCGCTGCCGCTGCTCGCCGGGGACGGCCGGCTCGGCGACGAGGGCCTGCCCATCGTCCGCGACGCGCTGCGCACCAACGACGCGCGCCTGGTCCAGGCCGCGCTCGGCGGCTACGGGGCCGACCACCTGTCCGATCACGCCTTCCGGCAGGCGGTGCTGAAGTGCGTGTTCATCGGCGTGCCGCTGGCCTCGGTGTCCGGCCTGGACCGGCGGGCCGACGAGGAGCTCGCCCGGATGATGGCCGACTTCGCCGAGGAACGCCTGCGCGCGGGCCGCGAGGTGCCGCCCGACACCTGGCCGCTGATGGAACGCCACCCCCACGTGCTCACCAAGGTTCACGCCCTGCGGTCCGCGAAGGCCTCCCCGCCCCCTGGGGACGGCCTGGACGGCCGGGCTTGACGGAAAAAGGAACCATCATGCGTATCTTCGACCCCCACATCCATATGACCTCCCGCACCACCGACGACTACGAGCGCATGTACGAGGCCGGGGTGCGCGCCGTCGTCGAGCCGGCCTTCTGGCTGGGCCAGCCCCGCACCTCCCCTGACACCTTCGCCGACTACTTCGACGGCCTCCTCGGCTGGGAGCCCTACCGCGCCGCGCAGTTCGGCATCACCCACCACTGCACGATCGCGCTGAACCCCAAAGAGGCCAACGACCCGCGCCTGCGGCCCGTGCTCGACCTGCTCCCGCGCTACCTGGCCAAGGACGGGGTCGTCGCGGTCGGCGAGGTCGGCTACGACGACATGACCCCCGCCGAGGACGAGGTGCTGTCCCTGCAGCTCGGGCTGGCGGCCGAGCACGACCTGCCCGTACTGGTCCACACCCCGCACCGCGACAAGGCCGCCGGCACCCGGCGCACGCTCGACGTCGTGCGCGAGTCGGGCCTGCCGCCGGAGCGGGTGCTGGTCGACCACCTCAACGAGGTGACGGTCGCGATGGTCGCCGAGAGCGGCTGCTGGATGGGCTTTTCCGTATACCCCGACACCAAAATGGACGAGGAACGCATGATCACGATATTGAAGGAGCACGGCCTCGAGCGCGTGCTGGTCAACTCGGCGGCCGACTGGGGGCGCAGCGACCCACTGAAGACCAGGAAGGTCGGTGACGCCATGCTGGCGTCCGGCTTCTCCGACGCCGACGTGGAGACCGTCCTTTGGGACAACCCGGTCGCGTTCTACGCCCAGAGCGGGCGCCTGGAACTGGCCGAGCCCACCGCCGGTGAGTCCTTCGCCGGCAACAGCGTCCGCCGGGGGGTGCCCGCGTGACCCGGCTCCGCACGGGCGGTCCGGCCAGGACCACCCGCCGTACGGGCGTGCTCGGGCGCTTCGGCGTCGCCGCGCTCGCCGGCGTCCTCGCCCTGTCGGCCGCCCTCACCGCGGCGGCCCCGGCGCAGGCCACCACGTCCCGCGCCGCCACGGCGTCCAGCACGACGGCGTCGAGCAAGACGACTTCGAGCACGGCGTCCAGCACCGTCAAGGCGTCGTCGAGCGCGGTGGCCTCCTCCGCGGCGACCGCGTCCAGCGACGCCGCCGACCCGCCGTTCTCCGCCCTGGTCTTCTCCAAGACCGCGGGCTTCCAGCACTCCTCGATCCCCAACGGCATCGCGGCGATCAAGCAGCTCGGGCAGGCGCACGGCTTCACCGTCGACGCGACCGACGACGCGGGCGCCTTCACCGACGCCAACCTGGCCAAATACCAGGTGGTGATCTTCCTTTCCACCACCGGTGACGTGCTCACGGCCGACCAGCAGGGCGCCTTCGAGCGCTACATCAAGGCCGGCGGCGGGTACGCGGGCGTGCACTCGGCCGCCGACACCGAGTACGACTGGCCCTGGTACGGCAAGCTCGTCGGCGCCTACTTCAAGGAGCACCCGGCGCCGCAGCAGGCCGTCGTCAAGGTCGAGGACCCGGCCCACCCCTCCACCAAGGGCCTGCCGACCCGGTGGACCCGCACCGACGAGTGGTACGACTACCGGACGAACCCGCGCGGCACCGTCCACGTGCTGACCTCGCTGGACGCCTCCTCCTACACCGGCTCCACCATGGGCGCCGACCACCCGAACACCTGGTGCCAGAACTACGACGGCGGACGCTCGTGGTACACCGGCCTCGGGCACACCGAGGAGAGCTACACCGACCCGCAGTTCCTCGGCCTGCTGCTCGGCGGCATCCAGACCGCCGCGGGCGTGGTCGACGCCGACTGCTCGGCCAGCCTGGACGGCAGCTTCGAGAAGGTCACCCTGGACGACAACACGTCCAACCCGATGATGCTGGACGTCGCCGCCGACGGCAGCGTCTTCTACATCGACCGGCTCGGCGACGTCAAGGTGATCAAGCCGGACGGCGGCGGCCTGGTGACCGCGGCGCGCCTGCCCGTGTTCACCGCCAACGAGAGCGGCCTGCTCGGTCTCGCGCTCGACCCGGCGTACGCCACCAACCACTGGGTCTACCTGTACTACTCGCCCACCTCCAAGGTCGTCGACCGGCTCTCGCGGTTCACGGTGACCGACGGCACGACCATCGACCTGGCCAGCGAGAAGGTCCTGCTGGAGGTCCCGGTGCAGCGGGCCGAGTGCTGCCACCACGGCGGCGGCATGGTGTTCGACAAGGCCACCGGCGACCTGTGGCTCGCCAACGGCGACAACACCAACCCGTTCGACTCCGACGGGTACGCCCCCATCGACGAGCGGTCCGGCCGCTCCTCCTGGGACGCGCAGGGCACCGCGGCCAACACCAACGACCTGCGCGGCAAGGTCCTGCGGATCCACCCCGAGGCCGACGGCACCTACACCGTCCCGAGCGGCAACCTGTTCCCGCCCGGCACCGACAAGACCAAGCCCGAGATCTACGCCATGGGCATGCGGAACCCGTTCCGCATCGGCATCGACCCCAAGACGCACAAACTGCTGGTGGCCAACTACGGGCCCGACGCGTCGACGGCGAACGCGGCCCGGGGGCCGGAGAACACCGTCGAGTGGGACATCCTCAACCAGCCCGGCTTCTACGGCTGGCCGTACTGCATCGGCGCCAACAAGCCCTATATCGACTTCGACTTCGCCACCCGCACCTCGGGGGCGGCCTTCGACTGCGCGGCGCCGAAGAACGAATCGCCCAACAACACCGGCCTGACCGACCTGCCCGCGGCCAAGCCCGCGATGGTCTACTACCACTACTCCGCCGACCCGGCGTTCCCCGAGATCGGCGGCGGCGGCGCGCCGATGGCCGGCCCGGCCTACCGCTACGACCCGGCCCTGGTCTCCGATCGCAAGTGGCCGGCGTACTGGGACGGCAAGGCGATCTTCGGTGAGTGGAACCAGGACAACCTGTACTCCTTCCAGCTCAGCGAGGACGGCAGCCGGCTGACCGACATCAACCGGATGCTGCCCACCTTCGCCTTCAAAAAGCCGATGGACATGAAGTTCGGCCCCGACGGCGCCCTGTACCTCATCGAATGGGGCTCGGGGTTCGGCGGGGACAACACCGACTCGGGCATCTACCGCATCGACTACGTGTCAGGCAACCGGGCGCCGATCGCCAAGGCGGCGGCCGACAAGACCTCGGGACCCGCGCCGCTGACCGTCGCGTTCGACAGCGCCGGCTCGCGCGACCCCGACGGCACCGCGATCACCCTGGCCTGGGACTTCGACGGCAACGGCACCACCGACTCCACCGACGCCGCCCCGAGCCACACCTACCAGGAGAACGGCGACTTCAGCGCCACCCTCACCGTCACCGACGAGGGCGGCAAGACCGCGAGCGCGAGCATCCCGATCGTGGTCGGCAACAGCCTGCCGAAGGTGACGCTGCTGCCCCCGCCGGACGGCGGCTTCTTCGACTTCGGCGACCAGGTGAAGTTCACCGTCGAGGTCACCGACGCCGAGGACGGCACCGTCGACTGTGACGACGTGAAGGTGCAGGCGATCCTCGGCCACGACACCCACGGCCACCCGCTCGACCAGTACACCGGCTGCTCGGGCACCGTACAGACCACGCTGTCCTCCGGGCACAGCGACGGCGACAACGTCTTCTACGTCCTTGAGGCGACCTACACCGACAAGGGCGGCGCCGGCGGATCGAAGGCGCTGACCGGCCGCGACCAGGTCATCCTGCAGCCCAAGCACAAGCAGGCCGAGTTCTTCTCCACGACCGGCCGCGTCGCGGGCGCCACCGGCACCGGCGACCCCGGTGTCCGGGCCGAGACCGCGTCCGACCCCCAGGGCGGCTTCCAGGACATCGGCTTCATCGAGGACGGCGACTACTGGACCTTCGACCCCGCCAACCTGTCGGGCCTCACGGGCATCCGGTTCCGCGCCGCGTCCGCGTCCTCCGGCGGGACCATCGAGGTCCGCAGCGGCGCCGGGGACGGCCCGCTGGTCGGCAAGGCCGACGTGCCCGGCACCGGCGGCTGGCAGTCCTACCGCGACATCACGATGACGCTGACCGACCCGCCCACCACCAGCGGGCCGCTGTTCTTCGTGGTGCGCAAGCCCGCGGGCAGCACCGACAACGGCTCCCTGGTCAACGTCAACTGGGTCGACTTCCTCGGCCAGGGCGTCACCGACAACCAGCGGCCCGACGTCACCCTCACCGCCGACCCGGCATCGGGCATCGCGCCGCTGTCGGTGAACTTCCACACCGAGGCGACCGACCCCGACGGCGACACCCCGCTGAAGTACGCCTGGGACTTCGGCGTGACCGGGGCCCCCAAGCCCACCACGGCCGACGCGACCTACGTCTACCAGTCGCCCGGCACCTTCCAGGCGGCGGTGACCGTCACCGACGCCAAGGGCGCCGCGCGCACCGAGCACGTGGCGATCACCGTGGACAGCCCGAGCGCGGCGTGCCTCACCGGCAAGTCGGACGGGTTCGACGGCGCGCAACTGGACCACACCAAGTGGACGGTCATCCGGGAGAACCAGGACCTGCGGACCGCCGGCGGCAGCCTGCACATCCCGACCGCCGTCGCCGAGATCTACAGCGGCGACAACAGCACCCCGGTGCCGAACATCGTCGTCCAGCCCGCCCCCGCCGGGGCATGGCAGGCCACCGCCAAGGTGACGGTCGCGGCCCGCGACGCCTACCAGCAGGCCGGCCTGATCCTCTACGGCGACGACGACAACTACGCCAAGATGGTGATCCAGGGGCGCGGCACCAACGACGCGGCCCAGCGCATCTTCCAGTTCGTCCGTGAAGAGGCGGGCACCCCCAACGAGGTGGCCGCGTCCAACACCGCCAACCTCGGGGCCGCCTTCCCCGACACCGCCTACGTGCGGCTGGCCAGCGACGGCACCCACGTCACCGCGGCGTACTCCGCCGACGGCGAGACGTGGACCGCCATGCCGCAGACCGACAAGCTGATCGCCGGGATCACCAACCCGAGGATCGGCCTGGTGTCGTTCGCCAGCACCGGTGACCGCAAGGTCATCGACGCGGCGTTCGACTGGTTCCAGCTCGTGCCCGACGACACCGCCGGCCCCTCGACCCCCGACGACGAGTTCGACGGCACCGCGCTCGACGCCTGCCGGTGGAACGCCGTGGTGCGCCCCGACCCCGCCGCCCTTCGGGTGACCGGGGGCAACCTGGAGATCGACACCAGCACGGGCGACATCTACGGGACCGGCGACTCCGGCCCGAAGAACTTCGTCCTGCAGACCCCGCCCACCGGTGACTGGAGCATCGAGACCAAGGTCGACGGCAGCGCCTTCAACGAGGCCTACCAGCAGGGCGGCCTGATCGCCTACCTCGACGACGCCAACTACGTCAAGGTCGACTACGTCACCGACAACCAGGCCGGCGCGACGGTCACGCGCAGGCTCGAGTTCCGCAGCGAGATCGCCAACGCCGTGCAGGACCCGCAGCCGCAGGTCGGCAACCTCACCCAGGGTGTGTGGTGGCTGCGCCTGACCAAGCAGGGCAACGCCTACCACGGCTTCTACTCCGCCGACGGCACCACCTGGACCGAGATCGGCGCGACGACCGGGCTCGTCAACGCGGCCGTCAGTACCGCCAAGGCCGGCGTGTTCGCGTTCGGGGTCAACCAGGCGGCCGCCAAGACCGCCAAGTTCGACTACTTCCACGCCTCGTGGGGGCAGCCGGCCGACACCACGCCCCCGGTCGTGACCGCCACGACGGCGCCCGCCGCCGCCGACGGCGCCAACGGCTGGTTCGTGTCCAGCGTCTCGGTCACCGTGGCCGCGACCGACGCCGGGTCCGGCGTCGCCAAGACCGAGACCGGCCTCGACGGCGGCCCGCTCACCGCCTACACCGACCCGGTGAGCGTCACCGCCGACGGGAACCACACCGTGGCCTACCGGGTGACCGACGTCGCCGGGAACGTCACCGAGGGCACGGTGCCGGTGAAGAAGGACGCCACCGCGCCGCTGACCACCGCCCAGTTCGCCCCGGCGAACGACGACGGCTGGCACGGCGGCACCGTGCCGGTGACGCTGGCCGCCACCGACGCCACCTCCGGGGTGGCCGGCATCGAGTACGCCCTGGACGGCGCCGCGTGGAAGGCGTACACCGAACCGGTGAACATCACCGGGGACGGCACGCACGAGCTGGCCTACCGCGCCAAGGACAAGGCCGGCAACACCGAGACCGAGAAGGCCGGCACCGTCAAGATCGACGGGACGAAGCCGACCGTGCTGATCTCCGGCATCTCCGACGGGCTGATCTACGGTGACAGCCAGGACCTGCGCATCGGCTGGCAGGCCGTCGACAGCACCTCCGGAGTCAAGACGCTGTCGGGCAACCTGGACGGCGACCCGTACGCGACGGGCACCCTGCAGGCCCTGTACACGCTCGACCTCGGCATCCACCTGCTCACCGTCACCGCCGTGGACAAGGCGGGGAACCCGACCACCCAGCAGGTGACCTTCGGTGTCACCACCTCCACCCGCGACCTGGCCAACCTCGTCGACCGCTTCGCCGCGACCGGCAGGCTCAGCCAGGCGGGGGCCAACAAGCTGCAGGCCCAGCTCACCAAGGCGCGCAAGGCCGAGGCCAACGGCAACGACGCCAAGACCGTGAAGGAGCTGCAGAAGTTCCGCACCCTGGCCACCGACGTGAAGATCGTGACGGTGGCCGAGGTCCGGGACGCCCTCGCCCGCGACACCGACGCGGTGATCGCGCGGCTGTCCGGTCCCGCGGCCGCCAGGGCGGTGCCGAAGCGCCTCGGCGCGGCGGAGATCGCGGCGGCCAGGAACCGGGCGGCCCACCCCCTCAACCGAGGAGTGGCACGGTGAGATTCCGCCATCCGGACGGAACCGCCGTCCACGTGGCCTACTGCACCAACGTCCACCCGGCCGAGGACCTGGCCGGGGTGCTCGGCCAGCTCCGCCGCTACGCGGGCCCCGTCCGTGAGCGGCTGGGCGTCCCGAGGCTCGGGCTCGGGCTGTGGCTGTCGCGGCCGGTCTGCGACACGCTGACCGCCGACCCCGGTGAGGTCGCTCGGCTCCGTGACGAGCTCGCCGCGCACGGGCTGGAGGTCGTGACCCTCAACGGGTTCCCCTACCAGGGGTTCCACGACTACGAAGGGGAGAGCGAGGCCGGGGCGGCCGTTCCCGGGTCGCCCAAGCTGCGGGTCTACCACCCCGACTGGACCACGCGTGAGCGGCTTTCCTACACGCTGGACCTGGCACGGGTCCTCGCCGGGCTGCTCCCCGACGACGTCACGTCGGGGAGCGTCTCGACCCTCCCGCTGGCCTGGCGCACCCCGTGGACGCCCGAGCGGTCCGCCGCGGCGGCGGCGACCCTCGGCCTGCTCGCCGAAGGGCTCGCCGAGGTGGCCGCCACCACCGGCCGTACCATCAGGGTCGGCTTCGAACCCGAACCCGGCTGCGTGGTGGAGAACACCACGCAGGCGGCGCACCACCTGGGCGGCGTCGACCACGACTACCTCGGAGTGTGCCTGGACGCCTGCCACCTGGCCGTCCAGTTCGAGGAACCCGGCGAGGCGGTGGCCCGGCTCGCCGCGGCGGGACTGCCGGTGGTCAAACTCCAGGCGTCGTGCGCCCTCCAGGCCGACCGTCCCGCCGAGGCGGCCACCAGGGAGGCGCTCGCGGCGTTCGCCGAGCCGCGCTTCATCCACCAGACCCGCGAACGCGGCACCGCCGGGGGCGACCCCCGCGGTGCCGCCGGGGGGGGTTGCGGGGATAAGGGTGCACCGCTGGCGGTGGACGCCCACGGAGAGGCGCTGGGGGGGTCCCTGCCCGGGGACGCCCCCTGGCGGGTCCACTTCCATGTGCCGCTGCACGCGCCCCCGGCCCCGCCGCTCACCTCCACCCAGGGCGTGCTCGGCGAGACCCTGCGCGTCCTGCTCGCCGGGCCCGCGGCGCTGACCCGCCACGTCGAGGTGGAGACCTACACCTGGGAGGCGCTGCCACCCGACCGCCGCCCGCGGACCGAGGAGGCGCTGGTCGAGGGCATCGCGCTCGAACTCGCGTGGATCCGCGACCGCCTCGTCGACCTCGGGCTGAAAGAGGAGACCCCATGACGAACGACGTGCGGCCGATGGTCCTCATCGACGTCGTCGGCCTGACGCCCCGCCTGCTGGAATCGATGCCGAACCTGTCCCGGCTGGGCCGCCCGGCCTCACTCGGGACGGTCCTGCCCGCCGTGACCTGCTCGGTGCAGTCGACCTTCCTGACCGGCGCCCTCCCGCGCGACCACGGGATCGTCGGCAACGGCTGGTACTTCCGCGACCTCGGCGAGGTCATGCTGTGGCGCCAGCACAACGGCCTGGTCGAGGGGCCGAAGATCTGGGACGACGCCCGCCGGGTCCACCCCGGCTACCGCGTCGCCAACATCTGCTGGTGGTACGCCATGGGCGCCGCCACCGACTTCACGGTGACGCCCCGGCCGATCTACCACGCCGACGGCCGCAAGTCGCCCGACTGCTACACGACCCCGCCGGCCCTGCGCAACGACCTGACTCGCGAGCTGGGCCGGTTCCCGCTGTTCTCCTACTGGGGACCCAACGCGGGGATCGCGTCCAGCCAGTGGATCGTCGACGCGTCCCGGCTGATGCTCGCCCGGGAGAAGCCCGACCTGACCCTCGTCTACATCCCGCACCTGGACTACGACCTCCAGCGGTTCGGCCCCTCGGGGCCGGAGGCCGTGGCCGCGGCCCGGCAGGTGGACACCGCGCTGAAGCCGCTGCTCGACGACGCGGAGGCCATGGGCGCGGTGACCGTCGTGCTGTCGGAGTACGGCATCACCGACGTCTCCCGGCCCGTCGACATCAACCGGGCGCTGCGTCAGGAAGGCCTGCTGTCGGTCTACCGGCAGGCCGGGATGGAGTACCTGGACACCTGGACCTCGCGGGCGTTCGCCGTCGCCGACCACCAGCTCGCCCACGTGTACGTGAAGGACCCGGCCGACGTGGCCAAGGTCCGGTCCATCCTGTCCGCGCTCCCCGGCGTGGACGAGGTGCTGGACGAGGCGGGCAAGGCGGCGCACGGCCTCGACCACGCAAGGGCGGGGGAGCTGGTCGCGGTGGCCACGCCCGAGTCGTGGTTCACGTACTACTACTGGCTGGACGACGACCTGGCGCCGGACTTCGCCCGGTCGGTCGAGATCCACCGCAAGCCCGGGTACGACCCGGCCGAGCTGTTCCTCAACCCCGAGGACCGGCTGGTGAAGGCGAAGGCCGGTCTGGCGCTGGCCCGCAAGACCCTGGGCTTCCGCTACACCATGCCCGTCGTCCCGCTGAACCCCGCCCCCGTTCGAGGCAGCCACGGCCGCCTCCCCACCGACCTCCGCGACGCCCCCGTCCTGCTCTGCAGCGACCCTCTCGACAAGGATTCCTACGCCGCCACCGAAATCAAATCTCTCTGCCTCCGCCTCTCCGGCCTAACCACCTAACCCCCTCTGACCGGCGGCGCCCCCCGCGCCGCCGGTCAAAGGTCCTCGCCTTCGGCTCGGGCAGTTTTTCCAAGGCCTCCCGGCCCCTCCGCCTCCCCGCCGACATCGCCCTGCCACCATCGCTCCAGCTCCTGACCTCCGTCGCCCTCGGCCCTGTTGGGCCCCAGGTCGGATCCCCTTCGTCGTCGTAGTGTCCTTTCACCACGGCGCCGACGCGGTGGGGAGTGGTACGGCGAATCCGGCGCCGTTGTGCGGCGACCGGCCGGTCAAAGGTCCTCGCCTTCGGCTCGGGCAGTTTTTCCAAGGCCTCCCGGCCCTTCCGCCCCCCTGCCCCCATCGCCTGGCCGCAGGCGGGATCCCCTTCGTCGTCGTAGTGTCCTTTCACCACGGCGCCGACGCGGTGGGGAGTGGTACGGCGAATCCGGCGCCGTCGTGCGGCGACCGGCCGGTCCGTTCTCCCGGCTAGGCACCGGTCCTTACCAACCACGCCGCCCAGCGCGGCCCGCTTACCCCTAAGCACCTTCCGATTGACAAAATAATTTTTTACGTACAGGATGATTTTTGTGATGAGAGACCTCCTGTACCTGGAGCGCGTCGAGCAGGCCGAGACGCTGCTCAAACCGCAGCGCATCGAGGTGCTGCGGCAGTTGGCCGAGCCGCGCTCGTGCACCGAGGTCGCCGCCCGGCTGGACCAGACCCAGCAGCGCGTCTACTACCACGTCAAGCGGCTCGTAGAACACGGCCTCGTCACCCAGGTCGCCGAGCGCCGGGTGCGCGGCATCAACGAGGGCGTCTACCAGGCCACCGCGCGCGCCTACTGGCTCTCCCCCCGACTCGTCGGCCGGATCGGCCGGCCCCAGGAACGCGACGAGGCCAGCCTCGGCTACCTCCTCGACCTCATGGAAGAGGTCCAATCCGATGTCGCCGCCCTCCATACCCAAGCGGCCCGCCGAGCCGCCCGGCGCCGCGAAGCGGACCACCAGGCGGCCCGGCACGCCGAAGGGCCGCACGCGGACGAGTTGGACGCGGGGGAGTCGGGCGCGCTCGAGCCGCATACGGACGGGCCGCATACGGACGGGCCGCATACGGATGAGCCGAACCCGGACGAGCCGGAGCTGCCGTCACTCGGTGTCTCCGGTGAGATCCGGGTGCGGCCGGACCGGCGCCCCGAGTTCATGGCCGACCTGAAGGCCGCCCTGCAGGACCTCTTCGCCAGATACGGCGGCGCAGAAGGTGACGCGTTCAAACTCGCCGTCGCCTGCTACCCCGACCGCCAACGCGACGAAGACGACAGAAGCCGACAAGGAGAAGCCCGATGACCACCATGAAGAAGAGCCTCCGGATCGCCGCCCCGCCGCGCGCGGTACATCGTGCTCTCACCGACCCGGCGGCGTTGCGGGTCTGGCTCGCCGAGCACGCCGAGGTGGACCTGCCCGGCAGCTACCGGTTCTGGGGTCGCTTCACCCCGGACGGCGAAGCGCCGCACCAGCGCCTGCTGCACGCCGACGACGGCTCGCTGCGCTTCTCCTGGGAGCTCGACGGCGTTCCCACCATCGTCGACATCGCACTGACCGCCGAGCCGGGACCGGGTGGGGAAAGCGGGTCGACCCTGCTGACGCTCACCCAGACCGAGGTGCCCGGCTGGCCCGAGCTGCTGACGGACGGCGGCGACCGCGGCCTGATGCACACCTACTGGGCGCTGGCCCTGGCCAACCTGGCCGACTACGCCGAGGGGCGGGAACCCATCGCGCGGTGCGACTTCACCAGCGCGGTGCTGCGCGGCGAGGTGCTGATCGACGCCGATCGGCTCGCGGTCTACGAGTCGCTGACCGAGCCGGAGCGGTTCTCCCGGTGGTTCGGCGTGAAGCTCGACGCCGAGCTGCGCCCGGGGGGTCGCTGGGCGATGGGCGGGTTCGAGGCGAACAGCGAACCCGCGCACATCATCGACATCCAGCCGGGGCGTTCGATGTCGGTCGACTGGGGCGAGATGGTGGAGTCCTGGGAGCTGGCCGACTCGGCGGGGCACACCCGGCTGACGTTCGTCCACAGTGGATTCGACGAAACCCGGCCGCCGTACGACGGCTGGATGGGCTGGCTCGCGGGCCTGGCGGAACTGCGCCGCTACCACGAGGTCAAGAACTGGCGCACGATGTGGGTCGAGGTACACCTCGAAGGCATCCCGCAGGGACTCCTGACGATCAACTAGCCGACACTCCTCCACCGGCGACCACGCGTCCGACGACCACACTCACCAAGGCCTGTGTCAAAGCCTCCGCCAGACCTCCGGCGGCGCCTTCGACACAGGCCTTTTGTCCGCTCCCCAGCGAGTCCGCCCCCGGCGCCGATGTGTGGCGGCCGACCGGTGAACCGGCCAAGGACCGCGAGTGCGTGGCTTTCTCACCGGTTTCTTATATGCGAGACCCTATAGTACTAGTACGGTAGATAAATGGAGGAACGGTGATCGAGTTCTACCGGGATGCCAAGTCCGGACGTTCGCCGTACCAGCAGCTCGTCCAGCAGGTGCGGCACGCGCTGCGGCTCGGGCTGTTGCGGGAGGGCGACCGGCCCCCTCCGGCTGGAACTGCGGCGCCGGCTGGCCAAGGCCCGCCGCGCCGGTCTTGACGACGAGAGCATCGAGGCCCTTTTCATGACAACCTTTCGGACCGCCTCTCAGGAGGACATAGCGTGACCGCTGTCTTGGAGGCCCAGGCACTGGGCAAGAAGTACGGCCGGCACTGGGCGCTGCGCGAGTGCACCATCGACATCCCGGCGGGACACGTCGTGGGGCTGGTGGGCCCCAACGGAGCCGGCAAGACCACGCTGCTGAAGCTGGCCGGCGGCCAGCTCGAACCGACGGCGGGCGAGATCACCGTGCTGGGCGGGCGGCCCGGGGGCACGCCCGCCCAGCTCGCCAGGGTCGGGTTCGTCGCCCAGGAGACCCCCGTCTACGCGGCACTGACCATCGCCGACCACCTCCGGCTGGGCGCACGGCTCAACCCCCGCTGGGACGCCACCATGGCGGAGGACCGCATCGCGCGGCTCGGCCTCGCCCCCAAGCACCGGGTGGGCAAGCTGTCGGGCGGCCAGCGCGCCCAGCTCGCCCTGACCCTGGGCCTGGCCAAACGGCCCGAGCTGCTGATCCTGGACGAGCCCGTGGCCTCCCTCGACCCGCTGGCCCGCCGGGAGTTCCTGCAAGGGCTGATGGAGGCCACCGCCGAGCACGAGTTCAGCGTCGTCCTCTCCTCCCACCTGGTCTCCGACCTGGAACGGGTCTGCGACTACCTGATCGTCCTCATCGACTCCCGGGTCCAGGTGGCCGGGGAGGTCGACCGGCTGCTGGCCACCCACCACCGCCTCACCGGCCCGCGCCTCGACCCCGACCGGCTCCCCGCCGACCAGCACGTCATCTCCGCCGGCCACACCGACCGGCAGAGCACGTTGGTGGTCCATACCGACTCCCCGATCCACGACCCCGCCTGGACGGTCACCCAGCTCAGCCTGGAGGACCTCGTCCTGGCCTACATGGAGCAGCGCGCCGCCGAGAACCGGCGAGTGGCTCTGGAGGTGCAGAGATGACCTGGCTGACCTGGCGTCAGTTCCGCGGTTCGGCCGTGATGACGGCCGCCCTGCTCGTCGTCCTCACCACCACCCTGGCCCTGACCGGCCCGAACATGGCCTCCGGCTACACCACCGGCATCGCCGCCTGCACCCAGGACGACACCTGCGGCCGCTTCTACGACCGGTTCTTCGGCCAGTACGACATGCCCTTCATGGCCGTCAGCCTCATCGTGCTGCTCCTGCCCGCCCTCGTCGGGCTCTTCTGGGGGGCACCGCTGATCACACGCGAGCTGGAGGCGGGCACCCACCTGCTGGTGTGGAACCAGAGCGTCACCCGCGTCCGCTGGCTGGCGGTCAAACTCGGGGTCGTCGGCCTGGCGGCCATGGCCGCCGCCTGCGTGTGCGGCCTCGCGGTGACCTGGTGGTCGGACCCCCTGGACAAGTCGGCCCCGGGGAACCTGGCCCTGATGACCCCCCTGGTGTTCGGCGCGCGCGGCATCGCCCCGGTGGGGTACGCGGCCTTCGCCTTCGTCCTGGGCGTGACCGTGGGCATGCTGGTCCGCCGCACGCTGCCCGCGATGGCCCTCACCCTGGCGGTCTTCGTCGCGATCCAGCTCGCCATGCCGCTGCTGGTCCGGCCCCACCTGATGCCCCCGGTCACCTCGACCTTCGAGCTCAGCGAGGCGAACGTGGACGGGCTGGGCGTGTCACGGGACGAAGGCGGAAAGGTGCGCGTCTCCCTGGAGACCGCCGTTCCCGGTGACACGGGCGCCTGGGTCCTGGCCAACACGATGGTCGATCCGTCCGGACGTACGCTCGGCGGTGCCGGTGGAGGTGGCGGCGGCCGTGACGGTGGCGGGGGTGAAGGCTCCGTCCCGATCTCCACGACCTCGGGACCCTGCGCACCGACGCAGGCGCAGGGCCTGGGCACGTGCCTTGTCGAGATCAACCGGCTCGGCTACCGGCAGCAGGCGACGTACCAGCCCCTCGCCCGCTTCTGGCCCTTCCAGTGGATCGAGACCGGCATCTACGCCGTCCTCACCCTCGGCCTCACGTGGTTCGCCTTCTGGTGGATCCGCAGGCGCCTGTCATGACCGCCCTCAGGACCACCGCCGCCGGGCTCGCCATCCTCCTGGCGGCGGCCTGCACCGCGCCGGCACCGCCGCGCGGCCAGGCGGGCACGGCGGCCGGCGCGGTCTGCACACAGCCCCAGGGCCCCCCGGCCGCGGAGACGGCCACCACGATCGACGTCATCGAGCAGGCGTACTTCTGCATCCTCGGCAAGTACTACAGCGGCGCCACACTGGACGCCCGCGCCCTGCTGACCGCCGGATTCGTCGCCCTGACCCAGGAGCTCAACCGCGACGGGCGCGACCTGCCCGAGGCGACCATGCCCGCGCTGACCGGCGACCGCAAGGCCGACTGGACCGCCTTCGAGACCGCCTACCGGAAGGTCACCGACCAGGTCCCCACCCTCCGCGACAAGCTGGCCGTCGTCACCCTGGAGGCCATGGTGGCCGCCCTCGGCGACGACCACGCCCGCTGGGCGCACGACCTCAAGCGCCCGCCCGACTACTACGACGGCGACGATTACGGCCTCGGTCTCCGGGCGAACGTCAACGGCTCGCAGGCGGAGGGCAACCCCGGCACCGCCCTCCCCCCGTTGTTCGTCACCGTCGTCCAGGGCGGCGCCGCGAAGGCCGCCGGGCTGCGCCCCGGCGACATCATCGAATCGGTCGACGGATCGGCGCCCTTCGCCGGCGGCAGGGCCACCCCCGCGATCGCCGCCCTCTACCCGCGGTACCCGCAGGCCCGCCCGGTCCGGGTTCGGCTCCTGCGGCAGACCACCGGCCGCCGCTGGACGGTCACGCTCAAACCCGGCCTCTACCAGCGGGACCTGGCCACCCTTCAGGTGGTGCGGTCGAAGCTGCTGGACGACGACATCGCCTACGTACGGCTGACCGGATTCGCCCCCGACGTCGCGAACAGGGTCTTCACGGCGATATCCCGGCTGCGCACCGGCAGGACGCTGTCCGGCGTCGTGCTGGACCTGCGCGGCAACGGCGGCGGCAGTCCCGTGGAGGCGACCCGGCTGCTGAGCGCGTTCGTCCACGGCAAGGTGACCGCCTACCAGTGCACCGTGGACGCCAGATGCGAGATCGGGCGGACCGATGACACCGTCGAGCTGCTCGGCCTGCCGCTGGTGACGCTCACCGACCGCGGCTGCGCCTCGGCGTGCGAGCACTTCAGCTCCGCGGTCAAGGATCTGCGCATCGGCCTGCTGGTGGGCACCAGGACCGCGGGGCTCATCTCCGGCCCGGCGCAGTCGTACCTGCTCGCCAACAACACCGCCCTGGGCTTCCCCGCCAGGCACCACCTGGGGCCCGATCACGAGGTGATCGACCGGATCGGCGTGCCGCCCGACCACTACGTGCCCCTGACCCCGAAGGACGCGGCCGCCGGGCGCGACCCGGCGCTGGCCAAGGCCCTGGCCTTGCTGCACAAGTGAATGGACCTCCCGATGAGACAGATCCTGGCCGTTGCCGCGGGACTGGCCGTCCTCGCCGCGACCGCCTGCTCCGCGCCGGTTCCACCCCGGTCCGGCGGCGGCCCGTCGGCCACGCCCACCGGGCCCGCCGTCCTGCCCGCCCCCACCGGCACCCATCCGGTCGGCACCACCGCCCTGTACCTGAAGGACACCTCACGTCCCGACCCCTGGAACCTCGACGTCCAGGTCAGGGAGCTCAAGGTCACCCTGTGGTACCCGGCCGGACGGAGCGACGGGCGTCGCGCGCCGTACATGACGCCGAAGGAGTCCGAACTCCTCATGAAAGGCTCCGGGATCGCGACGGTGCCGTACGACACGCTGAGCAAGACGCGCACCAACGCCGTCCAGGACGCCGCCCCTGTGGGGCGGAGGCTTCCCCTGGTGGTGCTCTCACCCGGCTTCACCAAGCCGATGAGCACGCTCACGGCCCTGGCCGAGGACCTGGCCGGCCGGGGGTACGTCGTGGCCGGGATCGACCACACCTACGAGAGCTACGCCACCACCTTCCCCGGCGGGCGGGTCGCCGAATGCCTGGCCTGTGACAGTGACACCGACCCTGGCTTCGGCACGGGGGTGGTCCAGGGGCGGGCGGCCGACGCCTCGTACGTCCTCGACGAGCTGACCACGAAGTGGGATCGTTCCGGACTGATCGATCCCGCCAGGATCGCGATGGTGGGCCAGTCGATCGGCGGGGCCGCCGCCATGGCGACCATGGTGAAGGACTCCCGTGTACGCGCCGGAATCGACATGGACGGCACCACCTACGCCCGGATCCCCAAGGGCGGGTTCACCCGGCCGTTCATGTTCATGGGTGCGCCGCCGCACGTCCCCGGGGGGCGCGACGCCACGTGGGACCGCGACTGGAAGCTGCTGACCGGGTGGAAACGCTGGGTCGTGCTGACGGGCGCGGACCACGCGTCCTTCACCGACCTCCCGCTGCTGTCGGGCGCCCTCGGCCTCAAGCCCCTCCCCGGCGCCCTGCCCTGGGCGCGCTCCGCCGAGCTGACCCGCACGTACGTGGCGGCCTTCCTCGACCAGCACCTCAAATCACAACGTCAACCCCTGCTGGACAAACCCTCGACCCGCTACCCGGAGGTCAAATTCTGCCCCGCCACCTGCGCCCAACCCTGAAAGGTCCTCGCCTTCGGCTCGGGCGGTTTTCCAAGGACTCCCGGCCCTTCCGCCCCCCGCCTTCCCCGGTCGCGAGCCCGCTACATAGCCCGCCGTCCACGATGCGACCCAGGCCGCCTGACCACGACGCCACCGGTTTCTTCGCGTTGGGCGGTCGTTTTCCGGTCGTTTGGATTGGGGGGTGGGGGAGGGGGACCATGCTTGGTGACAATGGGTCGCTGATCGGTGACCCATTGTTTCGGAGGTGGTCGTGGGCGGGTCGGGGCGGGGTGTGGGGCGTCCGGAGTTGGCGCGGGCGCGCAGGCGGCTGGGCATGAGCCAGGACGCGATGGCGGAGGCGCTGTGGGTGTCGCCGACGACGTGGGGCCGGTGGGAGCGGGGCAGGCAGGAGATCCGGCCGGTGTACCGGGCGCGGATGGCCGAGGTGTTCGGCGTGGATCCGGTCGAGGTGGAGCGGTGGGTGGAGGGCGGGGAGCCGGTCGATACGGAAGCCTGGCTGTGTCCGGACTTCAGCGACTTGTCGCTCGCGGCTACCGTCGAGGCGGCCAGACGACTGTGGAGGTACGACGTGGATCCGGAACGGCGTCATCTGCTCGCCGCCATGCCGTTCGTCCCCGCCGCCCTCGGGAGCTGGCTGTCGGCTTGGAGTTATGGCGCTCCCGTCGCCTCTGCCGCGAGTCAAGGTTCCGGGCCTGTCGTCGGCCTCTCGGACGTCAAGCGGATCGTTGAGGCGCGGCAGGCGTTCGGGCAGATGGATCACCAGTTCGGTGCCGGACTCGTGCGCCCGGCTGTGGTCGACTACCTGAACACGACCGTCGCGCCGCTGCTCCGAGGCCGTTACAACGACAGGGTCGGTGCCGAGCTGATGACTGCCGCCGCCGCGATGACTGAGATGGCAGGTTGGACGGCTTTCGACCTGGACCATCACGGGCAGGCCCAGTACTACTTCGGCCAGGCGCTCAAGCTGGCGAAGTCGGGGGACGATGCTCTGACGGGTGCGTTGGTCCTGGAGAGCATGACGCATCAAGCACTGCACCTGAATCAGTCTGCCCAGGCGGTATGGCTGACCAGGGCCGCTGTGGAAACGGCCCGCCGCGTTCAGGCGCCCCCGCGCGTAATCGCCATGTCGCTGGTGGACGGAGCATGGGCCGCGGCGCTGCACACCCGACCGGCCGAGACCGGTGACACGCACAGCGCAAAAAGGATCGAACTTCAACTCGTCCAAGCGGAGCGGGTGTTCGCCCAGGGAACCACGGATCGGGATCCAGACTGGGCCGCTTGGAACGACGAACCAGAGCTCATCGCCCGGATGGGTATGTGCTGGAACCTGCTCGGCCAGCACAAGCGCGCGACCGACTGCGCGGAGCTGGCGGTACGGGAATTCACACAGGACCGTCCCCGATCGGCCCAGCTCAACCTGGTGAACGCGGCAGAGGCATATCTGGACATGGGGGAGGTGGAACAGGCCATCGACTCGGCCCGAAAAGCCATCCCGGGGGCGAGGTCGCTGACGTCCGTCCGGGCCGTCGAGCGTGTCCGGAAGTTCTCCGACCGCCTTGAGCCCTACGCCACCACCGTCCAGGTCAAGGAGTTCCGCGCCCACCTGGCAGACCAGCTCGCCTCCTGAACCTCGTTCTCACGCGCACGGCCGCAAAGGAGTTCCGCGCCCGCTTGGCAGATCGGTTCGCCTGCTGAGGCTGGGTCTCACGTGCGCGGCGTCATAGGAGTTTCACGCCACCTGGTCGGCCGACTTGCCTCACGGGCTTCGGGCTTCACGTGCGTGGCCGCTGCCGAAAAGCTTTTCAGTGGGTTCGTTTTTTTTCTGTCCTTCGCGGTAGCCGCTGAGAGCAGCTTGCCGAAAAGCTTTTCGTGAGTCAGGGTGGCCACACGCCGGGATCGAGGATCTCGCCTGGGCCGATGAAGGCGCCACTCGGGACCCCTGGAGATCGTCATCCTGCACTCGTTCCCGTGACACGGAGGATGTGCATCAATGAAACGGTTATCCGCCGCCATCTCGACGCTCACGGCCCTCGTGGCCTGCCTGATCACGATGGTGGCCGTCCCCCCGGCCGGCGCGGCGACCACGTTCACCTCGGTGGCCGTGAACCAGAACGGCGGCAACTGCCTGGACCTGCCCAACGGTTCCACCGCCAACGGCGTCCAGCTCACTCAGCGGGCCTGCGGCGGCGGCGCCAACCAGAACTTCACCTTCACCCCGGTGAGCGGAACCACCGACCAGTACACCATCGGCGCGCCGGCCGCCGGCAAGTGCGTGGACGTCTACGGCGCCTCCACCGCCGACAACGCCACGGTCATCTCGTGGAGCTGCTCCACGGGTGACAACCAGAAGTTCCGCCTGGTCGCGGTGACGGTCACCGGAACCGACAGGACCTTCCGCCTGCAGGCGGTGCACTCCGGCAAGTGCGTCGTCCCGGCGGGCGGCTCGTCGGCCGCGGGCACCGGCCTCGTCCAGTCGCCCTGCGACGCGGTGTCCTCACGGGTCTGGCGGCTGCCGAACCACACCAGCGGCGGTGGCGGTCCGGCCACGCCCCCGGAAAAGACGGTCCGGGTGTACTGGCTGAAGCCGTCCGACGTGGCGTTCGACCAGCGGTGGCCGGACGGCATCGCCGGCGTCATGCGGGAGGCGCAGCGGTACTACAAGCAGGAACTGGGCAAGACGTTCACGCTCAACAGCACCGTGGTCGAGGTCGTCAACGGCGACCACGTGAAGAGCTGGTACGAGACCACGCCCAACGGGAGCGACCCGTACTGGTGGACCGTGTTCAACATGCAGCAGGAGCTGCTCAGGAAGCTGAGCCTGCGCGCGCCGGACCCGCGCTGGATCAACGTGGGTGAGATCAGCGCGGAGGGCTCCGGCGCGGGTGGCGGCGGCGGGGGCGGCTGGGTGGTGCTCAACCAGCACGACGCCGACGGCGCCGCGGGCGTGAACGGCCCGATGAACCGCTGGTACGGCGGCATGGTCCACGAACTGGGCCACGCCTTCGGCCTGCCCGACTCGTCGTCCACCGACGGCACACCGATGTCCGCGTCGTTCTACGCCTACCCGAACACCCACTTCAGCCAGAGCCAGAAGAACCAGATCCTGAACGGCCCGTACGGCGCCTTCCTGACCTGACCTGATCTGACCTGGGCAGATCGGACGCCCGCGCCCGGGGTCGGACGAGCTCCAGAGATTGGACTACTGGAGCTCGGCCGACCCGCCCAGCGGGACGCGGGCGTAGTCGGTCCCGCCCTTCGCCCCCAGCCACCAGTCGAAGGTCTCGATGCCGACCTCGTTGAGGTGCGCGTCGTGGATGGGGATCGCGCGGGCCGGGCCGACCGCCCGGACGAACTCGATGACCTCGCCGAGTTTCACCCACGGGCCGGAGACCGGGACCAGCAGCGTGCCGACCGTCTCCTCGGGGACGAACAGCGAGTCACCGGGATGGTAGACGCCCTCGACGATGAAGCCGATGTTCGGGCAGCCGGGCAGGCCGTCCACGATCTCGGCGTGCTCGCCGCCGACGGCCCGTACGCTGAACCCGGCCGCGGTGAAGGTGTCACCCGCCGCGACGGCGGTCACGCCCTCACCGAGATCCGCCGCCAGGGCGGCATGGGTGTGGACGGTCAGCGCGGGGTTGCCCTCACGGGCCGCCTTCAGTTTGTCGGCGTCGATGTGGTCGTCGTGCTCGTGGGTGATGAGCACGGCGGTGGCGCCGGACAGCGCCTCCATCTCCGACAGGGTGCCCGGGTCGATCACGAGCACCCGGTCGCCGTCCTCGATCCGCACACACGCGTGGCCGTACTTTGTCAGACGCATTCGATCAACCTACCGTCCCCCTCTCGGACGGGGCGGGCGCCCCGGGGCCATCGGCGCATCCCGGACGCCGCCGCCGGTCACCGGTGGGGAGGGCGAAGGCGACGGCCTTGGCCGGGGTACCCGTGGCGTGGGTCGTCGTGAGGTAGGCGTCGCATCGCCCCTGGGAGAGCTCGCGGACCAGGAGCAGGCCGCGCCCGTCCTCCGCGAGCGCGTCGGGCGAGTCCTGGACGCGGGGCCGGCTCAGGACGGCGGGGATCCAGCGCAGGTCGGGGTCCCCGTCCACGACCTCACACCACGTGGGGACGCCGCCCACCACCAGGACCCGGATCTCGTACGGTGGCCGGCCGTGCTTCTCGCAGTTGGCGGCCAGCTCGCTGACGACGATCTCGGCGTCGGCGACCTCGCCGGCGGTCACCCCCGCCGCCCGGAGCACCTCCCGTACGACCTCGCGTGCCCGGCGGCAGGCCGAACCGGGCAGCAGGGGCGTGACCAGCACGCCGACCTCGGCGTGGACCTCGGCGTGGACCTCGTGTGCCGGGCCGGGCGGGTGGTGGGGGGTCGGTCGCATGGGCGTGCTCCTGGGTCGACGGTGAACGTGATGAGCAGGAGACGCCATCCGGCGGCGCGGCGGCAGGTCACCACGAGGGCATCGCCCTTCGCCGCGCCGCCCGGCGCGCGCGTACGACCTCCGCCGCCCGCCGTCCGGATCACCGCGCCGGGCACGTCGTTTTCCGGTCGTTCGGCCCAGGGACGGACGGGGTCGACCAATGCCTGATGACAATGGGGTTCGGACTGTGACGGCGGGCCTTTGGTGAGGGGCCGATCGGCGACGGAACCTGCGGATGCCGGTGCGGAGCGGGCCCATAGGATCGCCGGCATGACGCTGCGACCTGTTCAGGTGAACGTGAAGGCTCTTGATCATTCGGCGGTCGGCCGGTTCTGGGCGGAGGCGCTCGGCTGGAGTGTTTTCGGCGGTATGACCACTTACGCCGGACCCGCCGGCGACTTCGTCTGGCCGGACCCGGTCTTCGTCGGCGTCGACGTCGTTCCCGTCCCGGAGCCCAAGACGGCGACGAAGAACCGTGTGCACCTCGATCTCGCGACCACCTCGGCGGACCATCAGGCGGAGCTGGTCGCGCGCCTCCAGGCTCTCGGTGCGACGCCCGCCGATGTGGGCCAGGGCGACGTGCCGTGGGTGGTGCTGGCCGACCCGGAGGGCAACGAGTTCTGCGTGCTGGAGCCCCGGGAGCTCTACCGGGACACCGGGCCGATCGCCGCGGTGGTCGTCGACTGCGCCGACCCGCAGGCCATGGCCCGGTTCTGGGGCGAGGCGATCGACTGGACCCTGCACGAGGTGACCGAAGATCACGCGCGGCTGCGCTCCGCCAAGGGCGGCGGCCCGTACCTGGAGTTCCTCCGCACGCCCGGCGTGAAGACCGTGCCGGACCGCGTCCACCTCGACCTGCTGCCGTACCCCGGCGACGACAAGGCGGCGGAGGCGGACCGGCTGCGGGCCCTCGGCGCCACCGACCTCGACCTCGGCCAGGGCGACGTGCCGTGGACGTGCCTGGCCGACCCGGAGGGCCACGAGTTCTGCGTCCTGGCCCTGCCCTGACGCCTCCGGGGCCGACGCCGGTCAGGCGCCCTGTGCCCGCGCCTCCTGGGCCCGGATCGTCCCGGTCAGGGAGGTGCCGAGGGACCCGTTGAGTTCGTTCCACGCAAGGACTTTGGGGAGGGCCGGTGAGTTCCGGGAGGCCCGGCGGTCCTAAGCGGTGAACCGTCCGAGAAGCGATGAAGGAGACCGATATGGAAGCCAGAGAGCCGGTCGCCGAGCTGGACGCCCGGTACAGCGACCCGAAGGCGACCGCGACCCCGTGGGCGGAGGCGCGCGGGCTGCTCCAGGGCGCCGGGACCTTCTGGCTGTCGACCGTGCGCCCCGACGGACGTCCGCACGTCACCCCGCTGCTGGGCATCTGGGCCGAGGGCGCGATGTACTTCTGCACCGGCCCGGCCGAGCGCAAGGCCGCCAACCTCGCCGCGAACCCGCACTGCGTCCTCACCACCGGGTGCAACTCCCTCACCGAGGGTTTGGACGTCGTGGTCGAGGGCGACGCGACGGTGGTCGGCGACGACGCCCTGCTGCGGCGCCTCGCCGGGGCCTACGAGGAGAAGTACGGCCAGAACTGGCACTTCGACGTGCGCGACGGCGCGTTCCACGGCGAGGGCGGCCGGGCCCTGGTGTACGAGGTCGCCCCCTCCAAGGTCCTCGGCTTCGCCAAGGACCCTTACGGCCAGACCCGCTGGCGCTTCTGATACCTCGTTCGGCCCAGGCGATCCCTTCTGGGGCGGGTGCCCAGCGCGCGGGCGAACAGGATGGCTCATCGCAAGGTGTACAACGTATACCTCATGGTATACGTTGTACACCATGCAGACGGGGGAGAAGATCGTCGAGGCGGCGCGGGGCATCCTGGTCAGCGAGGGGGCCCAGGCCGTGACCATGCGGCGGGTGGCCGAGGCGGTCGGCGTCACGGCCATGGCGATCTACAAGCACCACCGCAACCGGGAGGCGCTCCTCGGCGCGGTGGCCGACCGGACGTTCCGTGACCTGGCCGAGGGGTGGGGGACACGGGTCCCCGAGGGCGGCTGGGAGGCGCGCGTCGATGGCCTCATGCACGACTTCCTCGACTTCGCGCTGGGCAGCCCGCACCTGTACGCGTTCCTGATGACCGACCGCCGGGAACAGGCCAGGCGCTTCCCCGACGACTTCAAGGGCGGCGGGTCGCCGGCGTTCGACCGCCTGGTCGAGCTGGTCGAGGAGGGCATGCGCGCCGGTGTGCTGCGCGAGGACGACCCACTGGAGGTCTCCCTGGCGATGACATCGTCCACTCAGGGCCTCGTGCACCTCTACCTCGGCGGCCGCATCGGCCTGCCGGAGACCGAGTTCCGCGCCCTGTGCGCCCGCATGGTCGGGAGGATCCTCGATGGCGTCCGGGCGTAGGCGATCATGGCTCGTGCTGGCCGCGACCCTGCTGGTCCTCACCGGCGCGGCGGGATGGGGCGGCTGGTACGGCAGCGACCAGGCGATCAAGGTCGTGCGCTGGGGCGGCGGCGCCGACAGCGTGCTCGCCTCGGGGAACGGCACCGTGACCCTCACGGACTCGCCGAGGACCCGCAAGCCCGGGACGTACTGGTTCGAATGGACCGGCGCCTTCACGATGTTCGGCGACATCGTGTCGCGGGCCCCCGGCCGGGTGACGCGCAAGGTGATCGGCGGCGGCACCCCGTCCGTCGGAACCTCGGGCGCCTTCAACGCGGTCGCGCCCGGCGACCCCAAGGTCACCTGGGGCATCGACTACTCCGAGATCATGGTTCCGACCGAGCTCGGGCCCGCCCCCGCGTGGTACGTCCCAGGGAAGGGATCCACCTGGGTCGTCGCCGTTCACGGGCAGAACGGGCGGCGCAAGGCGGAACTGGCGGTGCTCCCGGTCGTTCATCGGCTCGGCCTGCCGTTCCTCGACATCACCTACCGCAACGACGAGGGCGCCCCCGCGTCGCCCGACGGGCTCCTGCACCTCGGCGACGCCGAATGGCGAGACCTCGAAGCCGCCGTCCGCACGGCGCGGAGCATGGGTGCGCGGCGCGTCCTGCTGTACGGCACCTCGATGGGCGGCGTCATCGTCGGTGCGTTCCTGTCCAGGTCGGCGCTGGCGATCACCGTCTCCGCGGTGATCATGGATGCTCCGCCGTACGACTGGGAGCGGGTGGGCCGGTGGTTCGCCGGCAACCAGTTGCACCTGCCGGCCGCCGCCGCGTGGCTGTCCGATCGGGTCGTGGAGTGGCGGACGGGCGTCGACCTGGCCAGGCTCGACCTGCTCACCCACCCGCCCGCCGTCCGGCCGCCCCTGCTCCTGATCCACACCGATGCCGACCTCCAGGTTCCCGTGCAGGCCTCACGCGATCTCGCCGCCGCGGGCGCCCGGCTGAACTGGAAGATCCGGTACGAGGAGTTCCACGGCGGCGACCACACCGAGGCATGGAACGTCGACCGCACGCGCTACGACCGCCTGGTGGGCGACTTCCTGACCCCGTTCAAACCCTGACCGCCCAAGCCCTTGCCCAAGGTCGGCATTCCCTCCCGAAGCCGGGACGTCTTACCTGAGGTCTGGGCGGGTCATGGTCACTTGAGGCCAAGGCAGGTCGCGATCACCCCGGACCAGGGCGGGTGGTGGTCGCCGGGGCGGGGGGGTGCGGTCGCTCGGGTCAGGGCAGGTCGCGGAGGAACTTTCCGAGAGTGGGGGCTATTGCGGAGGGTACGAGGTCGTGGGTCTGGCCGTCGAGCACCTGGAGCTCGGCGTGCGGGACGGCGCCGGCGAGGTCCTGGGCCGCCTGGCGGAGCGCCTCGGGGCTGTCCCCGCCGCAGAGGACCAGGGTGGGGACCGTCAGCGAACCGGTCAGCTCGGCCGGTATCCCGCCTTCGAGGATGAGCGCCTCGTACACCAGGGTGTGGGCCATCTTCTCCAGCGCCGGGCGGAAGGGCGCGTTGCGCATGCGGGTCACGACCTCGGCGGGGATGCCGACCATGTCCGTCTGGAAGTACTCGACCGCCTCACCCCGCCGGCCGGCCGACACCATCTCGCCGAGCCGCGCCACGTGGTCCTGCGGGGGCGCCGAAGGATCGTGCCCGCTGGACGGCGGCGGCTCGTACAACGCCAGCCCGGTCACGCCCCGCCCGCCTGCGGTGCCCTGCTCGCTTGCGGTGCCCTGCTCGCTTGCGGTGCCCTGCTCACCTGCGGTGCTCTGCTCACCTGCGGCGCCCTGCCCGCTTACGGTGCCCTGCTCGTTCGGAGTGTGCTCCCCGCCTACGGTGGCGGTGACCCGTCCGCTCGGGGCGGACTGACCGCTCGCGGTGGCCGTCAGGCTCGCGGTGGCCTTCAGGGCCAGGACCGCGCCGGAGGAGTAGCCGAAGACCGCCGCGGACCCGCCGGCCTCGGTGATGAGGGCCGCGATGTCCTCGATCTCACGCTCGACCGCGTACGGAGCGGTGTCGCCGCTGTCGCCCCGGCCCCGGCGATCGTAGGCGAAGACGGTGAAGTCGCCGGCCAGCGCCTCGGCCAGCGGCATGCCCGTGGACCGCTCGTTGAACGCGCCGACCACCAGGATGACCGGCGGGCCCTCGCCCAGCTTTTCGAACGCGATCGTGGTGCCGTCGGCGGAACGCGTTTCCCGCAGGCCGCTCGGCCCTCTGTCTGCCATCGGAGTCTCCTCCATTCGTGAACGGGGGGGTATCCGCTCCACCGACGCACGGGCCCCGGAGCACCTGTAAAGGGCCCGGCGCGCGGACGGACAGGGGCCACCGCGCGATTCCCGTCAACGGACCCGGCCGGTCCGTTGACCTCGAGCTTAGCCGCAGAGCCGGCCGTCCTCGCGACTTTTCTAGAAACTGTGTTCGAGAGCCTTTCTGACGGGCTAGGCTCCTGAAGGTCTTCGGATATTGCTGGTGGGACGGGGTATGTTACCTTCTACCTATACCCCCTATATGTATTTGAAGGCCATTATCTGGACAACGGGGAAGGGGTCGCCGGTATGGATACCGCCGGGCGAAGGACGTACGGATTCACCCGCGAGGCGCGCGGGCTCACCCGCGAGGCGTTCGGTGTTACACGCGAGCCGTTCGGGGTCGGTCGCGGGCTGTATGTGGTCACACGAGGGGCGTTCGGGGTCATGCGCGACGCGGGAGGTCTCCTATGAGCACGTCACTCAAAGTCGGGGCCTACGCCCTCGGGCTTGTGGTGATCTTCGGCGGGGCGTTCGGTGCAGGCAAGGCGGCCGGCGCCGTGGGCCTGGCGCCGCCACGCTCCACCGAGGCCACGCACACCGCGATGAACCGCCCCGACCTCCCTCCGAGCCGGCACGACACGGCCACCACCACGTCCGACGGCCCAGACGAACACTCCGCGACCGGTGGGCATGGGGAGCATTCCGCGTCGCCGGGCGACGGTGGTCAGGGGCGGGCGGTCGCGGCGCCGATTCCCGGTGGTCTTCAGGTGTCCCAGAACGGCTACACGCTCAGCCCGGTGACGACCACGGTGCGGGCGGGCGAGGCGACGGACTTCCGCTTCACCGTCACGGGTCCCGACGGCAGGCCGGTCACGGCCTACCAGGTGCGTCACGGTAAGAGGCTGCACTTCATCGTGGTCGACCGCGGCCTCGGCACCTTCCGCCACCTTCATCCCTCGCAGGACGCGGGCGGCGTCTGGTCGGTGCGGCTGACGCTGCCCGAGCCGGGGGCGTACCGCGCGTTCGCCGACTTCGCTCCCGAGGGTGGCGAGGCCCTGACGCTGGGAGTCGACCTCGACGCGCCCGGCGACCATACGACCCGGGCGCTGCCCGGCACCGGCCGCACGGTCGTGACCGGCGGCTACACGGTCTCGCTTCGAGGCGACCTGGTCCCCGGACGGTCCAGCGAGCTGACCCTGAACGTCGTCAGGGACGGACGGCCGGTGACCGACCTCCAGCCCTATCTCGGCGCCTACGGGCACCTGGTCGCGCTGCGGGCGGGTGATCTCGCCTACCTCCACGTCCATCCGGACGGCCAGCCGGGCGACGGCAGGACCTCACCGGGCCCGGACGTCACCTTCCACGCCGAGGTCCCCAGCCGAGGCGAATACCGCCTGTTCCTGGACTTCCAGCACAACGGCACCGTCCACACCGCCGCCTTCACCACACGCGCCGGGTGACCCCATGCCGACATCTCCTCCCCCCGCTCCGGCTTCCAGGCATCTGCACGTACCAAGCGACCCGTGACGTACCAGGTGCCGCCGGGCACCGGCTTCGGTGGGGATCGTCGCTTCGAGGGAAGGGTCCGGGGTCAGGGCCGGCGGCTCAGGGGTCTGAGGGTGAGGGCGGAAGGGTCCGGGAGTCCGGGGTGGGCCGTGATGGTGAAGGTGTGCTCCAGCATGGTGAGGCGCAGCAGTCGTCTGACCTTGGGCGGGACCCTGGTCAGCGACAGTAAGCGGCCGGAGTCGGTGGCGTGCCGGCGGCACATCACCAGCGCGGACAACCCCTGGGCGTCGATGAACGACACCCGGGACATCTCGATGACCAAGGGGCCGTCCCCCGCGTGGATGGCATGGTCGACCCCGGCACGCAGTACCGGTTTGCCGGCCATGTCGAGCTCGCCCTGGACAGTGATGATCATTAGCCCGTTGACCTGGGCAACGAGGACCACCAGTGCGTACATCACCGCTCCCGTCACTCGAAGCGCCGGGCAGGGCCAGGTCGGGGCCGCCTCTGACGGCGCCCTGGGCGTTCACCGGGGTCCTGCGCGCCTCACTGACACATCGCACGTGCGCGTGTGTCGCGGGTAGGAGCGGCACGGTTCATCAACCTCGTGATGTCCCACATGATCGATTTGCTACTTTAGGTAATCAATCATATACACAGCGCAGCGTACAGCCTGACGTGCACTTCCGGCCATCCCTTCGAGCTTTCTCCGGATTTGCCACCTTGCCGCAGCTCACCTGCAACACGCCATACGCCCACAGAAGCACCAGGTGCGCGGGAAATCCCGACACTCAGGGGTCGCGGCGCGGGGATTAGGGGGCACGGGGGCGGTGGGGGAGTTGGTGGGGGTGCGGGGTCAGGCAGGGGTGTGGGTGGAGTGGGAGGTGTTCGGGGTGGAGCGTGAGGGTTCGGTGAGGGGGATGGTGATGGTGAAGCGCGCGCCGCCGGTGGGGGAGGCGCCGACCTCGATCGTGCCGCCGTGCGCCTGGACGATGTCGCGGGTGATGGCGAGGCCGAGACCCGTGCCGCCACGGTCGCGGCTGCGGGCCGCGTCCAGGCGGGTGAAGCGCTGGAAGATCCTTTCCCGGTCGGCCAGCGCGATGCCGTCCCCGTCGTCGTCGACGAGGAGCTCCGCGCCGTCCTGGTGCTTGCGCACCTCGACCGACACCGTGTGCCGGGCGTGCCGCTCGGCGTTGTCGAGCAGGTTGGTGATCACTCGCCCGATCTGGGTGTGGATGGCGTCGATGGTCACGTCGGGGGACAGGCGCAGGCGGATCCTGCCCGGGTCCGCCCGCCGGGACACCTCGGCACGGACCGCCGATGACAGGTCGACCGGCTCCTTCGGCCGGAGCACCTCGGCGTCCACCCGCTCCAGCAGCAGCAGGTCGGCGATGATCGACTGCAGCCGGTCGACGTCCCTGAGCGAGTGCCCGAGCAGTTCGGCCAGGTCGGTCTCGCTGGGATGGAGCTGGGCCTCCTCCAGCTGGGCGCGAAGACCCGCCACGGGCGTGCGCAGTTCGTGCGAGGCGTCGGCGGCGAACTGCCGTTGCTGGTTGAGCGCGAGCTCCATCCGGCCCCTGGCGTGCTCCAGCCGTTCCAGGGTGCTGTTGACGGTGCGGGCGAGCCGGGCGATCTCGTCGTCCCCGGAGGTTTCGGGCACGCGGCTGCTGAGGTCGTTGACGTTGATCGCGGCCAGTTCGGCGCGGATGGCCTCCACCGGCCGCAGGGTGCGCTCGGTGACCTTCCAGGTCGTGACCACGGCCAGGATGATCAGGGCGATGCCCTGGGTCAGGAAGATGGCGTTGATCAGCCCTGTCGCGCCTTCGGCGGGGGCCCGCTTGCCGGCGTAGACAACGGGGGAGTCCGGCGCGGAGGTGACACGCAGCGCGGAGAGGCGGACACAGCCCACCGAGCCCTCCGCGCAGTTCTGCACGTCCTCCTGCGGATCCTCCGCGGCGGGCCAGGCCGAGCTGAGCGGCGGCAGGCCACGCGCGGCGGGGGACGAGGCGATCACATGGTGATCGGGCCCCACGACCTGGATCAGGTCGATGCCGGGGACGTCCGACTTGATGGTTGTCTTGAGCTGTCCCAGGCGGTCGGTCGCGGCGGCGATGGTCGCCTCCTTGCGGGCCTCCAGCCAGACGGTGTTCGCCACGGACTGATGTGCAACCACACTGGCCAGCACACCCGAAGGCACCAGTAGAAGGATCGCCAAGAGGCTGACCAGGGCAGTGACCCGTCCGCGGATGGACCGCGGGCGAAATCGCACATGCGTCGGAGGGCGATACGTGTCACGTACGCGATCCTCACCAAACATGATCATTCCCAACCAAGTGGACCCCAATGTGCCTGTTGACCTGGATTGCGGCGTGCCATCAGGCGGCGGCACGGTCTACCGGTCCTGGTGCCCACGACGGGATAGCGCTTTCCAGGCGCCTCACAATGAACCTGTCTTTCCTCGCGTCGTGAGCAGGCCGGTCAACAAGCGCGGGAGCGGGGCGGTCTTGGGGGGTGGAGCCAGGGTGGATCCGCGCCCTGAGGGGCGTCTGCCAGCGGGCTCCGCGGCCTGAACCGGGCCGTTCCATGCCCCCGGCGGATCACGTCGGAGGCGATGCGCTTCTGGAGTTATCTGGAAACACTCAAGTTAGCACGTCAAACCGCCTTTACAAGATCATTCTCAGGCTTTTAGGTAATCCTAACCACGTTGAGCCCTACCCGTGGATGCTGTATACGGAATGCTGGCATTGGCCGCGAACGCGGGTGCCTCCGCCTTGATCGGACCGGGCCGGGGCTCGCGCACGGGGACCTGGGTGCGTTCACGAAGGCGCCGGGGGTGTCGCCCTCGGCGGGCCGGACGTCCGTGCCGTCCGCCGTGCCGCACCGTCGTGTCATCCCCGGTCAGGAGCGTAGGGGGTCACTTCACGGTCGGGCGCGTAGGGGGTCACGTCAAGCGGCGGCGGCTCGTCCAGGGCCAGACAGGCGGCGACCAGCCCACTATACGGCCCCGCTGTCAAGCCGTAGGCGCTCAGACCGGTCGCCACGACCACGCGGCCCCCGGAGCGGCCCTGGAGGCGGCCCAGCAGCGGGATCCCGTCGGCGGTCATCGGGCGGAGCCCGGAGCGGGACTCGACGAGCGTGGCCCCGGCGAGACCGGGCGCCAGCCGGACGGCGCCCGCCAGCACCTCGGCGATGCCGCCGACGGTCACCCTCGAGTCGAACCCGGCGTCCTCGACCGTGGCGCCGAGGACGACGCGGGACCCGGGGAAGCCGAGCAGGTAGGGGCCGCGCCGGGGCAGGATGATCGGCCAGCCGGCCGTCTCGGCCCCCGGGAGCTCGGCGTGGACGATCTGGCCGCGCGCGGGCCCGATCGCGAGCGTGTGGCCGAGGGGAAGGCACAGCTCGCCCGTCCAGGCCCCGGCGGCCACCACGACGGCGTCCGCGTCGATCGGCGAGCCGTCCAGCAGGGGTGTGCCGGTGGCGGTCAGCTCCACGGCGCCGGTCAGCTCCACGGCGCCGCGCCGCAGGGCGGCGCGCATCAGGGTGTCGCGTACGGTCCGGCCGTCGACCCGGGCGGCGCCGCCGACGCGCAGGCCGACCAGGTCGGGGCTCAGCGGCGGGAACACCTCGACGGGGCGGTCGATGACGGTGACCTCCCCCATCTCGGGGGCCGACGGGCGCCGGTGCCGCAGCAGGTTCTCGACCCCGGCCAGCTCGGAGGGGTCCTCGGCCACCAGGATCGCGCCCACGCTCGCGTAGCCGATCTCCGGCTCCCCGTCGCCGTCGCCGTCGAGCAGCTTGGCGAGCACGGGGTAGTAGCGGGCGCCCTCCCGGGCCAGGCGGTACCAGGCCTCGTCACCGTCATGATCCACCCAGGGGCAGACGATGCCGGCGCCCGCGCGGGTGGCCTGGCCGTCGCGCGGGCGGTCGACGACGGTCACCGCCGCACCCCGGATGCTGAGGTGGTATGCGGTGCTCGCTCCGACGATGCCACTTCCGGCGACGACAACGCGATAGGCCATGCCCGAATGATCCCAGGCCCCCTCTCCGAGCGAGACGAGAGGGGGGTGGCGACCGGTGGTACTACATCTTCTGGAAGACGGGGATGAGCTCGGTGAGGACCAGAAGCGCCAGACCGAGGCCGATCAGGTTCACCCGCGGCACGTTGGCGTTGATCGCGGCGAGCAGGAAGGCGACGAAAGCCGCGAGAAGCAGGATCAGCGTCACGGTGTTCATAGGGGGATCCTTACGTAGAGTAGCCCTTCGAATCGCTGAGCTACCCGAGGCCGCCCACCGTAACCTCCAAAGTGATCACGATCAGGTCGCGACGGTCCTGCCCTCCGTCTTCCAGGCCGGACCACCCGCCCACCGGGACCACGGCGGCCCGAAAGCCCGGTCCCCTGTCTCTACTCGCTGAAGACGACCTCTTTGGAAGCCTGGGCGATGGCCGCCTGTGCCTGCTTGGGGAGGCCGAGCCGGTTCCAGGCGAAGATCATGTGGTGGGCGATGGTCGGGCGGAGCCCCCGGGTGAGGCGGCCGTCGCGGTCGAGGTCCGCCAGGACGGCCCCGGCCCGTTCGAAGGCGGCGAACCAGTCGGCGGCGAACTCCAGGGAGCCGCCGGCGCGCAGGGGACCGGTGTCCACGGTGAGCAGCCGGTGCGTGCCGGCTTTGAAACCGTCCCATCGAATGGGGCCGGGGAGGGCGGCCGGGGGTCGCAGATCGGCCGCACGGGCCCAGACGTCGCCTTGCTCGAACCATTCGAGTCCGGCGGCCCGCATCATCGCCGTGAAGAGCAGGAGGGTGAGCTCCCGCCGATCTCCGGGGTCGTGGGCGCCGGACAGGATGTGCCGGCTGTCGGCGTGGAACAGGGCGTGGGCGGTGTCCATGGCCGCGGGCCCGCCGAAGGCGTGTGTCTCGGGTTCGTACACGCTGGTGGTCCACGACCACGGGCCTGGCGTCGTGAGCGCGTCGAAGACGTCGTGGGCCGCCGCGCCGCCGGCGGCCAGGTAGCGGATTCTCCACTGCCGTTTGCGGATGAACCACCACGAGTTGATGAGTTCGGCATGTCCGGCTTCGCGCAGGATGGGGGCGATGCGGGTCGCGGCCAGATGTTCGGCGTCGCGGGGGTCGGCGAAGGTGACGTTGGCTTGGTGCCATGAGTGCCGCATCCGGAGGTCCTTCGGTCAGCGGAGCAGGAGGCAGGAGTCCCACGAGGTCGTGGTCCCGGCGGCGGCCAAGGCGGCGCCGGCCGATCCGTTGAGGAACCCGGCAGGTTCGTCGCCGGCGGCCACCGCCCGCTGGTGCAGGCGCAGGAGCGGTGCCAGGGGGATCGGGGTGAGGGCGTCGGCGGCGATCCGGCGCCCGGCCACCAGTACCCCGGCGGTCCCATGGCACAGTCCGCGGTCGATGAGACGACCCATCTGCTCCGGGTCGTTCAGGCACCCGGTGAACGCGGCTTCGGCGTCGCGTTGGCGGGTGGTGTCGCCGAGGGCGCGGGCGGCGAGCTGCTGGGCGCGGGCGATGCCGGGGGTTCCGTAACACCAGGACGGCCGCAGCGGGCCGGTCTGGGCGGGTTCGCCGCGTTCCAGGTCGGTGAGGGTGACGGTCTGCGGCCACCACGCGGCGCCGTCGGCGGTGTGCTGCTGCCAGGCGTCCAGCCATCGCAGGATCCGCTGCATGGCCTCGGTGTGGCCGTCGACGTGGACGCCGTCGAGGTGGGTGAGGGCCAGGAGTGCGAGCGGGCCGATGCCGTGCGCCATCCCGTGGTTGGCGTGCCCACCGGGCGGGGCGGGCTGACCGCGGTCGGGTCCGGTGTGGCACCACCAGCCGGGCAGGTGGCCGATCGGGTCGGTGAGGCGCACCAGGTAGATCAGCACCTGACGGAGCAGATCGAGATCGCCGATGCGGCGCAGGGCGACGCCGAGCCCGGCCAGTCCGCGGATCAGGTCGAATTCGGCGTAGTGCGGCCGCCGGTGGTGGTCCATGCGGCGGTGCGCGGCCTCGAGGCGGTGGCGGGTCACCGCCTGAGTCCCTGCGGCGGCGATGGCTTTCGCTTCGGCCAGGCCCGGCTGGTCGCAGGCGGCCAGGACGAACGCCAGGGCGGGGGCGCCGTAGTAGAGGCTGGCACCATCGGCGACGCTGACCCCGCCGGCGGCGGCCTGTCGCAGCGCCGCGTACGCCGCCTCCGCATCGCCGGTCTCCAGGTGCAGCAGGGCGATGCCGGCGGCTCCTTCGGCCAGGGACTGCCCCACTGTCATGACGTCCCGCGTATGAGATCGGTGTGGGCGACGGCGCGGGCCAGGCGCAGGCAGTGCCGTTCGGAGGCGGTGTCGACTCCGATCATCCGGGCGTGGTGCATGTGCAACAGGTCGGCCAGCATCTGGTCGACCTCCAGGCCGTCCCGGTCGGCCAGGGCGCGGTAGGTGGACAGCGCCGCGGCCAGGCCGTCATCCTCGTAGGCGCGGCGGGCGTGGGCGAGCTGGGCGGGCTGCAGGCGGGGGCCCGTGCGGTGGGGCACGTGGTCGACGAGCCAGCGCCCACCATCACCGGTGAACCCGTGGGCCATGGCGATCATCCCCGCGGCCGTGGCTGCCTGCCGGTCGCCGGACAGCCGTCCCAGGACGGCGCGGGAGTCGGCGGCGAACACCGCCTCGGCAGCCGCCAGGGTCGGCCCGGTTCCGTAGCGGGTCGGGGCGGTAGGTGCCCAGCGTGTAATCGGCCAGCAGACCATCGTCGTACAGCCGCCGCGCCCACAGGGCCAGGTCGCGGGCGGCGTCGGCGAAGTGGGCGGCGTCGCGCAGGCGGAGCCGTAGTCGCAGGTGGGATCGAGGGCAGGGGTAGCGCAGGAACCACCACCCCGCCGGGAAGTCGCCCAGGTGGGGCACGATGTCCTCGGCTTGGCCGTACAGGCGGGCGTCCAGCCACGGCGACAGGCCGGGCCGGTGCTGAAAGGTGTTCGCGGGGCGGGCCGGCCGGGGAGGCGGCCGGTGTGACGGCTGGGCGCGGGTGAGGGTGAGCAGGAGTTCGGCGGGTCTGCCGTCGATCCACCCGGACGGGCCGCAGGCCTCGGTGAGGACGGCGTTGCCGCGCCGGTCAAGGTGGGTGCGCAGCACCACCAGATGGGCGCTCTCCTCCAAATCAAGGCGTAGCCGCACATCGTCATCGCCGATCAGGACCTCACGCGGCAGCCGGTGGCGTACGCGGTGCCGCCGCCAGGCGGCCTCCCACCGCGGCCACGTCGCGGCATGGGCGGGCAGTGCGGTCGCGGGGATGATCCAGCGGGCCGGGTGCAAGATGGAGCGGCCTCGCCGGATGCGTGGCAGGAACGGCAAGGCTCGGGCGTGACCCCAGGCGAAACGGGCGCACGGGGCCGTCCACGCCGTCCAGATCTCCGCCAGGAACCGGATGAGGGGCTGCTGGCGGGTCGCCATCAGCACGCAGTTGACCAGCAACGGTTCGACCGGGCGCCCGGTGGTGCGGGACACCAGCCACAGCCGGTGGCCGTCGCCGGTCACCGCCAGATCCGCGAGCGTCCACGGCGGGTCGGGGTGGAATTCTCCGACGGGCAGGACGGGAAGCAGTTCGGGTGTCCGGGCGAGCGTGGCCAGCCGGGTGTCCAGCGGTGGCCCGGACAACTGGACCGTGTCGGCGCCGGGCATGGCGGTCGGCAGGCCGGTGTAGACGCGGCGGAAACGCTCCAGCTCCGCAGGGGTGAGCAGGTGCAGGAACCGGGCGGAGGCGACCCCTGCGTGGCGGGCGCCGCTCACCACCGTCAATGTGAACGCGCCTCGATCGAGATCCTGGGGTGTCGCGGCGGCCAGGGTGAACCGCAGTTCGGTGTGCGGGATCGGCGGCCGGTCATCGCCGCCGCCGCGCAGCGAGGCGATCAGGTCGTCGTCGAGGACCACTTCGGCGCAGCCGTCCAGGGCGGATTGCTGGGCGATCGCCGACAGCGAGGCGTCGCGGGCGGTGAACGCGGCCGGGTCACGGCGGGGCGATCCCCGATACCCGGCGGGGAACCCCAAAGTAGTGATGACCGCGCCCAGCGGCACGGCCGCGCCCGGCCCCCACCGGTCGATGAACGCTCGATGGTAGGCGACCCAGCCGGGCAGGTGCGGCGCGACGGAGACGAGCGCGGAAGCGGCCGCAGCCGCCTCGTCGGCCACCGCGGGGGGCAGCGTCACCGAGCAGTCGAGGCGTAGATCGACGGCGACCCGGTCGCCGGGGTCGGGGAGGTCGATGTGGCGTGCCAAGTGTGCGGCCGGGTCGGTCACGGTCATCGGCGGCCTGACCGCCGACAGCAGCACCCCCGCGCCGACCAGTCCGGCTACCAGTCGTTCGGCCGCCGTGGCCCCGCCGGCCAGCTCCCCGGCGACCTTCGCCGCCAGCTCGGTGAACACGATCGGCGCGACGGCGGCCTCGACCGCCGCCCGGACCGGGCCGGTCAACTCGATCTCGACATCCCATGCCCGCTCGCCCTGCGCGCGGGCGCAGGGCAGCACCCACGCCCCGCCACGCGCATACCCCAGCGCGTTCGTTACCACCAGGACAGCGCGGAGCGTCGCCGGATCCCGCTCGGCCACGACCGCGCGCTCGGCGATGTGGCGGTCGTCGGGACGGGCCACGGCCTCATGCGACGCCCCCCAGCGGACCGCCGCGCGGGGACCGAACTCGACCGGGGCCACGCCGGCGAAATGACCGAACGGGGTCGCGCGGGTCGTCCACCTCAGCAGGTACCGCACCGTCGCCTCTACCAGGCGCCGCAGCTTGGGTATCTGTATCGGAGCGTCGGCTAGGGCACGGATGATCTGGGCGGCCAGGTGTGGCGCGGCCGACGTGAGCGCGGTCGCGAACCCGGGCAGCGCCCACGCCTGTCCCAGCCACTCCAGCCACGTCTCGGGCTGGTCGACGGTCAGGTCGGGCCAATCCGGCAGTGTCAGATCCTGGGGGTAGGAGGCGGCCCTGATCAACGCCGCATCAACCGGTTGGAACATGTCTCGCTCCGCGTCGCCGAGGGGGAGGGGGAGAAGCGGGAGGGCCCGGCCCCCGTGGAGACCGGGCCCGATGGATCGGCGGGTTCAGCCGCCCGAGCAGGCGTCCGAGCCGGTGTTGCCCGAGCCGCAGTTGTCGTCGGTGTCGGTGGCGAAACCAGTCGCGGCGGGCCCGGCGTCGACCAGGCGCAGGTTCAGTTCGTAGTCCATCAGAGGGCTCCCTTCTCATGGGTGAAGGTCAGGACGAAGCGGCTGTGCCGCTTGTCCAGGACCGCCCCCTCCGGCAGGTCGCCGTCAGGGGCATGCGCGGGAAGGACGTGCAGCACCGGAGACGGGCTGCCCGCGTCCACCCACGCACGCATGTGCCCGACCATGCGCCCGGCCTCCGCAGCGGCTTTCGTTCCGTGGGCGTATGCGCCGAGATCGAACCGCCGGCCGGTCCAGCGCAGGGCCGACCGGTAGGCGAAGGTGCCGTCATGGAAGGTGGCAGGGGTGCCGAACCGCCATGACGGCGCGACCATGCCGGAATCCACAGCCGCTTCCTGCGCCGACAGCACCACGAACTTCTCCACATCGAGGGTCAGGCGTGTCGCCAGCCACAGGTCCAGGTCGGACAACATGGTGCGGGGCGGCAGGCTCAACCCGGCCCACGCCTCCTGCCGGGGCTGGGCCAGGAGGCCGGCGACAACGGCGGGATCGAGCTGCTGGCCCTCATCCAGCCGCAGGTGGACACTCTCGGCGATGTCGACGTACCGCACCTGGTGGGCCCCGTCGCCCTGGACCGAGACGAACCCGCACTGGCGGTGGCTCTCACTGACCAGGCGATCTCCTGAGCGTCGCAACGCCCACGACCGGGTCATCCCCCACGTGCGCAACGGTACGACGACCACACCGCCGTCGGTGAGCTGCTCACGCCACGCGGCCGCGACGTCCCACGCCCCGGCCGTCACGATGATCAGGTCATAGCGGCGGCCCGGCTCGATCGGGTGCTCGGCGTCCGCACATACCACGGTGACGTCGGTGTAGCCCGCGGCCTCCAGGCATGTGGCCGCCCGGCCGGTCACCTCCGGGTCGATATCGACCGTCGTGACCGACCCCGACGGGCCGACGAGTTCCCGAAGCAGCGACGCGTTGTAGCCCCCACTCCCGATCTCCAGGACGTGACGGCCGTCCAGACCTCCGAGCGCGTCCGCCGCCTGACCGAGCATCTCCGCGATCAGGAACGGCGCGGACACCGAGCTGATGGTCTCCTCACCCCGCCGCTTGGTGATGACCGCTTCGTTCTCGTAGGCCTGTTCCACCGGCAGGCCCGGGGTGTACACCTCGCGGGGAACGGTCCGCATCGCCGCCTCCACCTCGGGACGCAGCACGAACCCTTTCGCCACGTGATCGGCGGCCAGCCGATCGACCATCGCGTTACGGAGGCTCTCGCTGCCCATGGTGCCGACGCTCATTCCGGTGTCCCTTTCTGCGTGCGCGTGCGGGCCGCCGCGACTCGGGCGGTCCCGGATATCCCTGCGGGTCACCCGCTGCGCCATGCTGCCCGACCCTCGCGTCGTTCACGGGCCGAATCACTGACCGACGGGCTCGCCCGAGGAACCCTCCTGGCCTGGTGGTCCGCCCTTCCCCGATGGGCCAGATATTTCAGGCGCTGACCCTCAGGTCGTCTGCGGGGACCTGATCGCCTCACCAATCGGCCGCCTGGCATGCGGTCTCCGCAGAGGATGGCCTGCGATGGGCCGCAGCGAAGGAAGGTCCGCAGCCTCTGTTTGAGGGCAGGGCGCCAGGTCACGGATTGGCTCTCTCGCCAAAGGGGTTGCGAGGTTGTCCCAAATGGGTTCTGGAGTCGGTCATGGGTTGCACCTCCACGTGCGATCTGGCTGGTCTCGGCCCTTCACCGTGAGACGAGCCTCCTTCGCTACGGGACACGAAGTGCCCCGCGAACACGGTCTAGGAGTAGCGTGACGACCACGGTACGTGAGGGTCTAGAGATCGGCTGTCCGCTGGTGTCCGCTCCTGTCCGCGGACACCAGCGGACAGCCCGAAAGTCGATGCGTGCGCACGGAGACATTTGGTCAGGTACTCCGTCGACTACGAGGCGAACTGTCTGTGAGAGAGCTCGTGCGCCGGGCTAAGATCGCCAAATCCACATCGAGGACCTGGGGTCGGCCACCGTCCGCGGCCGGGCGTCTCAGGCCGTCGCCGCGTTAGTAGCGCACGCGACCGCGACCCTGAACGGGCACCGGGCGGACGGCAGAGGAAGGGAACGAGTGAATGGCGCTCACGGTGGACCAAGCCACCCCAGATGACCTGCCCGTGGCCCGGGTCCTACCGGCCCGCGATGGGGACCGCGTCGTCGGCATGGACGCCTACTCTTGTGGAGCCAAGATCCACGTAGACAAGGTTTTCTACCGCATGGATCTGTGACCAGGCCCCTACACCAGACCGCGAAGAGGGCAGGCGTGGACGAGGGAACGATCGGTGAAACTCTGCGAAGGCTGCGTGGAGAGATGTCGGTGCGGCGCCTGGCTGATCTGGCCAATGTCAGCAAAAGTCATATATGGGGCATAGAGCATGGGCATCGTATCCCAAGCGCACAAATCGCGGCAGCGCTCGATCGGGCTTTACACGCTGATGGTGAGCTACTCGAACGGGTCGAGGAGATGTCGGTACCCCGCGTGAAAGAGCTGGGAGCCGATTTTCGCGGTGTCGGCCCCATCCACCATCTGCCGCACCAGGGCCCTGTGGCACCGGAGCTCGTCATGTACTTTCTGGAACAACTTCCCGGGCACTACAAGGCCGACATGTGGCTCGGCCCGCGCCAACTCATCCCTACGGTCATAACCCAAGCAAGGCTCATCGACGATCTTGCACGCGCAGCCGATACGCCAGTGCGGCTAGGTCTGCTCGGCGCAGGCGTCGCCTACGCGGCTTTGCTCGGATGGTTGTATCAGGACGCCGGAGACGTAGGTCGGTCAGCCCACTGGCGGACAGTCGCGCTGGACATGGCGCACCGCTCAGGCGACCCTCAGTTCATCAGCTATGCCCTCACCAACAAGGCGATGCACGCGGTCGACTTTGATGACGGACGTACAGTTATCGACTTCGCCGAAGCCGCCTTGGCCGACGAGAGCAGACTTTCCGCTAAGACCCGGATCCTTGCGCTCGTCCATAGAGCGCACGGCCACTCGATGCTGCCGGTCAAGGACAAAGACCTGGTGGATCGGCTGCTGGACCAGGCAGCGGAACTGGTGGATCGCGTCGACGACGAACATCCATGGGGCAACGCATGCCGCCGCACCCCTGGATACATCACGATCCAGCGGGCGACCGCTTACGGCCGGATGGGCGTGTACCGGGAAGCCGCCGCATTGTGGGACCAGATCCTCGATACGGCCCCCGCGTCGGCCCGGCGCGACAACGGCGTGTTCTGGGCGCGCCAGGCCGCTGCGCTGGCGGCGATGCCCGAACCCGAACGGGCCGTTCAGATCGCGACGACCGCCGCCGCGATCGTGGGGAACACGGGGTCGGCCAGGCTACGGCAGGAGATGAAAGCGATCCCTAGGCGCGCTACCGCGTGGAGAAACACGGCTTCAGGCCGGGAACTCATTGAGATCATCTCTGGGATCGCCTGAACCTCAGCTGGAAGGTGCCGATGACCCCTCAGCCGATGACCGATGACCAGATCGCCGCTCAGCTCGCCGGACTACCCGGATGGCGGCGCGCCGGCGAGGCGATCACCCGGACTTATCAGCACACTTATCACGAGTGCGTTCACCTGGCGATGTACGTCGCCGCCAAGGCCCGCGAGGTCGGCCACCACCCCGACGTCCATATCACATGGCAACGCATCCGCTTCGACCTCACCACCCACGACGCAGGAGATCAGATCACGGCCAAGGACTTCGAACTCGCACGGCACATCGACGAGATAGCCGCCGGACATGGCGCCCGACCTGTCTGAAAGCCCTGGGACGCGTTCGGACATCTGCTAGACCCCCGCCTGACCTCGCCCGCGCCGCATTAGGACCGCAGGGTCCCGCCAGGATGCGGCGAAGCGGGCCGGAGGCCCCAAAAGGAACTGCCCGAGCCGGAGGCGAGGACCTTATCCTGGCGTGGCGTTTTGGCGGTCGTTACCGGCTTCGACGCCGCGTTCCTCCACCCCTGTCGATTCCCGCCTGACCTCCCCCGCGCCGCTTAGGACCGCAGGGTCCCGCCAGGATGCGGCGAAGCGGGCCGCGAGGACCTTTTTGTGGAGGGGAGTCGTTGATGGAAGTTGTCAGTGGGAGGGGAGGGGGCAGGTGGTGGCGGGGTCGCCGGTGGTGGGGCGGGGGAGGGTGGCGTCGGCGGGTGGGGTGGTGCCGCGGG
>NZ_JANZYP010000059.1 GCF_025506355.1 Sphaerisporangium corydalis
CAGTCCGAGACCGAACGCCGCCAAGCACTCCCCAGCTGGCTCCACACCTACAATCACCACCGCGGCCACACCGCACTCAACGGCCAACCACCCGCCAGCCGCGTACCCAACCTCACAGGGCAGTACAGCTAGACAGCAGGACCGTCCGGCCGGACGCGGCGCGCTCGCGCAGGAAGGTCCTGATCCACCGGATCCCCTCCGGGTCCAGGCCGTTGACTGGCTCGTCCAGGATCAGGATCTGCGGGTCGCCGAGCAACGCGACGGCCAGGCCGAGTCGGCGCCCCATGCCCATCGAATAGCTGCCGACCCGCCGGCGGACATGACCCTGTTCGGCGAGCAACGCCTGAGCGCCCTGCTGGCCGGATGCCGGGACATCGACGCCTCCGCCATCGTCGAGCGCCTCAGCCAGGCGGTCATGACCCACTGCGACCACGACCCGGCCGACGACATAGCCCTGCTAACCCTGCGCGTCCCACCCGCGCCCTGACCGTTTCCCTTTACCCGTGCACGAATCGGGTGATTCGTGCACGGTCATCGTGTACGTGACCCTAAAGGCGGACAGCCCCAGGCGCGGCGTGTGTTGGAAGAGGGCTTTCCCGGACATCACGCGCTCGTACGCCTTCAGGGCGTCGGCCTGCCGGGGGCATGGCCGCCCGTCGGCCTGAGAGCTTGACCGTTCAGTGGCATGGCCGCCTTGCCCGGGGGCATGGGGATGGACGAGGTTCACCTCCTGCCGGTTGCCGGAGGTAGCCCGTCGCTCCTGACCCCGGCGATGCCCGGCCCCCGCCACCGTGGGGACCTGATCCCGTCACCGTGAGTCACCGGGCAGGAGGCCCCATGGAGCTACGTCAGCTGCGCTACTTCGTCACTCTGGCCGAGGAGCTGCACTTCGGCCGAGCGGCCGCCCGTGAGCACATCGTGCAGTCCGCGCTGAGCGCGCGTATCAAGCAACTGGAACGCGAATTGGGGGTGCGCCTGCTGGAGCGCAGCACCCACCACGTGTCCCTGACCGCGGCCGGCGCGGTCTTCCTGCCTGAGGCCCGCCAGATCCTGGACCGCGTGGAGCGGGCCCGCGCCGCAGCCCGTGGCATACCCGTCCGGCTGCGTGCCGGGATCCTCGACGCCAACCACGACTCCATGCCCCAGATCCTGCACCACCTCCAAGCCCGCCACCCCGATTTGGTCGTCGACCAGATCGAGGCGGGTGTACCCGAGCAGTACCGCCTCCTGGCCGGCGGCCGCCTGGACGTCGGCATTGGCGCCGCCACCCATGCGCCGCCCCAGATCGCCTCTCGCCTGGTGCGCCAGGACCCGGTGGGCCTCCTGTTGCCCGAAGGCCACCGACTGGCGGCCCGGCAAGCCGTGCCCGTGGCCCTGCTGGCCCGCGAACCCCTGCTGATGGCCACCGCATCACAGGCACCGGAGTTCAACCAGGTCATTGCAGGCATGTGCCGGGACGCCGGCGTCATCCCCACTCTCTACGAGGGCACCGTGCAGAGCGTCCGCGGCGCGGCCGGGCTGGTCGCCCGGGGCCGCTGCCTGTACGCCGTCCCCATGTCCTGCGCGCTTGCACTACCGGCCACCACTTGGCGGCCCCTGGTCGAACCCGCTCACCTCTACCCCTGGTCGATCCTGTGGCGCGCCGACGACCAATCGCCCCATCTGAAGGCCGTCGTGGACTGTGCGCGCATCCTGGCCCGCGCGCTGGGCTGGCTGCGAACCGGCGACCGGGTGGCGGCGTGAGCTCCCGCCTCCACCGCCTAACTCGGGTGCGCGCTTGGCTCTGACGCCGGCTGGACCTAGGCTGAGAGACGAGAAGAGGATCCTTCCCCTCTTCATCCTTCGCACCATCTGGGGATTGCGCGTTTTGCGATCTTCGTGCCGTCTTGACCCCGCGGTGCCGAGGTTGATGTGAGCGTGTAGCCCTGCCGATAGAAGCGTCTGCGGACCTCTACCGGCGGGTCGGCCGCGCTCGCGTCGGATCTTCATGTGATGCCTGCTGAAAGTGGGCGACATGACCCCCCTTGTCATCCGTGCCGTTCACGATCGGGGCTGTAGCGTCCTGTCGGTGGCGGGCGAGCTTGACGCCTTGTCCCGCCCGCAACTGGAGCGTGCTTTAGACCGGTTGCGCGCCGAAGGGCACCAGCGCGTCATCCTGGACGTGGCCGAGTTGAGCTTCTGCGACAGCGCTGGACTGCGGCTGATGCTGCTCAACTCCCACCGCTGCTTCGAGGCTGGCGGCTGGTTCGGGCTGCGCGGCATTCACCGTCCCGTGTCTCGCCTGGTGGATCTGCTGGGGGTGCGCACACAGGTGGTCACCGACGCGCCGTTCACCTACGTCCTGGCCGCTGAACGCGAGCGCATCTCGCCCTGTTCCGCCGGGGAGCGGCCATCGGGCGTGGAGACCGAATCGGGCCATCCGGTCAGCCTGGGCCGGACCGGGCGGTAAGCCGGTGTGCTTGGATGAAGCTCAGCCTCATGCGGATCAGTCGGCACCTGCCCGGCGAGCGGCACTTGGGCTTAGACGGTGAGGGTTGATGAGCACGCGGCGCCCGACCGCGGTGTGGGAATCGATCATTGCCGAGGCCCACGCTCAGCGCAGGCCGGTGAGCATCGAGACGGTGTGCCACACCTGCGCGTGGGCGCTGCGCGCCCACGGAGTCGCGGTCGCCCTGACCGGCACGCCCCTGGGCTATGAGCCATTGTGTGCCAGCGGCCCTGCCGCCTACCAGGTGATGGAGGCTCACGCCACCCTCGGCGAAGGCCCTGCCATCACCGCCCTGACCGATCAGCGGCCCATCCTGGTGCCTGATCTGGCCGAGGCCGACGCACTGCGTCGCTGGCCGCTGCTCGCCCCCGCCGCTCTCGAAACCGGAGCCCAGGCCCTGTTCGCCCTGCCGATGATGCTGGGGGCGATCTCGGTCGGCGTGCTGGAGATCAGCCGGGCGGACGCGGGCTGGCTGAGCCCCGAGGATCTGGCCGACGCGCTCACCTTCGCCGACATCGCCCTGCTAGTGCATATCCAGCACAACGCAGACCAGGAGCCTGACGGCACGCCCGCCACCCATGGCAGCCGGATCGACGACACCGTCATCGACGGCGTCCCTGTCGACGGGCCGCATCGGGACTACGGCACCGTCGAACGCTGGGCTCAGGTCCACCAAGCCACCGGCATCATTGCCGTCCAGGCGGGCGTCGACCTGCGCACCGCGTTCCTCCGGCTGCGCGCCCACGCCTTCGCCGTCGATCGCAGCCTGCGGCAGGTCGCCGCCGACGTCATTGCCCGGCGCCTGCGCTTCCCGGCGGAGCCCCGATGAGACACCGCACCGCTGGCCATTCCCGTCGCTATCTCCGCTACCCAGATCCCCGTCCTGGCCCTCGTTCCCGGGACGGTCTTGGGACGGTATGTCATGCTTAATTACCCGAGGTGAGGCCGATGCTCGACCGCAAGACCGTCCAGACCTTCGTCGAGCTCGCCGACACCCTGGTGGTCGGCTTCGATGTCATCGACTTCCTGCAGATGCTCGCCGAGCGGTGCGTGGAGCTGCTGGATGTCGACGCCTCCGGCATTCTGCTGGCTGACGCGCGCGGTTCGCTGACGCTGGTGGCCGCCTCCAGTGACCAGGTGCGGCTGCTGGAGCTGTTCCAGCTGCAGACCGAACAAGGCCCCTGTCTGGACTGCTTCCACACTGGGCAGATCGTCACCTGCGCCGACCTGATGGCCGAGCCGCAGCGGTGGCCGCGCTTCGCCGAGGCCGCCCGGCGCGATGGCTATGCCGCGGTCCAGGCTTTCCCGCTGCGGCTGCGCGACCAGACGCTGGGGGCGATGAACCTGTTCAGCCATACTCCAGGGGCGCCATCGGCCGACACCAGCGACGTCGCCCAGGCCCTGGCCGACGTGGCCACCATCGGCATCACCCACGAACGTACCCTGCGCCACCACGAGCTGGTCACCGAGCAGCTGCAGTATGCGCTCAACAACCGCGTCCTCATCGAGCAGGCCAAGGGCATGCTGTCCGAACGCGCCCAGATCAGCGTGGCCGAAGCTTTCATCCGCATGCGGGCCCATGCCCGCAACACCAACCAGCGGCTCGCAGTGGTGGCCGCCCACGTGATCGAGCAGGATCTGCTCCTGGTCGACCTGCTGCACGCCCAGAACCGCACGCGTGAGGACGAGCCCCGCACCTGAGCGCCCACAACCTCCGCGACCCGGTTCTGGAACCCGATCTGTTGGTATCGGGCCTCCCGAAGGAGCAGCGGCCCGTCGAGAGGATCCGTCGACGCACACGGCACGCTGCCTCTGCTCTCCTGCGGGTCCAGCAACCGCCCCTCTTCATCGAGGGGCCGGATATAGGTCTTGACCAGGGCGCATTCTCTCCGTAGCGCCGGTGTGAAACCGGATGGGCACGGGTCGTAGCGATCGCCGGTCTGTGACCGATAAGTTCATGGATCCTCCAGTTCCGTCGTGGCCTGTGCGGGTCATGGGTGTGGATGGTGGCGGTGGTGGGAGTTGCCAGATGAGCGGACCGGATGAGGGTGAGCCGTCCTTGCCGCCGGGTGACCGGTCCGGGGCGGCTACGGAGGTGCCGATCGCCGCTGCTCAGGACGGGGTGCGTCAGTGGATCCGCCATGCCGCCGCGGTGTCGGTGCGGGGCGCGGCCTGGGGGAGCCCGCGAGCGATGCTGGTGGGGTTGTGCGTCAGCGCGCTGGTCCCGATCGCGCTGGCCGAGCCGGGGCTGCCGGCGGTGGCGGCCGGGTTGACCGTGGTGGGTTCGGTGGGGGGCAATGTGCTGGCCGGCCTCATCAGCGAGTCCTTGGCCGCCGCCCGGGCCCGTATGCGCTTCCCTGCGGACCCGGGGTCGACCGATCCGGACGCCGAGCCTGGTCCCGATGCCGGGGCCGGGGGCGGAGGCGGGCGGGATGTGGGTGGCGCGGTTTTTGCCGAACGGGTGGGTGAGGAGATCGCCGCCCGGATTGAGAGGGTCTTGGCGGCCCAGGATGAGCAGGCCGAGGTGCTGGCCGGCGTGCTGGTGTTGGTACTGGAGCGGATCGAGGCGACCGCTGTGGTGGTCGGTGAGATCGTGGCCGGCGGGCAGCAGCAGTTGTTGCGGGAGCTGATGGCCGCTTTCGCCGGCCTTGGGGGGCAGGTGGCCGGGGTCGGCCGGCTGCTGCGTGGCCTGGACGGATCGGTGCTGCAGGTTCAGCAGACCTTGTCGCGGCAGGACGCCGAGCACCGCTTCGACCGCTCCCAGCGGCAGTGGGTGATCGCGTTGCTGCTGGAGTTCCACGAGCAGCTGGCCGAGGTGGCCCTGCGGTTGCCCGGCGCTTGGACGCCGGTGGATCCCGGCACAGCGGATCCCGGGACGGCGGAGCCGGTGAGGCGGTCGGCGGCTTGGGCGGGGCGGTGCCCGTATCAGGGGCTGGCCCCGTTCGGGCGAGCTCAGGCGGCGGTGTTCTACGGCCGGGGCCAGGCCATCGCCCGGTTGCTGAGCATGGTGGCCGTCCCCGCCGCCGGCGGGCCGATCATCGTCACCGGGGCGTCGGGGGCCGGGAAGTCCTCGCTGCTGCAGGCCGGGCTGTTGCCCCAGTTGAGCGCGGCGGCCCCCGGCGCGCCGGGGGCGGCTTATGGCACGGCCGGTTGGCCGCAGATCTCCTTCACCCCGGGGGCGCGGCCGTTGCAGGAGCTGGCGGTGCAGTTGGCGGTGCGGTGCAACGCCGACCCTGACCAGGTGCTGGCCGAGTTGCGTGCCGATCCCGCTCAGGCGGTGGTGCGGCGGGCCCGGCAGGTCCTGGCAGCCGAACGGATTCGCCGCGCCCCCGGCAAGGGGGCGCCGGGGAGAGCAGATCAAGGGCCGCTGCGGCTGGTCGTGGTCGTTGACCAGTTCGAGGAACTGTTCACCCTGGCCACCACGGATCACACGGGTGAGCGCACGGGCCGGCCCGCCGATCTGGGGGAGCGGGGGGACGGGGGAGAGGCTGAGGCGTTCGTCGCCGCGCTGGAGGCGCTCGCCGCCCACTCCGGCGCTGAGGCTCAGCTGTCGGCCGGGCCGGGTGGGGGTCTGGCGGAGCGGGGGTTCACCGGGCAGGTGCTGCGGTCCGCGGCGGTGGTCGTGGTGATCGCGGTCCGTGGTGACTTCATCGACCGGTGCGCCGCCTACCCGGTGTTGGCCCGCGCGCTGGAGGAGCGGGCGTTTGTGCTCGGTCCGATGAGTGAGCAGGAACTGCGCCGGGCGATCACCGGGCCGGCGGCGGCCGCCGGGCTGGCCGTAGAGGACGGTTTGGCCGAGCAGATCGTCAGTGACCTGGCCGGTCATCTGCGCGCCGGAGGCGCCGGGCCGGGTGGGTCCGGAGGTCCTGCAGGGTCGGCGGCGGGGGCGTTGCCGCTGCTGTCGATGGCGGCGGCCCGCACCTGGGACGAGCGCGAAGGCGGCCGGCTCACCCACGCCGCCTACGATCGGGCGGGTGGGGTCGCCTCCGCGGTCACCGACACCGCCGAGGAGGCCTACACCCGGCTGGATGGCCGGCAGCGGCAGACCGCGCAGCGTGTCCTGCTGGCCTTGACGATCACCGGAGCCGACGGACAGGTCAGCCGCCGGCGTGTCCCGCTGACCGAACTGAACCAACTGACCGAACCGGCCGGGGTGGATCGATCCGCCTCCGGCGACCGCGACCACGCCGCCCAGGTGCACCGCGTGGTGGAGGCGTTCACTGGTGCCCGTCTCATGACCACCATGGCATCGGCCGGGTCGAGCGGCCGGTCCCCGGAGCCGGGATGGGGGTCGGGGTCGGCGACCGGATCGGCTGAGCCGGGCTCCCGCACAGGGTCCATTCCTGTGAGCCCGCCCATCGGGTCGCTGCCGCCAGGGGAAGGCTTCTCGGCGGCCGGGCCGCCCGCGACGGTCGAACTCGCCCATGATGTGCTGCTGGCCGCCTGGCCCCGGCTGCGGTCGTGGCTTGCCGCTGATGAGGCGGACCGGATCCTGCACGGCCGGATTGTCCATGACGTGGCCGAATGGAGCCGGCGGGGCCGCAATGCCTCGTTCCTGTATCGGGGATCGCGCCTGGAAGACGCACAGAACGCGGCTGCACACTGGCGAGCCGATCCCGGCCGCCATCCGGGCTTGGGTCTGTCCGATGCCGCCGAGGCCTTCCTGGCCGCCGGTGCTCGCGCCGCCACCGGGACCCGGCGCCGCTGGCAGGCAGCCGCCAGCGTGCTGGCCGGGCTGCTGGTGGTCGCGGTCGTCACCGCGGTGATGGCGGTTCGTTTCGGCCGCGACGCCGACCAGCAGCGCGCGGGCGCGCTCAGCCGCAGCGCCCAGCTCGTGTCCCGGCAGGCAGCCGCCTACAGCCAAGACATTCCCGACGACCCCGCCACCTCGGCACGATTGGCCGCTGCCGCCTGGTCGATCTCCCGAACCGACGAAGCCGCCGCAAGCATGGCCTCCCTGCTCAGCCGACCCCAACGCGCCGTCCTGACCGGCCACACCGGCGCGGTCACGTCGGTGGCGTTCTCCCAAGACAGGACCCGCCTGGCCTCCGCCGGCGTCGACGAGACGGTGCGGATCTGGGATGCGGCCACGGGCAAGCAGATCGGCGCCCCACTGACCGGCCACACCGGCGTGGTGTACTCGGTGGCGTTCTCCCCCGACGGGACCCGCTTGGCCAGCGGCAGCGACGACGGGACGGTGCGGATCTGGGATCCGCGCACCGGCACCCCGGTCGGCAAACCTCTGACCGGCCACACCCACCGGGTGTTGTCGGTGGCGTTCTCCCCAGACGGCACCCGCTTGGCCAGCGGCAGCGACGACGGGACGGTGCGGATCTGGGATCCGCGCTCCGGCACCCTGGTCGGCAACCCCCTGACCGGCCACACCGAAGCGGTGCGGTCTGTGGCCTTCTCCCCGGCCGGGACCCGCCTGGCTTCGGCCGGCAACGACGGGACGGTGCGGATCTGGGATCCACGCTCCGGCACCCCGATCGGCAACCCCCTGACCGACCACACCGGCGCGGTGGTGTCGGTGGCGTTCTCCCCCGACGGCACCCGCCTGGCCAGCGGTAGCGGCGGCGACGGCAAGGGCGGCGACGGGACCGTGCGAATCTGGGATCCGCGCACCGGCACCCCGATCGGCAACCCCCTGACCGGCCACACCGACTGGGCGTTGTCGGTGGCGTTCTCCCCCGACGGGACCCGCCTGGCCTTCGCCGGCAACGACGGGACGGTGCGGATCTGGGATCCACGCTCCGGCACCCCGATCGGCAACTCCCTGACCGGCCACACCCTCGCGGTGTGGTCGGTGGCGTTCTCCCCCGACGGGACCCGTTTGGCCTCGGCCGGCGATGACGGGACGGTGCGGATCTGGGATCCGCGCTCCGGCACGCCGATCGGCAACCCCCTGACCGGCCACACCGACGGGGTGCGGTCGGTGGCGTTCTCCCCCGACGGGACCCGCCTGGCCAGCGGCAGTGTCGACAAGACGGTGCGGATCTGGGATCCCCGCACCGGGACCCCGATCGGCAACCCCCTGACTGACACCGGCGCGGTGTGGTCGGTGGCGTTCTCCCCCGACGGGACCCGCCTGGCCAGCGGCAGCGACGGGACGGTGCGGATCTGGGATCCACGCTCCGGCACCCCGGTCGGCAACCCCCTGACCGGCCACACCCTCGCGGTGGTGTCGGTGGCGTTCTCCCCCGACGGGACCCGCCTGGCCTCCGCCAGCGATGACGGGACGGTGCGGATCTGGGATCCACGCTCCGGCACCCCGATCGGCAACCCCCTGACCGGCCACACCGGCGCGGTGACGTCGGTGGCGTTCTCCCCCGACGGGACCCGCCTGGCCAGCGGCAGCGACGACGAGACGGTGCGGATCTGGGACGTCGCCCTTCCACGTGATCTTCTTGGCGCCGTGTGCGCCATCGCGGGCCGGGGATTAAGCCCGCAGGAATGGCGGCCGCGCATCCCGGATGCGCCCTACCGGCCCACCTGCCCGGCCTCCCGGTAGCGGCAGGCCATCGCCAGCTCCGCGATCGTGCGACGGCGTTGTGACAGGCAATGTGAATTCCGTGTCCCAACAAGCCCGCGTGTCGTCATCTGCCGGCGTTCGGTCGCGGTGAGCGGCTGGTGTTCGCCGGCCAGGCGGCGGGCGGCGGGGCCGATCAGGAAGGCGAGGCCCAGGATGGAAACCGCAGCCAGGCGGTGCCAGCCAAAGTCCAGCGGGCCCTGTCCGCAACGTCCAGGCTCACCGCCGCCCAGACCGTAGCCGTTGTACGGCTGGCTGCTGGTGCTGGTGCTGGACAACGTCGTTGGCCCCGAAGACGTACGACCGTTGCTTGAGCGGATCTCGGCCGGGCAAGTGCTGGTGACGCCTGCGGGATGGGCCGCCTCGATCTCCTGACCGACCCGCAATGAGGTCAGCGGGCGCCGGAGCGTAGCTCGGCGAACTCGGCGCGCGCCTGCTCCACCACCTCGGGATGGGCTTGGGTCTTGTCGTAGTCGGCGAGCGCCCGGTAGAGGCTGGCCAGCGACGGATTCCCACCCTTGCGCCTGCCGGTGGGGATGATCAGGTCCATGCGGATGTCCTGGACTCGCTCGCCGGCAGCACGGCGCCGCAGGACCGTGTGGAGCATGTCTTCGGTGACGACGACGGGCCTGCCTCCAGCCGATGCCGTGTGGGTCAAGGGCGGCGGTGGCCTGCTTGACAGGTATTCGGCCTGTCGGTAGGAGTGCTGCAATGAGGTACATTCCGGGGCCGTCGTCCCAGGTCACGCAGGGTGCGTGTGTCGAGCGGCCCAGAGCGCGGTTTCGGCTAGGGACGGCCTCCGAGGAGGCCGTTCCTACTCGACGGCCAGCTTCTTCAGGATCGCCTGGGAAGACCAGCCCTCGATGATCAGCAGACCTTCAGATAACCCTGCCTGGCAGGCAGATATCTGGGCCACTCGTCCTTGGTCAGCGAGCGCCCCGCGGCCGCGCAGACCGACGCGAACGGGTCGGCGACCGGCCGTACGTCCCACAGCCTGATCCTGCCCATGGCGTCGCCGGTGGCCAGCGTGCTGCCGTCACGGCTGAATGTCACCCCTCTGACCGGCTCGGGGTGCACCAGGGGCGGCCCGATCTGGAGCTGGGTAGCGACGTCCCAGAGCCGGACCGTCCGATCCTCTCCCGACGTGGCGAGAACCTTGCCGTCCGGGCTGAAGGCGACGTCGTTGAGGTAGGGTGCCTGGTGACCCAGCAGGGTTCGGCCCATCTGCCGCCGGGCGGCCACGTCCCACAGCCGCGCCGTGCGATCGTCGGCGACCGTGGCGAGGATGGCGCCGTCCGGGCTGAAGGCCGCGCTCTTCCCCCAGTTGTGGTGCCCGCTGACGGGCGGCCCGAGCGGCCGGCGGGTGGCGGTCGACCAGAAAAGAATCATGTTGTCGGTCGCGATGGTGGCGAGCGTCTTCCCATCCGGGCTGTACGCCACGGCCTTCACCCACCCCTTGTGACCGGCGTACGGCGGGCCGGTCTCGTCAAGGGTTCGCGTGTCCCAGGTGTGAACGAGTCCGTCGAATCCGCCCGTCACCAGCTTCCGCCCGTCGGGGCTGAAGGCGACGGAGGCGATCACGGCCCCGTCCGCGGCCAGTGGCCCACCGATCTGCGCGCCGCTGGCGAGGTCCCACAGCCGGGCCTCTCCGTGTCCGTTGCCGGGGGCCCACCCGCTTTCCAGCGTCCATTGGCGTTGCCCCGAGCCGGCGGCCAGGAGCCGGCCGTCGTCGCTGATGTCCACACCGTTGATCTCCCAGGGCAGCTCGTACGGCGCCCGGATCGGCTTCCGGGTGGCCGCGTCCCACAGGCCGACCCTGCCGTCGTATCCGGCGCTGACCAGCGTGGCGCCGTCCGGCGTGAACGCCAGGTCGTTCACCGGCACCTCACCGTCGCCGAAGGCGGTGCCGAGCTGCCGTCGCACGGAGATGTCCCAGATCCGGGTCACCTGGTCGGCGCCGGCCGTGGCCAGAGTCCGCCCGTCAGGGCCGAACGCCACGCCGAAGACCTGGTCGACGTGCCCGTTGAGGGGCTGGCCGACTTCGAAGCCCGTGCCGACGTCCCACAGGCGGGCCTGCTTGTCGAGGCTTCCGGTCGCCAGGAGGGTGCCGTCCGGGCTGAAGGCCACGGCGTTGACCTCTTGACTGTGCCCGCGGAGTCGCGCGACCTCGCCGCGGGTGCCGACGTTCCACAGGCGGGCGGTGCCGTCGTGATGGGCGGTGGCCAGGAGCGTGCCGTCCGGGCTGAAGGCCACGGCCTTCACGTGGTCGTTGGACGCGATGGGAATGCGGGCGATGTCGTGGTGGGTGGCCGCGTCCCACAGGTGGACGCCGTCGGAGCCGCCCGCCGCCAGGACCTTGCCATCGCCGCTGAAGGCGACGGCGGAGAACACCTGGCCCTCGCTGACGAGCGAGGCGAGTTCGCGCCGGTCGGCGACCCCCCAAAGCCGGACCGCGCCGTCGTCGGCGGCCGTGGCCAGGGTCGCGCCGTCGGCGCTCAGCGCGACCGATTCGATCGTGGCCGATCGTACGCCGATCGGTGGGCCGAGCTCTCTGCCGTTCGCCACCTCCCACAACCGGGCGGTGCCGTCCTCGCTCCCGGTCGCCAGGGTCGTGCCGTTCCGGCTGAACACCACTGAGGTCACGCTCTTGCCGTGACCGGACAGGGCGCGGCCGCGCTGTTCGTAGGTGCCGGTGTCCCACAACCGGACCGTGCCGTCCTGGCTTGCCGTGGCCAGCGTCCGGCCGTCCGGGGAGTAGGCGACGGCGCGCACCCAGTACGTGTGCCCGACCAGGACGTGCCGCGCCGGGTCGGCGAGCGCGTTCAGCATGGCCTGCCTCGCCTCGTCGGTCGGCGCGATCCGCCAGGCGGTGGCGGCCAGACGCAGCGCGGTGGCCGGGTCGATCTCGGAGGCGTTCCTGCTCTGCCCCGCCACCTGCCCCGACAGGGCGATCGCCGCCTGCGTCCTGGCGTCGCCGAAGAGGATGACCGCCGCGATCGCGGCGATCACCGAGATCACCAGCGATACGGTAAGAATCGTCGTGGTCGTGCGGCGCCGCCGGACGACCCGCGCCGCCGCCCGCTCCGCCGACGCGAGGAACTCGGCCGGCACGCCCCCGACCCGCTCCAACGCTAGGGCGTTTGCCAGGCGGGTACCCGAGTACAAATATGCGGGGTCCCGGCCGCTGCGCTCCCAGTCGAGGGCGTCGGACATGAGCCGCTGGCGGATCAGCAGGTCCGCGCGGTCCTCCTCCAGCCAGATGCGCAGCCGTGGCCAGCCCCGGATGAGGGCCTCGTGAGTGATCTGCGCGTTCTGGTCGTCGACGGTCAGCAGCCTCGCCTGGACGAGATGGCTGAGCGCCCGCCGGGACGGTTCGCCTTCGGGCCCGCCGGGGATCGCCTCGGACACCGGCAGCCGCCGCGCGGTGTCCGGAGCGTCGGTGCCCAAATGGACCAGCCGCGTCAGCAGCCCGCGGGCGGCGCGCCGCGCGTCCAGGTCCAGCCCGTCGACCGCCGCGTCGGCGCTCTGCGCCAGCGATCGGGTGATGCCGCCGGTGGCCCGGTAGCCCGCGAAGGTCAGCGTGCCGTCCTGCCGGTGGTGCCACGTCTGGAGCAGCGCGTGCGACAGCAGCGGGAGCGCCCCGACCGCCTCGGCGTGGTCGCGGTCGCTGCGCAGGTCCTCCAGCAGCAGGTCGGCCAGCCCGTCCTGCAGGGTGAGCCCGGCGACTTTGGCCGGCCCTTCGATGACCTCCAGCAGGCGGCGCCGCTCCATCGGGACCACGACCACCGGCCGTTCGAGCGCCGGCACCAGTTCGGGCCAGGCCGCGCACTGTCCGAAGAAGTCGGCGCGCACCCCGAGCACGACCGCCCGAGCGCCCCCGTCCTCCGCCAGCCCCGCCAGTACGTCGAGTAAGGCGCGCGGCGATCCGTCCCCCGCGCTGAAGACCTCCTCGAACTGGTCCACGACGACCACGCGCCCGCGCCACGCGCGCCGGGCGGCCTCCGCGAGCGGCTCGGCGTCCGCCGCCCCCAGCAGACGTCGCAAAGTCGCGCCCGGTTCGGTGCCCGGCTCCATGATCACCACCTCGCGGGTTCCGGTACGGGCGAGCGCCGGCACCAGCCCGGCTCGCAGCAGCGAGGACTTCCCCGCGCCCGAGGCCCCGGTGACCACGAGCAGTCCGCCGCCGCCGACCCGGTCGAGCAGGTTCCCGACGAGCTCCCCCCGCCCGAAGAAGTACCGAGCGTCCGCAGCGCCGTAGGGTTCCAGCCCCCGGTACGGCGGCACCGCCTCCGCCCGTCCGGCCGTACGTCCGGAGCCGCGTCTCGAGACGCCTTTGGAGGCGGCGCGCGCCAGGTCCCTCTCCTCGCGCAGAGCCAGGTACGCCGCGTCCCAGGCTCCCAGGTCAACCAGACCGGGCGGCAGCGGGCGTCCGGACTGGGCCGCCACCCGCAGGCAGGTGTCGACGAAGACCTCGAAGTTGACCCGCTCCGGCACCGTGTCACTGGTGGGGTTGGTCATGTCGCCGACCGTGCTTCTGGCCAGCCGCGTCGGTTCCTCACCGGGCCGCCGCCGCGGCGTCTGCCCGCTGGCGATCATCAGCCCGCGCACCGAGAGCCCCGCGGCCTTCCTCAGGTCGAGCAGCCGACCGGCGAAGCGCGCTGTGGCGTTCTCCACCAACGAGTCTCCGTTCAGCGCCGCTCATAGCAGGTGTCCGAAGCCGCCGGACACGGAACACCCTGCCAAGCGTAGGTCGTGAGCAGCCGATTGCGGAGGGTTTCCCCGCATGTGTCCGAGCGGGGTCGCCGGACACCGAGCCGCACTGCGACCGTCGTGGTCACCGAGCTCCCCGAGCCCGGTTTCGCAGAGAGGTTCTCCCTCTCCACCCTCGAAGGAGCCACCAGTGACCACGTCCCACCCGATCCGAGCCGTACGCCCTACGGCCCGCCTCCTGGCCGTCGTCTTCACCGTCGCCTGCCTGGCGGCCGCCCAGGCGGCCCCCGCCCACGCCGCTGCGGAAGCGGGCCAGTTCAAGGCCGGCCGCTACTTCAACAAGACCTGCGTCAGCAGGATCAACTGCACGTATTACCTCCGCCCCGAAGCCACTCGCTCCGTCACCCGCTCCCTCGACGCACACGGCTGGTCGGCGGGCCTGGCCGCGGACCTGATCTGCTTCCGTCTCCCCTTCGTGTACGGCTTGGCCTGCGAGGCAGCCCTCGCCATCCCGTACCAGAGGGCGCTACCGCACCTGAAGGCGGCCTCCGACCAGGGCGGCTGCTTCACGATCCACGCCAAACTCCCGATCGCCCGCTTCGGCAGCGTGACGACCGACGACCCCGCCTGCTCCTGACAGGGTGCATGTGTCGAGCGGCCAGAGCGTGGTTTCGGCTGGGGACAGTAGCGATGCGACCATGGCCGGATCCGCGCCTGCGGGAATGGTCCGCGGACGGAGCCCCAGCCTTACGCCCGTATGGATCGATGGCTGGCCGGAGAATTCACCCCCCAGCGTCTTCGCTCCACCATCGAGGCGCTGGCATCGGTCGTGGATGATCGGGCCCGTGACTCCTCCATGGCCGAAGAGGCGAGTCGCAGGGTCGCTGACTGTGATCGAAAGATCGCACGGTACAAGGCGACCCTGGATGCCGGTGGGGAGCCCGCTGTGGTGTCGGGGTGGATCACGCAGACCCAGGGTGAGCGAGCGCAGGGCCATGGGCCTGCGTGCCACCTTCGACCCTGAAACCAAGAAGGTGCGGGCCGAGTTGAACCTCGATCCCGCACCGCCAGCGGCATCCCATTGGGATTTGGTTGGTGTCCGAGGGGGGACTTGAACCCCCATGCCCCGTAAAGGGCACTAGCACCTCAAGCTAGCGCGTCTGCCTATTCCGCCACCCGGACAGTGGTGCCTGCACGTGAGAACGTCTCCCCGCGTCGGCTGCACTAGGTTAGCAAACTCCGGGCACTGCGTCATACCGGGATTCCGGCTGGGGTGCGGGAGTCCGGGGGGCGGGAGGGCGGTGGCCTCCGCTGTGGGTTCGCCTGTGGGTTCTGGTGGGGGTGGGTGGGTGCTGGTTCGGGGGTTGGGCGGGAGGATGGTAGGCGTTGGGTCATATCTACTGTCGGGTCATATCTACTGTCATATCCACGTGCGGGCGTTGGGTCGTACCCATGTGCGGGCGGTTGGGGCGTATCTGAGGGCGGGTGTCGGGTACGCAGCGCAGGTTCGGCCCGGGTGCGGCGCAGGTTGTGCCCGGTGTAGCGCAAGTCGTGGCCGGCGCTGCGCAGGTTGTGCCTGGTGTAGCGCAAGTTGTGGCCGGTGTGGTGCAGGTTGTGGCCGGGTGCGGTTGGGCGACCGGTGTGGAGTGGTGGGACGTACTGAGTGAAGGAGCACGTATGACCGCGTTCAACGGTGAGGACGAGGTCGTCGGGCTGTGCCGCGACCTGATCCGGATCGATTCGAGAAACGCAGGGGACAACGCGGGCCCGGGGGAACGGGTCGCGGCGGAGTACGTCGCGGGCAAGCTGGCCGAGGTGGGGCTGGAGCCGCGGATCCTGGAGAGCGACAGCAAGCGGGCCAACGTGATCGCCCGCATCGAGGGCGAGGATCCGAGCCGGGAGGCCCTGCTGCTTCACGGGCACCTCGACGTGGTCCCCTTCGACGCCGGTGACTGGACCCATCACCCGTTGAGCGGGGAGATCGCCGACGGGTGCGTCTGGGGTCGCGGGGCCGTGGACATGAAGAACATGGACGCCATGATCCTCGCGGTCGTGCGGCAGCGGCTGAGCGAGGGCCGCAGGCCGCCGAGGGACGTGGTGCTGGCGTTCACGGCGGACGAGGAGGCCGGCGGCCACTACGGTGCGCAGTGGCTGGCGACCGAGCACAAGGATCTCTTCGAGGGGTGCACCGAGGCGATCGGCGAGGTGGGCGGCTTCAGCGTCTCCGTCGGCGAGGCCAAGCGGCTCTATCTCATCGAGGCGGCGGAGAAGGGCATCGCCTGGATGAGGCTCACGGCCGCCGGGCGCGCGGGGCACGGCTCGATGCTGAACAGCGAGAACGCGGTCACCGAGCTGGCCGAGGCCGTCGCACGCATCGGGCGGTACGAGTGGCCGGTGCGGCTGACGCCCACGGTGCGCGCCTTCTTCCAGGAGGCCTTCGAGATCGAGCTGGAGGCGGACGACGCCGAGGCCGCGGTCGCGAAGCTGGGCCCGCTGGCCCGCATGATCGGCGCCACGCTGCGGAACACGGCCAACCCGACCATGCTGGACGCCGGGTACAAGGCCAACGTGATCCCGCAGACCGCCACCGCGCATGTGGACGGCCGCTTCCTGCCCGGGTACGAGGACGAGTTCTTCACCACCCTCGACGAGCTGCTCGGGCCCAATGTGACCAGGGAGTTCATCTACCACGACATCGCCGTCGAGACCGCGTTCGACGGCTCGCTCGTGCGTGCCATGGCCGAGGCGCTCAACGCTGAGGATCCCGGGGCGCGGGCCGTGCCGTACACGCTCTCCGGCGGCACCGACCTCAAGGCGTTCAGCCGTCTCGGCATCCGCGGGTTCGGGTTCGCGCCGCTGCGGCTGCCCGCCGACCTGGATTTCTCCGGGATGTTCCACGGGATAGATGAGCGGGTTCCGGTGGATTCGCTGAAGTTCGGGGTGCGGGTACTTGACCGCTTCCTGGGCGCCTGCTGACGTCTTCTTGAAAAAACCATTGCCATCACTCCCGGTGCTGCTACGGTAACTTTCCGTTGAGGAGTTGCGCCATGATCGGCCCAGCGTGAGCGGGGTCGATCGCGGAGTTCGGGGAGGTCACGTGGCACGCACGCCGATGGGGCGGCGAAGGGCTGAGTCGCCCGTCGTCGCCGCGTGCGTGCCCGTGACCGCTTCGGACGAGCCGACTCAGACGATCAGGGCGCGGGAGGGCCGGATGGCACGGTTCGTGGCCGGCCCCCGGTTCGGTCGTCTGCTGGCCATCGGTGGTCTCGTGGCCGTCGGCTGGCTCCTGGGCATCGTCTCGGCTCTCTTCGGCGCCGCCCCCGCGGCCGCCGATGCCCATGTCCGCACGGACCATGTGGCCACCGCCGAGACCGTTGCGGGAGCCGAAGCCGTCGGTCATACCAGTCAGATCCATCGAGCCAGTCCGGTCGGTCAGATTGACCGGATCGGCCGGGTCGGCCGGGTCGCGGATGTGGTCGATACCGAGGCCGCCCGGACAGGGGCGGGCCGGCATGCCACCTCCACGGCTCCTCACGTCGCTGCCGGGTCGGCCTTGGCCGGCGGTTTCCCCACGGTGAGCGACAGTGCCCTGGCGGATGCCGGGGCGATGGCGGGGCGGACGGTCGACGGGCTCACCAGCCAGTCGAAGCCCGCCCTTCCTGAACCATCCACAGCCGACCACTCGGCCGGGGCCAATGGCTTCGTGCCCCGAGGTGGCGGCTCCGGCCCGTCCGGGCCGGGTCTCGGGGATGTCGCGAGGTCCGTTCCCGACCCGCGGCTCATGGTCGCGCCCGCTCTCCTGGCGCGCGTGCCTGCCCCCGTCGTCCGCACAGCCGCGGACGACCCCTCTTTCTCTCCCGACTGATCCCGCTCCCGTCCGGCCCTGACCTGTTCGAGCTGTCACGGCCGGTGCGGAGCGTGCCGTCGATCTCCTCGTCCCCGGAGTGACCGGTACGTACCCGCGGGTGACACGTCATTTCCTAGTCCCGCGATGACCTCGGGCTTTCCACTGTGCGGCTGTGCGGCCTCTCACGTGGCATCGCCCTGCGCTTTTCGCGGTCTGTCAGGAACTCCCCCCAAAGAACCAAGGAGCGATCTGTTATGCGAACGTGGGCGAAGGGCTCCGCTCCCGCAGCTCTGCTTGCGGTGGCCGTCATGACTCTCGGTAGTGGTACGGCGGTCGCCGACACCTCCGGCACCGGCTCGGTCGGTGGCGGAAACCAGGTCAACCTGCCCATCACCATCCCCGTCGACATCAGCGGCAACGCCGTCGGCGTGCTCGGCGGCTCGTCGGCCTCGTCCCAGGGCGGTTCCTCCGTCCAGGGCGGTCCGGGCGGCAACGGCATCCAGGGCAGCACCTCCGGACGTGGCAGCGTGCTGGGCGGCAACCAGGTGAACGCGCCGATCACCGCTCCTATCAACGCGTGCGGCAACGCCGTCTCCCTGGTCGGGCGGTCCGACGCGGGCTGCCAGGGCGGGGCGACGGTCAGAGGCGGCGGCGGAGGTGGCGCGGGCGGCAACCGGACCGACGGGCGGCACAGCGTCCTCGGCGGCAACCAGGTGGTCGCGCCGATCACCGCCCCGGTCAACCTCTGTGGCAACGCCATCGCGGTCTTCGGCGAGTCGACCGCGGGGTGCAGGGGCGGCGCGTCCGTGCAGGGCGGCGGCGGGCGCGGCGCGGGCGGCAACCGTACGTCGGGGAACTCCTCCGTGCTGGGCGGCAACCAGGTGGTCGCGCCGATCACCGCGCCGATCAACATCTGCGGTAACTCCGTCGCGCTCATCGGCGGGGCGTTCTCCGGGTGCCGTGGCGGAGCCAGCGTCAGCGGTGGCGGTGGCAACGGTGGCGGTGGCGGGAACGGCGGTCCCGGTGGCGGCGGGGGCAACGGTGGCCCTGGCGGCAACGGTGGTCCTGGCGGGAATGGCGGTCCCGGCGGGAACGGTGGTCCCGGGGGCGGCGGGAACGGTCACCAGGGAGGTCATGGGGGTCAGGGCGGCCACGGCCACGGAGGCGACGGTGGCTATCGCGGCGACCGCGATCACGGTGGGCCTGGCGGCAGCCGTGACCATGGCGGCGACGGGGATCACGGCCGACCGGGCGCTCCCGGTGGACCGGGTACTCCGGGTGGACCGGGTACCCCTGGTGGCCCTGGTGGCCCCGGTGGGCCTGGTGGGCCTGGGGGTAACGGTGGGCCTGGGGGTAACGGCGATCACTCGTTCGGGGCGGGTGGGAACGACACCGACGGGCGGTTCAGCGTCCTCGGTGGCAACCAGATCGTGGCGCCGATCACGGCGCCGATCAACGTCTGCGGTAACTCCGTGGGCAACGGCGCGGCGGGCTGCGAGGGCGGCATCATCGCCCCGCCGGCCGGTCACGGCAGTGGCGCGGGTGGCAACCAGACGTCCGGGCGGTACAGCGTCCTGGGTGGTAACCAGATCGTGGCGCCGATCACGGCGCCGATCAACGTCTGCGGCAACGCCGTCGCCGTGATCGGCCAGGCCTTCGCGGGCTGCCGCGGCGGGGCCTCGGTCAAGGGCGGCGGAGCGGGTCGTGGCGCCGGGGGCAACCAGACCGACGGGCGGTACAGCGTCCTGGGTGGTAACCAGATCGTGGCGCCGATCACGGCGCCGATCAACGTCTGCGGCAACGCCGTCGCCGTGCTGGGTGACGCCGCCGCGGGCTGCCTGGGCGGAGCGAGCGTGGGCGGCCCGGCCTGGCCCGGCGGCCAGGGCGGTCCGGGTGGCCAGGGTGGTCCCGGCGGCCCGGGTGGCCCTGGTGCTCCGGGTGCTCCGGGCGGGCCTGGTGGACCGGCTGGACCGGGTGGGCCTGGTGGACCGGCCGGCCCCGGTGGGGGGCAGTCCGGGTACGGGCACCCGGAGCGCCGGGTCGCGGGCGGCAATATGGCGGCTCCCGGTCTGCTGGCGGACATGCCGCTCACTCCCGTGGGCCCGGCTCGGAAGGCGGGGGAAGTGACCCACCAGTCGGGTCAGGCGCCGTCGGTCAGTGGCGTCCAGAAGCCGGCCGGCCTTCCTGACCTGCCCGCCGCGCCCAGCACCGCCGGGGGCGCGCAGCAGCCGGCTGCGGTCGGCAGCCCGCTCGGGCAGGTCGGGAAGATCGTCGCGGGCACCCCGGCCGGGGCGCTCGTGGGCGGTTCGGCGGGCGAACTGCCGGTCAGCCCGATGGGTCTGATGAGCGCCGAGCAGCCGCTGGGCGTCACGGGCATGAACTCCGGCTCGCTGGTGGCCCTGTTCCTCGGCGCCCTGTTCACCGCCTCGGCGACCGTGTTCGCCGGCACCCGCCGCCTCCGTCTCCGGCGGAGGTGAGCCGATCAGAGAGCGGCCACCCGCCGACCGGCCCGCCGTAGGGCGACCGGGTTCGCCGCCGCCTTCGTCTTCGGCGGAGGTGAGGCGACCAGAGAGCGGCCACCTGCGGACCGGCCCGCCGTAAGGCGAACCGTGTTCGCAGGCGCCCGCCGTCTCTGGCGGAGGTGAGGCGACCAGAGACCGGCCACCTGCGGACCGGCCCGCTGTAAGTGGCGGGAGGGTCATGGGGGTGGGTGGTGAGGGGTTTCTGGGGGTGAAGGGGTTCTCCGTCTGTTGGGGGGCGGAGTCATAGACGCTTTGCCGTAGTGGGCACGGTGGCGGGGATGGCCCGCTGAGCTGGGCTCGTGCGGTGGAGCACAGATGCTTTGCCCGTTCCGGGGGCGCGGCCCGGAGCGGGCAAAGCCATGTCCGGGGCGTTACAGTGGGGCCGACGGAGATTACAGTGTGCTGGCCACTCGTAGGATCTTGCGGCGCAGCCGTACGTACCGACGGCCATCGGGATACAGCCGCAGGAGGTCAAGTTCCCAATGCCCGTATTCGGCATGTTCGGTAAGAACCCTGCGGGCGGTCTCCCGTGAGGTCCCCCGCGGGAGGTAGAGGTCTAAATAGGAGTACTCGAGCACAGCGGTTAGTCTCCGAAGGGTGTGCAAGGGGACGCTGGCACTCTCTGGGCTCTATTCTGCGTCCTCGTGGGTATCGGGTCCAGGTAGGTGGAACACCGGTAAGTGACCGGGTAGTCCGACGGGGAGAAGATCCCGGCGACGGGTTACCTTCATGCCTGTGACGGGGTCACTCGGAGCGCCGCCCACGGCGTTCCGTGACTGACCGGCAGGGGAACGACAGCGAACAGCGAGGTAGGAAGCAGCGTGCCAGCCAACAACGGCAACGCCGGCGGAACCCGCCTGGTGATCGTCGAGTCGCCTGCGAAGGCGAAGACGATCGCTGGGTACCTCGGGCGCGGCTACATCGTGGAGTCCAGCATCGGCCATATTCGGGATTTGCCCGAAAAGGCGGACGACATCCCCGAGAAGTACAAAGGTGAGGCATGGGCCCGCCTTGGGGTCAACGTGGACCACGAGTTCGAACCCCTCTATGTGGTCAACCCCGACAAACGATCACAGGTTTCCAAGCTCAAGCAACTGCTCAAGGACGCCGACGAGCTTTATCTCGCCACTGACGAGGACCGCGAGGGCGAGGCCATCGCGTGGCACCTCCAGGAGGTGCTGAAGCCCAAGGTCCCCGTGCACCGCATGGTCTTCCACGAGATCACCCCGCAGGCCATCCGCGACGCGGTCTCCAACCCCCGCGCGCTCAACCTCCGCCTGGTCGACGCCCAGGAGACCCGGCGCATCCTGGACCGGCTCTACGGCTACGAGGTCAGCCCGGTCCTGTGGAAGAAGGTCAAGCCCCGGCTGTCGGCCGGCCGCGTGCAGTCGGTCGCGACCCGGCTGGTCGTGGAGCGCGAGCGCGAGCGCATCGCGTTCACCTCCGCCGCCTACTGGGACCTGCGCGCGCTGTTCGACGTCGGCCGCGACGAGGACCCGCGCAGCTTCGGCGCGACGCTGACCGGTGTGGACGGCAAGAGGGTGGCCCAGGGCCGCGACTTCGCCAGCACCGGCACGCTCAAGACCAAGGACGTCCTCCACCTGGACGAGCAGGCCGCGCGGGCGCTGTCCCAGCGGCTCGAAGGCTCGTCGTACGCGGTGACGTCGGTCGAGAGCAAGCCGTACACGCGCAAGCCGTACGCGCCGTTCCGTACGACCACGTTGCAGCAGGAGGCCAGCCGCAAGCTCGGCTTCTCCGCGAAGTTCACGATGCAGGTCGCGCAGAAGCTCTACGAGAACGGGTTCATCACCTATATGCGTACCGACAGCACCACGCTGTCGGACACCGCGCTGACCGCCGCCAGGAGCCAGGCGGTGCGGCTGTACGGCGCCGAGTACGTGCCGGACAAGCCGCGCGTCTACGCGAGCAAGGTCAAGAACGCGCAGGAGGCCCACGAGGCCATCAGGCCCTCTGGGGACGAGTTCCGCACGCCCGGTGAGACGGGCCTCAGCGGCGACCTGTTCCGCCTTTACGAGCTGATCTGGCAGCGTACGGTGGCATCCCAGATGAAGGACGCCGTCGGCGAGGCGGTCAGCGTGCGCATCGGCGGCGCGTCCAGCTCCGGTGAGCGCGTCGAGTTCAGCGCCTCGGGCCGCACGATCACGTTCTACGGGTTCCTCAAGGCGTATGTGGAGGGGGCGGACGACCCTTCGACCGCCCGCGACGACTCGGTGAGCCGGCTCCCCAACCTGCGGCAGGGCGACCCGCTGACGGCCCTGGAGCTGGAGGCCGAGGGCCACTCCACCCGGCCGCCGGCCCGCTTCACGGAGGCGTCGCTGGTCAAGGAGCTGGAGGACCGCGAGATCGGCCGCCCGTCGACGTACGCGTCGATCATCGGCACGATCCTCGACCGGGGGTACGTGTTCAAGAAGGGCACGGCGCTGGTGCCGTCCTTCCTGGCGTTCGCCGTGGTCAACCTGCTCGAACAGCATTTCGGCAACCTCGTCGACTACGACTTCACCGCCGAGATGGAGAAGGTCCTCGACGACATCGCCAACGCCCGCGCCGAGCGCGTGCCCGAGCTGCGCAGGTTCTACTACGGCGAGCAGGGGGACGACGGGCTGAAGGAGCTGGTCAGCGACCTCGGGGAGATCGACGCCCGCGAGATCAGCTCGTTCTCGATCGCCGGCACCGACATCATGATCCGCGTCGGCCGGTACGGTCCGTACCTCGACCGGGACGGCACGCGCGTCAACGTCCCCGAGGACCTGGTACCCGACGAGCTCACGGCGGAGAAGGCCGAGGAGCTGTTCGCCCAGCCGAGCGGCGAGCGCGAGCTGGGGGTCGACCCCGGCAGCGGCCACATGATCATCGCGAAGGTGGGGCCTTTCGGGCCGTACGTGACCGAAATCCTCCCGGACGACGAACCACCCGCCGACGGGAAGAAGCGCGCCAAGAAGGACGTCGTGAAGGCGCGTTCGAGCTCGTTGCTCAAGTCGATGGCGCTCGACACCGTCATGCTGGAGGACGCGCTCAAGCTGCTGGGCCTGCCCCGCGCCCTGGGGGCGATCGACGGCGAGGAGGTCACCGCCCAGAACGGGAGGTTCGGCCCCTACATCAAGAAGGGGACGGACTCGCGGTCGCTGGCCGCGGAGGAGGACCTGTTCACCGTCACGATCGAGCAGGCCAAGGAGCTGTTCGCGCAGCCCAAGCAGCGCGGCAGGGGCCGCGCGGCCGCCGCGCCGCCGCTGCGTGAGCTGGGCGACGACCCGGTCTCCAAGAAGCCGGTCGTGGTCAAGGAGGGCCGTTTCGGGCCGTACGTGACCGACGGCGAGACCAACGCGTCGCTCCGCAAGGACGACTCGGTGGAGCAGATCACGATCGAGCGGGCCGCCGAGCTTCTCGCGGAGCGCCGTTCGCGCGGTCCGGCCCCGAAGCGCCCGCGCGCCAAGGCCGGCGCCAAGTCCTGAGCCTCCCGCCGTACCCGGAGCGATGCCACCGGGTACGGCGCGGAGCCGTCCGTCCGCCCGCATGACGGTCCGCCGTACCGCGGAGCCGTCCGTCTGCCCGCATGACAATCCGCGCCCTGCCGCGGAGCCGTCGGTCTGCCCGTATGACGGTCCGCCGTACCCGGAGTCGTGACATCGGGTACGGGGTGCCCCCGTCGGGTCAGGCGAAGAGGGTGCGGCCCCAGTAGTCGCCGGCGTCGCGGAGCCCCGGCGGGCAGGCGAACAGGCCGCTGGAGACGTGCTTGATGTACTCGTTCAGCGAGTCCGTGCGCCCCAGTTCCATCTGGATGGGGACGAACTGCTTGCGCGGGTCCCGCTGGTAGGCGATGAAGAACAGCCCGGCGTCGAGCCGCCCGAGCCCGTCGGAGCCGTCCACGTAGTTGTAGCCGCGCCGCAGCAGGCGGGCCCCGCCGTGGCTGGACGGGTGCGCGAGCCGTACGTGGGCGTCGACCGCGATGGTCGGGGTGCCGTCGGCGCCCTTGGCGGCGAAGTCGGGCTCGTCGAACTCGTGCTTACCGCCGAGCGGCGCCCCCTCGCCCTTGTCGCGGCCGAAGATCTGCTGCTGCTCCGACAGCGAGGTCCTGTCCCAGGTCTCGATGTTCATCCGGATCTTGCGGGTGACCATGTAGCTGCCGCCGTCCATCCAGGCGGGCCCGTCCCCGGGTGCGGCCCAGAGCTGCTGCCTGAGCAGGGCGGCGTCTTCGAGCTTGAGGTTGTTGGTGCCGTCCTTGAAGCCCATCAGGTTGCGCGCGGTGGACTGGGCGCGCGAGGTGGACGAGGTGCGGCCGAAGCCGAGCTGGGACCAGCGGACCGACACCTTGCCGAACCCGATCCTCGCCAGGTTGCGGATCGCGTGCACGGCGATCTGCGGGTCGTGGGCGCAGGCCTGGACGCAGATGTCGCCGCCCGAGATGTCGGCCAGCAGGTCCTCGGCGGGGAACTTCGGCAGGTCGGCGAGGGCGGCGGGCCTCTTGGCGCCGAGCCCGAACCGGCCGTCGAACAGGGAGGGGCCGAACCCGATGGTGATGGTCAGCCCGGACGGGGGCAGGCCGAGCGCCTCGCCGGTGTCGTCGGGCGGCGCCTCGATCGCGCCGCCGACCGCGCCGAACGTCCCGGCGTCCTTGCCCTGGGTCATCCGCGCGGCGGCGACCGTCCACTCCTGGAGCATGTCGACCAGTTCGGCGCGCTTTTTGGTGGTGACGTCGAAGCTGACGAAGTGCAGGCGGTCCTGGGCCGGGGTGACGATCCCGGCCTGGTGCTCGCCGTAGAACGGCACCGGGTCGGAGGTGGAGGCCGCCGCGGCGGGCGGCGGCCCTTCGAGCAGGGCGTGCGTGGCGTAGGCGCCCGTCCCGACGGCGGCCACGCCGGCCGCGCCGAGCCCGAACAGCCTGCGGCGGTTGATCTTCGTCACTTCGTCTCCTCGCCCGCGGGCGGGCCCACGAGGTGGGCCCGGATCACTGGGCCACCACGGCCGCGACCTTGCTGATGGGCTCGGCCAGGGCGTTGATGGCGTCGGACAGCTCCTTCAGGTCGGCCTTGGAGAGCTCGTTGTGCAGCTTCCAGCCGTCGCCCGCGCGGTGCTTGCCCAGGGTCTCCGAGGCGGCGGCGAACTTCTCGTCGAGCGTCTTGGCCAGGTCGGGGGCGCGCTCGTCCAGGACGGGGCGCAGCGCGGAGACCGCGGCCTGCGAGCCTTCGAGGTTGGCGGCGAAGTCCCACAGGTCGGTGTGCGAGTAGCGGTCCTCCTCGCCGGTGATCTTGCCGGTGGCGACCTCGTCGAGGAGCTCCTTGGCGCCGTTGGCCAGCTTGAGGGGGGCGAGCTTCTCGGTGGTGGACTTGGCGACGATCTCCTTCACGTCGACCATCAGCTTGTCGGCGGTGGGGCCGTCCTTGCTGATGTCCTTGGTGACCCACAGGTGCTTCTCGATCTTGTGGAAGCCGGTCCACTTCTCGCCCTTGGCCAGGTCGCCCTCGCGGGCGTCGATGGCGGGGTCGAGGTCGCCGAAGCTCTCCGCGACGGGCTCGATGCGCTCCCAGTAGGTGCGGGCGATCGGGAACAGCGCCTTGGCCTTATCAGCGTCACCGGCCTTCACGGCGTCGACGAACTCCTGCGTCTTGACGAGCAGCGCGTCGCTCTGGCTCTTCACGTACCGCTGGTAGTCGGCGGTCGCCTTGGCGAGCTTGACGTCGTCGGTGAGGGGGACGGCCGCGCCGCTCACCTTCAGCGGGTTGCGGATGCCCTTGCCGATCATGCCCGGCTTGCAGGCCGTCTGGTACGCCCCGGCGGGCAGCTCGATGATGACCTGGCGGGTGAGCCCCGGGACGATGTTCTCCACCTCGCCCATCACGCGGTCGCCGTCGGCGTAGACGTAGAACTCGGTGACCTTGCTGCCGCTGTTGGTGACCTCGAACGTGGAGGTGCCGGCGGGCAGGTCGGCCGCGGAGACCTGGCAGTCGGTGTCGTTCGCGGCGACGGTGATCTTCCCGGGCTTGGCCGCGTCGGTGGCGGCCGGTCCGGCCGTGGCGCCTCCGCCGGTCGTCGACGAGCATGCGGTGAGGCCGGCCAGGGCCAGCGCGCCGGCGGTGAGGGCAAGAGGGGTACGCATGGTTCTCCAGTTCGGGACGATCACGGTGTGAGAGAGGTGCCGGGGGTTCATGGGGAGGTCGCCGCCGTGGCCGAGGTCGACGCGGGGGCGGCGCCGGGGCCCTTGGAGGACGGCAGGAGGAACAGCGTCAGCACCGGGACCAGGTAGGCCACCCAGGCGATGGTCTCCAGGATGCTGGGCTGCGGGGTGAAGTTGAGGATGCCGCTCAGCAGGGTGGTGTACCAGGCGTCCGGCGGCAGGACGCCGGTCAGGTCGAAGGCGGGGGCGGTCAGCACGTCGACGACGCCGGCCTCGATCAGGTCGTGCACCCCGTACTTGAAGATGCCCGCGGCGACCAGGATGAGCAGCAGGCCGGTCCAGGTGAAGAACTTGCCGAGGTTGATGCGCAGCGCGCTCGCGTACAGCGCCCAGCCGAGCGCGACCGCCGTGACCAGGCCGAGGCTGATGCCGATCAGCGGGGTGGCGCTGGTGGTGGCGCCCTGGGCGGCGGCGAAGAACAGCAGCGCGGTCTCCAGGCCCTCGCGCGCGACCGCGAGGAAGGCCATGACCACCACGGCCGTCGCGCCGAGGTTCAGCGCCTCGCTGAGCTTGGCCCGCAGGTCGCCGGACATCCGCCGGGCCGCCGTCCGCATCCAGAAGATCATGAAGGTGACGAAGACGGTGGCCGCGATGGACGCGATCGCGTCGAAGAACTCGTGCTGGCGCGAGTCGAGGTGGGCGGCGGTGAAGGTCAGCAGCGCCCCGAACCCGACGGACAGGGCCACGGCCGCCACGACCCCGGCCCAGACGAGGGGCAAACGCTCGCGCCGATCACTCTTGACGAGGAACGCGACGAGGATGGACACGACAAGGGTCGCCTCGAGCCCTTCGCGCAGGCCGATGAGATAGCTGGCGAACACTGTGGTCTCCCTGCCGCTTGCGTTAGCCTTGCCTAAATTAGGACAGGATTACCTTAGCGTTGGCAAGAGGGCGGCGTCCGACCGGGCGACCAGGTAGCATTTCGACCTTTCCCCGGATGTGGCCTGCCTGGGACGCCGACGACGTAATACGCTCGGCACAGGAGCAGGCGGGCATATCCATCCTGTTCTCGATCGATCCCAGCCCAGCGAGCACCTGGATACGCTGACACCATGACCACCTCCGGCCGGTCCTCCGCGCGTCGTAAACCCCCGCACGTGCTGGCGAACGCCCCCTTCCGCCGGCTCTGGACGGCGATGGCGGTCTGCAGCCTGGGCGACTGGCTGAACATCATCGCGATCACGGCCTTCGCGGCCCTGCTCACGCAGGACTCGGGCTACAAGGCGCAGAGCCTCGCCATCGGCGGCGTCTTCGTCGTGAAGATGCTGCCCGCGATCCTGCTCGGGCCGCTCGCCGGCGCGTTCGCCGACCGGTTCGACCGGCGGCTCACGATGTTCTTCTCCGACCTGCTGCGCTTCGCGTTCGTGCTGTCCATCCCGCTGGTCGGCAGCTACCAGTGGATCATCATCGCGACGTTCCTCGTGGAGTGCGTCAACCTCTTCTGGGTGCCGGCCAAGGACGCGACCGTCCCGAACCTGGTCCCCAAGGAGCGGCTGGAGGAGGCCAACCAGCTCAACCTGCTGGTGACCTACGGCACGGCGCCGGTCGCCGCCGCGCTGTTCGCCGTGCTGTCGGTGATCATCGAGGTGCTGGACAGGGCGGTGCCCACCCTCGGGTGGGAGCCCGCGCACCTCGCCCTGATCATCAACGCCGCCGCCTACCTCGTCTCCGCGGCCCTGATCTTCACGCTCACCAGCATCCCCAAGGGCAACGCGGCGGCCGTGTCCACGCCGTCGATGCTCCGGCAGATCGTGGACGGCTGGCGCTTCGTCGGCGCCCACCGCATGGTCCGCGGCCTGGTCATCGGCATGCTCGGCGCGTTCGCGGCGGGCGGCGCGGTCATCGGCGTCGCCAAGGTGTACGTGGTGGCCCTCGGCGGCGGGGACGCCGCGTACGGCATGGTGTTCGCCGCGGTCTTCGCCGGCATGGCCCTCGGCATCTTCTTCGGCCCGAGGCTGCTGAGCGAGCTGTCGCGGCGCCGCCTCTTCGGGCTGGCGATCATCACGGCGGGCGTCGTGCTCGCCGCCACCGCGCTGATCCACAACCTGGTGATCGTGGTCATGCTGGTCGTCGTGCTCGGGGCCTGCGCGGGCATCGCGTGGATCATCGGGTACACACTCATCGGCCTGGAGGTCGAGGACGGGATGCGGGGGCGCACCTTCTCCTTCCTGCAGTCCCTCGCCCGCGTCACCCTCCTTCTGGTGGTCGCGCTCGCGCCCGCCCTGGCCGGCCTGTTCGGCGAGCACCGCTTCGAGTTCGGGGCCGGGCTGGCGTACCGGTTCGACGGGCCCAACCTGGTCATGCTGATCGGCGCGCTGGTGGCGGTCGTGGTCGGCATGCTCGCGCTGCGGCAGATGGACGACCGGCGCGAGGTCCCCATCGGGGCCGACCTGGTCGCCGCCCTGCGCGGCGAGCGGTTCGTCGCCGAGGTCGCCGAGCGCTCACACGGCATGTTCATCGCGTTCGAGGGCGGCGAGGGATCGGGCAAGACCACCCAGTCCCGGCTGGTCGCCATCTGGCTGCGCGACCAGGGCTTCGACGTCGTGCAGACCCGCGAGCCCGGTTCGACCAAGGTCGGCATGCGGCTGCGGGCGATCCTGCTGGACTCCGCCCACCAAGGGCTGTCCTCACGGGCCGAGACGCTGCTGTACGCGGCCGACCGCGCCGAGCACGTGGAGAAGGTCATCCGTCCCGCGCTGGACCGGGGGGCGATGGTGACCTGTGACCGTTATGTCGACTCCTCGCTGGCCTACCAGGGGGCCGGGCGGGAGCTCCTGCCGCAGGACGTCGCCAAGGTGAACTCCTGGGCCACGGGCGGGCTGGTGCCCGACCTCACGGTGCTGATCGACGTGCCGCCGGCGGTGGGGCTGGCCCGGCTGGGCTCGCCGGCCGACCGCATCGAGTCCGAGCCCCTGGAGTTCCACGAGCGGGTCCGCCGGGAGTTCCGGGCGCTGGCCGCCGCCGACCCCGACCGCTACCTAATCGTGGACGGGCTGCTGACGCAGGAGGAGATCTCCGGGCTGATCCAGGACCGGATCCGCGAGATCCTCCCCGACCCCGTCCCGCAGGAGACCGAGGCGATCACCGGCACGATGCCCGCCATCCGCGACTGACCGCCGGCGGGTCCGGCCTGGCACGCCTCACCGGCGGGTCCGGCCTGGCGCGCCTCAGGCCGCCGGGCATGGTCGCGAGGCGGCCTGGGGCGCGGGGTGGTCGGCTAACCTGGCGTGCGTGACAGTCTTCGACGACCTGGTGGGCCAGGAGCAGGCGGCGGCCGTGCTCCAGCGCGCCGCGGCGGCCGGCGCCGAGGCGATCGCCGGCGGGCGCGGCACGGGCATGACCCACGCCTGGCTGTTCACCGGCCCCCCGGGATCGGGGCGAACCGAAGCCGCCCAGGCCTTCGCCGCCGCCCTGCTCTGCCCCGACCAGGGCTGCGGCCACTGCGACATGTGCCATCAGGTGAGCGTCGGCTCCCATCCCGACGTCGAGACGGTACGGCCGCAGGGGTTGTCGTACAGCGTCAAGCAGACCCGCGAGCTCGTGCTCAGGGCCTCGGGCGCCCCCACGCTCGGCCGGTGGCGGGTCATGCTGTTCGAGGACGCCGACCGTGCCACGGAGGCCGCCGCGAACGCCCTGCTCAAGGCCATCGAAGAGCCGCCGCCGCGCACGGTCTGGCTCCTGTGCGCGCCCTCACCGGACGACATGGTGATCACGATCCGGTCGCGGTGCAGGGTCGTCACCCTGCGCACGCCGTCCACCGCCGCCATCGCCCACATGCTGGTCACCCGCGACGACGTGCCGCCCAAGATGGCCGAGTTCGCCGCCCGGGCCACCCAAGGGCACGTCGGCCGGGCACGCCGGCTGGCGCTGGACGGCGAGGTGCGCCACCGCCGCGAGTCGGTCCTTTCGCTGCCGCGCTCGCTGACTGGCGTCGGAGAGTGTGTCGACGCGGCCGAACGCCTGGTCAAGACCTCGTCGGAGGACGCGGACGAGGCGACGACCCACCTCAACGAGGCCGAGACGACCGAGCTGCGCAAGATCTACGGCGAGGGGTCGACGGGCAAAGGACTGAACCGGGGGCTGGTCAGGGGCGGTGCGGGGGCGATGAAGGACCTGGAGGACAAGCAGAAGTCGCGCGCGACCCGCATCAAGCGCGACTCGCTCGACCAGGCGCTGCTCGACCTGGTCGCCTTCTACCGTGACGTGCTCGCGGTGCAGTTCGGGGCCGAGGTCGAGCTGTCCACCGAGGACCGGCGGGCCGACCTCGCGGCGCTGGCCCGGTCGAGCTCCCCGGAGGACACGTTGCGGCGGGTCGACGCGATCATGCTCTGCCGCGAGCGGCTGGCCGCCAATGTGAACCCGCAGATCGCCGTCGAGGCCATGACCGTCTCCCTCTGGCGCCCCCGCCTCTGACCCACCGCTCACCGCGCGTCTTCACCGGAGCCGGAGCCGGAGCCGGAGCCGGAGTCGGAGTCGGAGGTGGTGTCGGAGCCGATAACGGTGCCGGTGTCGGTAACGGTGCCGGTGTCGGCTTCGGCGAGGCGTTCCATGATCTCGCCCGCCATGTGCAGGATCCGCCGCTCCGCCGGTGACAGGTGCCGTTCCATCGCCCGGGCGAGCCACTCGTCGCGGCTCGCCATGTCCTGGACCAGGACGTCCCGTCCCTGCGGCGTGATGGTGATCAGGGACTGGCGGCCGTCGTGCGGGTCGCGGTCGCGGGAGACCATGCCCTCCCGCTGCAGCTCCGCGAGCACGCGGGTCATCGACTGCGCCTGCACGCGCTCCAGCTCGGCGATCGCCTTGGGCGTCATCCCGCCCCGGCGGTAGAGGTGGCCGAGCACGCTGAGCTTCGCGCCGCTCAGGCCGCCTTCCGGGCGCTCGGTGCGCAGGCGCCTCGCCAGCCGCATCGTGCCGCGGCGGACGGCGGACGTCTCCGCCCGCGCGTCCCGCTCTTCCATGTGCATATAGTACGCCTTATCTTACTATCTACTCGTCCGATGCCCATGACTCATACGTAGGTGCTGATGACATCATCGGGATCCCTCCGCCTCCCCCTTCCCGACCGGACCGCCGTACGCGCCGGGCTCCGCTCGTTCGTCGCCGCCCTCGGGACGTTCGTCACGCTCGCGCTCCTCGTCCACCTCGCCCACGGATCGTCCGGCGCCATCGTCGTCGGCGTCATGGTCGCCCTCTCCGTCGACCGGGTGGGCAAGGGGCAGCGGCACCTCGCCCTGCTGGCCCGCCTGCCGGTCGTGACCGCGTGCGTGGCCGGGGTGGGCGCGGTCATGCACTGGCAACCGCTGCTCGGGAGCGCCCTTTTCGTGGCACTGGTCTTCCTCTCGATCCACCTCCGGCGGTACGGCCCGAGAGCGGCGGGGATCGGCCGGTTGATGACGCTGCCCCTGCTCGCGATGTTCATGTCGCCGGTCCCGGTCGGCTCCGGCCCGCTCGGCGCCATCGTCTGGGCGATCGCCGCCGGCGTGGTGGCCGTCCTGTGGAGCCTGGCGGCGTCCTTCATGATCGCGCGGTACGACCCGCCGCCGCCCGTGGCGGAACCCGGGGAATCCGGCACGCGGGGCGAGGTCCACACCCGGCTGGCCGCGCAGGCCGGTCTGGCGCTGGCCCTCGCCTTCGTCGCCGGCCGCCTGCTCTTCCCCGACCACTGGACCTGGACGGTGATCACCACGCTGGTGCTCACCGTCGGCGCCCGCTCGCGGGGGCACGTGCTGCACAAGGGCGTCCAGCGGTTCGCGGGCGCTCTGGCTGGCGCCCTCACGGCCACGCTGATCGCGGGCCCGATCGACGGCCACCCCGTGGTCTCGGTGATCGTGATCTTCGCCTATCTGCTGGTGGGGCTGATCCTCCGCCAGGTCGACTACGCGTACTGGTCCTTCTGCATGACCAGCGTGCTGGCCGTACTGTACGGCCTCTCCGGCCAGGCCGGCCCCGGGTTCCTCGGCGAGCGGATCGTGGAGATCGTGCTCGGCACGGTGTGCGCCATCCTGCCGGCCTTCGTGCTCCTGCCGATCCGCACCGAGGCCGTCGTACGCAAGAACCTCTCCCGCACCCTGGAGGCCCTCGGGGACCTGCTGAAGGGACCGGACGAGGACCGGCGGCGCGAGTTCGACCGTCGCGCCGAGGCGCTCCACGTCGCCGCCGAACCCCTGCTGGCACTCCGGCGGATCACCGGCATGGCCGACACCGTCCTGCGCCGCCCCCCGCGCGTCCCTGGCCTGGCGGAATGCGCGCGGAGCCTGATGTCGTGCGCGGAACCGCTCGCGGCGCTGACCGTCCCCGCCGACGACCCCGCCTCCGAGGACCACGGGCGCGCCCGCCAGACCGCCTCCGTGCACGGAGCCCTTCGCCGGAACATCGGGACGATCCGCCTGACCCTGGGCCGCCGTCCCGCGCCCGAATGGGTGCCCGTCGAGATCCCGCCGCTTTCCGACCCGCGCACACGCGCGCTGGCGGACATCGACGCGGCCCTGCGTTCCGTCCACGCGGGCGTCGCGAGCCACGCCGGGTAGGTGTTGCGCCCGCGAACCCGCGTGCGCGTAATGTGGGCCCGAAGCGCGTGCCCGCGGAGCGTAAAGAACCGAGGGCGGGCGCGAGCCGTACCGGTGAGAAAGCGGAGGCCTTCCATGGGAATGATCATGGCCGTGAGCTTTGCTCGCTACGGGAGGCTCTATTATCTCGACCCCGGCGGCCACACCCCCAAGGTCGGTGACAAGGTCCTGGTGCCGACCGACGCCGGGCCCGAGGTGGCCGAATGCGTGTGGGCGCCGCAGTGGGTCAGCGAGGACATCGACGGCCTGCCCGTCTGCGAGGGCGTCGCGGACGAGGAGCAACTGGGACGTGACGAGGGCAACCGCCGCCGCCGCGCCGAGGCCCGCAGCGTGTCCAAGCGCCTGATCAAGCGGCACGAGCTGCCCATGAAGATCGTCGGCATCGACTACCTCGACGCCGACAACGTCTACACCGTCTACTTCTCCGCCCCCCACCGCGTCGACTTCCGCGCGCTGGTCCGTGACCTCGCGCGCAACCTGCGGGCCCGGGTGGAGCTGCGGCAGATCGGGCCGCGTGACGAGGCGCGGCTGCAGGGCGGCATCGGCCCCTGCGGGCGCGACCTGTGCTGCGCGACGTTTCTCAAGGACTTCGAACCGGTGTCGGTCCGCATGGCCAAGGACCAGGACCTGCCGGTCAACCCGCTGCGCATCGCCGGCGCCTGCGGGCGGCTGATGTGCTGCCTGAAGTACGAGCACCCGCTCTACCAGGAGTTCCGCGCGACGGCGCCGCGCGTCGGGCTCGCGGTGGACACGCCCGAGGGGCCGGGCACCGTCGTCGGGCACAACGTGCCGTCCGATTCGGTCGTCGTGCGGCTGAACGACGGAGGACGCAGGTGCGCGTGCTCGAAGGCGAGCGTGTGCGCGCCGCGCAAGCAGCACGACGCGCACTACGGTGAGCAGGAGCCGTCCGAGGAGTGAGACACCAGATGGGCGGGGTACAACCTAAGCGCCGCCTGGTTGATCAACCGGCCGGTGGTCTACACGGGGGACAGGTGGTCGGCGCATGATGCGCTCCCAAGGCGCCGGCCGCACGGCTGCCGCTCTCATCGCGGTGATGCTGGCCGCCTCGGCGTGCTCGGCGAAGGGGGACGCGGACCCGGCGGACGGGGCGCCGCCCGCGACGCCCGCCGCCACCGGGTCCGGCGGCGCGGCCACCCAGGCGCCCTCCGCCGCGCTGGCGCCCTTCTACACGCAGAAGATCTCCTGGTCGCCCTGCAAGGACGGCTTCGAGTGCGGCCAGCTGAACGTCCCCCTCGACTACGCCGATCCCGGCGGCGACCGGATCCAGATCAGCGTGATCAGGCTCCCGGCCACGGGCGGCAAGCGCGTGGGATCGGTGCTGCTCAACCCCGGCGGACCCGGCGGCTCCGGCATCGAGTACGCGCGGGCCGCCAAGACGGTGCTGAGCCCCGCCGTCCTGTCCCGGTTCGACACCGTGGGCTTCGACCCGCGCGGCGTCGGCGAGTCGGCGCCCGTGCGGTGCCTCACCGGTCCAGAACTGGACACCTTCATCGGCCTGGACGGAACGCCTGACGACTCCTCGGAGGTCGCCGCGCTGGCCAAGGGCGCCAAGGAGTTCGCGGAGGGGTGCGAGGCCAAGTCCGCCAAGCTCCTCCCGCACGTCGGCACGGCCGACGCCGCGCGCGACATGGACGTGCTGCGCGCGGCGCTCGGCGACCAGGGGCTGACCTACCTCGGCAAGTCCTACGGCACCTACCTGGGCGCCGTGTACGCGGAGCTGTTCCCGAGGAAGATCCGTGCCCTGGTGCTGGACGGCGCCATCGACCCCGCCCTGTCGCCGGTGCCCGACATCAACGCCGCCCAGGGGCGCGGCTTCGAGGTGGCGTTCCGCTCCTTCCTGGCCGACTGCTTCAAGGAGGCCTCGTGCCCGTTCCCGGTCAGGAACACCGACATGGCGCTGTCGCAGCTCGCCAACCTGCTGAAGGCCACCGACCAGCACCCGCTGCGCAACGCCACCGGTGACGGCCGGAAGATCGACGAGTCGTGGACGACGCTCGGCGTCGTCACGGCGCTGTACGACAAGCGTTCATGGCCCGTGCTGCGCGCCGCGCTCGGCCAGGCGTTCCGGGGCGACGGCACCACGCTGCTGAAGCTCGCCGACATCCTCGTCGACCGCCACCAGGACGGCTCGTACTCCAACCAGACCGAGGCCAACATGGCCGTCAACTGCCTCGACCACCCCTACCCCCACAAGATCGCCGCGTACGAGCAGGCGGCGAAGGCGGCGCAGAAGGAGTCCCCGCACTTCGGGGCGTACGTGATGTGGGGGTCGCTGCCCTGCGACTACTGGCCGGTCAAGCCGACGGGCGGCGACAAGCCCCTGAAGGCCGCCGGCTCCCCGCCGATCCTGGTCGTCGGCACCCAGCGCGACCCCGCCACCCCGTACGAGTGGGCCAAGGCCCTGGCCTCGCAACTGTCCGCCGGAGTACTGCTCAGCTACGACGGCGACGGCCACACCGCCTACCGCACCGGTTCCACCTGCGTGGACGAGGCCGTCGACCGCTATCTGATCTCTCTGAGACCCCCCGCGAACGACACCCTCTGCCCGAAGGTCACCTGACCCCCCTGGTGACCTTTGTCGTCCGATGGGAACGGGTCAGGGGGTGTAGATCTCCCGGATTTTGATGATCTTGCCCTTGACGATGGTGATGAGGGCGGGGTTGTGCTTCGCCTTGACGAAGCGGATGAGCGCCTTGTGCGAGCAGCGCTTGGTGCCGACGCCCTTGCGGTTCGCGGTCACATCGTCACCATTACAGTTGAGCGCGCTGTAGAAGGTGGCCTTCGAGGAGAGCCGGGAGCGGTACGCCGTGGAGTCGCCCTCCGGCGGGCCGACGAACCATCCTTCGGTGTTGCCGCTCTTGTCCTTCTTCCACCTGATCGGCTCGTACTCCGCCTCGCCTGCCCGGTAGTAGGTGACCCAGCCGCGCAGGATGCCGTCGTGCCGTGGGCTGATCCTCTTGGTGAAGTCGTGGTGCGGGTCGGACTGGAAGGACGTCCCGTACGTCGTGGGCGGCTTGAACTTCGGGGTGGTGGTGGCCGCGTCGGCGGCGGCGGTTCCCGCGAGGATCGTCGCGGCGAGGGTGGCGGTGACCGCCGTGGCGCGGAGGAAGGCCGCCGTGGGCTTCGTGAACGTTTTCATGACAGATGAGAGTGCGCCGCCGGGCATTTGGTTGGGGCTTCCGACGCGATTGTTTCGCGGACCGCCTACGCACCGCTCGCGCACCGCTTCACGCACCATCCCGCGCGCGGCCCCAAGGACAGGCGGCCCGCCCCAGCGGACCCGGGGTGTGCGGGGAATGTTTCCGACAGTTCATCTTGACGATTTGACGAACGTGGGCAAGGCTTCAGTCGAGAGAGCGCTCTCTTGCGTGTTGCCGAACCACGCCGTACCGGGCACGGCCCTGCCTCAGGGGTCGGCGCGTCCGGTCGCGGCCGTGGCCTACCGCCACGTCAGGAGCTGTCATGCCACTGATGTCCCCCCCATCCCGTGTCACGATCCGCCACACCCGACCGGCCTTCCTCGCGACGGCGCTGGCCGTCTTCGTGGTCGTCATGCTGGCCGTGTACTCCGCCGCCGTCACCCCCGCGTACGCGGCCACCCTGCTGTCACAGGGCAAGCCGGCCACCGCCTCCTCGACCGAGAACGCGGGCACCCCCGCCTCCGCCGCCGTCGACGGCAACGCCGGCACCCGCTGGTCCAGCCAGTTCAGCGACCCGCAGTGGATCCAGGTCGACCTCGGCGCGAGCGCCTCCATCAGCCAGGTGGTGCTCACCTGGGAGGCGGCGTACGCCAGGTCCTTCCAGGTCCAGGTCTCCGCCAACGCGACGAGCTGGACCAGCGTCTACTCCACCACCACCGGCACGGGCGGGACGCAGACCCTCAACGTCACCGGCACCGGCCGCTACGTGCGCGTGTACGGCACCGTACGGGCCACCCCGTACGGTTACTCCCTGTGGGAGTTCGCCGTCTACGGCACCAGCACGGGTACGCCACCGACCGACCCGCCGGGGTCGTTCTGGGGTGACACCGCCAGCATCCCCGCCGCCCAGAACGTCGTCATGGTCAAGATGCTCAACCGGACCAACGGCAAGTACCCCGACAGCCAGGTCTACTGGAGCTACAACGGGCAGGTCCACTCGATCGCCGAGCAGCCGTACTTCGACATGCCGGTGAACTCGGCCGGGCGGATGTACTTCTACCTCGGCTCGCCGAACAGCCAGTACTACGACTTCATCGAGTTCACGGTCGGCGCGTCGGTGTTCAACGGGAACACCACACGGGTCGACGCGTTCGGCATCAAGCTGGCCATGCGGCTGCACGCCCACGACGGGTACGACGTGTCGGTGGGCGAGGACCAGACCACCTTCGCGGAGGACCGCGCGGTGACGTTCCAGAAGTTCGTCAACGAGGTCCCGGCCGAGTTCAAGCCGCTCGCGCAGGTGCAGGCCCCGTACCGGATCATCGCACCGGGCAGCCACGCCGGGTTCCGCGCGGGCGGCGCGAACGCGAACTACTTCTCCGCCTACGCCTCGTCGGTCGGCGTCTCCGCGGCGACCTCCGACATCTTCGGCTGCGCCGCCTCGCTGGCCAACAACCCGGGCATGTGCTCGGCCCTGAACCGGCATGTGGCGCACCTGCCGCAGTCGCAGTGGTCGACGCCCAGCCTGTACTACCAGGCCGCTCCGGCGAACTACTACTCCAAGTTCTGGCACGACCACGCGATCAACCGCCTGTCGTACGGCTTCCCGTACGACGACTACGCGAGCCAGTCCTCCTTCATCTCCCACGGCAACCCGCAGTGGCTCCTGGTCGCCGTCGGCTGGTGACCACGCGGCCCCTCGCATGAACCGAGGCCCTCCCGGAACGAACCGGGAGGGCCTCAGAACGTCGGCGGGTGGCGCGGGGTCAGACGCCGGAGACGGCGGCCGTGACCACGGTGGCGAAGTTGCGCATGCCGCGGGCGTTCGGGTGGAAGGGGGCGGCGGGGGAGGCCGGGATGTAGGGCTCGATCCAGCGGGTGCCCGAGCCGGTGCACGGGTCGTGGCCGGTGCTCGGGGTCTGCAGGTCGATGAACCCGACCCCGGCGGACGCGGCCTGCTCGGCGAGCATGCGGTTGAAGTACTGCAGTGTCGCGCGGATGTAGTTGGCGTCGGACCTGATGATCGGGACGCGCGGCCAGCAGCCGTTCGGCGGCGCGTAGGTGGCGTAGCCGACCACGAAGATCCTGGCCTGCGGGGCGCGGGCGTGGATGTCGCCGGCCAGCGCGGTCAGCCGGGGACGCAGCGCGTCGGTGGCCACCCGCCAGCTGTCCTGGCCGTTGACGACGTAGTCGTCGTTGCACGCGTCGCCGACCGGCGGCGGCAGCAGGTTCAGGCAGTCCTCGATGAAGCCGGTGAGCCCGACATCGTTGGCGCCGATCTGCACGGTGACCAGGGTGGTGTCCTGGCTGAGCGCGTCGAGCTGCGGCGGCAGCGTGCCGAGGTCGGTGCGCTGCGGCTGGTACATGTCGGTGGTGTCGGCGCCTGAGCAGGTGACGTCGCGGAAGGTGGCGGCGCCGATGGCCTGGGCGGTCAGGTGGGCGTAGTTGTGGTCGGAGCGCCAGCAGCCGAGGTCGGGGAGCACCTGGTCGGGAACGAGCGGTCCCGAGGCGGCCGAGTCGCCGAGCGCCACGTACACCTCGCCCTGCGCGGCCTCGGCGCGGGGGACGATCGCGAACGCCAGGGCGGCCGCGGCGAGCACGGCGAACATCCGTCGGACCATGGGGGACTCCTTCGGCGAGGGGAGAGGGAGGCGGGAATCCACCGGGGCACGGGTCACCGGCCCGGACATGGGGCAGCGGGGGCATGGGTCCGGGTCAGGGGGCCAGGGTCACCGGTCGTTGGCCGAAACGGGTGCGTCGGCAGACACACGATGTGCCACGACGGGCGTTCTGGGAACTGGACAGGAGGGTGAATCCTCACTGTCAAAGACGCGACGTCTCACAAACCCCACGAAGGCTTGTGAGACTCGCGACGCTCCGAAACACCTGACCGGCCGCCCACACCCTCGGCGGGCGTGGGCGGTCCGGGTTACCTGGTGAAGCCGGCGGTGTTACTTGGTGAAGCCGGCGGTCAGGCCGCTGAGCAACTGGCGGCGGCCGATCACGTACAGGAACAGGATGGGGAGCGTGGTCAGCACGACGGAGGCGAGCACGGCGGGCACGTTCACGCTGTACTGCCCCTGGAAGGTCCACAGCGCGAGCGGCAGCGTCCGCTTGTCGGCGCTCTGGGTGAGGATCAGCGGCAGCAGGAACCCGTTCCAGATCGTCAGCGCGTTGTAGATCGTCACCGTCACCACGGCCGGCCGGGTGAGCGGGTAGGCCAGGCGCCAGAGCGTCATCCACTCGCTCGCGCCGTCCATCCGCATCGACTCGAACAGCTCCTTGGGCACGTCACGGATGAAGTTGCTGAGGATCAGCACCGACAGCGGGACGGCGAAGGCGATCGACGGGAGGATCAGCCCCGTCAGCGAGTCGTAGAGGCGCAGCCTGATGATGATCAGGTAGACGGGGATGATGGTCGCCTGTAGCGGGATGGCCAGCCCCATGAGGAACAGCGCGTTCACCCCGCGCAGGAAGCGGAAGGAGCCGCCCCGGACGATCGCGTACGCGGCCATGAACGAGACCGCGACCGCGGGGACGACCGCGCCGACGGTCACGATGAGGCTGTTGAGGAAGTACAGCGGGAAGTCGGACTCGATGACCATCTTGTAGTTGGCCAGGGTCGGCTCGGGGGGCGGCGCGAGCGGGTTGGTGGCGTAGTAGCTGCTCTGCGCCTTGAAGCTGGTGATGACGATCCAGTAGATCGGCACGATCACGATCGCCAGCCACAGCCAGCTCGTGATGCCGCCCAGCCAGTTGGGCCGCTCGGCGCCCGGGCGCGACCGGCGCCGGTCACCCGGACGCGACCGGCGCCGGCCCGGCTCCTGCTCGGCCGCCACGGTACGGCCGGGCCCCGTCGTGTGGGTCAAGCCCATGGTCAGGCCCCTTCCATCTGGCTCGCGTTGGCGTCACGGCCGCCGAGCCGGCGCAGGAGCAACGCCAGGACGAGGCCCACGAGGACCAGGATGACCGCGATGACACTGGCCGGCCCCATGAGGCCGGCCTGGAACCCGCGCTTCCACATGTCCAGGGCGAGCACCCGGGTGGCGTCGCCGGGACCGCCCACGGTCAGTACGAAGATCAGGTCGAAGAAGGTCAGGGAGCCGACGACCATGAGGGTGGAGGACGTGATGATCGTGTACTTGAGCTGCGGCAGCGTGATGCTGAAGAACTTGCGCACGCGGCCCGCGCCGTCCATCTCGGCGGCCTCGTACAGGGAGCGCGGGATCTGCCGTACGCCGCCCTGGTAGATCAGCGAATGGAACGGGATGAACTGCCACGAGACCACGAAGATCACGACGCTGAAGGCGAGGACGGGTTCGCCGAGCCAGTCCTGCGTGAGCAGATCGATGCCCAGCCCCGCGCCGAGCCCGAAGTTCGGGTCGAGCAGCGCCTTGTAGGCGATGGCGATGGCCGCCGAGCTGAGCAGCAGCGGGACGAAGTACAGCACCGCCAGCAGCGTGCGGTAACGCTGGTGCCCGGCCAGGAACACCCCGATCAGGATGCTGGCCGGGGTCTGCACCGCCCAGGAGACGGCCATCACCAGGAACGTCACCAGCACCGCGTGCACGAGGCCGGGGTCGGCGAGCACGGCCCGCCAGCTCGTGAGCCCGGACATGTGGATCTCGCCGAGCCCGTCCCAGGACGTGAAGCTGAGGAACAGGACCCCGACCAGCGGGATCACCCCGAAGGCGACGAAGATCGCCAAGGCCGGCACGGCCAGCCACGGGAGGACGCCGCTTCGGGCCCCTCCCGTGGCGGCCGGCGGCGTCCCTCTCCGAGCAGGGGTGGTGAACACGCTCAACTGCCGATGACCGCGTTCATGTTGGACACGAACTGCTGCGGCGTGATCGACAGCTGGAACAGCTTGGCGATGTTGTCCAGCAGGACCTCGGCCGCGGTGGGGCTGAGCGCCTGGTCCCAGGACTGGGCGAACGACTTGGCGTTGCTGGCGATGCCGTACACGAACTTCAGGAAGTCCGCGTCCTTGGAGGTGGCGAACCCGGCGTCGGCGCCCTTGACGATCGGCACCGCGCCCGTGCCGGCCCACTCCTTGGCGTCCTCGGCGTTGAGCACGGCGGTCGCGAAGAACTTCTTGGCGATCTCCTTCTGCTCGGGGGTCGCCTTGGAGGAGATCGACAGGTACTGGCCGGGGTTGCCGACGGTGTTGCTGGGGTCGCCCTTGCCGCCCTCGACCGGCGGGAAGTTCATGTACCCGAGGTGGCCGCCGGAGACGAAGTCGCCGCCGTCGGTCGACATGCTGCCGTACGTCCAGCCGCCGTGCAGCATCATCGCGGCCTTGCCCGTGTACAGCAGGGCCTGGTCGGCGTTGGAGTCGGCGGTGATCGAGGAGAAGCCCTTGATGAAGCCCTTCGCCTTGACGAGGTCCTGCAGCTTGGTCAGCGCGTCCAGGGCGGCCGGGTTGGACCAGGCGTCCTTCTTGCCGTCGAACACGGCCTGGAACACCTCGGGGCCGCCGATGCGGTCGAAGAGGAACTCCAGCCACATCATGTTCGTCCAGCGGGACTGGCCGCCGAGGGAGAACGGGGCGATGCCGGCGGCGTTGAACTTGGGGACCAGGGCCATGATGTCGCCCCACGACTGCGGCGGCTGCACCCCGACCTTCTCGAAGACCGTCTTGTTGTAGTACAGGACGATCGGCTGCACGGTCTCGCACGGCATCGCGTAGATCTTGCCGTCGATCGTGGCCGCTCCGAAGGAGGAGGGGAACAGCCGGTCCTTCACGGCCGCGTTCTGCTCGAACCACGAGGTGAGGTCGTCGACCTGGCCGGCCTGCACGTACGTGCGCAGAGTGCCGCCGCCCCAGCCCCAGATGATGGTGGGCGCCTGGCCCGCGCCGATCGCCGTCTTGATCTTCGTCTTGTAGGCGTCGTTCTGTACGGTCGTGCCGGTGATCTGACCGTTGGGGTTGGCCTTGTTGAAACGCTCCACGGCCCGGGTGCGCACGCCCTCCTGCGGCTGGACCGACAGGTACCAGTAGGTGGCCTTGGCCCCGCTGCCTCCGCCGCCGGTCGTGGCCGCCGCGCTGCTCGCGGCTCCGCCTACCGGGGCGGGTCCGGAGGTGCCGCATGCCGCGAGCGCGGCACCCAGGGGGATGCCCATGGAGAGGGTGAGGAAGGTGCGGCGAGATGGTGTCGTTGACTCCACGCTGATCTCCGTATGTCGAATGCCGGGGCTGGGCGCGGCTCCATGTGAAACATCAGTGGCGGTGGCCGCCGGTCGGGTCGGCACCTCCGCTGCCAGGCATCCGCTCCCTTTGAGCCCAGCATGTCGAAACATTTCCGAAACAGGCCGCGTGGCACGTCAATTTAGATTTCCAGTACTTGCCTGTCAAGGGGTGCCCTCTTGGTGACGCCAAGTTGGCATGCAAGCGATTTGAGGTACTCTCAACTGGGATTTTCCTGGTCACCTCGGGTGTGCCAGGATGACGAGCAGAGCTGCCGCAACGCTCCGAAAGGTTTCGGACATTTGCGGAACGGATTTTTTCTTGAGGAGAAGCCAGATGACGGCGCTTGATGGGGCCTCCGCGGCGGGCCGGATCCTCCGTACGTGGCAGGACCCGGCCCTCCCCGTGGCCGACCGGGTCGAGGCCCTCCTTGAGGCCATGACCCTGGAGGAGAAGGTCGGCCAGCTCGGCAGCCGCTGGCTCGGCAACGACATGGGGGCCGAGGAGGGCGCGGAGACCGAGGAGGCCGAAGGCACCGCGAACGTGGCCCCGATGCAGGACGTCTTCGCGGCCTCGGGCCGGGTGCCCTTCGAGGAGGCGATTCGCCACGGCCTCGGCCACCTCACGCGGGTGTTCGGCAGCGTTCCGCTGACCGCGGCGGAGGGCGCCGCGGAGGTGGTACGGCTCCAGTCCGAGGTGGTGAAGCACTCCCGGCTCGGCATCCCGGCGCTGGTCCACGAAGAGTGCCTGACCGGGTTCACCACCTACGGCGCGACCGTCTACCCGGCGGCCATCGCCTGGGGCGCGACGTTCGACCCGGACCTGGTCGAGCGGATGGCCGCCGCCATCGGGCGCGACATGCGCGCCGTGGGCGTCCACCAGGGCCTGTCGCCGGTGCTGGACGTCGTGCGCGACTACCGCTGGGGCCGGGTCGAGGAGACCATGGGCGAGGACCCGTACCTCGTCGCGATGCTCGGCGCGGCCTACGTGCGCGGCCTGGAGGGCGCCGGCGTCATCGCCACGCTCAAGCACTTCGCCGGCTACTCCGCCTCACGGGCGGCACGCAACCACGGCCCGGTGCCGATGGGCCGGCGCGAGCTCATGGACATGATCCTTCCGACCTTCGAGACCGCCATCGTCGAGGGCGGCGCGCGTTCGGTCATGAACTCCTACGCCGACGTGGACGGCGTCCCCGCCGGGGCCGACGCGTGGCTGCTGACCGACCTGCTGCGCGACGAGTGGGGGTTCACCGGCACGGTGGTGTCGGACTACTGGGCGATCCCGTTCCTCGCGACGACCCACCAGATCGCCGCGGACGCCTACGAGGCCGGGGTGCAGGCCCTCACCGCGGGCATCGACGTCGAACTGCCCGACACGCTCGGCTTCGGCCAGCACCTCACCGAGCGCGTACGCCGGGGCGAGCTGGCGGAGTCCCTGATCGACCGGGCCGCCCGGCGCCTGCTCACCCAGAAGGTGCAACTCGGGTTGCTGGACGCGGACTGGACCCCGGAGGCTTCGGTGGCCGGGGCGCGTGCTGTCGACTTCGACTCGCCGGCCAACCGGGAACTCGCCCGGGAACTGGCCGAACGCTCGATCGTGCTCCTCGACGCGGGCACCGCGCTGCCCCTGCTCGGCGAGGGGCGCACGGAGCCGCGCCGGGTGGCCGTGGTCGGCCCCTGCGCCGACGACCCGCGCACGTTCATGGGCTGCTACGCCTTCCCCAACCACGTGCTGCCCCGCCATCCCGAACTCGGGCTCGGCGTGGCCGCGCCCAGCCTGCTCGACGCGCTGCGTGACGAACTGCCCGGCGCCGAACTGGTCCACCAGCCCGGCTGCGACGTGCGGAGCACCGACCGCTCCGGTTTCGCCGCCGCGGTCCAGGCGGCACGCGAGGCCGACGTGTGCGTGGCCGTCGTCGGCGACCGGGCCGGGATGTTCGGGCTGGGCACCTCAGGAGAGGGCTGCGACGCCGACGACCTGCGGCTGCCCGGCGTACAGGAGGACCTCCTGGCCGAGCTGACCGCCACCGGCACACCGGTCGTGGTCGTCGTCGTCTCCGGCCGCCCCTACGCGCTGGGCACCGTGTCCGAGACGGCCGCCGCGCTCGTCCAGGCGTTCATGCCCGGCGAAGAGGGCGGGGCCGCCATCGCCGGCGTCCTGTCCGGCCGGGTGCAGCCCAGCGGGAAGCTGCCGGTGCAGATCCCGCGCGGCCATGGCGGGCAGCCGGGCACCTACCTGCAGCCGCCGCTCGGCGCCAACAGCCACGGCATCAGCAATCTCGACCCGACCCCGCTGTTCCCCTTCGGGCACGGCACCTCCTACACCACCTTCGCCATCTCCGACCTGCGGATCAGCGACGCCGAGGTACCCACCGACGGCGAGTTCACCGTGTCGGTGCGCGTACGCAACACCGGCGGCCGGGCGGGCGAGGAGGTCGTCCAGCTCTTCCTGCACGACGTGGTCGCCCAGGTCACCCGGCCGGTGCTGCAGCTCACCGGCTTCACCCGGGTCCGGCTGGAACCCGGCGCGAGCGCCCTCGCGACCTTCACGGTGCCCGCCGACCGCACCGCGTTCACCGGGCGCGACCTGAGACGCGTCGTCGAACCCGGGGACATCGAGGTGTTCGTGGGCGCATCGGCGGCCGACCTGCCCTGCCAGGGCCGGATACGATTGACCGGCACACCGCGCCACGTCGGCCCGGGGCGACGGCTGGTCACCCGCGTCCACGTGCAGACGACGCCGGACTCTTCCGCCGTACAGCAGGGAGAAACAGATGCCGGCCAGTCCTAACCGGGCCACGCCGGACCCCTCCGCCGGAACAGACACCGCCGGTCCTGAACGGGCCAGGCCGGTCTCCTCCGTCACACAGCGGGGAGGAACAGACGCAGACAGTCCTGGACGAGCCACACCCAACCCTTCCGCTGGAACAGACACCGCCGGTCCCAGACGGGCCACGCTGGCCACGGTCGCGGCTTCCGCGGGCGTCTCTGTCGCGACCGTGTCGAAGGTGCTCAACGGCCGGGGCGACGTCTCGCCGGTGACCCGCTCCCTCGTCGAGTCGTTGCTGGAGCACCACGACTACGTCGCGCCGCCGCAGCGCCGCAGGGGCGGCGACACGGCCGTGCCGGACACCATCGAGGTGGAGCTCGACGCCGACCTCAACGCGTACTCGACCGAGATCGTCCAGGGCGCCGTCCGGGCCGGCGCCGAGGCCGACGCGGCGATCGTTGTGAGCATCCGGAGCAACGCCGACCGCGGCGGACCCTGGGCGCGCGGCCTGGTCGCCGCCGGGCGCCGGGCCGTGATCGCCATCACCAGCGAGCTGACCGCCGCGCAACTCACCGCCCTGTCCCGGGTACGGCTGCCGCTGGTCGTGATCGACCCGCTGAACCTGCCACAGACCAGAGGCGTCACCAGCGTCGGCTCGACGAACTTCGCCGGAGGCCTGGCCGCCACGCAACACCTGCTCACGCTCGGCCACCGCCGCATCGCCTACCTCGGCGGCCCGGCCACCGCCGCCTGCAACCAGGCCCGCCTGCACGGCTACCGCGCCGCCATGGAGGCCGCGGGCGCCCCGGTCCCCCCGGCCTACGTACGCTCAGGGCACTTCCACTACCAGGAGGGCGTAAGGGGCGGCACGGCCCTGTTCGACCTCCCTGACGCCCCCACGGCTATCTTCACCGGCTGCGACGACATCGCGCTCGGCGTGCTGGAGGCGGCCAGGGCGCGCGGTCTGCGCGTGCCCGAGGACCTCAGCATCGTCGGCTTCGACGACACCCAGGTCGCCCGCATGTCCTCACCCCCACTGACCACCGTCCGCCAGCCCCTACGCGAGATGGGCGGCGTAGCCGTCCGCACGGCCCTGCGCCTGGCAGCGGGCGAACGAATCGACTCCCACCACGTAGAACTAGCCACCGAACTAATCCTCCGCGCCTCCACCGCCCCCAAACCCTAACTCGCTCCTCGCCTCCAGCTCGGGCAGTGTCATCAGCGGGGCTCCTATTAAGGCGTCGGTCCTCGCCTTCGGCTCGGGCAGTATCTCTAGCGGGGCTCCGCCCCTGATCGAAGGGCTCCGCCCCTCGAGCTCCCCGACTGCACCCATCGCACCGGTCAAGCCAGGCGCGGTGTCGGGAAGCGCGAGGTGACGTCTACGCCGGTCGGCGCGCATGAAAAAGGCCCTTCCGGAGTACCGGGAGGGCCTTCGGCCTGGAGCCGCCTAAGGGAATCGAACCCTTGACCCCTTCATTACGAGTGAAGTGCTCTGGCCGACTGAGCTAAGGCGGCATGGTCGAGGGATCCCCACGACCGCCTATAGGGTACCAGCCCCTGGCGCCTTGCGGGTCATGGTGGTGGTCGGGGTGATCGTCTGGTGGGGGATCCGGCTTGGGGGCGGCGGTTGTTCGGGTACGTGCCGGCCTTGGGGGCCGAAGTCGCCGACGAGGAGGTCGGAGGTCTTACCGTGTCGGTCCTAGCAATAGTCACGTTGTCGTGAAAAAAACACTTATGGGTGGGGGCCCGGGATGACACGGACAACGGGGAAGGATCGGCATGGCGGTGAATCTTGCCAATGGTGAGGCGCTCGCGTGGGACTCGGGGAGTCTGGACGCCGACACCAAGGCGATGCTCGACAACCTGCAGCCCAACATTCTGCAGGGGCACGTCCGGGAGCACATGGCGGTGCTGTTCGTCCACTTCGGGGACGGGCCGGAGGGCAGGAGGTTCCTTCGGAGCCTCGTCCCGCTGATGAAGTCGGCGCGCGAGCACCTGGAGGAGGTGCGCGCGTTCAACAAGGCCAAGACGCCCGGCAAGCCGTACGTCGGGGTCGGGATCAGCAAGGTCGGGTACCTCAAGCTCGGTCACGCCACGACCGCGTTCACCGACAACGCGTTCAAGTCGGGGCTCAAGCGCCGCAAGGACACTCTGAGCGACCCGCCGGTGAGCGGCTGGGAGAAGGCGTACCAGGGGGAGATCCACGCGGTCGTGCTCATCGGCGACGCCACCGAGGAGCCGGTCGCCGCCACCCGTGAACGGGTGCTGGCCCTGCTGCCGGAAAGCGCGGACGTACTCGGGGAGGAGAAGGCGAACGGGCTGCGCAACGCCCAGGGGCGCGGCATCGAGCACTTCGGCTACATCGACGGCCGCAGCCAGCCGCTGTTCCTGGCCGACCAGGTGGCCGAGGAGAGCGGCACGAACTGGACGCCGTTCTTCCCGCTGAGCCACGTCCTGGTGTCCGACCCGCTGGCGCCCGCGCCGGCCCGGCACTTCGGCAGTTATCTCGTGTTCCGCAAGCTGGAGCAGAACGTCCGCGCGTTCCGGCAGGCCGAGGAGCACCTGGCCGACAATCTCGGGCTCAAGGGGGCCGACCGGCCGCTGGCGGGCGCGATGCTGGTCGGCAGGTTCCGCAACGGCACGCCGCTGCGGCTGCACGGCCGGCCGAGTTCGGACGGCCACCCGGTGCAGAACGACTTCAGCTACCGCGACGACCCCGGCTCAAAGTGCCCGGTCAGCGCGCACATCCGCAAGGTCAACCCTCGCGACACGCGGGACGGCGGGCTTGAGCGGGTGCTCGGCGTGATGATGGCCAGGCGCGGCCAGACCTATGGCACACGCACCGACGTGCCGTGGGACGACGCGCCTCCGGAGACGCGGCCGACGGGCGGGGTGGGCCTGCTGTTCATGGCCTTCAACTCCAGCCTGCAGGGGCAGTTCGAGTTCACCCAGCAGTCGTGGGCCGACAACTCCGGCTTCCCGGCGGAGGGCGCCGGGCTCGATCCGGTGATCGGCCAGGGCAGGCGGGACACCAAGGTGACCTTCCCGAAGGCATGGGGCAGCGACAGGACCTCACCTCTTCAGGCCGAGGTGCCGCAGACCGTCACGATGAAGGGCGGCGAGTACTTCTTCGCGCCGTCCCTGGCCTTCCTCAGGAGCCTCTGAGCCGAGGGGGCGCGGCGCGCGCATGGGCGCCGCGCCCCCTTCGGCCGGGCGGGTGCGAGACTCTGGTCACGCGGGACGACCGGAGGAAGGGATCGCCGATGGCCGAGGAGCCGCTGGGTGAGGTGCGCCTCAGGGACGTCGAGGACGGCGACATCGGGGTCTTCTTCGAGCAGCAACTCGAGCCCGAGGCGACCCGGATGGCGGCGTTCCCCCCCAAGGACCGGGCGTCGTTCGCCGCGCACTGGGTGAACATCCGGGCCGATCGTACGGTCGTCACCCAGACGGTCCTGGTCGATGACCAGGTGGCCGGCAACGTCGTGAGCTGGCGGCGGTCGGACACCCGGCTCATCGGATACTGGATCGGCCGCCGCCATTGGGGACGGGGTGTCGCGACCCGGGCGCTGACCCTCTTCGTCGGCCGGGTGCGGGAGCGCCCTCTGTACGCGGACGTCGCCGAGCACAATGTCGGGTCGATTCGGGTGCTGGAGAAATGCGGGTTCCGCCGGGTGACCGACGAGAGTCGCCTTGCTGAGGACGGTATCGCGGAGGTGGTCCTCGTTCTTGAGGCATGAGACCTGGGCCCCGGCAGCTCCCCGTCCGAGGTCTTCTGGCCTGTCAGGGGGTGGTGAAGGCGGGGAGAAGGGTGGGGAGTTCGGCCGCGCCCTTGGGGGTGACGGTCAGTTCGCGGGTGCCCTCATGCGCTCTGACCAGGTCGCGGGCGAGGAGGGCGTCGAGGACGGCCTTGCCCAGCGCGCCGCCGAGGTGCGGTACGCGGTGGGTGCGGTCGAGGCATGCCGTGGCGAGTTTGCGCCGCCGCGCGTCCACCGTGGTCAGGTCGACGCCGAGCTCGGCGAACGCCGCCGGGTCGCCGCCCAGCGCGAGGGAGCCGTCGCGGCCGTCGGGGGGACGCAGGGCGCCACGTTCGACGAGCGTGCCGAGGACGGCCACGCCCAGCCGGCCCGCCGCGTGGTCGTAGCAGGTGTGGGCCACGTCGTCGGGCGTCGAGGGCCGGCCGGGGCGTACGGCCAGGTCGGCGTGCGCGTAGTGGGCCAGCGCGCTGAGCACCTCGCCCAGGCCTGGGGAGGCCACCCGGTAGACCGCGTGCCGGCCGGTGTGCTCGACGGTCACCAGCCCGGCGGTGCGTAGACGGGCGAGGTGGTTGCCCAGGCGGGGGGCCGAGACGCCGAGCGCGTCGGCGAGCTGGGTGAGCGTGTGGGGGCCCTCGGCGGAGAGGAGCTGGAGGGCGGTGAGGCGTACCGGGTCGGCCAGTTCCCGGGTCAGCGAGATGACCGAGGCGAGGACCGGTTCGTCCGCGTCCACCCATCCCCTCATGCGTCCACCTTTTTCGTCATTTGTCCATCCAGCTCAGTTGCGGCCCCGTCCCCGCACGCGATGCCGCTTCGATCGTGCGACCCCGCGCCAATCGTGACCTCTGGTCCGATCCTATCAACATTCATGATGTCCTGAATGATGGTTGTCGCGATGAAGGCACTAGCGCTACATTCACCTTTAAGGGAGTCGTGAAAGGTGGTGGGTCGGTGGTCGCGGTGGTGGGGCGGCGGAGCGGGCGGGAGGTGGTGGGGCTTGGGCGTCTGCTGTGGGGGCGAGGGATCACGGCCCTGGGGGACGGGATGTGGTTCACCATCTGGGCGCTGTACTTCACCCGCGTCCTGCACCTGTCGCCCGCCACGGTCGGCGCCGGCATGGCGGTGGCCGGCGGTGCCGGCCTCGTGACGGCGATCCCGCTGGGGGCGCTGAGCGACCGGCTCGACGCGCGCGCCGTGCTGGTCGGGCTCACCGTCGTCCGCGGAGTGGCCATGGCCTGCTACGTCCTCGTACGGGAGCCATGGATGTTCTTCCTGGTCACCGCCGCCTTCGTGGCCCCCGCGAACGGGTCCACGGCGATCCGGACGGCGCTGGTCGCGGGTCTGGTCGACGGTACGGACGCCCGGGTGAAGGCGCTCGCCCGCCAGCGGGTCGCGCAGCACGTCGGTTACGCCCTGGGGGCGGGCTTGGGCGCCATCGTGTTGACGGCCGGCACCGACTCCGCGTACATGCTCGCCATCGCCGGTAACGCGCTCACGTTCGCCGTACTGGCCGTGCTGACCGCGACGGTGCCGGGCGGTCCTGGTTCCGGTGTTTCGCGGGGAGATGGGAGGTCCGGGGTCCGGGTCGTGCTGCGTGACCGGCCCTATCTGGCGGTCGTCGGCGCCACGTCGGTGCTCTCGTTGTGCTGGGCCATGCTCTCGGCCGGGCTGCCGCTGTGGATCGCCGGTTCGACCCGGCTGCCGTTGTCGCTGAGCGGGGTGGTCGTGGTCATCAGTTCGGTCGGCATCGCCGCGTTGCAGGTGCCGGTCACGAACCTGACGCGAGGCACGACGCGGGCGGCACGGGTCACCGTCTGGGCGGGCGTGTGCCTGGCGGTGTCGTGCGTCCTGCTCGCGACGACGGCCGGCGGGTCGGGTACGGCGGCGACGGTGGTCGTCCTGCTCGCGGCGCTCTTCCACGTCGCCGGTGAGCTGGGGTACGTGGGCGGGAGCTGGGGGTTGTCGATCGAGCTGATGCGTGAGGACGCGCGGGGCGCGTACCAGGGGGCGTCCGAGGCGGCGACCGCGACCGTGCAGATGTTCGCTCCGGCCGTCTTCACGCTGGTGCTCACGTGGTTCGCGGCGACGGGGTGGTTGCTGGTCGCGGGTGTCTTTCTCGCGTGCTCGCTGCCGGTGCCGGCGCTCGCGCGCTGGGCTGGGCGTACGCGTACGGCGGCTGTCGGCGGACGGTGACAGCTGGAGCGGCGGCCGTGGGGGCGGCGTCTCCGCGACGCGCCGGGGTCAGAGGGGCCAGCCGCGCCACTGCCGGAGCGTGGGGCTGATGGCCTTCTCCTCGAAGTCGAGGTGTTCCAGCAGGTGGGCGCCGAGGTCGGTGAGGGCGGTCGACAGCCTTTTCCGGGTCTCGTCGGTGTCACCCTCGCTGTCGCCGGAGAGGAGGTCGGCGAGCGACTCCACCTGGTCGAGCAGGTCGGACACCTTGCGGTGGTCGGCCTCCAGCCGGTCGACGGTCGGGCCGAGCTTCGGGTCGGATCTGCGCAGTGCCGGGAACAGCGCGATGTCCTCGATGCCGTGGTGGGCGTGGACGACCTGGCAGTAGCGCAGGCAGTTGACCCTGAGCTGCCAGAGCGGGCTCCGGGTCCGCAGCGAACGCACGGCCGCGCCGACGTCCCCTGCGGGGGCGCCGGCGCTGATCTGCCCGGCCAGCTCCTGGCAGATCCGCAGATCGTGGCGGAGCATGCCGTGGACCCATTTGAGCTCCTCCACCAGATGCCGGCCGGGAGCGTCGTCCACTTGCCCAATGTCCGTCATGTCGCACAGGCTAACATATCGTGGAATCTCATCAACTATTGTTAACTCTCCACGATATTGAGGGCCCGGCCCAACGACCACCCACCCGCCGTACAGGGCGCCGATTTCGCCGTACCCCCGCCTCGCCGCCTCGGCGCCCATGAGTGGGGGCACGGTGGGGCGGGAGGGTGCTCGCCGTATTAGGCGCCGACTTCGCCGACCCCCATCCCGCCGCCTCGGCGCCTATCAGTGGGACCGGGGCGGAGGCGAGGGAGATGGGGGCGGGGGGATCGGTGGGTTGATGGAGGTGGGGACGAGGTGGCTGGACCAGCGCTTGAGCGGGCGTGGCCCGAGTTAGGGGCGGGAGGTCAGGAGGGATTCGGTTTTTTCGGGGTCGGAGAGGATGGACCAGGCGTAGATGGGGTCGGCGAACATGTTGACGAAGTGGTCGGCGAGGTACTGGTCGGTGGCGGCACCGATGAGCAGTCTGAGGACGTGCTCGGGTGGTGGCTGGAGGAAGGCGTTGGCCCATTCGGTGACCGGGCCGGCCATCTTCCACATCTCCTCCGCCACCGACATGGCGAACGTCTCGTCGTACGGGCCGCCCTGGGCGATGGCCTCGGCGGCCACCCAGGCGCAGTGTGAGCCGAGGTTGGCGCCCTGCCCGGTGACCGGGTCGTTGGTGATCCACGCGTCGCCGACGGCGAGGGCGATACGGCCGGTGGAGAGCTTGGCGACCGGGGTGCGCACGACGGGTGTGACCGCGCCCTGGAGCAGGTCGTCCGGGCCGAGCGGGGCGAACGAGCCGGGGTCGACGCGTTCGGCGATGCGCGGCGCGTGCTCGGTGAGCGTGTCCAGCAGCGTGCGGACGAAACCGCGCGGGTCGTCCCGGTAGGACAGCCGGGTCACGGGTTCGAGCGGTCCGCCGGGAACGGCCTCGACCATCATCCCGGCGGCCAGGCCCTCGCGCGTCCACATGGGCATCTGGAAGATCTCGCCGCACCCGGGCGACACGTTGTAGCTGAAGCCCGCCAGGGTCACGCCCGTGTACAGCCCGGCCAGGAGCGAACGCTGCGGCGCGACGTGGGGGGACCGGGTCTCGTCGCGGGGGAACAGCTCGGCCACCGATCGCCGGCCGGCCGCCACCACGATCAGCTCGTGGGCGGCCGACCACTTCTCGACCTCGGCGGCTCCGGGCGAGGGCTCGGTCACCACGAGCCGGCCGCCACGCGAGGTGTAGTCGTCCAGGAGGGCGGGCAGCAGCAGGCGGAAGTCGACCGCGTGGAACGGCTCGTCGAGCACGCCACGGAACTCCAGCGGCGGCGCCCCCTTGAGGGAGATCTTCGCGGTCGTCGCGAAGCTGCCCTCGACGGCGAAATGCTCGCAGCCCATGGTCCGTTCGCGTTCACGCGTGCGCCACATCCGGGCGACGGTGTTGGGCAGACGCCCGCCTCGCATCTGGTCGGCGGTCTTCTCGGTGTACAGGGTCACGTCCACGCCCAGCTGCCGCAGCCGCAACGCGAGTGTCAGGCCGGAGATCCCCGTGCCCACGACACCGATTCCACTGGAGGTCATCGGTTGCTCCTTTCTCACCGCCCATTGACCTGCACCCTGTTTGTTCCGGAATCAATGACGGATTGGCGTGGACTTGGCACGTATGTCCGTCCTGGTCACCGGCGATACGGTCGTGCGCGTCACCGTCCCCCGGCATTCCGTATCGGCCTGTTCAGGATGCACGGCGCGGGGGGAGAAGGAGCGTATGAGCATGCGATCAGGTCACGTGGCGCCGCCGGTCCACATACCGGCGGGGGTGACGGGCACCGAGGGCGGCATCGCGGTGGGGGCCGGGCCGGTCGTCGTGGACGTCTACCTGGACTTCCTGTGCCCGTTCTGCAAGCAGTTCGAGCTGACCGCGGGGCCCAAGCTGGACGAGCTCGTGCGGAGCAGGCGGATCGCCCGGTTGTACCACCCGATGAACATCCTGGACGAAGCGTCCACCAACCGGTACTCCTCACGGGCGGCGTCGGCCTCGGGGTGCGCGGCCGACCAGGGCAGGTTCGTGGAGTACGCCTACATGCTGTTCGTGAACCAGCCGCCGGAGGGCGGGCCGGGGCTCAGCGACGACGAGCTGATCGGGCTCGGCACCTCGCTCGGGGTGGAGGACCAGGACTTCGAGGACTCGGTGCGCAGGCACGTGTACGTCGACTGGGCGGCGTACGTGACGGCGAAGGCCGCGCTGCGCGGGGTGAACGCCACCCCGACGGTGTTCGTCCAGGGCAAGGCCGTGCCCGCGAACATCCAGATCATCACCGCCGCCGTGGACGCCGCCACGAACGCCTGAACCCCGCCCGCCGTGCGCCACCCTCTGGCCCGCCCGCCGCCACCGGTCAGGGGTTCAGGAGGGCGTTCACTTCGGCCACCCGCTCGTAGTGGTGGCGCCAGTCCGGCAGGTCGGTCATCAGGACCGCCCGCTCGGCGCCCGCCCGCGCGTACTCCGCCAGGCGCTCCGCCGCCTCATGCCGGTCCCCGGCCAGCGGGATCTCCAGGGCCTGCTCCAGCGGCACGCCGTACCCCCGCGACAGCGCCTCGGCGACGGCCGCCCGGCCGCCCCGGCCGCCCCCGAGCGCCGCGGGGATCCCGACGGTGACGGTGGGCCGCGCCCGGCCGCGTTCGGCGGCCAGTCGGCGCAGGCGGGCCACTCCGGCGGCCAGCGCCTCGGGGGTGATGACCGAGGGGAACCAGCCGTCGCCGTACGCCGCCGCGCGCCGGAGCGCGGCGGGCCCGTTGCCGCCGATCAGGATGGGCGGGACGGCGGCGGCGGGCGCCAGCGTGATCTTCGGAGCCCCGGGTTCGTGCGGCAGCACGGTGGGCTCGCCCGCCAGCAGGCCGGGGAGCGCGCCGAGCGCCGCGTCGGTGCGCGGCCCGCGTTCGGCGAACGGCACGCCCGCCGCCTCCCACCCGGCGGTGCCGTGCGGTACGCCTCCGGTGCCGACGCCGAGCAGGACGCGCCCGCCGGAGACGTGCTGCAACGTGCCGAGCTGCTTGGCCGCCCAGGCGAGGGGGCGCATGGCGAGCACCATCACACCGAAGCCGAGCCGTACGCGGCGGGTGGCGCCGGCCGCCGCGGCGAGGGCGATGGTGCTGTCGAGGATGGGCGCGGCCGGGATGAGGTGGTCGGCGGCCCACACCGATTCGAGGCCGAGCTCCTCGGCGAGTACGGCGTGCTCGCGGACGTCGCCGAGCAGGGTGCGGTCCGGGCCTCGGCCGGTCGTGGGCAGCCCGACTCCGATATCGAGGGACATCTCAGCTCCTTGGGGGTGGTCAGGGGATGAGGAGGGTCTTGCCGAGGGTGGTGCGGGACTGGATGGCGGCGTGCGCGGCGGCGGCCCGTTCCAGCGGGAAGGTCTGGCCGACGACCGGGCGGAGGCGGCCGGCGGCGGCCTCGGCGAGCGCGGCCTCGGCCATCGCCCTGATGTCGGCGGGCGACCGCAGGATCCGCGCCCCGGTGACGAGGTCGACGCCACGTCCGGACGCCTCGGCCTCCGTGACGCGTGTCATCGTCCCGCCGGCGGCGCCGAACATCACAAACCTCCCCCGAGGGGCGACGAGCTCGAACGCCGCGCGGCCGATGGCGCCGCCGACCCCGTCGAGAGCCACGTCGACCCCGGCGTCGCCGACGGCCTCGCGGACCCGGTCGTCCCAGCCGTCCTCGGTGTAGCGGACGGTCGCCTTCGCGCCCAGGTCGGCGGCCAGGCCGAGCTTGCGCCGCGATCCGGCCACCGCGACCACCTGGGCGCCCGCGTTCACCGCGAGCTGGACGAGCAGGCTCCCGACCCCGCCCCCCGCGGCCTCCACCAGCACCCACTCGCCGGGGCGGGGGGCCGCGGCCCGGATGACGCCCATCGCGGTCCGCCCGTCGGCGAGCAGCGCGACGGCGTCGGCGAGGTCCAGTCCTGGCGGTACGGCGATCAGGCCGCCGGCGTCCGCCGCCACCCGTTCGGCGTACCCGCCCGACCCTTTCAGGGAGGTCACGACCGTCCGGCCGACGAGCGCGGGGTCGGCTCCCGGGCCGGTCTCGATGACCGTGCCGCCCACGCCGTTCCCGGGGATGATTGGCAGCGTGGGCAGCGGTACCGGCGCGGAACCCGATCTGACCTGCGTCTCTATGAAGGGGACGCCGATCGCGGCCACCTCGATGACGACCTGTCCTTGGCCTGGTCGCGGTTCCGGCGCCTCCCCGGGGACGAGCACCTCCGGTCCGCCGAACTCTCGTAGCCATATCGCGCGCATGTCCGCTCCTCTCGCGGAGACCTCATCTATCGGAATGAATCACTCCGATAAAGATAGCGGAATGATTCGCTCCGATAGCAATAGACTCCGGTCGTGGACCCGACGACAGGTCGCCCGGCGGCGGGCGGAACCGTGCCTGACATGGCGCGACGCGAAAGCAGGCGGGGACGTCAGGCCGAGGCCGAGCGCAACGACCGCCTCGTGCTGGAGGCCGCGCGCACGGTCTTCGCCGAGCAGGGCGCCGGGGCGCCGATGTCCGCCCTCGCGGACCTGGCCGGGGTCGGCATCGCCACGTTCTACCGCCGGTACGGCAGCAAGGAGGAGCTGCTGCAACGGCTGTGCCTGCTGTCGATGGAGGAGTCGATCGCGTCCGCGCGGGAGGCGATCGCCGCCGAGGGCGACGGGTGGTCGGCGGTCGCGGGCTTCGTCCGGCGCTGCGTGGACGCCAGGGTGGGGTCGCTCGGCTCGGCCGCCGGCACGATCGCCGTCACCGCCGAGATGACGGCGGCGAGCGAGCTGGGGCGCCGGCTGATGGAGGAACTGGTGGGGCGGGCCCGGGCCGACGGCACCGTGCGCACTGACCTGACCGCTCTGGACGTCTCCTACCTGATCGAGCAGTTCAGCCGCAGCCCGCGCGGCACCGAGGAGCGGGCCAACGTCAGCGGGCGGCTGCTGGCCCTCGCGCTGGACGGCCTGCGGAGCGGCGCCCGGCGGGAGGACCTGCCGGGCACGCCTCCGGACTGGGAGACCTACAGCGGCAGGTGGTACCACGCGGACATCGACTGAACGGCGGCAGGTGGTGACTCCGGGAGGGAACGAACGGCGAAGGCCACCTCCGGGGGGAAGTGGCCTTGCCGGGCGGTGGGTCAGCCGCAGTGTTCGAAGGGGCTGTCGTAGGTGGACGAGCCGGCCTTCCCACCCCATTTCACGCAGGTGTTGCCGGCGGCGGCCCGCACCGGGCCCGCGTAGTAGGCGAAGCTGCCCGAGTCGGTGACCCGGCTCTTGCCCTGCACCTCCAGGTACGCGGAGGTGGCCGTCGCCGTGCCGACCGACGCGCTCTTGACGGTGGCCACGCAGTTGTTGGCGTTGCCGGTGTTGTACAGCAGGTAGACGCGGCCCGCCGAGCCCAGCGCGGCGGAGTCGATGACGCTGTAGCCGCTGCCGCAGATCTCCTCGGGAGAGTAGGGGTTGTTGCTGCCGGAGCAGTTGTTCGAGGTGACCGTCTGGACCGGGTACCCGAACGTCACCCCGTTGAAGACGGCCCTTTGGATGTTGGCCGGGTAGGAGGTGTCGGTCGTGCGCACCTCGTAGTGCAGGTGCGGCGAGATGTTGTTGCCCGGCTTGCTGGTGTTGCCCACTTCGCCGATCTTCTGGCCCTGCGCGACCTGGGCCCCGGCGCTCACCGACCGCACCCGCAGGTGCGCGTAGTACGAGGACCAGCCGCCGCCGTGGTCGATCTTGACCAGGTTGCCGAAGCCGTTGGTCGACCCCTGGTTGGCCGAGATGACGACGGTGCCGGCCGCCGAGGCGGCCACGGTGTCCCCGAGGTCGGCGTCGGCCGTGCTCCCCCGGTTGAAGTCGATCTCGTAGGACTGGTGGGCGCTGCTGGCGCTGGAGTTCCCGGTCCAGCTCTGGCCGCAGGGGAAGGGGAGCTGGAAGTTCGGCCGGGGTCCGGCCGCGCCGGCGCTCGGTGCCAGCGCGACGCCGCCCGCGAGGCTGAGCAGCAGGGCGGTGCCCGCTGTGAGCAACCTGTTGAGCTTCATGCGGATCCTTTCTCGCGGCTCCGGCGGGTCCGGCGCTGGGTGCCGACGCGCTCCGACCGGACGCGGGTTCTGGAGGGACCGCCGGAAAGCGGCTCCGGAGGCCCTACTTGGCGTTCAGCGTCCGGATAAGCCATATAAAAAACGTCCAAAACAGATACAAATGAGGTCCTAGCTTCAAGCGACCCAACCCGGCTAAACGGGCGAAAAGTCTCTAAAGGAGCAAACGGGCATGATTGCTGATCAGCCCACTTTCACCGTGCTCGGCCCGCTGGACGTACGGGCCGCGAGATCCCCCCGCCTCGGGGGCACCAAGCCCCGGATGCTGCTGGCCACCCTGCTGCTGCACGCCAACCGCGTGGTCGGCACCGGCTTCCTGGTCGAGGTGCTGTGGCCCGGGCCCCGGCCGCGTTCCGCCGTCGAGAACGTCCGGACCTACGTCAGCTCCCTGCGCGCCGGTCTCGCCGAGGCCGGCGTGCGCGCGCCCATCCGGGCCCGGCAGTCCGGATACATGATCGAGGTGGCCCCCGGGGAGCTGGACCTGCTCGGCTTCGAGGAGCTGACGGCCGGTGCCCGGCTCTCGCGCGCCGAGGGCCGTACCGCGGAAGCGGTCGACCGGCTCTGCCGTGCGCTCGCCCTGTGGCGGGGCGCCCCCCTGGCCGATCTTCCCGGCAGCCCGCTCTGGGACGGCCGGCTCGGGCCCCTCGCGGACGCCCGGCTCGCGGCGGCGGAGGAGCTGCTGGCCCTGCGGGTGGCACTCGGGCAGCACGCCAGCGCGATCAGCGAGCTGCGCGGGCTGCTCGTGGAGCACCCCTTCAGGGAAGGGCTGTGGCGGCAGCTCATGCTCGCCCTGCACGGCAGCGGGCGGCAGGCCGAGGCGCTGCGCGCGTACACGACGATCAGGGACCGGCTGGTGGCCGAGCTCGGGATCGAGCCCGGCGCCGAGCTGCGCGAGGCCCACGCGACCGTGCTCGCCGGCGCCCCGCCGCCAGGCGCCAGGTCCGCGCGGCCCACGCCGTACCAGCTCCCGCCGGACGTCCCGGACTTCACCGGCCGGGCGGGGGACGTCGCGGCGGTCATCGAGACGCTGGCGCCCCGGGCCGCCGCCGGGCCGCCGTCGATCACCCTGGTGGTCGGGCCGCCGGGCGTGGGCAAGTCCGCGCTGGCCGTGCACTGCGCGCACGCCGTACGGGACGCCTGCCCCGACGGGCAGCTCTACCTCGACCTGGGCGGCACCTCCCTGACGCCCCCCGGCCCCGGCGAGCTGCTCGCGGAGGCGCTGCGCGCGCTGGGCGTGGCCGAGGGCGCGCTGCCCGACGGCGTCCAGGAGCGTTCGGCCCTGTACCGCTCGCTGCTCGCTGGCCGGGCCGTGCTCGTCGTGCTCGACGACGCCGCAGGCGCCGCCCAGGTGCGCCCGCTGCTGCCGGGCAGCGGCGGTTCGGTGCTGGTGACCAGCCGCCGCCGGATCACCGAGCTGCCCGGCACCCGCCAGGTCGAGCTGGACGTGCTGGCGCAGGAGGAGGCCGAGGAGCTGCTCCGCAGGATCGTCGGCGGCGAGCGGCTGAACCGGGAGCGGGACGCGGCGGCGGCCATCGTCCGGTCCTGCGGGCGGCTGCCGCTCGCCGTGCGGATCGCCGGCGCCCGCCTGGTCGCGCGGCCGGCGTGGTCGCTGCGCGTGCTGGAGCGCCGCCTGGACGACGAGGCGTTCCGGCTGGGCGAGCTCCGCGCCGGGGACCTCGGGGTGCGGGCGAGCGTGGACCGCAGCTACCGGCTGCTCCCCGACGCCGCCGCCCGCGCGCTCAGGACGCTCGGCCTGCTCGGGCCGCAGACCCTCCCCGGCTGGGTGGTCGACGCCGTGCTTGACCGCCACCGGTCGGACGAGGTGGTGGACCACCTGGTGGACGCGAGCCTGCTCCGCACGGTGGGCGGCGACCCGCTCGGCGGGCCCCGCTACCGCCTGCACGACCTGATCCGCTGCGACGCCAGGGAGCGGGCGCGCGCCGACCCCGAGGGGCACGCTTTGGGACGGGTGGTGGGCGCGTGGCTGGCCATCGCCGAACGGGCCACCGCACGCCTGCCGACCACCGTCTTCGGCCTGATGTCGCCGACGGCCGAACGCTGGGAGCCCGCCGAGTCGACCGTCGGGCAGATGGCGGTCAACCCGCTCGCGTGGTTCGACACCGAACGCGAGGCGCTGCTCGGGACGGTACGGCTGGCCGCCGACGCCGGGATGGCCGACTCGGCGTGGGGGCTGGCCGCGACCCTGGTGCCGTACTTCGACCTGCGGGGACACTACGACGCCTGGCGGAGCACCCACCAGATCGCGCTGGACGCCGTGCGGGCGAAGGGGGATCCGCGCGGCGAGGCGGCGCTGCTGCGCGGCCTCGCCCAGGTGTACCTGTACCAGGACGCCTACCCCGAGGCCGCGGACATGTTCCGGCGGTCTCTCATGATCTTCCGTGAGGTGGGGGACCGCAGGGGCGAGGCGATCGCGATCTGCGGGCTCGGCGCGGTGGACCAGGTCCGTGGCGAGAGCCTGAGCGCGCTGCGGCGCTTCCGGCAGGCGCTCGGGATGTTCCTCGGCATGGGGGACCCGGCGGGCGAGGCCTACGCGCGGCAGGCGATCGGCAAGGTCTGCCTGGAGTCGGGCGATCTGGCGGCCGCGGCTGGCTGGCTGGACGAGGCGCTCCGGCTGGCGCGGTCCCTCGGCGACCGGCACAGGGAGGGGTGCGTCTTCAACCATTTCGGGCGGCTGCACGACCTCGCGGCCGACTTCGACCGGGCGATGCACTTCCAGGACCAGGCGCTGGACATCTTCGAGAGCCTCGGCGACTGCCACTGCGCGGCGTACGCCATGCAGAGCCTCGGCCGGCGCAGGGCGGTGCGCGGCGACCGGGCGCACGCCTCCGCGCAGCTCGAACGGTCGCGCACGATCTTCCAGCGGCTGGGGGACCGCAGCGGCGAGGCGAGCGCGACCCGGATGCTCGGCGAGCTGCACCGGGCGGCGGGCCGGGCGGACCTGGCCCGCGACTACCTCCGGCAGGCGTCCACGTTGCAGCGGGCGCTGAGTTCGGGCGCGCACACCCCCGGGGAGTACGGGACGTGAGTCCGCGAGTGGCCGTGTGCGACAGGTGGGGCATAGCCTGCACAGAGCAAGCAAACGGTTTGACCGTTAGAAGGGGTGCATACCCATGTCAGCGTCTCAACACGGTCATAACTTCGATATCCGTGTTGAACGCCTCGATGGGTGCACCGTCCTGACCCTCGTCGGTGAAATGGACTTTCACGGCACGCCCGCCTTCTACGCCCAGATCGACGGGCTGTGGACCCCCGGCGGCGCCCCGCGGCTGATCCTCGAACTCGCCGAGCTGATCTTCTGCGACTCCGCCGGACTCGGGGCGCTGGTCTACGTCTTCAACCAGGTCACCTCCGCCGGAGGCCGGCTCATCCTGGTCGCCGTGCCCGACCACCTGCGGAGACGGCTGCGGATCAGCGGCCTGGACAACCACTTCGAGTTCGGCGAGTCGGTCGAGCAGGCGGTCCTGGCCCTCGGCGCGGCCTGAGGGCCCACACGGCCCAGGCGCTCGTTCCGCGAGCCGCCGGTGCCGCGTTCCGGTCGTTCAGGCGGCGCCGATGGAGACGCCGACCCCGCCTCGGGTGCCCGCGCCGTACCGCTCCTTCTCGCGGGCGATGTCGAGCGGCTTGATGCCGCTGCGCCCGGCGAGCGTCTCCTCGGTGAGGAGCGCGGCCGGTACGAGCCAGGACACCTCGAACTCGATGCCGTCGGGGTCCTTGGCGTACAGCGCCTTGGTCGTCGAGTGGTCGGAGGCGCCGACCAGGGCGCCGAGCTTCGTGAGCCTCGCGGAGATCTCGTCCAGGTCGTCGAGCGTCTCCACCTCCCAGGCGAGGTGGTAGAGGCCGACGGTGACGCGGCCCGCCTGGGAGTCGGCGGCCCCCGTGCCGATCTCGAACAGGCCGAGGTCGTGGTCGTTGTTCGACGCCGCCGCCTGCAGGAAAGCCGCGCCGGGGAAGCCCATGACGACGCGGAAGCCGAGCGCCTCCTGGTAGAACGCGACGCTGCGCTCGACGTCGCGGACGTACAGGACGGCGTGGTTGAGACGGTGTACAGGCATGGATGCCCTCCATTAACTTGAACGCTCAACTAAACTCTACCTCGCCGCGCGGCACGACTCCACCGGTGCTCGTGAGGGATCCGTCACCAATGGGCGGAAGGCCTCACGAAGGATCCACCGATGGCGGGAGGGCCTCACGAGGGGGCGGTCACCGATGGGCGGGAGGGCCTACGAGGGGTCGGTCACTTCGAGGAGGAACGCGCCCGGGTCGGCGATGATGCGCTGGATCACCTGCCCCGCGGCCCCCAGCGTCGCGCCGTCGGCGCCGACCCGTGAGACCACCAGGGCGGGCACGCGGGCGCGCATCTGGCCGAGGCGCTCGCGCATCGCCTTCTCGACCGGTCCCGAGACCCACGGGAACAGTGGCGCGAAGATCCCGCCCAGCACGATCGTGTCGGGGTCCAGCAGGTTCACGGCGGTGGTGAGCGCGACACCGAGCGCGGACCCGGCCCGCTCGCAGGCCGCCGTCGCCGCCGGCTCGCCGGCCCGCAGGCGGGCCACCAGCTCGGCGATCTCCCCGCCCGCCGGCAGCAGGGCGTCCTGCCCCGCGTACCGCTCCAGGCAGCCGGTGCCGCCGCACCGGCACGCGGGCCCGTCGGGGGCGACGACGACGTGCCCGAGCTCGCCCGCGAACCCGTGGGCGCCCCGGAACAGCGCCCCGTCGACCACCAGGCCGGCGCCGATGCCGATCTCGCCCGAGACGTGCAGGAAGTCGCCGAGCGAGGCGCCCGACCCGAACCACAGCTCGCCCAGCGCCGCGAGGTTGGCCTCGTTGTCCACCAGCAGGGGCAGCGGGAGGGAGAGAGACTCGGTCACCGAGACGTCGCGCCAGCCGAGGTTGGGCGCGCGGTGGACCGAGCCGGTGGAGCGGTCGACGGGTCCCGGCAGCGCGACGATGGCGCCCGCGACCGACAGCCCCAGCCCGGCCGCGTCGGCGAGCATGGCGGTCGCCAGCTCCCCCAGGCGGGTGATCACGTCGGCGGGGGAGGCCGCGCGGTTGTCCACAGCCTGTGTACGGAGCAGGCGCACCGTGCGGCTGAGGTCGACGACGCAGGCGGCCAGGTAGTCGACGTTGATCTCCAGGCCGAGCGCGGCGACCCGGTGGCCGCTGAGCCGGACGGCCACGCCGGGACGGCCGCGCTCGCCGTCGCGCACCGTGCCGGACTCCACCGCCATTCCGGCCTCGATGAGGTCCCCGACCAGCTTCGACACGGTGGTCTTGGTCAGGCCGGTGGTCTCGGCGAGCGCGGCGCGGGTGAGCGGGCCGTGCCGGTCCAGCTCGCCGAGGACGACCGCGAGATTGCCCGCGCGCATCGAATCGTGCCGTACGGCCTGTGCCATCAGGGGATTTCTCCGGATTCGATCACAGCCCCCAACCCCTTCCCGTGAACTCGCGGCCGTGTCCCCCTTGACCTGCCGCGAGTCCCGGCCGATATTTAGTCCACAACATAGACTAAATCGGGAGATACCAGCAGTGGACGCGTACGCACCCAAGAAGGAAGACAAGTTCACGTTCGGCCTGTGGACGGTCGGCTGGCAGGCGCGTGACCCGTTCGGCGACGCCAGCCGTGCCCCGCTCGACCCGGCGGTGGCGGTGCATCGTCTCGCCGAACTCGGAGCCTATGGCGTGACATTTCATGACGACGACCTCCTCGCCACCGAGCCCGACCGCGACAAGGCCATCCAGAACTTCAAGCAGGCCTTGAGCGAAACCGGTCTCAAGGTTCCCATGGCGACGACCAACCTGTTCACCCACCCGGTGTTCAAGGACGGCGCGTTCACGAGCAACGACCGCGACGTCCGCCGGTACGCGCTCCGCAAGGTCATCCGCAACATCGACCTCGCCGCCGAGCTGGGCGCGACCACGTACGTCTGCTGGGGCGGGCGCGAGGGCGCCGAGTCCGACGGCGCCAAGGACGTCAGGGCCGCCCTCGACCGCTACAAGGAGGGCCTCGACCTCCTCTGCGGCTACGTGATCGACAAGGGGTACGACCTGCGGTTCGCCCTGGAGCCCAAGCCGAACGAGCCGCGCGGCGACATCCTGCTCCCCACGATCGGCCACGCGCTCGCGCTGATCAACGAGCTGGAGCACCCGGAGATGGTCGGGGTCAACCCCGAAGTGGGCCACGAGCAGATGGCCGGGCTGAACTTCGTGCACGGCATCGCCCAGGCGCTGTGGCACGGCAAGCTGTTCCACATCGACCTCAACGGCCAGCACGGCCCGAAGTACGACCAGGACCTCGTCTTCGGCCACGGCGACCTCAAGAGCGCGTTCTTCCTGGTCGACCTGCTGGAGACCGGCGGCTACGAGGGCCCGCGCCACTTCGACTACAAGCCGCTGCGCACCGAGGACGCCGAGGACGTGTGGGTCTCGGCCGCCGCGAACATGCGCACCTACCTGATCCTCAAGGAGAAGGCGGCGGCCTTCCGCGCCGACCCCGAGGTCCAGGAGGCCCTGGCCAACTCCCGGGTCCCCGAGCTGGCCCAGTCCACCCTGGCCGCCGGCGAGACCTACGAGGACCTCGCCAAGGACGACTTCGACATCGACAAGGCGGCCGAGCGCGGCTTCCACTTCACCCACCTCAACCAGCTCGCGCTCGAGTACCTCCTCGGAGTGCGGGGATGACCCTGGTCGCGGGCGTCGACTCCTCGACGCAGAGTTGCAAGGTCGTCGTCCGCGACGCGGAGACGGGGCGCCTGGTCCGCGAGGGCCGGGCGCCCCACCCGGCCGGCACCGAGATCCACCCCGACCACTGGTGGAACGCGCTCCAGGAGGCGGTGGCGGCGGCCGGCGGGATCGGCGACGTGGCCGCGCTGTCGGTGGCCGCCCAGCAGCACGGCATGGTCTGCCTGGACGAGCACGGCGAGGTCGTGCGGGACGCGCTGCTGTGGAACGACACCCGCTCCGCGCGCGCGGCCGACGACCTGGTCACCGAGCTGGGCGGGCCCGCAGCCTGGGCCGAGGCGACCGGCAGCGTCCCCGTCGCGTCTTTCACCGTGACGAAACTGCGCTGGCTGGCCGAGCACGAGCCCGAGAACGCGGCCCGTACGGCGGCGGTGTGCCTGCCGCACGACTGGCTCACCTGGCGCCTCGCCGGGTCCCCCGGGATCGGCGCGCTCACGACGGACCGCGGCGACGCCTCGGGCACCGGCTACTGGTCGCCCGCGACCGGCTCCTACCGGCCCGACCTGCTCAAGCTCGCGATGGGGCACACCCCACTGGTGCCCCGGGTCCTGGACCCGGCCGCCCAGGCGGGGGAGGCGCACGCGGGCGCCCCCGGGGTGGGGCCGGTGGCGGGCGGCGCCCTGCTGCGGCTCGCGCCGGGCACGGGCGACAACATGGCCGCGGCCCTCGGCGCCGGCCTGCTCCCCGGCGACGTGGTGGTGTCGATCGGCACCTCCGGGACGGTCTTCGCCTGCGCGGACGCGCCCAGCGCCGACGCCTCGGGAGCGGTGGCGGGCTTCGCCGACGCGACCGGCCGGTTCCTGCCGCTGGTGTGCACGCTCAACGCCGCGCGGGTGCTGGACGCGGCGGCGCGCATCCTCGAAGTGACCCCGGCCGGGCTGTCCGACCTGGCCCTGCAGGCCCCGCCCGGCGCCGGCGGGCTGACGCTCGTCCCGTACCTCGAAGGCGAGCGGACCCCGAACAAGCCCGACGCCAGCGGGTCGCTGCACGGGCTGCGGCTGTCCAACTCGACCCCCGCCCACCTGGCGCGGGCGGCCGTGGAGGGCATGCTGTGCGGGCTCGCCGACGGGCTGGACGCGCTGGGGCTGGACCCGGCCCGCGTGCTGCTGATCGGCGGCGGCGCCAGGTCAGAGGCGGTACGCCGGATCGCCCCGTCGGTGTTCGGGCGTCCGGTGCTCGTGCCAGAGCCGGGCGAGTACGTCGCCGACGGCGCGGCGCGGCAGGCCGCCTGGCTGCTCGCCGGCACCCCGGAGCCTCCCCGGTGGCGGTCGGGCGACCCTGAGACGTTCGAGGCGGAGCCGGTCCCTGGCGTGCGCGCCCGCTACGCCGAGATCGCCGCCACGATCTGATCTCCGACCCTGAGGCACCCCTGCTCCGGATCAGGGGTGCCTCAGGGGAGCTCCGGATGTTCGCGAGGATCATTTCGGGACAGTCTTGATACATGCTTCCCCTGAGAAGGCTGTACCCCCTGGTCGCCGGAACCGGAATGCTGGTCGCGTCGATCACGATGGCGGTCGGCCGGATCGGTGTCCCACTCGACGTTCTCGACCGGACGATCGGCCGGCAGGCGGTGCTGGAGCGCGGTGGTGCCACCGAGTTCGCGCTGGTCCTGCTCGCGCTTTCCTCCCTCGGGCTGGTCGCGGGGATGCGCGCCGTGCGTGCGCCCATCGCGGGCTGGCCCGAGCGTCTGGTGCTCGTATGGTCGGCCGCGCTGGCGGGCGCGGCCGTGCTGCCCGCCCCGGTGGCCGACGTCCTGGTGGCCGCCGCGCTGGTCAGTCTGGCCGGCGCCGCCGCGCTGATGGTCCGCACGTTCGGCGACGACGAGCGCTGGAAGCCGGCGGCCCGGCCGATGGAGTGGCTGGCGCTCGGCGCCGGCTGCGCCCTCGCCGTGCTGACCTATGTCGCGCTTCCCGGCCACCAGGTCATGATCGGGCTGGTCGAGTGGTCGCTGCTCGGCATCGAGGTCGCGGTCCTGGTCCTCGCGGCCGTCCAGCTCACCCGGGTCGCCTGGACCTCCACGGCCCCGGCCGTTCCCGCCGTCGCGTCCATGGCTTCGGCCGTTCCCGCCGTCGCGTCCACGGCCACGCCGCCTTCGGCCGCCGAGGCGCCGGTCACCAGGTCGCCGATCCCCGCGCCCCGGATGCCTTCGCGGGTCCCCGCGCGGGTCCCGGTGCTGGGCGCCGGCGCGCCGATGCCGCTGCCGATGGCCATGGCGATGATGTCGGCCGCCGACAACGGCGCGGGCGGCCCGGGGCGGCCCGGCGGGGTGTTCACCCGCCCGTAGCCCGCGGAACGTATCAATTCACGAAATATCACAGATGTATCAAGAAAAGCATCGGTCACAATGCTAGTCTCATCGGCGATCTTCACCCTCGGCTGCCGGTCCCTGACGGCAACCCGCCAACCGATGAGGTGTCATGGCATCGAGCAGGTCAGTCCGCTTCAAGATCTCCGCTTTGCTCGTGATCCCGCTTCTGTCCCTGGCCGCCCTGTGGCTGTTCGGAGCGAGTGTCACCACGCGGGAGTCGGTGAACCTGCTCGCCGTCGCGTCGCTGTACGCCGACATCGGCAAACCCGGTGAGGACCTGGCCGTCGCCCTGCAGGGCGAGCACCTGTCCTCCGCCGAGTACCTCGGCTCCCGGTCCCCCCAGGCCCAGAACGCGCTGGCCCGCCAGCGCCAGGCGGCCGACAGGTTCAAGGAGGGCATGCGGCGCGTCGCGGGGTCCGAGCGGACGCGCTCGGAGCTGTCCACGCCGGAGATGCGCGCCGCGTTCGACGGGGTGATGACCGCACTCGGGCACCTGGACGCCACCCGGGCCGCCGTCGACCGGGGCGCCATCGACCCGGTGACGCTCACCCGCGACTTCTCCCTGGTCCCCGACGCCATGCAGAAGCTCGTCATCACCATGTCGGCGACCAACGACGTGCGGCTGTACCAGCAGTCCCGTGCCCTGACCTCGATGGGGTACTCCAAGGACCACTTCTCGCGCGAGCGCGCGCTGGTGGCCGGCGCGCTGGCCGCCCGGCGCCCGCTGACGCCCGCCGAGATGCGCCTGCTCTCCGAGCTCGCCGCCACCCGGCGGTTCCTGTTCACCCAGGGGCTGCCCGAGCTGGATCCCTCGGTCGGCGACCCCTTCGAGCGGCTGGCGTCGTCGCTGCCCTACGTCCGCTTCACCGCCCTTGAGGACCGGGTCCTGGCCGGACCGGGATCCGGCGTCACGCACGCGATGTGGCGGTCGGTCGCCGACCAGGTGGAGGACTCCTTCCAGGCCGCCGTCACCACCGGGGGCGACGCGCTCGCCGCGAGCGCGGCACCGGCCGCCATGGCCACCTTCGTCCGGGCGGGCCTCGCCGGCGCGGTCGGGCTGCTCGCGGTCATCGCCTCCCTGATCGTCTCCTTCCGGGTGGGCCGTGGCCTGACCCGCGAACTGGGCGAACTGCGGTCGGCCGCCACCGACCTGGCCACCGTCCGGCTGCCGCGCGTCATCGAGCGGCTGCGCAGGGGCGAGGAGGTGGACCTCGACACCGAGGCGCCGCCCCTCGCGCTCCGGGCCACCACCACCGAGATCCGCGACGTGAGCGCCGCCTTCGGCAGCGTGCAGCGCACCGCCGTCGCGGTCGCCGTCGAGCAGGCCGGGCTCCGCGACGCGGTCGGCAAGGCCTTCCGCAACCTCGCGAGACGCAGCCAGTCGTTGCTCCAGCGCCAGCTCAAGCTGCTCGACGGCATGCAGAGGCGCGTGGACGAACCCGAGACGCTGCGCGACCTGTTCCGCGTGGATCACCTCACCACCCGCATGCGCCGGCACGCCGAGGGCCTGGTCATCCTGTCCGGCGAGTCGCCGGGCCGGACCTTCCGCCGGCCGGTGCCCGTCATGGACGCCCTGCGCGCGGCCGTCGGCGAGGTCGAGGACTACACGCGGGTCCGCGTCCACCCCATGCCCGACGCCACGATCGCGGGCTCCGCCGTGGCCGACGTCGTCCACCTGTGCGCCGAACTGGTGGAGAACGCCACCGCGTTCTCCCCGCCGAACACCGAGATCTCCGTGCGCGGCGAGCTGGTCGCCAAGGGGTTCGCGGTCGAGATCGAGGACCGGGGCCTCGGCATGTCGGACGCCGAACGCGACGCCCTGAACGAGAAGCTCTCCCGGCCCCCGGAGTTCGACCCGGCCGAGACCGAGCGCCTCGGCCTGTTCGTCATCGGGCGGCTGGCCGCCCGGCACGGCATCCGGGTCGAACTGTGCGTCTCGCCGTACGGGGGCACCACCGCGATCGTCCTGATCCCCGACACGCTGGTCACCCCGGGCGCGGCGGAGGACGAACCGCCGAGCCAGCCCGCCCGGGTCGCCAGGCCGCGACGCCACCCCGACCCCGACGCGCCGCCCGCCGCGAGCGGCCCCGCGTCGAGGCCGCGCCGCCCCGCCGCCGGCAGCGCCCCCGCGCGCC
>NZ_JANZYP010000006.1 GCF_025506355.1 Sphaerisporangium corydalis
CGGGGGGCGGGGGGGGTCGGCAGGGACACCGGGCGGGTCAGCTCGGATGTGACGTCCGTTTCCACGTCCACATCCATGTCGTCGTCGGCGACCTTCGCCGCCGCCTTGTCGGTCACCTCGTTGCCCGTCCGTTGACTCACGTAGACCATGATGCGGCGTCAGGCGCCTCCCGCGCGCTTGCCGACTGCGGCGTTTCCGGTTGATCCAGGATCTTTCGCAGCCCGCCGAAGATCAGCAACGCGACCAGCGCCTCGCTGAACAGCAGCCCGTACCCTACCGAGGAGATGCCGGTGACCGGCAACAGGATGAGCGAGGACGACAGCACGAGGACCGCCAGCCCGATCTGGACCAGGGCGAGCAGGCGCGCCTGGCTCCGGGCCCGCAGCCCGCTCAGATAGATCTCGATGAGCACGCGGGGGAGGACGGCGAGGGCCATCAGGCGCAGCAACGGGGTGCCGTGCTCGGCGAACCCCGGCCCGAACACCGAGAGGATCAGCGGCGCCGCGAGGAACGTCACCGCCGACACCGGCGCGATGATCAGATACGAGCGGCGTAACGCCTGGCGCGAGTTGGCGGCCAGGTGCGCCTGGTCGGTGGACCCCGTCACGGTGAGGGACGTGGCCATGTTGATGGCCAGCAGCTCGATCATCGCGCCCAGGGTCTGCGCCATGGCGAAGTAGCCGAACATCTCCCCGCTGACCCGCGACGCGACGTACACCGGGAGGAAGTAGACGATCGCCAGGATGGAGAACGCGCCGGGGTAGTCCCCGGCCAGGAAGCGGCCGATCTCCCGCAGCCGGGCCGGCCGCGTGCCCGCCGGCGCCCGACGGGCGTGCCGGGGGACCAGCACGCCGAAGATGAACAGGTTGATCGGGATCAGCGCGAGCGCGGTGGGGACGATCCAGGAGACGTAGATGCCGTCGTCGGGCAGTGCCCCGGCCACCGCGACCAGCAGGCCCATCTTGACCAGGCCGAAGCACAGGCTGTTGACCGGCACCCAGACGGCCTGCCGCATCCCGGCGAGCGCCACGTCCTGGAGGGTGAACACCGACCAGATGGCCACCGAGGCGAGGAAGAACAGCCCAGGGCCGAGGCCGGCCAGCGAGGCGTAGTTGGCGCCCCAGAACGGCAGCGTGAGCAGGAACGCCACCGCCGCCACCACGGCCGTGACCGTGGCGATGAGGTATCCCCGGCCGATCAGCCCGCCGGTGCGGCGCCCGGCGACGGGGATGAACCGGGCCAGGGCGCCGGTCAGGCCGAGCGCGGTGAGCCCGGCGAACAGCCGCATGGCGGTGATCAGCGCCTGGCTGCGCCCGAAGTCCTCCGGGGTGTACAGCCGCGCGGCGAGCAGCCAGTAGCCCATGCCGAGGACCGCCGTGACGCCGGTGTTGGCCATCAGGGCGTAGCCGTTGAGGAAGAGCGGGTTGCGCAGGTCGCGCATGAGGCGCCGCCGCAGTACGGCCCACCTCCCGCCGGCCTCTCCGGCGTCCGGCTCCTTCGGCCGGCCGTCGGCCACTGTCGTGCTCAAGGTCGCGTCACCCCCCTCGTCGACGCGCGAAGTCGCCCCCGCGGTTACCTCACTCACGCCCGACCACGTGGCGCAGGCCGTACCGCGTGCGGCGCACCACCGCGTAACCCTTGGTCAGCGCGTGCTCCTTGAGGTAGATCATCGGAACGCCCTGGCCCTCGACGGCCCGGCGGAACCGGCTCATGGTGGTGGACCGCCCCACGGTGAGCCGGGGCAGCGCCAGCACGTCGTCCGCGTCGCCCGCGAGCGAGTTGGCCACCGCGCAGGCGGCCCAGTAGCCGGCCTTGCGCACCTCCTTGCGCACGCGGGCGCTGGAGTACCCGTACGGGTAGGCCATGGTGGCGACCGGGCGTCCCACCTTGTCCTCGATCAGGGCCTTGTTGCGCCGCAGCTCCTGGCGCAGCGCCGCGTCGGGTAGCTGGTCGAGCTGCGGGTGGCTGTGGCTGTGCCCGGCGATCTCGATGCCGCAGGTCACGGCCTCGCGCGCCTGGCTCCAGCAGAGCATGCGGTCGAGCGGTCTGCCCGCGGCGTCGTCGCCGGCGTCGCCGACCCACCCGCTGGTCAGGAACACCGTCGCGGGGAACCCGAGGCGCGACAGCACCGGCAGCGCCTCGGCGTGGAAGTCGGCGTACCCGTCGTCGAAGGTCACGACCACGGGCCGTTCGGGCGCCGGGCCGCCTCCGGTGCCGTACAGGGAGGCGACCAGGTCGGCCAGGGTGAGCGGGGTGAAGCCGCGGTCCTTCAGGTAGGTCATCTGCGACTCGAACACCGAAGGACGCACCGCCAGCGGCCGGGTCGCGCCGTTCGGGCGATCGGTCACGGAGTGGTACATCAGGATCGGCACGCGCATGATGGTCACCGTTCGTGTTCGATGGTTCGTCCCGCCCGGTTCCCGCGCATGCGCAGCCGGGCGGAGCCCACGGCGTACCCCCAGGTCGTCCAGGCCAGGCCGGCGACGATCGCCCCGGCCCTGGCCAGCCCGGCGAGATCGCCCCGCAGGGCGTCCCCCACGCCGCGCAGGGCGCCGGCGGGCAGCGTCTTCATGGCGTGGGCACGCTCGCTGGACAGCCCGTCGCCGGCGCCGACGCTCTGGGCGACCAGCGCCTTCGACAGCCCTTCGGCGTAGCACCGGGAGCGGAAGTAGCGGAAGGTGGCCCGCGAGGCGGGGACGCGGTGGCCGATGACCGCCCGGGGCTCGAACATCATGATCGAGCCCGGCCTGCGCTGGGAGAGCCGGATGCAGAACTCGGTCTCCTCGCAGCCCAGCGGGCGGCTCTTACGGCCCTGGACGCTGCGGCCGATGCCGGAGTGGAACCCTCCGACCTCGCCCACGACCTCCCGGCGGAAGGCGGCGTTCCCCCCCATCACGTTGCGGATGGGCTTGCGCTCGGCGGGAAGGCCGCGATAGGTGCACCCGATGGTCCAGTCGAACTCCTCGGGGAACCACCGCGGCCGGTCACCGCTGTCCCACATCGGCCTGGTCAACCCGCCGACCCCCACGACGGCCGGGGCGGTACCGGGCTCGACTCGCATGGCCTCCGCGAACGCCTCCAGCCACTCGGCGTCCGCCACCGCGTCGTCGTCCAGGAACGCCACGACGTCACCGGTGGCGGTGGCCACGCCGGTGTTCTTGCCGCCGGACAGACCCCGCTCGTGGCCGTTCTCCACCACGATCGCGTCGGCGTACTCCCGCTTGAGCCTGAGGTGCAGGTCAGGGTTGTAGTCGACGACGAGGATCAGTTCATGCGGCTGACGCCTCTGGCTGCGCACCGATTGCACGGCGGCCCTGATGTCGTCCCACCGGTCCTCGGTGTAGACGCATATGACGACGGAGATGTTCATTTCCGTTATGCCGCGCCCTGGTCGGCGGCCGGCTGGGCCGCCGGGGACAGCCCGACCTCGGTCGGGGGACGACGCCACTCGCGCATGATCGTCTTGAGCACGCGCCAGCCGTCCCGCACCACGCGCAGGTTGCTCTCGCCGTGGATGCGGCACCGCTCGTGGCTCGGCACCTCGTGGACCCGCAGGCCGGCCTTGGCCGCGCGGATGTTCAGCAGCGTCTCCACCTCGAACCCCTCGCAGTCGAGGTCGAGGACGGCGAGGTGCCGCGCCCAGAAGGCGTTGTAGCCGTAGCACAGGTCGGTGTACTGCGTGCCGTAGATCACGTTGACCAGGCCGCGCAGGACGCTGTTGCCCAGGCGGCGGCCGAACGTGAGGTCGTCGCTGCCGCCACCGCTGGCGTAGCGCGAGCCCTTGACGAAGTCGGCGCCGGTGACCAGCGCGCCGACGAAGTGGATGATCTCCCTGCCGTCGGTCGAGCCGTCGGCGTCGATCATCACGATGATGTCGCCGGTGCACTCGGCGAAGCCGGTGCGCAGGGCGTCGCCCTTGCCCTTGCCACGCTGCTGGATGACGCGCAGGTTCGGGCGCAGGCGGCGGGCGACGGCGACGGTGTCGTCGGTGGAGTTGCCGTCGACCAGGACGATCTCGTGGATCCAGTGGGGCAGCGTGGCGAAAACGTGCGGAAGGTTCTCCGCTTCGTTCATGGCCGGTACGACCACGCTGACGGTCGGGGATATGGCCAGGTGCGGGGTGAGGGGTGTGAAACGGTCCACTGTCGGCAGTGGCCTCAGGCTGTGAAGCTGAGGTTTCCCGTTGTGCTTGGTGATCTCGGGACTCATTTTGAGGGATGTCCTTCCGGGCGGTCTGACATCGGCGGCGACTGCCAACAGGACCGGCGCGACTGGACGGAGAGGGGTTTCTCCGCCCCGGTCAGAGCAGTAGAGGTGCGGGCTCGTTGTCGGGGGCGCTTCAGCGGGCCCCCGAGGGTTCCTTTTCGATTGATTCGGGCTGGAGGGAGGTGCGGACCCGTCCGAAGCCCTTCAGCAGCCGGTCGGCCAGCCGATAGAGCGATGGGCGGTCGACCACGATGTTGCGGGCCTTGTTGACCGGCGTCCGCCCCATCCAGTGCACGGCGGCCGTCGCCGACGGGCGGGAGACCCGTCCCTCGGAGACGTGGATGACGCCGTTCTTCAGCCAGCCCTTGTACTCCCGGCCCCCCTTGCCCATGTCGACCTGGCCCAGACCGTGTGAAGCGGCCTGCTCCGCCATGTGCAAGTGGTGCATTATCCCGGGGGAGTACCGGGCGAACTCGGGGTCGTAGGCGGGGAACCAGCCGACCAGGGTGTTGTGGGTGCGCAGGCCGAAGTGGCCCGCGACCGGGGTGTCCCCGGCGTAGAGCATCGTCAGCACGCCGCCGAAGGACGGCGACCCGCTGGCGTGCATCTCGTCGATCAGCTCGACGATCCACGGCTGTGCGAACCGGTCGACCCGTCCGGTCCTGCGGTACTGGTCGGACTTCCACCCTGTCAGGACGCGCATGGACTCGGCGTCGGCCGCGGCCCATGCGAGGCGGATCTCCCCGTGCTCGCGGGCGAGCTTGCGCTCCTTGTAGCGAACCGTCTTGTAGTTCTTGGGGGAGTTCTCCCTGACCAGGCCGATGTAGGACTCGAATCCGGCGGTGAGGTCCATCATCGGCACCGGGCGCACCGCCGACTCGTGCGGCGCCCAGGTGGGCTGGCCCGCGACCATGTGGTCGAAGTCGAAGACCGACAGGCCGCAGCCCCGCAGGAGCTCACGCGCGGGCAGGTCGAGGTCCGGGACCGAGATGAGGCCGTGGCAGGTGGTCAGCCAGCTGCCGAGCGGCTTGCCGATTCCGAAGGCGTGCCGTTCGAACGGCAGGAAGCCCACCACCTTGCCGCCGTCCTCGACGACGGCCACGCGCACGTAGGAGCGGAGCCGGCCGAGGGCCAGGGCGAACTCGACGGAGAGGAACGGGTTGTCCAGCGACGCGGAGGCGTGCTGGAGTTCGCGCCACCGGGTGAGCTCCGGTTCCTGGAGCTCGCCCGGCCGGACGACCGTGACCTTCACCTTGACCCGGCCCCCTGTTCGGTGTGCACACTGCCGTTGCCCCGGTACAGCGACCGGAGCACCCACATGAATCCACCGAGCACGGCGACGGTGGCCACACCGGCGCGCGGGGACCAAGCGTCAAACATAAGCATGGCCTCGGCTAACAGAACGTTTATAACGAGACTCGCGGCGGCGCCCACCGTTAGAGCCGCGAGAGGGTCACGATCACGCAACAGTCCGACGACCGAGGCGCCAGGCACCACCAAAAGGAACAGCGGGGTCAGAATCAGTCGTGCCGGAGTCTGGATGTCGGCCAGCGCGATCACCGCTCCCGCGGCGCACGCGATCGCCAGCACCCATGTGAGCACCGTCCTGTTGGTCCGCATCTCTCCTGGCTCCGCTGGTCAAGGCCGACTAACGACATGGTTGATCGCTGCTCTCATAGGACCAACCACGCTATGCGATCGTCAATGCCGACGCCCTAACCCGGTCACTGGTTTACCTCCACGAGGGCAAGAACCGTTGTGTAGTCAATCACGCCGGTCACGCCAACGACTGATGCCCCCGATACCAGTGGGACTCCAGGGATCGGGGGTCATCAAAAGGTACCCCCGGTTTGCCCCGGATGTGGAGTCGAAGGGGGAATCAACTGGATTCCGCGTCCGATTCCTCGCTCGGCGTCCCGGACGCTGTGGGGTCGGACGTCGGCTGATCGTCCGGCGGCGGATCGGAGGCCGGCGGGGGGTCCTGCGCCTCCCACGACACCTGACAGGTCGAGGAACCCGTCGTGGAACGCAAGGTCACGGTGCCCTGCCCCGCCTCTCCCGGCTCGTCGGCCGCGATCGAGAGCCGCACCTTGACACCCGTCCTGAGCACGCCCTGTCCGGGCGAGACGGCCAGGCCGCCCGTCGCGGACGCCGTCCAGGAGACGGTGGCGTTGCGCGCCGAGACGAGGATCACACCGGCCCCGTCCTCGTCCAGCCCGCCGGGGCAGGAGACGACGAGCTTGGCCGCGGGCGCGGGGGCGGCCCGCGTGGGGGTGCGCGACGGGCGCGGGCGCGGGACGGCCGAGGACGCGGCCGGGCCCTGCGAGCCCCCGCCGGCGGGGGTGGGGGCCTTCTTCGGCGTGGCCGTGGGGGACGGTTTGGGCGGCGGGTCGGAGGAGGGCGGCGCGTCGGTGGGCTCCGGCCCGTAGCTGATCTCCAGTTCGCCGGGGGTGCGCGTGGGGAACTGGAGGGTCTGCGTCGTCCCGCCGGGCTTGGAGGCGTCCTGGCCGGTCGCCACGACCATGGCACCGGTCGCGACCAGCACGCACGCGATCGTCGCGAAGACCGGGGTCGACCGGCGGGAGGCCTTGCGCAGCCCTCTGCCGCCGCGCCTGCCCGCCTCGCCCCGCCCGTACTCCCGGCGGGCCGGCGTCCCGTGCCCGCCCGTGTCGCCGCGCCCGTACTCCCGCCGGGGTGGCGTCCCGTGCCCGCCCTGTCCCCCGTCTCCGGTGGCCGGTGGCAGGCCCGCCTCACCGTGGGCGGCCGTGATCTCCTGTCTGAGGGTCTCCTGCGACACGGCCCGCACTCCGTGCCGGGGGGTCGCCCCGTGCGGCGCTCCGGTGCCGTACCGGTCCGCTCCCGCGACCCCGTACCTCGGGGTCTCCATCTGCTCGGTGGGGGTGCCCCGGTCCGCGCCCCTGCGGTCGCCCTTGGCGCGGCGCTCGGCCCCCACCGGCGGGAAGCCGTTCTTGTCGAACACGCCGGTGACCGTCATGATCGCCGCGCGTGCCTGGTCGCCCGCGGGCCGGGCGCAGCTCTCCGCGACCCGGCGGCGCAGCGACAGCGGCGGGAAGGCCACCGGGATGGTGTCGAGCAGACGCTCGGCCGACACCCGGCGGTGCCGTCCCTCGGTGCACTCCTCGCACCCGATGATGTGCCGGGTCAGCCGCCGCCTGAGCTGCTGCGGGAGCGGCCCCTCGATGGAGTCGAGCAGCGCGGACAGGTCGGGGCAGTGCGCGCGCCCGGTCCTGGCGAGCACCACCGCGGCGGCGGCGTTCTCCAGGTGGTCGCGGGCACGGGTGAGCCGGCTCCCGGTCTGCCGGGAGTTCAGGCCGATGACGGCCCCGATCTCGGAGGTGCTCAGCTCGTGCCGGACGGCCAGGAGCAGGATGTCCCGCTCCTTCTGCCCGAGTTCGGCCAGCGACTCCCGCACGATCGCGGCGAGTTCCGGGTCCTCCTCGTCCCCTTCCAGCGGCGGTTCGGGCGTCATGCCGTGCGCGGGCGTCCGCCCGCGCCTGGCGGTGCACTCGAACCGCGTCAGCGCGTACAGCCAGGCGCGCAGGCGCCCCGGCTCGCGCAGCACGTCCGGGCGGCCGTGGCCGATGACGATCGCGTCGTGCACGGAGTCGGCGGCGGCGTCGGTGTCGTGCAGCAGTGATCGGGCGTAGTCGTTGAGTCGGTCGGCATAGGTGTCGTAGAGGCCGTCCGCCGCGCGGCTGTCCGCTCGGCGCAGAGCCTCCAGTAGTCGCTGATCGTCGGCACGGCCGACGCTCGGCCATCCGGGCACGAAATCTTCCTCCCCGCAGGACGGGAACCTGGCATCTGGTCGCGCACGTTCGCGAGATTTTTCCCCTGCCCGCGCCAGGCCCCACACGCGTAGGACGCCCGTTCCGGCCGTCCGGTTCACCCGTGATTGTTTGATAATCATTGGGTATGACCTGGGAAAACAGGGCCGGGAGAGGCTGGTGAAACGGGTGTTTCTTCGCGGCAGCCGTGAGGTGATGATCGGTTACGCGGGCGGGCGCCGCCGGTAACGGATGGTGATCTCCGGATGGCCGGCGGCCGCGCGCCCGCCGGGCGCGCCGTCGTCCGGGCCCGGACGGCAAAACGCCCGATCCCGGGCCCGTGTGGGGCCGGGATCGGGCGCCCGCGCGCGGCGGGGTCCTACTGGGCTGACCCGCTGCCATTGCAGTTGGGGGCGCAGAGCCGGCGGGAGATGCCCTCGAGGAAGACCTTCCGGATCTCCAGGGCGTTGTTGGGGAAGAACGCCTGGCCTTGGGTGGCGTTGGCGATCGCCTGCATCTGGCGCCGCCCGGCCGCGTCCTTGGCGCCGAGGGCGACGACGATGACGCTGATGGGCTGGGTCTCGTCGAACTCCGTCTGCAGCTTCTTGAGTATCGCGGCGTTGGAGATCCCGCCGTCGGGGTCGTCGTTGCCGACGCCGTCGGTGAAGACCAGGATCGTGTTGATCTTGTCGGCCTCGTACTCCGCCTTCATCTTGTCGTAGGCGGCCGCCAGGGTGTCGTTCAGTCCGGTGTCGCCCGTGGGCTTGGCCTTGATCTGGGTGAGCGACTGGCTGATGACGTCGCGGCGGGTGGCGCTGTTGACCTTGGCGCCGAGGGGGCCGACGGGCACGGCCTCGCGGTAGTCGACGCCCTTGCCGTTCAGGTTGGTGGAGAAGACCCAGGTGCCGACCTCGGTCTTGTCCGGGAAGAGCTTCAGGCCCTCGATCGCGGTCGCCGCGATCAGCTTCATGCGGTCACCGGGTGCGCCGACGGCCGGCAGCGCCATGGTGCCCGAGATGTCCAGCAGGGCGAGGAGCCGCCCGCCGAGCTTGAGGCGCGACCACGCCTGCGAGAGCTTGGTCACCGAGGCCGCGTCCGGGATCTTGATCGCTCGCGGCGTCGCCGGGTTGAGGCCGTTGGCCTGGCTGATGGCGCCGCCGCCCTTGCCGTCCGGGGTGCGGAAGCCGTGGTCGCGGATGGTCTTCTTGGCCGTCGCGCCGGAGAGCGCGGTGGCGAAGCCCTTGGCCGCGTCGCGGGTGGCCTGGTCCTTGGCCGTGACGACGACGGGGTAGTCCAGGCTGATCGTGCCCTCGGCCGGGTACAGCGCCACGACCTCGCCCGGCTTGGTCTTGGCGTTGAAGGCCCAGATGCCCTGTTCGGTGGCGATGCCGATCGGGACGCGCGACGACTGCTTGGCCATGGTGGCGAACATGTTCGCCGGGCTGGTCACCGCGTTCTCCGAGAGCTGCCTGAGCACGCCCACGAGCTGGTCCTCGCCGGCGCCCGACGCTTTGAGCACGCCGGAACCGGCGAGCAGGGCGCCGAGCCCGGCGGCGCTGACCGTGGGGTCCAGGGGCAGGACGCGGATCTTGCGCCCGAGGCCGTCGGGGGTGGCGGCGTTGGCGGCCGACATCAGCCCGCTCCAGCTCGGCTCGCCGAAGGCGCTCCGCAGCTTCTCGACGGCGGGTTTGGGGGCGGCGAGCACCACGGGCGAGCGGGCGATCGAGGCGAGCGGCGCGGACACGCCCGACCCCTTGGGCGTGGACCGCAGCTTGGCGACCCACAGGCTGGAGTCGGGGATCCACATGTCGGCGTCGAACCTGCCGGCGGTCGCGCCCGATCCGGCGATGGCGTTGGTGACGTTCGCGGAGTCGCCGCTCTTCACGGTGATCGCGAGGCACTTGCCCCCGACGGGGGTCCCGTTCTTGGTGAGACCGGCCGCGATCTTGGCGATGGCGGGCTCGATGTCGGGCGACGCGACGACCTGGAGTGCCACCTTGCCGTCGCCGCAGCCCTGGTCCCTGCTCATGATCACGTAAGCCGCGACGCCCAGCAGAACGGCGAGCGCGACGGCGCCCGCGAGCGGTACCAGCACCTTCCCCCGGCCCGCGCGACGGCGGCCCGACGGCTCTTGGTAAGGGTTGTAGCCGCCCTCAAGCTCGTCTGTGCGGTGGCGTCCGCCCACGGTGTCCTCTTCGGGTGTCGATCTTTTCGAACGTGGCTCGCTGTCCAGCGACCATATAGGGAGATCCTGGGTAATGCTTACGGAACCATAGCGGCAAGGCCTAATGCGGCAAAACCGATCTTTTAGTGCGGTGATTACCCTGGGTGATGTCGCGCTCCATTCTCGCGATACATCTTGACACTCGTATAACGCGATGTATCGTGACCGAATAGATCGCGATATTTCACGCTTTATGGGCGTGAGCGCGGATGTCGGCTGGGGGCAGGGAGCGGCTCGTGTCGATGGTCATGGAGGCCCGCGAGGCGTCGCCCGCCGCGCGCAGGGAGACGCGCCCCGACCTGCTGCTGATCGAGCTGGACGGGCACGGCTGCCCCGACGCGGTACGGCGGGCGCTGCGGGAGTCGGTCTGCGTCCGCGAGGTCGTCGTCGCCGGGCGGGCCTGCCGCGCGCTCGCCGACCCGGGCACCGCCCCCCAGGTGGCGGGCGCGCTGCGCGCCCAGGGACTCGACCTGGCCGTGGTCATCCTCCAGTGGATGGCGGTCACCCCCGCGCGCGGCGGTTTCTCGGTGCCCGCGCCCGTCGTGGCCACGGCCCCTGTGCGGATGCCGGCCCGTCGTCCGGGCGCCGCGATGCTGACCAGGCTCATCGTGGTGACCACGATGCCCGGCCTCGCGGGCACCACCCGCTGACCGCCGGGGCGGCGCGGGCCGGGTCGTGATCTGGCAGCATGGGCCGTCGTCGGCGTGGCGGCCGGGTGGTGGTGGGTAGCCTGTCCGTCACAGGGTGTCGCATTCACGTCGCGGGAAGCTGTGGGGGAGAGCCGTGCCTTTCACGCCGAGTCACGTCGCCGCGGTGATCCCGCTCATCTCCTCGGCGCGGGTGCGCAAGGTGCTCGACCCGTGGGCGCTCGCCGTCGGCGCGATGGTGCCCGACCTGCCGCTCTTCCTGCCCTACCTCGACGCCTACTCCCGGTGGCACTCGCCCGTGGGCGTCGTCACCAACGACGTCGTCGCGGTGTTCGTGCTGCTCGCCCTCCTGCAGTTCGTGTTCCGCGACCCGCTGACCGCGCTGCTGCCTGACGGGGTCGCGGCCCGGGTCGCCGCCGTGCCCGGTCCCGGCTGGCGGCGGTTCCCCGCCATCGCCCTCGGCGCGGCGGCCGGCGCCGCCACCCACGTGCTCTGGGACTCCTTCACCCACGAGTGGGGCGCCGCCGTGTGGGGCTGGTCCTGGATGACCACCCCGGTGCACGGCTGGCTCACCGGCTACCGCGTGATGCAGTACCTCTCGTCGGTGGTCGGCCTCGCCCTGACCGCCTGGTGGCTGTTCCGGCGGCTCCGCCCCTCCGCCACCGGCCCGCCGGGCGTCGTGACCGCCGGGCGTCGCGCGTTGCCCGTGGCGATGCGGCTGGGCGTGCTGGTGTGCACGTGCGCGGGCGCGTTCATGGCCTCGGGCGTCTGGACCCTGGTCGACCCGCCCAACCCCCTGCTCGGCTGGGCGGGGGTCCTCACCAAGACCGGCGTCGGCCTGGTCGTGGGGTTCTGCGCGGTGCTCACCGCCTACGCCCTGCTCTGGCAGCTCGGCCGGGTCCTACGCTTGTCACGTGCCTGAGCTCATTCCGGTGGACGACGCCGCCGACCCCCGGCTGGCCGACTACGCGCGGCTGCGCGACGTCGAGCTGCGCAAGAGCGTGGAGGCCGAGCGCGGCCTGTTCATCGCCGAGGGCGAGAAGGTCATCCGCCGCGCGGTCGCGGCCGGGTTCCCGATCAGGTCGGTGCTGACCACCCCCCGGTGGCTCCCCGGGCTGGAGGACGTGCTGGGCGGGGCCCGGGTGTACGTCGCCGCCGAGGAGCTGATGGAGGGCATCGCCGGCTTCCCCGTCCACCGCGGCGCCCTCGCCTCCATGGCCCGCCTGGAGCTCCCGGCCGTGGCGGGGCTGCTCGCCGGGGAGTCCGGCGCCCGGTTCGCCCTGAACGGGCCGCCCCGCCGCGTCCTGGTCCTTGAGGACCTGACCGACCACGGCAACGTCGGCGCGATCTTCCGGTGCGCCGCCGCGCTCGGCGTCCAGGCGCTGGTCCTGTCCCCCCGCTGCGCCGACCCGCTGTACCGCAGGTCGGTGAAGGTCTCCATGGGCGCGGTCTTCGCGGTCCCGTACGCCCGGATGACGAACTGGCACGCCGGGCTCGCGGAGCTGCGCGAGGCGGGGTTTCGCACGCTGGCGCTCACCCCCGATCAGTCGGCCACGCCGATGGACGAGGTGGCCATGGGCGACCGGGTGGCCCTGCTGCTCGGGTCGGAGGGGGACGGGTTGTCCTCACGGTGGCTGCGCACGGCCGACGAGCCGGTGTGCATCCCGATGAGCCCGGCGGCGATGGGCCTCGGGGTCGACTCGCTCAACGTGGTCGCGGCGGCGGCCATCGCCTGTCATGGTCTGATGAGAGAAGGTAGCCCGGCCAGCTCCCGTGCCGGCTGATGTCGGGGGCGTCCCGCGTGGCGTAGGACTCGCAGAGGAAGCCGTGCACCTCGCGCCCGTCGGCCAGCCGCACCCAGCCGAGGCCGAGCGGCGGCGCGATCTGGGTCAGCAGGGTGCCGAGCGCGGCCGTGGTCAGCCCGAACAGCTCCACCTCCACCCGCACCCCCTCCTCGGCCGACCGCACCAGCCCCGGGCGCGGCGGTTCGCCGCCGTCGAGGGCGAACAGCCGGTAGAGCGGGGCGGTCTGTGCGGTGCCGAGCGCGGTGGCCCCGAGCGCGGTGAGCTGCCCGTTCAGCGGCTGCCCCGACCGGTGCGCGCCGACGACGGCGAGCACAGGCAGCGTGTCCGGCGGCGTGTCGGGCGGCGCGGTGGCCGTGGTCCCGGTCGTGAAGGCGGCGGCCAGACCGGCCAGCAGCCCGTCGGAGCCCGCCGGGCCCTGGAAGGTGACGCCGTGCGGGCGGCCGGCCGCCGTGGTCCCGGCGGGGACGGCGACGGCCGCGAGGTCGAGCAGGTTGGTGAACGTCGTGTAGTGGCCGAGCACGGTGTTGCGGTCGAGCGGGCTCTCCTCCATCTCGGCGATGGTGAAGGTCGTGGGCACGGTGGGGACCGCGAGGACGTCCATCGACGCCCAGGCCGCCCTGGTCTCGGCGCTCAGCGCCCGCAGCCGGTACAGCCCCTCGAAGGCGTCCACCGCGCTGAGCCCCGTGCCGCCGCCGAGGACGCGCCGGGTGACCGGGTGCAGCTCGCCGGGGTTACGGGCGGCGAAGCCGCCGACGGCCGCGAGCCGTTCGGCGATCCACGGCCCCTCGTACAGCAGCCGCCCCGCAGCGAGGAACGGGTCCAGGTCGACCGGGACGACCCGGTGACCCAGCGCGGAGAGCCTCTCGGTCACCTCGGCGAAGGCCGAGGCGGCGGCGTCGTCGCCGAAGAAGCCGGGGCGGGCGGGCACGCCGATGGTGAGCGGCCCGGCGGCCGGCGGCACCGGGCACGGCACCGGAAGCGGGCGCGACCAGGGGTCGCCCGGCTCCGGCCCCGCGATGACCGAGAGGACGGCGAGCCCGTCGGCGACCGACGCGGCGAAGACGCTCGGGCAGTCCAGCGACGCGCACGCGGGCACCAGGCCGAGCGTGCTGACCAGGCCACGGCTGGGCTTGATCCCGACGGTGCCGGTGAGCGCGGCGGGCACGCGACCAGAGCCCGCCGTGTCGGTGCCGATCGCGAAGGAGACCAGCCCGGCGGCCACCGCCACCGCCGACCCCGAGCTGGACCCGCCGGAGATCAGCCCCGGCACCAGCGGCGACTCGCAGGCGCCGTACGGGCTGCGGGTGCCGGACAGGCCGGTGGCGAACTGGTCGAGGTTGGTCTTGCCGACCAGCAGGGCGCCGGCCGCGAGCAGCCGGTCCACCAGCGGCGCGCTCCGGTCCGGAACGTAGGCGTACGCGGGGCAGGCCGCCGTGGTCGGCAGCCCGGCGACGTCCACGTTGTCCTTGACCGCGAACGGGACCCCGTACAGGGCCGGCCGTGCGGCGGGGTCGGGCCAGCGGGACGCCAGCCCGGCCGCGTCGGCGAGCACGTCGGCGGCCGGTCGCAGGGTGATCCACACGTGGTCGTCGCCGCGCGCGGCGATCCGCCCGAGCACGTCCTCGGCGACGTCGGACGGGCGGGCCCGCCCGTCACGGTAGCGGCGGGCCAGACCGTCCAGGTCGAGGGGAGTGGTCATGAGGTGGCGGGCACCTCCGCCTCGGCGGGCGCGCTGCTGGTCCCTGGCCCGTCGTCCGCCGCCGCGGAGCCGGGCTTGAGGAAGTGGAAGCCGATCAAGGCCAGCCCCGCGAACAGGTACCCCAGGGAGACCTGGCCGTTGGCGTTCCACTCGACCTTGACGCCGTGGATCAGGCCGACGAACGCCAGCGCCGCCGCGATCAGGGCGTACCCGGCGGCCCACACGAACGAGCGGTCGATGATGAAGGCGGTGATGGAGCCGAGCATCAGCCCGGCGAGCACCGCGCCGCCGCCGAGCAGCGCCGTCCCCTCGTAGACCGTGCCGTTCTGCGCGATGGCGTCGTACCCGACCTTCTGGGCGCTGGTCCCGGCCGCGGCCAGCACGTTGTCCATGTAGCCCTGCGCCCAGGCGGCGATGTTGGGGATGATGGCCATCACCACGGCCACCGCGTGCGCCTTCGGCACCGACTGGAACGCCTGGGCGCCGATGAGCAGGCCGATGTAGAGCAGGATCGGCACGATCGCCGGGGTGGGCAGCACGGCGCCGAGCAGCGCGAACATCCCGAGGAAGCAGAACAGCGCGATGACGACGCCGCTGGCCATCGAGTAGCTGCTGCGCCCGCCCGCCGACTTCCAGCCCGGGTGCCCGATGTAGACGGCGGGCGGGAACGGGGAGCCCAGCATCGAGCCGACGACCGCGCCCGCGCCGTCGGCCAGCAGTACCGACCGCAGGTTGTAGGAGTCGCCCGCCGCGGCGGCGCTCTCGACGTTGCTCATGCCCTCGGTGAAGTTGTAGATGCCCAGCGGGATGGCGGTGGCGAGCAGCGGCGCGACCTCCCTGAGCCCGTCGACCAGCCGGTCGAGGTTGAGTGTCGGCAGGCTCACGGCGATGTTCTCTGCGGCGGCGCCCACGTCGGCGGGGTCCATGTACCCGCCGATCCAGGCGATGGCCGTGCCGGCGAGCAGCGCGGCCAGGCCGACGGGGATGTTGCCCGGCAGGCGCAGGCCGGTGAAGAACCCGACCAGGATGATCACCAGGACCGGCAGCGCGATCCAGGCGGCCTCCCACATCTGCGCGGCGGGCCGCATCGAGATGAACGCGATGGAGATGCCCGCCAGCGTGCCGAGCATGGCCGCGCGCGGCGTGAAGCGGCGGATGTAGGGGCCGACGAACGCGCCGATGAGCACGATGACGCCGATGATGAAGCACCAGGCCAGCCCGGCCGCCCACGCCTGGAGAGGGTTCTTGGTGGCGAGGTAGGTGGGCAGCATGATGACGAAGACGACGATGAACATGTGCGGCACGCTCGGCCCGTACGGCATCGCGCACACGTCGGCCCGGTTCTCGCGGCGGGCCAGCCGGCGGGCGAGGTAGGTGTAGTACACGTTGCCGATGAGGAGCTGGATGCCCATCGCCGGCAGGATGACGCCGAACACGTCGGAGCCGGGCAGGTGGACGACCCCGAGGCACAGGCCGCTCAGCACCAGCACGTTCACCATCACGTTGAAGCCGAGCCCGAAGAAGGCGTTGGTGTCGCCGCTCACCCACCAGGGGAGCTTGAGACCGGCCGGGGAGGTTGTCGTGGTCATCGGTCAGCTCCGCGCTTCTAGTGCCTTGAGATAGCCGCCGGAGGGGGCGACCCAGCCGAAGATGCCGCCCTGGGCGGCGATCATTTCGAGCCCGTACCGCTGGAACTCGGCGAAGTACGAGCCCACGCAGTCCGACAGGACCAGGCACTCGTAACCGCGGTCGTTGGCCTCGCGGACGGTGGTGTGCACGCACACCTCGGTGGTGACCCCGGTCACGACCAGGCTGCGGATCCCGCCCTCGTGCAGGACCTCGTCGAGGCCGGTGGCGTAGAACGCGCCCTTGCCGGGCTTGTCGACGACGAGTTCGCCGTCGGCGGGGGCCAGTTCGTCGATGATGTCGTGGCCGTACTCGCCGCGGATCAGGATCCGTCCCTTGGGGCCGGGATCCCCGATGCGCAGCGAGGGCGCGCCTCGGCCGAGCTTGGCGGGCGGGCAGTCGGACAGGTCGGGCAGGTGCCCCTCGCGGGTGTGGATGACGGTCATCCCGGCGGCGCGGGTGGCGGCCAGCACGGCGGCGAGCGGCGGGATCACCTGCCGGAGCAGGGTGACGTCATTGCCGAGGGTCTCCCCGAAGCCCCCGGGTTCGACGAAGTCCCGTTGCATGTCGATGAGAAGAAGTGCGGTGTGCCGGGGGTCGAACGCGTAGGCGTAGGGTTCGGCCTCGACGAGAAGCGGATCGGACATGGGTGGCTCCGTCCCTCAGATCCTCCTTTTGTCGATTGTCGACAGAATTGTGTCGCGCGCTGGTCGCTCCGGTTACGCTTCTGTTAGCCCGGTGATCGTCCGGATCGTTTGGGTGATCAGCCGATGTAGGTGCGGGCGCCGTGCCGGGCCAGCGCGGACAGGGCGGTGGCCGGGTCGCCGGAGGCGATGGCGTCGAAGAGCCGCTGGTGGCGCTCCACTCCCAGGGAGGGGGCGCGCTGCTCGGCCTCCCTGCGCAGGTTGGCCGCCATGTAGAGCTGCAGCTTGAGGATGACCGGCTCGTAGACGAGCTGGAGCTGGCGGTGGCCGGCCAGCGCGACGAGCGCGACGTGGAACCGCCGGTGCGCCTCGTTCTCGCTGAGCGGGTCGTCGGCCGCGACCGCCGCCGCCATGCCGTCCAGCGCTCCGGCGAGCGCGGTGAGGTCGTGCGCGCCGTCGGGCGGCAGCGCGGTCTCGACCGCGTAGCGCTCCAGCACGTCGCGCAGGCCGAACAGCTCGTTCACGTCCTCGGGGGACAGCTCGGCGACGCGGACCCCGCGGCGGGGCGAATGCTCCACCAGGCCCTGCTGCCCGAGCGACCGGAGCGCTTCGCGCAGCGGCGCCCTGCTGGTGCCGAACCGCTGGGTGAGCTGCTCCTCGATCAGCCGCTCGCCCGGTGCGAGCGCCCCGCTGAGAATCTCGTGGCGGATGCGCCGCATCGAGAGCTCGACGAGGCTGGGAGGCTCCAGGATCCCGTCGTCCGGCTCCACCCGTCCACCTCCTCTCGCCGTTGCGATCAACTCTGTCAGACGTCGCGGGGCGCGGCGCGGGCGGTGGCGGTGGTGAGGAGCCTGCGGGCGGTGCGGTAGCGGGCGGCGTCGCTGGTGTCGCCGAGCAGCACGCCGACCATGGTGTGCCCGCCGACGACCGAGACGAACATCAGGCAGTACCCGGCGGCACGGGTGTACCCGGTCTTCAGGCCCTCGGCCTCGCCCGGCAGCAGCCGGTTGGTGTTGTGCCAGGCGTGCGCGCGGTGCGCACCCGTACGGGTCACCGCGTGCCGGGGGGTGCGGACGACCGCGGCGATGACCGGGTCCTTCAGGACGATCCTGGCCAGGGCGACCTGGTCCCGCGCGGTGGAGTGGTCGCCGCCGGTCTGCGGGAGCCCGTCGGGGTTGGTGTACACCGTGTCGCGCAGGCCGAGGGCGGCCGCCGCGCGGTTCATCTTGGCCACGAAGCGCTGGACGCCGGGGCCGTAACGCCGCGCGAGCGCGTTGGAGGCGTCGGCCCCCGACGGCAGCAGGAGGGCGTACAGGAGGTCCCGCACGGTGAGCCGTTCGCCGGCCCGCAGGCCCGCCCGGGTGGCGCCGGAGGACGCGGCGTGCCGGACGTCGGCGCGGGAGACGGTGACGACGTCGTCCAGTGACGCCGAGTGCCGCACGACGTAGGCGGTCATGATCTTGGTGAGGCTGGCGACGGGCGCGCGCCGCGTCTCGCGCTTGGCGAACTGGACCGTTCCCGATGTGACGTCGACGAGGTAGACCTCCTTCGCCGTGACCAGCGGAGCGGTCCGCGCGAGGGCCGGGCCGGTGAGGCCGGCGGCCGTCAGGAGCGCGGCCAGGAGAAGGACGGTCACCATGCGCATTCGGTAATGATCCCATGTCCGCCATCTCGGACATGGTGAAGGACGCGCGGACTATGGCGGTATTTGCGACAAATGCCAGGTGGGACGGCCAAAGAGCCTGATGCCCGAAACTTCGTTTTTCGCGCACTGGGGATGCAACCAGACGGCAAGTGGGGAGCAACCACAGCGGCGTACACCTATGAGTGGACGAAAGGGGACAGCCATGAGAACGCGAGGCGGCCGGACGCCGGTAGGCGATCTGGTACCGATCATGACTAGTGGTACGGCCACCGCGTTCAAGCTACTGGTCGCCACGCTGGCCTTCGCCGGCGCCTACTTCGGAGTGACGACCACGCGCAGCGCGGCCGAGCCCGACCACGGAACGACCCTCGTCGCCGGCACCCCGGTCAGGACCGTCGTGCTGTCGGCGCGGTCGATGCCGGTCGAGGCCAGGCACATCCCCCAGGCCGGCATGGTCACCGTGGCCGCCGCCACCGCCACCGCCTCCTGCGGGCGGACCTACCACGCCCAGGCCGTCATCGACCCCGGCCCCTCCGGCGACCCCGTCGTGTACGGCTGGCGCCTGCAGCGTTGGAGCGTCTCCGCGCACGAGTGGCGGTCCTACCTGTTCTCCGGGACCGACGGGTTCATGGGCGCCCAGCGCACCGTCGAGTGGTACCCGCGCGTCGTGGACAACCCCGGCTGGTACCGCGTCGAGCTGACCGTCGCCGGCAAGGGCGGCGTGCTCAGCGAGAAGTTCCAGATCACCTGCTGAACGGCGGCACCCCGGGCCCGCCCGCGAGGGACGCCCGTGGTCCGGCCCGCACGGGGCCGAGGGTCACAGGTTGCCGAGGGCCTTACGCGCCGCCGACACCCACCGGGGGATGCCGACACGCTCCCCGACCGCCAGCGCCTTCTCGAAGTGCCTGCGCCCCTCGTCGGGCTGCCCCAGATGCATCGCGAGGTCGCCGAGCGTCTGCGCCACCGGCCACAGCGCCACCACGCCGGTGCCCGCGCCCGCGATGCGGTCGGAGAACGGGCCGAGCGTGGAGTACGCGTCCTGCATGCGATCGCGGTCGCCCAGCAGCATCCCCGCCAGCGCCCGCCACGTCATGGCCAGCTCGTACAGGAAGTCGGGACGCACGGCGGTCCTGGTCGCCGCGACCGCGCGGGCGTCCTTGGTGTGGCCCGCCGAGGCGAGGGCGACGGCGTAGGCGTCCAGGGTCCACTTGGCTCCGCGCCGGTGCGCCTCCTCCAGCGGATCCACCATGTCGGCGGCCTTGCCGTCGACCAGGTGGAGGCAGAACGTGGTGATCAGCGGCAGGTCCTGGCGGCCCTCCAGCATGCCCGCGCGAGCGGTGAGCCGTGCGGCGTTGCGGTAGGCCTTCTCCGCGCCGGTGTAGTCGCCGGTGATCATCATGCGCATGCCGGCGTACCAGGCGCCGACCGCCGACGGCGCCGGCAGGTCGTACTGCTTGGCGAGCCGTTCGGCGGCGCTGATCTGGGCGTCGGCCTCGGCGAAGTCGCCGCGCGCCGCCGCGCACTCCATGAGCACCAGGTGGGCCAGCGCCTGCACGGCGATCTGCCCGGACGCGGCGCCGACCTCCAGCAGCTCGCGGCCGATGGCCTCCCGCTCGTCCACGACCGTGATGACGTACGACTGGCGCAGCCGGCCGCTCAGCGCGACGGCGAGCAGCGCGGGGTCGCCGCTCTGCCGCGCCAGCTCCTCGGCCTCCAATGAAGCCTCGTACCCGCGGCCGGTCGCCGAGCCCTCCAGCTCCAGGGCCAGGGTCGCCAGCAGGCTGGCGCGCAGCGACTGCTCGCCGGGGGGCAGTTCGATGAGCGCCCGCTCGGTGACGTCCACGATCTCCCAGGCGGTGCGGGTGAGGTCGCGGGCGATGCCCTTGTACGGCACGGCGACCGACGCGGCGATGCGCGCGGTCATCTCCAGGTCGCCCAGCGGCAGCGCGGCGTCCATCGCCTCGCGGCGGCGGGCGCGCGCGGCCGTCATGTCCCCGCACAGCGCGAGGGCCTTGATCAGGCGGAGCTGCAGCAGCAGCCGCTCCTTGGGGGGCCCGCCCGAGGGGTGACCCCGGTCGAAGGCGGCGATGGCCCGCTCCCAGAGCGTCGCCGCCTCGCGGTGGGCGTAACGGCGTTCGGCCTGCTCGGCGGCCAGGCCCGCGTAGTGGACGGCCTTCGTCGCGGTCTCCACCGTGCCGGCGGCGTCGTAGTGGTGGGCCAGGGCCGCGACGTCGGACGGCGACCGGCTCTCCACGACCGACGCGACGGCGGCGTGCAGCCGCGACCGGCGTAGTCGCGAGGCGTCGGAGTAGAGGGTGTCGCGGACCAGGTCGTGGTCGAAGCGGAGCATTCCCGGGCCCGGTTCGGTGACCAGCCCGGCCAGCAGCCCGGCCTCCACCGCGTCGACCACGGCCTCCTCGTCGCCCGAGATGTCGACCAGGGTGTCGATGTCGACGTCGCGGCCGATCACCGCCGCCTGCAGCAGGATCTGCTGGGCGGTCACCGGCAGCCGGGTGATGCGGCGGCGCAGCACGTCGCGCACGCCCGATGGGACCTCGGAGATGACCTCGGCGGCGGTCGCCCGCCCGCCGGTGGCCTCGGAGTCCAGCAGCCGGACCGTCTCGCGGACGAAGAACGGGTTGCCGCCGGTGCGCTCGATGATGGTGCTGACGGCGTCCTCGTCGACCTCGCGGACGCAGGTCGCCCGGACCAGCTCGGCCACCGCCTCCTGGTCGAGCCCCTCAAGGCCGACGCGCACCGGGCCGAGCCGGGCGAGCGCGGCGAGCACGTCGGACTGCTGGTCGTTGAGCTCGCCGTCCCGGCAGGTCACCACGAGCAGCACCCGGCTGGTCGCCAGCAGGCTGGGCAGGGCGCGCAGCAGGGCCAGCGTCTGGTCGTCGGCCCAGTGCAGGTCCTCAAGAGTGAGCAGCACGGGGGCGTCGCGGGCGATCCCCGCGATGTACCCGCCGACGGCGCGGTGCAGCCGGAAGCCGCCCGAGGCCTGGTCGTCCTCGTCGGTGGGGGCGGCGTCGTCCAGCAGCGGGGCCAGCAGCGAGCCGTACTCGCCGGTGCCACGGACGGAGACCAGCGAGCGCAGCACCTCGACCCACGCCCAGCCGGGCGGGGTGGCGCTGCTGTCGGGGCAGCCGCCGGACGCGGAGATCCAGCCCTGCCGCGACAGCTCAAGGCCGAGCTGGCGCACCAGCGTCGTCTTGCCGGCGCCCGGGTCGCCGCCGACCACGGCGGCGGTGAACCGGCCCGACAGGGCGTGCGGCGCGGCGCCGGTGAGCCGGGCGAGCTCGGCGTCGCGGCCGACGAACGGCTCGGGCGACAGCGGGGGCATGTCGGCGGCCTGGTTCTCCGGGCGCGGCGGCCAGGTGCCGGCGATCTCGGTGTGCCGGGGACGCTGGGGGACCGTCAGCTCCAGGGCCGGGTCCTGCGACAGGATGTCCGACTCCATCTTCCGCAGCGCGGGCCCCGGGTCGATGCCGAGCTCGTCGGCCAAGGTCGTGCGGGCCCGGCGCAGCGCGGCCAGGGCGTCGCCCTGCCGCCCGCAGCGGTACAGGCCCAGGGCGAGCAGCCGCCAGCCCTCCTCGCGGAGGGGATGCTCGCCGGTGAGCGCCTCCAGGTCGGGCACGGTCTCGGCGTGCAGGCCGAGGCGCAGCCCCGCGTCGGAGTGCCGCTCCCTGGCCACCAGCCGCAGCTCGGAGAGCCTGCTGACCTCGGCCTCGGCCCACTGCTGCTCGGCGAAGTCGGAGTAGGGCGTGCCGCGCCACAGCCCGAGCGCGGTCTCCAGGCCCGAGCGCGCCGGCTCGAAGTCGTCGTTCTCCAGGTACTTGCCGGCCGACCTGACCATGGCCTCGAACCGCAGCGCGTCGACCTGGTCGGGCGCGGTGCGCAGGGCGTACCCCGAGGCGACGGTCACCAGCAGCCGGTTGGGGCCGCCGCGCGGGCGGCCGGGTTCGAGGACCCGCCGCAGGCGCGAGATGTACACCTGGAGGCCGGACTGCGCGCCCTTGGCGCCCTCGTCGGTCCACAGGTCGAAGAGCAGGGTGTCGACGGGCACGACCTGGCCGCGTGCGACGAGTAATCGCGCGAGCACGGCTCGCTGTCGCAGACCGCCGAGGTCGACCTCGGCCTCGTCGTACGCCTCGACTGGCCCAAGAACGCGGAACGTCACCATTTCAGCCGCCACGCTATGCGGGCCCGTCAAGGACGCACAAGGTGTTCGACAAGGCCCGCCCTCCTTATATGCCCGCCCGTAACGGGGCCTCGACACGGCCACGGGTGTCACGAGGCTACAGGTACCGGCGTCCGCTCGTTGACGATGTGCGCACCGGGACTAGGAGTGCGAGGCGGGCTGCGGGGAGCGGTGGTCGCCGGCGGCGCCGCGTCGCCGCAGCAGGGACCACGCGCCGAGGGCGAGGGCGCCCCAAGGGATCTCGATCGTGTACGTCCAGAACCCGAACAGGATCGCGGCGGCGGTCGCCGGGCCGGCGGGCTGGCCGAAGGCGATCAGCAGCGCGGCGGTGCCGCCCTCCATGATCCCCGCGCCGCTCGGGGTGATCAGCGCGCTGGTGAGCACGCGGCTGACCGCGAAGACGGCCACGGTCTCGGCGGGGCCGGGGTAGGAGCCGGTCGCCACCAGGCAGCACGCCATGATCAGGCACTGCAGGGCCAGGAAGGCGAACATGCCGAGCGACAGGCCAGGCCACCGCCGGTGGACGATTTCGGCGGTGTCGGCGCGCAGCCGGTGGATCGCGTCAGAGGCGAACCGCGCGGGCGGGCGGATCCGGCGCGGCAGCAGGCCGAGCAGCCCGTCCACGGCGCGGCCGAGCAGGGTGGCGGCCCGCTCCCAGTAGAGCGCGGCGGCCACGACCGCGACCAGGACCAGGATGGACACCGCGCCGCCCCACGCGGCGTTGGTCACCCGGGAGTCGGGGATGCGCCCGGCGACGAGCAGGGCGATGATGCCGGCCGCGGGCAGGATGAAGCGGAACAGGGTGTTCCAGATGCCGGTGACCAGGGTGTAGACCACGACCGGGCGGGTGGCGAAGCCCCATCCCTTGGTCATCCCGAAGGTCAGCGCCACCCCGGCCGCGCCGCCGAAGGGCAGCAGGTTGCTGACGGCGCTCCCGGCGGCGTTCAGCGTCAGGGCCTGGAGGTGGGAGAGCCCCGGCAGGGCCGAGGTCATCACGAACGTGTAGGCGTACAGGCTGGCCAGCCACAGCACGCCCATCAGAAGGATCGTCCGCCAGCTCAGCGCGGCGAACTGCGCGCCGATCTCGGTCCAGCTCACGTTGGCGCCGGTGAGCCCGTGCACGATCTGCGGCAGGAACACCACGAGTAGGACGGCCAGGGCGAGGGAGGCCACGGAAAGGCCTGCCTGAACCCATTTGTTCCTCATCGGGTGCCCCCTGCCTCGTCCGGTGTCGTTCTCGCGCGCCGCCTCTCCCGCGGCCGGTGGTGCGGGCGGCTCCCAGTCTGCCCAGCGGCCGCCGGGCCGATCTCATCCTCGCGGAGGAGATCCGACCCTGAGCGGGAACCGGGTCCGCGCCCTGCCGTCCCCCTCATCCGGTCTGCGGGGGGAGGTCGTCGAACGGGTGGGTCCGCCGGGTGCCCGGCGGCAGGTCGCGGCGCACGTACCACTCGGTGCCGAAGATCAGCCGGTACAGCGGGCCGGGGATCCTCAGCATGACCGCGAGCGTGCGGTCGGTGTCGCCGCCGGTCGCCTGGGAGGCGTGGGCGGCCATGCTGGCCCGTTTGACCTTGGCGAACCTGCGGACGTTGATCCGGTGGGTGATCACCTCGCCGGGGGAGTACGCCCGCTCGAACGAGCGCACGTCGAACTCGGGGGGGAAGCGGTAGAAGCGCTGGGCGAGCCGGAGCCCCCTGAGCAGGGGGTCGCGGTTGACGGTGGCCTCCAGCAGGATGGGCGTCCCGGCGATCTCGGCCGCGCGCTGCCCGACCCGGTAGACCTGGACGTGGTCGGGGTGGCCGTAGCCGCCGGCCGGGTCGTAGATCGTCAGCAGGTCGGCGCTCTCCTCCTTGAGCACCGCGGCCAGCCGCTGGGCGGCCTCCTCGATGTCGGCGTCGATGAAGGAGTTCTCCGGGCGGTCGTCGCTCTCGCCGGTGCCCTCGCCGAGCCCGGAGTCGCCGTAGCCGAGCAGCACCACGCGGGCCACCCCCAGCGCGGCGGCCGACTCGTACAGCTCGGCCGTGCGCGCCTCGGCGAGCCGGTCGCCGTGGGGCAGGTCGGCGAGCCCGCGCTCGCCGGCGGTGGCCACGACGAGGATGACCCGATGCCCCTCGGCCGCCAGCATCGCCATGGTCCCGGCGGTCAGCAGCGCTTCGTCATCGGGATGGGCGTGGAAGAAGACCGCGGTACGTGCCACGCCGCAATGATTCCACGGCGCCGTTCCCCGCGTCCCCGGCGCCTCCCCCGGGCGGGGGTCCAGAAGTCCGGTTGAACTCCGTCAAAACGGTCGTCACCGGTCACGGCGCCCAGGAGGGCCGGGCCGGGCCGCTCACGGGGGCGGTACGGCCGCGTTTGAAGCGGGTCGCGGGCTCTGCCAGGCTGGCGGGGTGCGGATCCTTCACGTCAGTGACTGCTACCTGCCCCGGCTCGGGGGCATCGAGGTGCAGGTGGCCGATCTGGTTCGAGCGCAGTCCGACGCCGGTCACCACGTCGAGGTGGCCACGGCGACCCCGGGCGAGCGCGTCGCCGGCGTCCACCGCGTCGTCGCCCGGATGCCCTTCGACCTGCCGGTCCACCCTTTCGGAGGACGCCACCTGCTCCGCCTGATGACGGCACGGCGCCCGGACGTCGTGCACGTCCACACCGGCGCGGTGTCGCCGTTCGCCTGGATGGGCGTGCGCGCCGCCGTGCGGGCCGGGCTGCCGGTGGTGGTGACCGTGCACAGCATGTGGGACCCGGTCACGCGCGCGGTCTACCGGGGGCTCGACGGGGTGTTCGGGTGGAGCCGGTGGCGCATCGTGGGCACCGCCGTCAGCCAGGCCGCCGCTGTGCCGATCCGCGCCGTCGCCGGGCGGCGGGTGCCCGTGGACGTGGTGTCCAACGGGCTGGACGTCTCGGCGTGGCGCCCGGCGGACCTCGCGCGCCCCGAGGGGACGGGCGAGGTGCACATCGTGGCCGTGGGACGGCTGGCCCCGCGCAAGCAGCCGGTGCGGTTGCTCAGGCTCCTGCTGGAGGCCAGGCGCCGCGTGCCGAAGGAGGTCGCGATGCGGGCCACCCTGGTGGGGGACGGGCCCGCGCGCGGTTCGATGGTGCGTTTCCTGCGCGCCCACGACATGGAGGGGTGGGTGTCGCTGCCGGGCCGCTACTCCCGCGACCAGATCCGCGAGCTGCTGGCCTCGGCGGACGTGTTCGTCGCGCCGGCGCCGAGGGAGTCGTTCGGCATCGCCGCCCTGGAGGCGCGGGCCGCCGGGGTGCCGGTGGTGGCCCGCGCGCAGAGCGGGGTCGCCGACTTCGTCCGGCCGGGCAAGGAGGGCCTGCTCGGCGGCACCTTCGACGAGCTGGTGCGCTCGGTCGCGCGGCTGGCGCGCGACCGGGAGCTGCGCGAGCTGATCGCCCGGCACAACCGGGAGACCGAGCTCACCCGGTGCGCCTGGCCGGCCGTCCTCGAAGGGTTCGAGCGCTCGTACGAGCTGGCGGCGGCCAGGGTCTGACGTCAGGAGCAGGCGGAGGCCAGCTTCTGGGTGGCCTCGGAGGCCTTGGTGGCGAACTGCGGGAGCTTGGCCGCGGCCGCGGCGGGGTCGGAAGCGTCGATCTTGAGACCGCTCCAGGTGGTCGACAGGTCCGCGAGCGTCGTCTTCAGCTCACCGTCGGCCTGGCCGGACAGTTCGTTGAGCCTGGTCGCCAGCGCGGCGCCGGCCTTGTTGATGCCGCCCAGGTCGCCGGTGGCCGCCGACATCTGGGTGGTGTAGTCCTGGAACGCCTTCATCGCGCCTTCGCAGGAGGCCTTGGCGCTACCGCCGCCGCACGCCGAGGCGAGTGAGACGAGGACGGCCGCCGAGGAGACGGCGAGGATCCGGCGGGTGACGGTGACGTTCATTGTGTGCCTTTCCTAGTGGTCTGTCGCGATGGACAGGCTAGGGACGGCAACTTGCGGATCACTTTCACCGTGCCTGCACGGGCGGGAACGGGCTTGGAGGAGCCGGTCCGGAGAAGGTACGCGCTAGAAGGGGAGTACTCGGCCTGAGGGGCTGCGCAGGTCCAGAGGGCTGGGACGACGTACTGGCTTGGGCCGTGGTGTGATGAGAATCCGCTTCATGACCTTCTCCTTCGGTACGGGCTCACACTTCCCTCGTCGCTCGTCGGCGGACAGGTCCTTTTCCCCAATGGGTATTTCAACGGCCGGGCGAGGTGCGTGGACCCGACCTCACCTCCTGTTTACCCTTTCTTGGGCCGCCGCAGACGCTTCCGACCTCAGTTTCTCTGATCTTGATAGGCCACGGAACCCCTAACGAACCCCTCGCGGGGGAGGGCTCGCACCCCGGCGGGCGGGGCGTTCGCGGGTCCGTGACGGGGGTGGACATAGCTGAAGGCTAAAAACGCAATGTTTCCGCTGGCAACCTGTTTTGTTGCAAGCTCCCGCGACCGCCCCCTCCGCGCCGGGCGCCGAGGGGGCCGGCACGGGTACGCCGAAGGCGCCGGGGGAGGCGTCACGCCGGCCCGGGGGCGGCCAGCATGGCGCCGAGGCGAAGCGCCTGCTCGGTGGCGCCGCCCAGGGTGAACTCGGCCTGCTTGGCGTGCAGGAAGTAGCGGTGCACGAAGTACTCCTCGGCGATGCCCATGCCGCCGTGGACGTGCACGACCGCGTGGGCCACGCGGTGCCCGCCGTCGGCCGCCCAGAACTTGGCCGTGGCCACCGCCTCGGCCGCCCGCCTTTCCTGGTCCGCCGTCGTGCCCTGAGCCGCCGCCTCGGCCCGCGCCTCCTCCGACAGCAGCCAGGCGGCCTGCCACATCGTGAGCCGGATGGCCTCGACGTCGATGTGGGCGTCGGCGAGCCGGTGGCCGACGGCCTGGAACGAGCCGATGGGGCGGTTGAACTGGTGGCGCTTGCCGGTGTACTCGGCGGCGGCCTCCAGCGCGCGGGCGGTGACGCCGAGCTGGACCGCGCACAGCCCGAGCGTGGCCATCTCCCGCAGCCGTCCTGCCATCCCCTGGCCGCCCGGCTCCGCGCCCGTCCCGTCCTGGGCGTCCGGCTCCGCGCCCGTCCCGTCCTGGGCGTCCGCGCCGGGGCCGAGCAGCGCGTCGTCGGGCAGCGTGAGGTCCAGGTGGAGCAGGCCGGTGACCTCCTTGGCCGTCGTCCGCTGCGGGGTGACCGTCAGGCCCGCCGTGCCGGCCGGGACCAGGAAGATCCGTTCCCCGGCCGGGACCAGGATCAGGTCGGCCACGGTCGCGTACGGGACCCCGGTCCTGACGCCTTCGAGCCGCCAGCCGCCGCCGGTCCGCCGGGCCGTCACCCCGGGCGCGCCGGCCGGGCCCGCGAGCGCCGCGGTCAGGACGAGCTCGCCCCGTACGGCGGGGCGCACCCACCTCTCCCGCTGCTCGGAGGTGCCGAAGGCCGCGATGGGCCAGGCGCCGAGCACCGCCGTCGCGAGCAGCGGCACCGGGGCGAGCACGCGGCCGGCCTGCTCCAGCACCAGGCACTGCTCCAGCGTGCCGTACCCGCCCCCGCCCAGATCGGCGGGCAGCGCGATGCCCACCAGCCCCGCGTCGGCGAGCGTGGACCACAGGCCGGGGTCGAACCGTTCGGCGCCCCGGCCCTCCAGCTCGGTGAGGGAGTCGTGGGTGACCCGGTCGGTCAGGATGCGGCCGGCGAGCCGTACGAGCTCGCGCTGGTCCTCTGTGTAGGCGAAGTCCATGTCGTCCTCAGCGTGGCGGGCGTGGCATGCCGAGACCGATCATCGCGATCATGTCCCGCTGGATCTCGTTGGTGCCGCCGCCGAAGGTGAGCATCAGGATCGTGCGGTACATCCGCTCGATCCGCCCGTGCAGCACGGCGCCGGGGGTGTCGGTCAGGTGGGCGTCCTCGCCGAAGCACTCCATGAGCAGGCGGTAGGCCTCGATCGCGAACTCGGTTCCGAAGATCTTGGTGACCGAGGCGTCCGCCGGGCCCACCTTGACCCCGTGGTCCAGACCCCACGCGATCTTCCAGTTGACCAGCTTGAGGAACTCGACCTTGGCGTGCACCCGGCCGAGGTTGGCCTGGACCCACTCCTGGTCCAGGACCCTGCGCCCGTCGCCGAGGCGGGTGGCCGCCGCCCAGTCGCGGGTGCCCGCGAGCACGGCCTGGATCCCGGCCGCCGAGCACAGCGCGACGCGTTCGTGGTTGAGCTGGCCGGTGATCAGTTTCCAGCCGTCGCCGGGGCGGCCCACCAGCGCGCCGTCCGGCACCCGGACGTTGTCGTAGAAGGTCTGGCTGGTGACCTGACCGGCCATCGTCGGCACCGGGGACCAGCCGAACCCGGGGGTGCCGGTCGGCACCAGGAACACCGACAGGCCCTTGTGCCGCGCGGCCTCGGGGTCGGTGCGGACGGCGAGCCACACGTAGTCGGCGGCGCTGATGACGCTCGTCCACATCTTCTGCCCAATGATCACCCATTCGTCGCCGTCGCGCTCGGCCCGCGTGCGGAGCGCCGCGAGGTCGGTGCCGGCCTCGGGTTCGGAGTAGCCGATGGCGAAGTGCATCTCCCCGGCCAGGATCCTCGGCAGGAAGAAGTCCTTCTGCTCCGGCGTGCCGTACTCCATCAGGGCCGGCCCGACGCTGCCGAGGGTCAGCAGGGGGATCGGGACCCCGGCGGCCATCGCCTCGTCCGCGAAGATCAGCTGCTCGACCATGGTGCGGTTCTGCCCGCCGTACTCCTTCGGCCACCCGATGCCGAGCCAGCCGTCCTGGCCCAGGCGGCGGATGATCCGGCAGTAGGCGCTGTCCTTGCCCATCGTGGCGGACTCGCCCCCGGACATCTCCTCGCGGAGGGCGGGTGTCATGATCTCGGTGAAGTAGTCCCGAAGCTCCGCGCGGAGCCTCTCCTGCTCTGGCGTGTAGGCGATCTTCATGGTCGCACGCTCATGGTCGTATCCCCTCCCGGCGGAGGTATCGTGCCACGTGGCCGCGACTCCAGCAATCGCTTGGTGGGTTCAGCGGACGGCCCCGGGCGTGCCGGGCGGCCAGATGCCCACGTGCAGGAGCTCGTGGGCGTAGGAGTACGCCACGAGCTGGCTGCGGTTGCTGCAGGCGAACTGGTCGAGGAGCTTGCCGATCCGCTCCGCCACCGTGTACCTGCTGAGATGCATCTCGCGGGCGATCCTCGTCGTCGTGTACCCCCGAGCCAGCATGACGATCAACCATCTGTCGCGATCATTTACCCGGTCGTCGGAAGCAAGATCCATGAGTGTCCCTTGGTCGGATCGACTTCGCCGCAAGCGCTGTGGGGAGGTGCCTCGTCACCGACTCTAGGCAGGCCCGCTTAACCACCGGTATGGCGTGACCATGCGGCCGGTTATCGGGCGTGGCCCCGCCCTCCCGTGATCAGGGAGTCCCACGGGCGCGCCGGGGTGTCCGTCCCCCGGGGCGCCTTGCCCTGGAGGATCTCCTCGTACAGCCTCCGGAGCACCGGGCTCGGGTCGATGCCGAGCTCCGCCGCGAGGTACCGGCGCACGGTCTCGAACTGCGACAGCGCCTCGGGCGCGCGCCCGCAGCCGGCCAGCGCCGTCATCCTGGCCGCCACCAGCCGCTCACGCGCCGGGAAGAACGGCACCAGGTCGTCGAGCCCGGTCAGGACCTCCACGTGCCTGCCCCGCTCGATCTCCAGCTCCGCCCAGTCCTCGTTGATCGTGAGATACAGCTCGGTGAACCTGGCGACCGCCTCGTCGATCAGCGGGACACCGGAGAACTCCGCGAGCGGCCGGCCCCGCCACAGGCGCGTGGCGTAGTCGAGCAGGGCGAGCGCCGTCTCGGCGTCCCCCCTGCGCCGCATGTCGCGACCGGCCCCGGCGAGGTGCCGGAACTTCAGCAGGTCGAGGTCGTCGGGCCCGGCGTCGAGCCGGTACCCCCAGCCCTCGTAGGAGATCCGGTCACCGATCTTCCTGCGCAACGCCGAGACGTACACCTGGAGGTTCTTGCGCGCCGTGGGCGGCGGACGCTCGCCCCACAGGGAGTCGATCAGCTGGTCGGTCGGGACCACCTGGTTCGAGCTCGACAGCAGGATGGCGGCCAGCAGCCGGGCCTTGCGCGCGCTGATGTGCACCATCGCGCCGTCCACCCGGATCTCCAGCGCCCCGAGCACGCAGGCGTCCATGCTCGGCGTCCTGTCCCGCGCCAGCCCGGTCCTGTCGGTGCCCAGCATCAGGAACCCGGCCAGGTCGATCGTGGAGGACCCCTGCCGGGTCGCCTGGCGGTGCAGCGTGCGCACCATGGACAACGCGGAGATGGAGACGTCGTCAACGCCGGCCTTGGACTCGAACCACCGCCAGTCGCCGTCCGGGTTGACCTCGAGGAAGACCGGCCCGTCCTCGGTCAGCAGGAAGTCGAAGGCGCCGTAGCGCAGCCCCCACAGCTCGGCGAGCTTGTGCACCGCCTCCTCGACCGCCTCGGGGACCGCCACCGGGCGCACCGCCACCGACGCCGCGTCGCGCCAGATCGCCTCCGGCGAGGACTTGCCGACCTGGAAGGCCCGGATCTCGCCGTTCACGTAGTACACGCGAAGCTCCGCCCGGTGGTCCACGTACTCCTGGACGATCATCGGCGTGTCCCGTACGGCCAGGTACCTGGCCCGGGCGCCGTCCATGATCTCCGGGAAGATCCCCTCCATGGTGCCGGGCTCGGTCTCCACGAAGTGCCGGTTGAGCGCCTTGACGATGATCCGGTCGCTCGACAGGGCCGCGCTCGCCGCCCCCGGGTCGGTCGTGACGATCGTCCGCGGCGTGCGGATCCCCGCCCGCGCCGCGCCGTCGAGCTGGACCAGCCGTCCCGGGTCGGCGCCGCCGGGCAGCCGGACCGCCGACAGCGACGAGATCTGGTCGACCAGGGCGCACCAGGAGTCGGCCCGGAACAGCGACGGCGCCGAACCGTCCCCCTCGGGGATGGCCCGCGCCGAGAAGTGCCGTACCCAGGTGACCGTGGGGATGACGCGCCGCCCGTCCACCGTCAGCGACCCGTCCTCGTGCAGGGTGAGGATCCGCAGGTCGGCGACCGACCCGGCGTCGATCCGCACGCTCGGCACGCCGAGGGTGCGCAGCCCCCGCTGGAGCACGGCGAACTCGGCGAGCCCCGCGCGATCCGCCAGGACCACGCAGGGCAGGGGGACCGTGGGGTCGACGATCTCCTCCGGAAGGTGCCAGGTCACGCCGGGAGGGCCGGACGGCATCCGCAGGGTGTACGGAACATCGCCGGGTCCCCGATTGAAGTTCACTGAGAATCCACCGCCTCGCCTCGGGTATCCCATACAGACTCGCTTCGGCGGCGGCTCAGCTCCGAACCACGCGCGCACCAGGGGCGAGGGGCGGGCCGGGGAGGGACGGCGGCTCGTAGCCGCCGCTCGTGGTGACGTCGTCCATGCGCCGATGGTCATCGGACCGGCCGGGACGCACAATCGCCCCTCTGTCGTTCGGCAGATGAACCACCTGTCGTTCGGCAGAGGCGCCGTCCCGCGATCTCCGCCCGATCGGGATCGGTAGCCCACGTTCGTGGGGTTGTGCCACCTCCTTGTCACGAGGCGATACTCGACCATCGGCGGGCGCTCGGTGGACCGGCAGGGACGTGACGGACGGCGAAGTGAAGGGTGGGACCGTGTCGGGTGACGTGGTGACGGCCGAAGGGCTGACCAAACGCTATCGGCGAAGCGCCAGGCCGGCCGTGGACGACGTCTCGTTCGAGATCGCGCAGGGGGAGACCATCGGCCTCCTCGGGCCCAACGGCGCCGGCAAGACCACCCTGATCAAGATGATCTGCGGGGTCACCGCCCCCACCTCAGGCCAGGTGCGCGTCTTCGGCGCCGACCCGGTGCGCCAGCCGGTCGAGGCCAAGAGCGGCATCGGGGCGATGCACCAGTCGGGCCCGTTCGACATGATGCTGCCCGCGCTCGACAACCTGCGGATCGCCGCCCGCTTCCGCGGCCTGAAGTGGCGCGACGCCCGGCCGTGGGCGCTGGAGGTGGCCGATTTCCTCGGCCTGACCGACGCGCTGCAGCGGCTGTGCTTCCAGCTCTCCGGCGGCCAGCGGCAGCGGCTGCAACTGGTGCGGGCGCTGCTCACCATCCCGCGGCTGCTGATCCTGGACGAGCCGTCCGCCGGGCTGGACGTGGCGGGGCGCCGCCAGGTCGAGCGCTTCGTGACCTGGCTGCGCGAGGAGCACGGGGTGACCATCCTGTGGACCAGCCACCACATCGACGAGCTTGAGCGCAACAGCCAGCGCGTCCTGGTCATCGACCGGGGGCGCGTGCTGCGCTTCGCCAAGCCGCGCGAGATCGTCGAGGAGTTCGGCAGCACCCACATGCTGGTGACCGTCGAGGACCCCGAGGCGGCGCGCGTCGTGGCGGCCTGGGCCGAGAAGGCCGGGCTGACGGCCACGGCCGCCGAGTTCGAGGTGCGCGTCCACGGCGCGAAGGTGCGGGACGTGCTGCCGGAGCTGTCGCGGCACTGCCAGGACCACGGGGTCGCGATCAGCGGGGTCTCCACCGCCTCGGACTCGCTGGAACGGGCCTTCCTCCGGATGACCGAGAACGAGGGGTGACCATGACCGAGACGCTGCGGTTCGACAACGCCCCCCCGGCCGGTACCGCGAAGGCGGCCGATCTGTCGGCGGTGCTCTACCGGGAGTACGCGCTGCTCGCCCGCAACCGGGTGTACCTCATCCTCGGCCTGACGCCGATGCTGGTGTACCTGCTGCTGGTGAACACCTCGCTGAGCAACCTCGTCACCGTCGTCGGCTACCGGGGCGTCGAGGTGCGGTTCGCGGTCTTCCTGCTGCCCATGACGCTGGCGATGTCGGTGGTCAGCGCGGCGGGGACCTCCAGCATGGCGCTGTTCCAGGAGGAGCTGAGCGGGGTGGCGACGCAACTGTGGTCCTACCCGCTGCGCAGGTCGCGGTTCCTGCTCGGCAAGGTTATCGCCGGGGTGTCGCTGGTGCTGGCGCAGAGCCTGCTGGGCCTCGGCGTGGCGGTGCTCATCTTCGACTTCCCCTTCGACCTGGAAGGCTGGCTCGGCCTGCTGACGGCGCTCACGCTGGCCGCCCTGGCCTTCAACGGCCTGTACCTGGCGGTGGCGATCACGATCACCGACTTCCAGGCCTTCATGGTGCTGTCGAACGTGTCGATCCCCGTGCTCGTCTTCAGCGCCCCGTCGCTCTACACCGTCGACAGCATGCCGACGGTGCTGCAGTGGGTGGCGGCGGTCAACCCGCTGACGTACGCGATCAACGGGATGCGGGACGCCGCGCTGTTCGGCTTCGCCGACGCGTGGGGGAACATGCTCGTGCTGGTCGTCATGGCGGTCGTGGGCTACACCGTGGGCGGCCGTGGCCTGCTCAACCGCGCACGCAACATCTGATCCCGTACAAGGGCGAGGGACGATGCGGACAGACAATTCTCTTTCCTGGATGCTCTCTGACTCCGACCAGTCCAAGGTCCGGCTGCCGGGCACCGACAGGGCCCGCGACCCGGCGGCGACCTCGGAGATGGCCCGCCGCGCCGCGCGGAAGGTGGGCATCACCCGGGTCGCGGACATCACCAGGCTCGACACCATCGGCATCCCCACCTACCAGGCCATCAGACCGACCTCCAGGACGCTGGCCGTGTCGCAGGGCAAGGGGGTCACCCCCGAGCTGGCGAAACTGTCGGCGACGATGGAGGCCGTCGAGCTCTGGCACGCCGAGCAGCCCATGCCCGCGATCGCGACGGCCTCCCCGCGCGAGGTCGCGGGGCACCTCGGGTACGACGTCCGCGACCTGCCGCTCTCCACGCCGACCGTGCTGCACGACGGGCTGCCGCTGGACTGGGTCGCCGGCTGGTCGCTGGTCGACGGCGCCGAGACGCTCGTGCCCCGCGACGCGGTGGCGTTCACGCTCGCGCGCAGGCAGGGCTGGAACCCGCCGGTGTTCTTCGAGTCCACCAACGGCCTGGCCAGCGGGAACACGCTCGTGGAGGGCATACTGCACGCCCTTTACGAGGTGATCGAGCGGGACGCCGTGACGGCGTCGCTCACCGGCGGCGACCGGGGCGTCCGCGTCGGACCGGCCACGCTGGGGTCGCCGGTCGTCGACGAGCTGTGCGCGATGCTCGCGCGGGCCGGGGTCGCCCTGGAGGTCAGGTCCCTGCCGTCGGCCACGGGGGTGCCGTGCTTCCTGGCCCGGATCACCTGCGAGGACTACCCCCCGCCGTTCCTCGGCTACGGCTGCCACCTCAGCTCCGAGATCGCGCTCACCCGGGCGATCACCGAGGCCGCGCAGTCCAGGCTGGGCTACGTCTCCGGGGCGCGTGACGACCTGCGGCCGGAGGTCCACAAGGACCCGGGCCCGAGGCGTGCGCCGGTCCCGGCGGCGGACGGCGAGGCGATCCAGGAGGCGCCAGCGCACGGCAGCCTGGTCGACGACCTGGAGGACGTGGTCAAGCGCGCCGCCGTCGCGTTCTCCCACGCCCCGCTCGTCGTCGACCTGACCAGGGACGACATCGGGGTGCCCGTCGTCAGAGTCGTGGCGCCCGGCAGCCGCGTCATCCCGGAGGTGTTCTAGTGAGCCCCGCGAAGGTGGTCGTGTACGCCGGGCCGACGATCTCCCGCGAGGAGGTGCTCGGCGTGGTCCCGCAGGCGCGGGTGCGCCCGCCCGCCGCACGGGGCGACCTGCTCAAGGAGGAGTGGGGCCGGGACGACACCGCCGTCATCATCGACGGCTACTACCGCGAGCGGCTGTCGGTGGGCCACAAGGAGATCCTCTGGCTGCTCGACGCGGGCGTGAACGTCATCGGCGCCGCGAGCATGGGCGCGCTCCGCGCTGCCGAGCTGAGCCCCTACGGCATGACCGGCGTCGGGTCGGTGTACCGCATGTACGCGACCGGCGAGGTCGACGGGGACGACGAGGTCGCGATCCTGCACGGGCCCGCCGAACGGGGGTACCCCGCCGGCACGGTGGCCATGGTCAACCTCCGCTACGGCTGCCAGGAGGGGGCCAGGACGGACCTGGTCCCGGCGGCGGCCGGTGAGCGCATCGTCGAGGTGGCCAAGGCCAGGCCGTTCACCCACCGGACGTGGGACGAGCTGGCGGGCGAGCTGGGCTGCGGCGACCACGACGCGCTGCGCACGCTGGAGCGGATGATCGGGACGGGCGCGTGGGACCTGAAGCGCCTGGACGCGCTGTCGGCCCTGCGAACCGCCACCCGCCGGGCCGATGTGTCCGGTACGCGGGCGGGCGGCGAGGTCCTGCACGGTGTGTCCGGTACGCGGGCCGCTGACCCGGCCGATGCGCGGGCCGCTGACGAGGCCCCGGCCGATGCGTGGGCCGCTGACGAGGCCCCAGCCGGTGGGTGGGTCGCCGACGAGGCGCTGACGGGGGTCATCCACTACGAGGCGCTCAGGTGGCGGTCGACCCGCGAGTACGCGCCGGGCAGGTGGATGTCCGACCTCGACGTGCTGAACGCGGCGCGGCTGTTCGGCGAGGACTACCCCCGGCTGCACGAGGAGGTCCTCACCGGACTCCTCGCGGGCTTCGCCGAGGCCCAGGGCCTGGAGGTGGACGCGTACGCCCGCGCCCGGCTCGGGGCCGGCGAGGACCCCGATCTGCCGCCCGCCCTCGCCTCCTGGCTCACCGGCGCCGAAGCGGCCACGCTTCCGGTCGCCGAGCGGCTGCGGCTGGTCATGGTGCGGGTGTGGCCGGTCTGGCAGTCGGCCGACTGGCGGCCGGACGTCCTCGCGCGGGTCAAGGAGTCGAGCCGGTGGGCCGAGTGGACGGGCCTGGTCGCCCACGCCGACGAGGTCGCGGAGAAGACGCGCGGCCGGGTGGTCGTCCCGCCACCGGAGGTCTGCGCGAAGCTCTTCCTGCGGCACTGGAAGCGGGGCGGGACCTCGGCGGAGGTCGAGATGGCCCGGCGGGGGTTCTTCGGCATGGAGGACCTGGGCCGGACCGTGACCAGGTTCTTCGCCATGGACGTCCAGAACGCCCGCGCCGCCAGGACCCGCTGAACATGGCCCCGCACTCATGACGAGCGCGACCACGGTCGGCCGGGTGTTCGATCCGGCCGGGCCCGAGCATCGGCCCGACCCGCATCCGCTCTTCCACCGGATGCGCGAGCAGGCGCCGGTCCACCGGCACGTGAGCCCGTCCGGACGCGCGTTCTGGTACCTGACCCGGTACGCCGACGTGCAGCGGGCGCTCCTGCACCCGGACCTCGGGCGGGAACTGGACCGGCTGCCGCCCGAGCTCGCGGCGGTGCACCGCAGGTGGGACCGCGACCCGCTGGCGATGGTCAGGCGGAACATGTTCAACCTCGACCCACCCGACCACACCCGGCTGCGGCGGCTGATGGCGCCCGCGTTCGGCCCGCGTACCGTGGCGGCGCTCGAACGGCGCGTTCACCAGGTCGTCGGCGAGCTGGCCGGCGGCCTGGCCGCCGGGGCCGAGACCGGGGCCGAGACCGGGGGCGAGGCCGAGGTAGAGGTCGACCTGATCGAGGCGCTGGCCCTGCCGCTGCCGATCATGGTCGTCGCCGAGCTGGTCGGCTTCCCCGCCGCCGACCTGCCGCGGCTCCGCCGGTGGAGCGACGCCATGCTGCGCGGCCGGGACGCGGCCCAGGTGCGCCGCGCCGGGCTGGAGTTCGTCGCGTACGTCAACGAACGGATCGACGAACGGCGGGCCCGCCCGGACACGTACACCGGTGAACGGCAAGCCGGGCCGGACGCGGACGGACGGCGGGCCGGGCCGGGTACGGACGACGACGGGCGGCCTGGCGGGGCCGGCGAGGACCTGTTGTCGCGGCTCGTGCGGGCGGAGCGCGACGGTGCGGGGATCAGCCATGAGGAGCTGGTGTCCAGTGTGTTCCAGTTGCTGCTCGCCGGCGACGAGACGACGGTCAACCTCATCGGCAACGGCGTGCTGGAACTGCTGCGCCACCCCGACCAGCTCGACCGGCTGCGCGCGCGGCCGGAGATGATCGGCTCCATGGTCGAGGAGGCGATGCGGTTCAACGGGCCCGTCGGGCACTCCCGGCCGCTGTACGCGCTGGCCGACGTGCGGTTCGGGGACGCCGTGATCCCCCGGGGCGACATCGTCCTGCCGGTGCTGCTGGCGGCCAACCGCGACCCCGCGGTGTTCCCCCGGCCGGACGTCTTCGACATCGGCCGCGACCCGAACCGGCACCTGGGCTTCGGCCACGGGATTCACTTCTGCCTCGGCGCGGCGCTGGCGCGGCTGCAGGCCAGGGCCGCGATCGGCGCGCTGGTGCGCCGCTTCCCCGGTATGGCCCTGGCCGCCGACCCGGCCGGCCTTGAGTGGACGCCGGACCTGTTCCTGCACGGTGTGCGCCGCCTGCCCCTGCTGCTCCGGCAGCGCCCCCCGGTGAAAGGGTCCCGCCGATGACCGACCACGTGACGAGCCACGAGGGGTACGCGAAGCTGTCCCAAATGGCGTTCGGGTACGCCACCTCGCAGATCCTGTACGCGGCCGTCCGCCTGTGCGTGCTGGAGGGGCTGGCCGCCGGCGCGCGGCCGGTGGAGGAGCTGGCGCGCGCCCTCGGGTGCGACCCGGGGGCGCTGCGCCGGCTGTTGCGCGCGCTGGTCGTGCTGGGCGTGGCCGAGGAGGACGGCGCCGGGGGTTTCGCCCTGGCCGAACTCGGCCGGCCGCTGCTCGCCGTTCACCCGCTGTCGATCCGCTCCAGCGTGCTGCTGCTCGGCGACCCCGCCACGTGGGGGGCGTGGGGGGCGCTGACGCACGGCGTGCGGACCGGCGAGGCGGCGTTCGACCACGTACACGGCCGGCCGCTCTTCGACCATCTCGCCCGCCATCCCGGCCTGTCGGAGATCTTCAACACGGCGATGCGCGAGGGCGCCGAGCAGATCGCGCCCGAGGTGCCCAAGGCGTACGACTTCGGTGGCGCCCGCACGGTGGTCGACATCGGCGGCGGCAACGGCACGGTGCTGGCCGCGATCCTGTCGGCCGCGCCCGGCGCCCGGGGGATCCTGTTCGACACCGCCGAGGGGGCGGCGGGCGCCGCCGGGACGTTCCGGCGGGCGGGGGTGGCCGACCGGTGCTCGATCGAGACGGGCGACTTCTTCCAGGGCGTGCCGGAGGGCGACGTGCTGGTGGTGAAGGGCGTCCTGCACGACTGGGACGACGAGCGGTGCGCCACTCTGCTGCGCGGCTGCCGCGCGTCGATCGCGCCCGGCGGGCGCCTGCTGGTGCTGGAGCCGGTGCTGCCGCCCCGGCTCGACACCCCCGAGGCGTCCGGGGTCGTCATGAGCGACATCGCCATGCTCGTCTACACCGGCGGCCGGGAGCGCGGCGGGGACGAGTTCCGGTACCTGTTCGCGGCGAGCGGGTTCCACCTGGCCGGCGTCACGCCGCCGCTGGCGGGCTCGGCGATCAGGATCCTGGTCGCCGACCCGGTCTGAGCACGGACGCGGGCGCGGTCTGAGCACGGGCGCGGGCCCGGATGAGTACCCGCGCACGTGGCCGGGCGGCTTGAGTAACGTCCCTGCTCTGGTGGTCCGGTGGGCGGGCGCGCATAGTGTGCCGGTGGCGCAAACTCGCTCAATTGAGATTTCCAGGTGACAAAACGGGGCGAATTGGGGTCCACAGGTGAGGTGATGCCCGCTGTGCGGGTCGTCGTCGGCGAGCCGGACCGCGCCGTGCGTGCCCGGCTCAGGAGCGTGCTGCACGTCGGCACCGGCGTGTGCGTGGTGGGGGAGGCCAGCGGCACGCACCGGCTGACCGACCTGGTCGTCCGGCGCAGGCCGAGGGTGGCGGTGGTGAACGCGGCCCTGCGGCAGGCGGCCGGCGCCGAGTTCGCGCCGATCGTCGCGGCGCTGGCCAGGAACAGGACGCAGGTGCTGCTGGTCTCGGAGACGCCGGACGAGGAGCTGCTCGGCCGCGCGCTGCGCGAGGGCGTCGGCGGCTTCCTGCACCGGGAGTCGCTGTCCGAGGAGATCGTGCACGCGATCCGGACGGTCGCCGCCGGCCACACGTTCATCTCCGGCTCCATGATCACGCGGCTGCGCGACCGCGTCGCCGCCGTGGTCACCGGGGTCGACCACGAGCTCGCCGCGCTCACCCGGCGCGAGGCCGAGGTGCTGACCCTGGTCGCGACCGGGCTGTCGAACGCCGGCATCGCCGAGAAACTCGGCATCGGCACTGGAACGGTCCGTTCCCATCTGGCCCGCATCCTGACCAAATTGCAGGCGACCAACCGCGCGCACGCGGTCGGCATCGCCTACGAGTCCGGCTACATCACGAGCGCCTCTCCCCACCCTCGGGCTCCCGGTCGGGCCTGACCTGCGCGGGCGGCCCGGAGAGCCACCACTTGTGCAGAGCGGGGTACTGCGTGACCGCCTCCTCCGTCGTCAGCAGGGTCTCCGGCCTCCCCGAGAGCGCCAGGAACAGCGCCGAACGGTCCTTCCCCGCGTCGGTGGCCATCAGCGTCTGGGCGCGGAACAGGTCGGCGGCCAGCTCCCGATTGCTCAGCGCGGCCCGGGTCAGCCGGGTGCGGACCTGGCGCTCGGCCGGGGACACCTCACGCCGGCCCTCCTCCGGATGCCCGCCGTCCTGCCGGATCGCCATCAGCCACGACCTCTCCGCCTCGGCCGCCATGGCCGCCCGCAGACGGGAGGAACGGGACGGCGCGTACCCGCCCCGCCTCAGCTCCCGGTCCAGGCGGAGCGCGCCCAGCGCGGCGACCGACATCCCGTGCGAGTACACGGGGTTCACCGCCACGACCGCGTCGCCGAGCGCCACGAACCCGTCAGGCAGGGCCGCCCGCTCGAAGAACCGCCGCCGGTTGGAGGTGTCGCGGTAGGGCCGGATGCGGCCGAGCGGGGTGGCCGCCGCCATGAGGTCGGCCACGATCGGGTCGCGCAGCGAGCGCGCGAAGTCCAGGAAGCCCCGCTCGTCGGCCGGCGGCTCGCCACCCCGCGTGCCGGTCAGGGTGACGATCCACCGGCCGTCCTCGATCGGGAACAACGTCGCCCCCTGGCCCGGCCGCCCGCCGGACGGACGCGGGTGCAGCATGATCGCCGGAAGGTCGGCGGCGAGCTCCGCGGGCGCCTGGTAGACCCATGTGGAGTAGGCCAGCCCCGAGGAGACGGTCACCTCCTCGACCTCCGGCGCGCCGATCTCGGCCAGCCACCGTGGCGCCTTCGACCTGCGCCCGGTCGCGTCGACGACCAGATCGGCCCCGACCGTCTCCACCGGGCCGTTCTCACGGACGACGCGGACCCCGGTGACCCGGGTCGCGTCCCCCGTCAGCCCCAGCGCCCGCGCGCCCTGCCACGTGGAGATGGTGTCGTCGCCCAGCGCGCGCGTCCGCACCACCTGGTCCAGCAGGCCCCGGCTGCAGGCGATGAGGCCGGCGCCGGTGTCCAGGCGCCGGAACCATCCCTCGGGGGCGAGGATCAGCGCGTCGCCGGGGAGACCGCGCGGCTGCGCGCCCCGAGCGAAGAGCTCCTCGACGGCGCCGGGAAGCAGCGCGCGCAGCGCCGTCACCCCGCCGGTCACCAGCACGTGGTTGTGGTGCGACTGGGGCACCCCCCGCCGGGGACGCGGGCCGGACGGGTAGTGGTCGTTCTCGATCAGCACGACGTCGTCGGCGTGCCTCGCGAGCACGGCGGCGGCCAGCACCCCCGCGAACCCCCCGCCCAGGACGACCGCCCTGGTCATGGACGCGGGGACGGCGGGGCGTCCCGGGCAGGTGACCGCCTCATGCCGGGCGCTCTTCGATCAGCTCGCTCTCGATCATGGTGCCGATGAAGTCGTGCACGTCCGTCCGGATGCGCCTGCTCACGGCGGTGTTGCTGCCGGCGAACTCGTGGGACAGCTTCGAGACGATCGGCTCACGCTCCCCGTCGCTCTCGACGAGCATCCAGATGCGGGAGCCCGTCGAGTTCAGAGTGCGGAAATCCCCGGTCTCGGTGTGGTACAGCGAGATGCCTTCGGCGGTCTCCTGCCATATCACTGCGTCGTTGATTCGGAGCGACACACTTCACCTCCGCTATACCGGCGTTATGGGGAGCAGTTCGCCGAGCTTGACGACGTTCGGCGAGGGCGGGACATAGGTCTTCCAGTCGTCGAAGACCGGGTGCACGTCACCGTTGGCGACCAGGAGGGGCGTAGTCATCTCGACGTTCTTCTTGGCGAGCTCGGCGGGGCTGATCCCCGCCTCCAGCCAGAGCTGCGTGGCCAGGCCGTGCCGCAGGATCCTGCACTGGTGCCGGCTGTTGCGCCGCAGGTCGCCCGACTCCGCCATGTGGGCGGCGCGGCACCCGCCGCCGCAGGACGACTTGATGTAGCACTTGGCGCAGTCGGCGTGGAAGTCGCCGCCGAACACCGAGCTGTTGCGCATGTCACGCAGGACCGGGCTGGCGAAGGTCTCGGCCAGCGACTGCCGCCGCAGGTTGCCCGCGTGGTGCGGCCGGCCGGTGACGAGCTTGCACGGGTAGACGTCGCCCAGCGAGTTGATGTAGATCTCGTTGCCGCCCATCCCGCAGTTGGCCCGCACCGAGCACGGCGACATCGCCTTGGGGCCGTCGGGGCTCAGCTTGCCGGCGGCGGGCGAGGTCCAGGCGATCTCCTGGATCCGCATGTGGTCCTGCCAGCCGAAGTCGTACTCGTCGCTCACCCCCCGGCCCAGGTTGTTGTGGTACATCAGCCGGATGCTGTGGACGTCGAGCCCCTCGATGAACGTCGCGAAGTCCTCGAGCTCGTCGATGTTGTCCGAGGTGACGATGTGGTTGATCTTCGGTACGACGCCGGCCTCGTTGAGGAGCTGGAGGGCGCGGTAGGTCTTGTCGAACGAGCCGGCGCCCCGGGTGCGGTCGTGCGTCTCGGCCGTGCCGCCGTCGACGCTCACCGTCACGGAGTTGAACAGCTCGGCGAACCGCTGTGCCACCTCCGGCTTCCTGATCATCGTGGCGTTGGTGACGATGTTCGACTTCAGGCCCCGGGAATCGGAGTACTCCACGATCTGGAACAAATCTTTTCTGAGCATCGGCTCGCCGCCGGTGAACACCAGGATCTCGGCCCCGAAGTCGGCGATCTGGGAGACCAGGTCGAGCGATTCCGCGGTATTGAGCTCACCCGGCAGGCATTTCTCCGACGAGGCGTAGCAGTAGGGGCAACGGAGGTTACAGCCGTCGGTGATGGCGTAGTAGACCTGGCGGAGCGGCGGCTCCTTTATCCGTACCGTCGGGTGTTTCCCGTTGTAATAGACGATCCAGCTCAGAATGAGTTTGGCGAGCGCCCGTTCGGTCTCGTCGGTCTGCTCCAGCGGCGCCGGCTCCCCGCCGGCCCGCGGCCGGGCCAGGGCGGAAAGGACGCCGAACTCACGCGGATTGAGGACGCACCGACCGCCCACATGCGGATTGACCACCAGGTGGTCGTCGTCGTGCACGAAGTAGGTGAGGCCTTCGGGCACGTCGAACAACGCGCGGTTTCCGGCCAGCTTCCCAGGCATCCGTTCCCCTTCACGCTCCAGCGGCAGGCGCGGCCCCGGACCGTTGCCGGGGGGCACGCGGCCGGGGCCGCGCCTGCGAGCCGTTCGGACGCGTTAGCTCCCGATCCCGATACGGCCCCGGGGCCCCCCCCCGCCCCGGGGGCGGTCGGGGCCCGGGGGGGGGGGGGGGGGGCCCGGGGCGGGCCCCGCGCCTGCGAGCCGTTCGGACTAGTTAGCTCCCGATCCGGATCCGGACCAGGCTCCACACAGGCAGGACGCCGCCGCGTCGAGGTCGTGCGCCTCGACCTCGGGGGTGGTCCACTGCCCGTCCCCGGAGTGCGCCATCACCTCAGGCAGGACGGCGGGAAGCCGGGACTTCAGGGAGACGAGCAGGTCGGTCTCCTCGCGGGTCAAGGTGGCGAACGCCTCCTCGATCTCCGGGCGGGTCGAGCTGCTCAGGACTCCGGCATCGCGCAGAGTTTGCCTCGGATCGAAGGCCATGCCTTCACCTCTCTATCTGGTGAGATGCGTTGCAGGTCGAGTATGGGCCGACGGCGACAAGGTGGCACAACCCCACAAACGTGGGCTCGCCATCGGCATTTTCAAAAGCGATGCGGAAACGCGTGAAAGGCCGGACGGCAACCACACGAACGTGGGTGCCCGGACCACTTGTGGTCGCCGATCGGCCGTTTCAGGCTTATCGCGCAGGACGAAATCCAAACGGCAGGTTTCCCGCGCCCCGGACCGGTCGCCGACGAAAGGGAGAGTCGATGAACAGAACCGGATCGGGCACGTTCGACGCCCTGGCCAAGCTGCGCGCGGCGGGGCACCCCATCGACCTGCTCGACGAGCGGCAGCGAAGGGTCTTCGCCGAGCTCTCCGAGACCGAGGTCGCGCTGCTGAACTCGATCAAGAAGCGCCTGGACGACACGGCGGGCGAAGTGGAAGGACAGGAGCTCAAGCTCGTATGACCGGCAAGGGCCCGAGACCCGCCCGTCGTCACATCGTGGTCCTGTTCATCGACATCGTCGGGTCCACCGAACTCGCCGAGCGCCTCGACCCTGAGCTGCTGCTGCACATCCTGGAGCGCTACTACGCAGCCTGCCGGACGGAGATCTCCGAGCACGGCGGCGTCGTGGAGAAGTACATCGGCGACGCGATCATGGCGGTTTTCGGCGTGCCCGCCGCCCGGGAGGACGACGCGCTGCGTGCGGTCCTCACCGCGCACGCGGCGATGTCGGCCGTCCACCGGCTGGGCGCCGAACTGGCCCCGACCCACGGGGTCCGGCTGGACGCCCACTGCGGCATCGCCTTCGGTGAGGTGATGGTCGTCGGCGCGCCCGGCCCGGACGTGCGCGTGATCGGGGACACGGTCAACACCGCGAGCCGCCTGCAGTCCGCGGCGGCGGCCGGCGAGATCCTGCTGGGCGGCGAGGTCGCCCGGCTGGTCCGGCACCGCGCGGTGCTGGAGGAGGTCCCCCCGCTCCGGCTCAAGGGCAAGAAGGACCCGGTGCGCGCGTGGCTGCTGGTCGGCGTGAAGCCGGACCGGGACGAGCCGGAGACCGGCACGATCCCGCTGATCGGCAGATCCGAGGAGCTGCGCCAGCTCACCCAGATCCACGACCGGGCCCTGCGCCACCGCCAGTGCGGCATGGCGACGCTTCTCGGCGTCCCCGGCATCGGCAAGTCCCGGCTGGTCAGGGAGTTCCTGAACGACCTGCCCGCCGAGGTGGCCGTGCTCACCGGCCGGTGCCCCTCCTACGGCATCGGCGCCACCTACCGGCCCATCGCGGAGATGCTGGAGGCCGTCAACGGGGACTGGCCCGCCATCGCCGAGGCACTCGGTCCCGAGAGCGAGCGGGCGTTGCGCGGGCTGGCGGGCCCGGCCGCGGCGGACGACGCCGAGGCCCCGGGGATCGCGGAGATCGCGCAGGCCGTGCGGTCGTTCTTCGAGGTGGTCGCCCAGCGCCGGCCGCTGGTGGTGGTGCTGGACAACCTGCAGTGGGCCGAGCCGACCCTGCTGGACCTGATCGAGGACTGCGCGGCGTGGCTCGCCGACGTGCCCGTGCTCCTGGTCTGCGTGGCCCGGCCGGAACTGTACGAGATCCGTCCCTCGTGGGGAGGGGGCATGGCCTGCGCCATGTCGCTGGAGCTCGGCCCGCTGAGCCGGCCGAACATGGCACGGCTGGTCGCCGAGCTGTGCGCCGCGCGTGCCGACGTCGTCGCCCACGACGACGACACCCTGTACCGCAGGGTCGCCTACGGCTCGGACGGCAACCCGCTGTTCGCCGAGCTGCTGCTGGAGACCCTCGCCGAGGGGGCCGCCACCCTGCCGCCCACCATCCAGGCGCTGCTGGGCGCCCGGCTGGACCGGCTGGGCGAGGCCGAGCGCGAGGTGCTCGAAAGGGCCGCGACCGTCGGGCAGGCCTTCACGGTGGAACAGGTGGCGGCCCTGCTCACCGCCGGCGCCCCCGAGCCGGTGGCGCCGCTGCGGCGGCTCCAGCGCGACCGCCTGATCCGGCGCGGCGCGCTTCCCGGGTCGTTCGAGTTCACCCAGACCCTCACCCGCGAGACCGTCTACGCGCTGACGAGCAAGGAGCTGCGCGCGGACTGGCACCGGACGCTGGCCGACTGGTTCGGCGACCGGGCCGCCGGCGCCTCGGACGACGCCCCGTTCGCGGGGTCGTCGTCGGGGGACGTCAGCCGGCACCTGCTCGCGGCCTGCCGGCTCACCCGTGAGGTGCGCCCCGGCGACCCACTCCTGCGCGAGCTGACCGACCGGGCCGCCGCGTCGCTCATGCGGGACGGCGGCGAGGCGTTGCACCGCAAGGACCTGCCGGCCGCGATCGCGCTGCTGGAGCTGGGGCGGGAGCTGCTCCCGGCGGGCAGGGGCGAGCACCGCTGGCTGGCCGTCCGCATCAGTGACGCGGAGCTGGCACGGGGGGAGGGCGCGCGTGCGGTGGCCGCGCTGGACCACGCCGAGGAGCTGCTGCCGGCCGACCCGCGCAACCTGCTCACCTGCGCGATCCAGCGGGAGGTCCTCGACCTGCGGTCGGGCGCCAGGGGCCCGGCGCTCGGACCCCTGCGGGAACGGCTGGCGGCCGACCCGCGTGACGACCTCGGCTGGTGCCGGTTCCACCAGCTCGAAGCCTGGATCCACATCGACGGCGGCCGGTTCGGCGCCGCCGACCTGGCGTTCCGTGACGGGCTCGACCGGGCCAGGTCGATGGGCGACCGCTACGAGGAGGACCGCCTGCTGGGCGGGCTGTGCGAGCTGGTGCAGTGGTCGCTCACCCCGGTGGCGGACGGGCTCGCGCTCTGCGCCGACCTGCTGGCCCGGTTCGCCGGCGACCGCGCCCTGCTGGTGCCGGTGCTCGTCACCCGGGCCCGCCTGCTGGCGCTGTCCGGCGACCTCGCCACCGCCCGCAGGTCGCTCGACACGGCCGCCCGCTACGCGGAGGAACTGCACCTCGAGCTGTCGGCGATCGTGGTCGTCCAGGTGCGCGGACTGGTGGAGTCCCTGGCCGGGGACCACCAGGCCGCGAAGACCCTGTTCCGCCGGGCCGCCGCCGCGCTCCGCACCGTGGGGCACGGAGCGCCCGCCGCCACGCTGGAGGTCTACGCGGCCCGCGAGACGCTCCGGCAGGGAGACGTCCGGCAGGCGGACCTGGAGCTGGCGCGGGACGAGGCCACGCCGCGCCAGTTCCGCGGCGAGCTGGCCGCCATCGCGGTACGGGCCGCGATCGCGTCGTCCGACGGCGAGCACGCCGAGGCGCTGGGCGCCGCCGTGCGCGCGGCCGAGCTGATCGAGTCGACCGACGACCCGTGCCTGCGAGGCGACATCCTCTTCGCCATCGCCGAGGTCCACCGGGCCGCCGGACGCGACCCGGCCGACGCCGCGCGGCGCGCGGCCGACGCCTACCTGAGCAAGGGCGCGAGCCTGCTCGCGCGCGGAGTACGTGACTGGATGGGGGAGCCGTGTCCCTGACGCCCGCGAACACGCCGCCACCCTGGCGGCGGGAGAAACGCGCCCACTTCCCCGGGGTGCCCGCGTGGGGGCTGGCCACCACGCGGCAGGCCCCGGAGCGCTTCCAGGTCAGCCCGCTGGCGGAGGTGACCAAGGAGTGGGCGTGGGGCGGCGCCGACGGCACGGGTGTGCGCGTGTGCGTGGTGGACACCGGCGTGGACGCGGCGCACCCGAGGGTCGGCGCCCTCGAACGGTCCTTCGGCGTCGTCAGCGTGGAGGGGGGCGGGCTGGCGGTGGCCTCGTGCGACCCGGTCGACCCGGCCGGGCACGGCACGGCCTGCGCCGGGGTGATCAGGTCGATCGCCCCGGGGGTGTCGCTCACCTCGCTGCGGGTGCTCACCGACGGGAAGACCGGCTCGGGCGACGCCCTCATGACCGGGCTGGCCTGGGCCATCGACGCGGGCTTCGACCTGGTCAACCTCAGCCTCTCCACCACGAGGTCGGACTTCCGGCAGTCCTTGCAGGAGCTCGCCGACCGCGCGTACTTCCGGCGCTGCCTGCTGGTCGCCGCCGCGCACAACATGCCCGTGCTCAGCTTCCCGTGGACGTTCTCCTCGGTGGTGTCGGTGGCCGCCCACGACGAGGCCGACCCGATGAGGTACTACTACAACCCCGCGCCGCCCGCGGAGTTCCACGCGCGCGGGGTGAAGGTGTCGGTCGCCTGGCCCGGCGGCCGGGAGATCCGCAGCACCGGCAACAGCTTCGCGGCACCGCACATCACCGGCATCTGCGCGCTCATCCTGAGCAAGCACCCCTGGCTCACGCCGTTCCAGCTCAAGACGGTCCTCTATCTGGCCGCGGACAACACCACGACGCAGAACGGAGAGGTACATGGCCCCTGACGACTTCGACGGCACCGAGCACAGGTTGCTGCAGTCCATCGTCGAGGTGGCGCGCCACATGTTCGGCGCCGCCGCATCCTCCATCTTCCTGGTGGACCCCGACACCGGTGAGCTGGTCTTCGAAGCCGTCTCGGGCGAGGGGGAGAAGGAACTCGTCGGGAGCCGCTTCCCCGCGGGGACCGGGATCGTCGGCTGGGTCGCGGCGAGCGGGCAGCCGATGGTCGCCGACGACGTGTCGACCGTGGAGCAGTTCGCCCAGCACGCCGCCGAGTCCACCGGCTACGTCCCGCGCGTCATCATGGCCGCGCCGCTGATCCGGTTCGAGGAGTGCATCGGCGTCCTTGAGGTGCTGGACCGCACCGCCTCCCGCAGCGAGCTGGACGACATCGAGCTCCTGGGGCTGTTCGCCATGCAGGCCGCGTGCGGCCTGGAGTTCCTGCTCAGGCTGCGGCGGGGCGAGGGCAGGGAGCCGGCCCACGACCCGCAGGCGCTCCTGCGGCGGATCGCCGAGCGGCTGCCGGGCCGGGCCCGTCCGTCGGACACGGCGGCCGTCCGCCTGCTCGCCATCGCCGACGAGCTCCTCGCCCCCTGAACGGGCCGCCCGATCGCCGACGGCTCCTCGCGCCCCTGAACGGGCCGCCCGGCGGGAATTCCTTTATGCGGCCGGCCCGCTTTATGGCCGGCCGATCGAATGCGGCGCCCCGGTGGCCCGCACCCGGAATCGGGAAAAGGACGGTCCATTCGACGGGACAACGAGGTTTATAAACCATGGGCGCCTGCTGGGCGCGGGTGCGGGTCGCGGTTTCGCCCCGGCCGCCATAAGGGCCGGAGTGAGGCGATGTCCCGCCTGCGACTCGACAATCATCGAATGAGGTTCGATTCTTGGCATTGGGCAGAACAGTGGACCAAGGAGAGTCGCGCGGCCGGGGAGCGCGCGGCGCCGTGGTCGCCGATTTCCTGAAGGGGTGACATGGCAGAGAGCGGTCCGCGCCCCGGCGACTCATGGCCGCTCGTCGGCCGCGCCGCCGCGCTGCGCACCATCACCGAGGCCGTGACGCTGGCCGACGCCCACGGCGTGGTGATCGCGGGACCGCCGGGAGTGGGCAGGACGCGCCTGGCCGAGGAGGCGGTCGCGCGGCTCGCCGCGGCGGGCCACCCGACGGCCTGGGCGACCGGGACCCGCGCCGCCGGGACGATGGCGCTGGGCGCGCTGCTCCACCTGGTCCCCCCGGGCGACTCGCCGGTCCTCGTGGCGGGGCACACCTTCGCCAAGATCGTGGAACGGTTCAGCGTTCCCGGCGGCAGGCGGCCGGTGCTCGTCGTGGACGACGCCCACCTGCTCGACAGCGCCTCGGCCGCGCTCGTCCACCGGCTCGCCGTGCACACCAGGACCTTCGTGCTCCTCACGGCACGCCAGGGCCACCCCGCGCCCGACGCGGTGACGGCGCTGTGGAAGGAACGGGTGGCCCGGCGCGTCGACCTGCAGCCGCTGAGCGACGGCGACGTCGACACGCTGCTCGAACGCGGCCTGGACAGCCCGCTGGACGCCGTCACCCGCCGCACGCTGCGCCGCCTGTCCGTCGGCAACCCGCTGGTGCTGCGCGAGCTCGTGCGGTCGGGGCTGGAGGGATCGGCGCTGCGCCGCGTCGACGGCCTGTGGCACCTGGTCGGCCGGCTGCAGATCACCCCGAGGCTCGGTGACCTGATCGAGGCGCAGATGCAGGTCGACGACCCGGGCGTGCTGGCCGTGCTGGAGGTGCTCGCCTGCAAGGAACCCCTCTGCCGGCTCGTGCTCGAACGCATCACCGGCCACGCCGCCGTCGTGCAGGCGGAACGGCGCGGCCTGGTCGTGGTGGAACGATCCGGATCGCGCGACCAGGCACGGCTCGCGATCCCCGCGTACGGGGAGGTGGTCAGGGCCCGGATGCCGCGCGCGCGTGCCCTCGCGATCTGGGAGCGGCTCGCCGAGTCCCTCGCCGGGTCGCCGCGCCGCCGCGCGGACGACGCGCTCGAACTGGCCGTGTGGCGGCTGGAGGCGGGGCTCGGCTCGTCGGCGCAGGAGCTGCTGGCCGCCGCCCGGCGCGCCGCCGAACGGCTGGAGCTCGACCTGGCCGAGCGGCTGGCGGTCGCCTCCCGTGACGCCCAGGGCGGGGTGGACGCCGAGCTGACCCTGGCCGAGGTGCTGGCCTGGCAGGGGCGTTACGTCGACGCGGCCGGCACGCTCCCGGCCCCGGAGGAGTGCGACGGCCAGGAACGCGCCGACCGGCGGGCGATGCTCACCGAGCGCATCGGCCACTGGCACCACGACGCCGCGCCCGCCCGGCGGCGACCGGCGGGCGATCGGGCCGCGGCGGCCGTGCGGACCTGGACGACGCTGCTCGCCGGGCACGTCACGGAGACCCTCACGGCCGGCGAGGCGCTGCTGGCCCGGCCGTGCACGCTGCCCGCGCGGGCGGCGATCTGCGCGACCACCGCCGTCACGGTCGCCGCCGGCCTCGCCGGGGACCTCGCTCTGGTCGGGCGGCGCAGCGCCACGGGCCTGGCGGTCGCCTCGGAGCACCGCGCGGCGCTGCCCTGGGCGCGGACCCAGGTCCGCGGCGCCAGGTGCCTCGCCGACCTGCTGGGCGGGGCGCTCACCGCCGCGTCCGAGACCGCGGAGGACATGTACCGCGAGGTCGTCGAGACCCAGATGGCCCCCCTGGTCGGCGTGTGGACCGCCGCGCGGGGCATCGTGGCCAAGGCCCAGGGGCGGGTACGGCCGGCACAGCAGGCGCTGCTGGAGGCGGTCGTGCTGCTGGAGGGGCACGACCCGCTCCGGTTGCGGCGCGTCTACCTGGCCGAGCTGGCCGGCGCGCACGCGATGGCGGGGGACACCGTCCAGGCGGACGCGTGGCTCGGCCGGATGGACGCCTCTCCCGCGACGCCGGGGGCGCTGTTCGACCCGCTGATCGAGCGCAACCGCGCCTGGGCCGCCGCCGCCGCGCTGGACCTTCCCCTCGCGGCGTGCCTGGCCACCGGGGCCGCGAAGGTCGCCCGCGAGGCCGGAGCGCCGCTGGTCGAGGCACTGGCGCTGTCCGACGCCGCGAGGTTCGGCGCCGCCAAGGAGGTGCGCGACCGGCTGGGCGAGCTCGCCAGGGACACCGCCACCCCCGCGACGCGGGCGTTCGCCCTGGCGGCCACCGCGCTCGCCACCGACGACGCCCAGCTGCTGGCGGAGGCGGCCGAGACGCTGCACACCATGGGCCACCTGCTGTTCGCCGCCGAGGCGGCCGCGACCGCCTACCGCCTGCACGCCGGGGCGGGCCGGCACACCTCGGCCAAGAACGCGCTCGTGTTCGCCCGTGAGCTGCTGGCCGAGTGCGGCGGCGCGCGCACGCCGCTGACGGACCTGACCGGCAGCGAGGCGTCGCTGACCCCCAGGGAACTGCAGGTGGCGAAGCTGATCGCGACCGGGCTGTCCGGACGCGCCGTCGCCAACCGCCTCGGCCTCTCGCTCCGCACCGTCAACAACCACCTCGGCCGCGTGTACACCAAGCTCGGCGTCTCCGGCCGCCACACCCTCGCCCAGGTCCTGGACCGCGCGCCCGCACAGGCGAAGGGCTGAGCACGCGCCACCACCGCTAGGCGGGGCCGTGGGAGCGGGGGGTGACCAGGCCGGACTCGTAGGCGGTGACGACCGCCTGGGTGCGGTCGCGCAGGCCCAGCTTGCCGAGTACCCGACTGACGTGCGTCTTGACGGTCTCCTCGGTGACCGTCAGCCGGGCCGCGATCTCGGGGTTGGACAGGCCTTCCGCCACCAGGCGCAGGACCTGGGTCTCGCGCGGGGTGAGCGTGGCGAGCGCCGGCGCGGCCGGGGCGCCGGGCCTCGGGCGCAGCAGGGCGAACTCGCTGATCAGCCGGCGGGTGACCGCCGGGGCCAGCAGCGCCTCCCCGGCGGCGATCACGCGGACCGCGTCGAAGAGCCGCTCGGCGGTGACGTCCTTGAGCAGGAACCCGCTGGCCCCGGCGCGCAGCGCGTCGTAGATGTACTCGTCCAGGTCGAACGTCGTCAGGATCAGGACGCGCGGCCCGGTGCCCGCCGCGCCGGCGAGGCGCCGGGTGGCCTCAATGCCGTCCATGCCCGGCATGCGGACGTCCATCAGGACGACGTCGGGGGACAGCTCACGGCAGGCGCGTACGGCCTCGGCGCCGTCGGAGGCCGTGCCGACGACGGTGAAGTCCGGCTGGGTGCCGAGCAGCTCGGCGAACCCCGTACGCACCACGGGGTGGTCGTCGGCGACGACGATCCTGATCGCCGGGGGCGGGGAGCTCATCCGGCCGCCTCGTCCTTCCCCGGCAGGCGGGCCTCGACGAGGAAGCCGCCGCCGGCGCCGGGTCCGGCGCGCAGCCGTCCGCCGACGGCTGAGGCACGCTCCCGCATCCCGGCCAGACCATGCCCTCCGGCCGGCGACCAGGCGTCCGGCCCTTCCGGCGGTGCCGAAGCGCCCGGCCCGCCTCTCTCACGCGGTGCCGAGGCGCCCGGACAGCCTCTCTCACGCGGTGCCGAGGCGGGCGGGCGTTCCCGGTCCGGGGCCGCCGGTGGGGGCGTGCCGGGGCCGTTGTCGCGGATCAGGAGTGTCAGGGCGTCCTCGGTGTAGTGCAGTTCCACGTCGACGGCGGCGCCGGGCGCGTGCCGGCGGGCGTTGGTGAGGGCCTCCTGGACGATGCGGTACGCCGCGAGCTCCACGCCGGGGCCGAGCGCGACCGGCGGGCCCCTGAGGATCAGGCGGGTGCCCGTCCCGGACGCGTCCCGTGACTCGTCCAGCAGCTCGTTCAGCTCCCGCAGGCTCAGGCCCGGCTGGGGCCGCCGGTCCGCCGGCTCCGCCCGCGCGTCCTCCCGCAGCACGCCGAGTAGGCGCCGCATCTCGGTCAGCGCCGCCCGCGCGGTGTCGCCGATGGCCGACAGCCGCTCCGCGCCCGCGGCCGGCATCCCCGGGGTGGTCAGCCGGGCCGTCTCCGCCTGCACCGCGACCATGGAGATGTGGTGGGCCACGACGTCGTGCAGCTCGCGGGCGATGCGCGCCCGCTCGCCGCGCGCCGTGTACTCCAGCAGGGTCCCGTCCACGACCCGCCGGGCGGCGCCGCTCTCCATCGCCTCGCCGCGCGCCCGCCGCGCGATCCCGGCCAGGGCGCAGGCCGGGGCCAGGGAGGCCAGCAGCAGCGTGAGGACCCGGGTCTCGCCGGCGGGCGTCCCCGCCAGCGCCAGCACGGGGAACGGCACGGCGAGGAGCACGGCCAGCCGTTGCGAGCCGGCGCGGCCGAGCCGGTACCCCACGGCGAGCTGGACGCCCACGCCGGCGACGGTCAGCGTCTCGAAGGCCGTGAGGGACAGCACGCTCGCGGCGGTGACGACCACGGCGGCCACGGCCGGCTGCGCCCACAGCAGGGCGAACGGCAGCGTGGTGGCCAGGGCGACCAGGGCCAGCACCAGCATCAGCGGCCCCCTGCCCGGCCCCGCCACGGCCGGGACACCCGCGGACCGCCCCAGCGACTCGGCCACCGCGAACAGGGCGGGCGCCGCGGCGGCCACCAGCAGCCCCGGCGAAGGGGCGGACAACAAGGAGCCGTGCGGAGGCGCCGGGGTGCGTCGTGTCCATCTGTCGCGCCGGTCGTCCGCTCGGTTCACACGGGTCATTGTCGTCGCTGGTCGAGGCCCCGGCATCCCCCGGCCCCGTGATTCGGCCGTCCCTCACGTGAGGGACGGCCGGCCGCGGGCGTCCCCCGCGCCGGTGACGGCCAAGATGGCTCCACGCCGTGACGACCACGCCCCGGGCCGCTGCCTACTGTGCCTGGCATGGAAGCAATCATCGAAGTCGACGGGCTGCGCAAGCGGTTCGGCCGGACCACGGCCCTGGACGGGATGACGTTCACCGTCACGCCGGGGCGGGTGACCGGCTTCGTCGGCCCCAACGGCGCGGGCAAGTCCACCACGATGCGGGTGATCCTCGGCCTGGACATGGCCGACGAGGGCACCGCCCTGGTCGGCGGCCGTCCGTACGCGAGCCTGCGCAACCCGCTCGGCCACGTCGGCGCCCTGCTGGACGCCGCCGCCCTGCAGCCGAGCCGCAAGGCGCGTGACCACCTGCTGTGGCTGGCCCACTCCCAGGGCCTGACGGCCAGGCGGGTCGACGAGGTGATCGAACTGGTCGGCCTGCGGTCGGTGGCCCGGCGGAAGGCGGGCGGCTTCTCCCTCGGCATGCGCCAGCGGCTCGGGATCGCCGCGGCCCTGATCGGCGACCCGCCGATCCTCATGCTGGACGAGCCGTCCAACGGCCTCGACCCCGAGGGCATCGTGTGGATCCGCGGCCTGCTGCGCTCGCTGGCCGCCGAGGGGCGCGCCGTCCTGGTGTCCAGCCACCTGATGAGCGAGCTCCAGGACACCGCGGGCCACCTGGTGGTCGTCGGCCGGGGCCGGGTCGTCGCCGACACCAGTGTGGCCGACCTGATCGAGACCGCGTCCGGCGGGCGGGTCACGCTGCGCACCACGGCGCGGCCTGAGGCGATGACGGCGCTGGCCCGCGCTGGCGCCACCGTGGCCGCCACCGGCAGCGACACCCTCACCGTCTCCGGGCTGCCGGCCGAACGGGTCGTGACGCTCCTGGCGGAGGACGCGGTGCCGTTCTCGGAGGTGGCGGCGCACCGCGCCACCCTGGAGGAGGCCTACATGGACCTCACGCGGGACGCGGTCGATTTCCGCGCCGCCGGTCAGGAGGCGGCGCGATGACCGTCACCGCCCCCTACCGCTCCGCCCTGCCCGCCGGCCGGGACGGCATCACGCGCACGCTGCGCGCCGAATGGACCAAGTTCAGGACGGTACGCGGCTGGATGATCACCACGGTTGCCGCGGCGCTGGTCACCATGCTGCTCGGGTTGCTGTTCGCGGTCGGCAGCCGGACCTCGTGCAGCGTGGGCCCGGTCGAGGTCGCCTGCCCGGCGGTGCCGCTCGGTCCGGGCGGCGAGGCGGTGCAGGACCGGTTCTTCTTCGCGAACCAGACGCTGACCGGGGACGGCTCCATCACCGCCCGGGTGACCTCCATGACCGGCGTCATCACCTACCCCCCGCCGGACCACGACAAGCTCGTCTCCGGCCTGGTGCCGTGGGCGAAGGCCGGGATCATGATCAAGGCGAGCGCCGCGCCGGGGTCGTCGTACGCGGCGGTGACGCTCACCGGCCGGCACGGGGTGCGGATGCAGGACGACTTCACCCACGACACCGCGGGCCGCCCGGGCGGCGTCACGGCCGCCGCCCCGCGCTGGCTGCGGCTGACCCGCTCCGGCGGCACGCTCACCGGGTACGAGTCGCCCGACGGCACGCGGTGGACCGAGATCGGCACCGCCCGGCCGGCCGCTCTGCCGGCTACGGTGCGGGCCGGGCTGTTCGTCACATCGCCCAGCGACATGACGGTGAAGGCGAACACCATGGGCGGGAGCATCGTCCAAGCACGCTTCACCCAGGCCAGCGCCGTCTTCGACCGGGTCGAGGTGCGAGGCCGGGCGTCCGGCGCCTGGCGCGGCGACGACGTGGGGGACGACGGGGGAAAGACCGACTGGGAGCGGTACCACCGCCCGAGCGGGCTCCTCCAGGCCGGCGGCACCCTCACCGTGACCGGAAGCGGCGACATCGCGCCGAGCAGGGACGGCGTGCGCGTCGAGAGCACCCTCACCGGCGTGGTGCTCGGGCTGATCCTGGTGATCGTCGTGGCGGTCATGTTCGTCACCGCCGAGTACCGGCGCGGCCTGATCCGCACCACCCTGCTCGCCGAACCCCGACGCGGCCGGGTCCTGGCGGCGAAGGCCGCCGTGGCCGGCGCGGTCGCCTTCGTCACCGGGCTCACCGCCGGGGCCGTCGCGGTCCCGCTCAGCGTCGCGGTCCTGCGCGCGGGCGGCAACCACGTCCTCCCGGTGTCCCCGCTCACCGAGGTGCGCGTCGTGGCCGGGGTCGCCGCGCTGTTCGCCGCCACCGCCGTGCTCGCCGTCGCCCTCGGCGCCCTGTACCGGCGGAGCGTCGCGGCGGTGACCACCGGCATCGTGCTGCTCGTCGTCCCCTACGTCATCGCGACCGCCTCGGTCCTGCCCGATGCCGCGTCGGAGTGGCTGACGCGGCTCAGCCCGGCGGCCGGCTTCGCGATCCTGCAGAGCATCCCGGAGTACGCGCACGTCACCGGCCACTACACGCCGTCGGACGGCTACTACCCCCTGGCGCCGTGGGCGGGCATGGCCGTGCTGTGCCTGTACGCCGCGCTCGCCCTCGGGCTGGCCGTGACCCGGCTGCGGCGGAGGGACGCGTGAGGCGGGAACTGCACGCCGAGTGGACCAAGCTGCGCACCGTCGCGGCCCCCGGGTGGCTGCTGCTCGCGGTCGTCGCGCTGACGGCGGCCGCAAGCGCGGGGGTGGCCGCGACCGTGACCTGCCCGCCGGCCGGCTGCGCCTACGACGTCCCCAAGCTCGGCCTCGTCGGCGTCCAGCTCGGCCAGGCGGTCGTCGCGATCCTCGCCGTCCTGGTGATCGGGGGCGAGTACGGCACCGGCATGATCCGCACCACCCTCACCGCGATGCCCCGCCGGGCCGCCGTCCTCGCCGCCAAGGCGGCGGTGCTCACCGGCGCGACGCTGGCCGCCGGGACCGCCGCCGTGCTCGCGAGCATGCTCGCCGGGCGGCTCATCCTGCCCGGCAACGGGTTCGTGCCCGCGCCCGGGCAGGCGCTCCTGTCGCTGGGCGACGGGCCCACGCTCCGCGCGGCGGCCGGGTCGGTGCTCTACCTCGCCCTGGTCGCGCTGCTCGGCCTCGGCGTCGCCACCGCCGTGCGGGAGTCCGCGGTGGCCATCGGGGTCGTGCTCGGCCTGCTCTACCTGTTCCCGATCGTCATCGGCATGTTCGCCGACGAGGGCTGGCGGCACCTGCTGTACGCGATCGGGCCGTCGACCGCCGGGCTCACCGTCCAGGTGACCACCGGCCTGCGCGAGCTGCCCATCGGGCCGTGGACGGGCCTCGGCGTCCTGGCCGCCTGGGCCGCGGGGGCGCTGCTGTGCGGCGGCCTGATGCTCCGGGCCCGCGACGCCTGACCGCCCCGGCGCGGGCGGGCGGTCGGGGGAGCCGTCCGGGACCCCGGGCGGGCCGATCCGGGAGGGCGGGTCAGTCGTGGCGGAGGACGAAGGGGGCCTCGGCGTCGCCCCAGCCCACCGAGCCCACCGCCCACAGCCGGGAGGTGCCGGGCACCCGGGCGATGCCGGTCCTGCCGATGTCGTCGGACTCGGGGTACTGCTGGCCCTCCTCCTCACGCCGCAGCAGCGGGCCGTAGGAGGGGGTGAAGCCCTGGCCGTCGTAGTGCAGGAACAGGACCTGGCCGGAATGGTCGGCGTCGACGCCGCTGACCCACACGTCGTCCGCCGCCAGGGCCGTCAGCCCGTCGAGCCGGCCGCGCGGCACCGGGACCGGCACCCGCCTCCAGGCGGCGCCGTCCCAGTGGAGCACGAGCGGCGCCTCGGCCGAGTCGCCGGACGCCGTCACCCCGCCCACCGCCCACACGTCCGACGGCGAGACCATCCAGACCTTGCGCAGCACCCCGCCCGCGATCTCCGGCGTGCGTCCCCGCTCCCACGACTGGACGTCCGGCCCGGAGACGGCGCTGCCGTGCCAGATCATCGGGGTGCCGCGCTTCCCGGAACCGGCCGGGGCGTCGGTGCCCACCGCCCATACGTGGCCGCGCCCGGCGGTGACCGCCGTGAAGTAGCCGTCGGCGCGCAGCGCGTTGCGGAACCCGCCGCCCCGCCATTCGGTGATCATCCCCTGGGAGGCGTTGCGGCCGACGAGCCAGGCGTGGCCCCCCGTGGTCGCGACGCCGGTCAGCGCGTAGTCGTCGGCCACGCCGAAAGGATGGAAACCCGTCCAGGTCCGGCCGTTCCAGTGGGCGGCGTAGGGGCTCTCGGCGTTGCCGACGACCCACGCGTCGTCCGGCCCGTCCGCGCTCACGCCGACGAGATGCCAGGCGGAGGAGGCGGGGACGCGCTTCTCGGTCCAGCGGGTGCCGTCCCAGTGCTGGACGGCGGGCGCGCCCTCGGTGTCCTCGGCGCTCGCCTCGTAGCCGACCGCCCAGGCGTCCCGGGGACCGGTCGAGGCGACGTCGAGCAGGGCCGCGCTGTCGTCGAGCCTGGCGGCCTTGACGGCCTTCCAGGCGGGCGAGGACGCGATCTCGCCGGTCGCGGCCGGGCTCGCCGCGGCGCCCGGTGTCGCGGCCGGAGACCCCGGGGAGGGCCGCGCCGGCGGCCCGCCAGGCGCGCCGCCGCACGACGTCACCAGGACCAGGCAGGTGATCGCGATCGGCCAGCGCGGCGTAGTCCCCATGGCACGGCATGTTCCCAGGTGGTGCCGCGCCCCGCCACCGAACGCCGGTAACGGCTCTGGGCTAGCCGCCGAGCCGCCCGGCGACGTTTTCGTACGTTGTCAGGACCAGGTCCCAGAAGCGGGGGACGTCGATCGAGGTGCCGACCATGGCGTTCGGGGCGCGTCCGGCGAGGCCGAAGTCGGTGACGGTCATCCCCGAGGTGTACCGGCCGGCCGTCTCGACCTGGACCACGGCCGGTTCCAGCGTGACCAGCGAGGGGTCGATCAGGTAGGCGAGCGCGCATGCGTCGTGGACGGCGGGGCCCTCGTCGGCGGTGACCATGCCGTAGAACTCCACGCAGGGCACGAGCAGGTCGGTGCCGAGCCGGCCCATCGCCCGCATGCGGTCGACGATCCTCCCGACGGCGAGCGCCTGGCGGCTCACGTCCAGGCCGATCGTCGTCACCGTCCAGCCGGCGCCGAAGACCACGGCGGCGGACTCGGGGTCGGCGGCGATGTTGAACTCGGCGGCGGGGGAGTAGTTGCCCCGGGTGTAGGAGCCGCCGAGGATCGCGAACTCGCGCGCCCAGTCGACCACCCTCGGCTCCTTGAGCACGGCCAGGGCCACGTTGGTGAGCGGGCCGATGGCGACCAGGGTGATCTCGCCGGGTGCGGCCCTGAGCGTGTCGATGATGAAGTCGGCGGCGTGCCCGTCGCGCGGGGGGAGCACGGCCTCGGGCAGCCGGGCCCCGCCCAGGCCGAACTCGCCGTGCACGTTGGCCGCGTCCTTCGGGGTGCGCCGCCGGGCGGCCAGGGTGTCCCGCGCGTCCGGTTCGTTCCACGGGTCGCGCAGCAGGGGGCCCGCGCTTCCGGCCGTCACCGGGACCTCGGGGAAGCCGAGGAACTCGCGCAGCCGCAGGGCGTTGGCGGTGGTGTAGGCGAGGTTGACGTTCCCGCCGACGGTGGTGATCCCGACGATCTCCAGGGCGGGACTCCCGTGCGCGAGCGTGATGGCCAGCGCGTCGTCGATGCCCGGGTCACAGTCGATGATGATCTTCCTGGCGCTCACCCTTCCAGCTTGGCCGACACCCCACCACCCGGCAAATCGGGAATACCACCACCTGATGGGCGGTTGGCCGGACAATGGAGCCGACCAAGCGCGGCCGGGTACGGGTAGAGCCCACCGGCAAGCGCGTCCGCACGTACATCGGGGGGCGGCCGGTGGCCGACACCTCCAGCGCACTGCTGGTCTGGGAGATCCCGTACTACCCGGCCTACTACTTCCCGGCGGCCGACGTCGACCTGAGTCGTCTCACCGCGACCGGGGCGACCGAGCACTCGCCCAGCCGGGGCGACGCCCTGGTCCACGACATCGAGGGCAGGCCCGGAGCGGCCCTGGTGTACCGCGACTCGCCGATCGATGAGCTCAAGGACACGGTGCGGTTCTCCTGGGACGCGATGGACTCGTGGTTCGAGGAGGACGAGGAGGTCTTCGTCCACCCCCGCGACCCGTACACCAGGGTGGACGTCCTGGCGAGCTCGCGCCACGTGCGCGTCGAGGTGGACGGGGTCACCGTCGCGGACTCGCGGAGCCCGCGCATCCTGTACGAGACCGGGCTGCCGCCGAGGTACTACCTGCCGAAGCCCGATGTCCGCTTCGACCTGCTGGAGCACACCGACACGGTCACGCGCTGCCCGTACAAGGGGGAGGCGGAGTACTGGTCGGCCGGGGAGAGCAAGGACATCGCCTGGTCCTACCGCACGCCGCTGCCGGAGTCGCAGAAGATCGCGAGCCTGGTCGCCTTCTGGGACGAGAAGGTCGACACCTACGTCGACGGCGTCCTGCGCGACCGGCCGAAGACCCACTTCTAGGTCCTCCAGCGCATACGGCCCGCGCGTGGCGTCACGCGCGGGCCGTGCGGGAGCCTGCCTGGGAGAGGCGGCGGCGCGCTCAGCGCCGGATGACGTGCAGGACGCTCGCGATCCTCTCCGCGGCGGTGACGATGTCGGAGGCGTGGCCGATGCGGCCGGCCCACGAGAGCCAGAACCACCATTCACCGTCCGCCGCGTTGGCGGCGAGGACGTCTTCGGTGACCGCGGGGGCCATTGGATTGATCACGCGGAGGCGCGGATAGAGCCCGGTGCGCGCGGTCAGGCGGACCTGGAAGGCGTGCGCCTCCAACTGCGCGGCGAGTCTCTCCAGGTGGTCGATGGCCTCGGCCGACTGGACGCTCGGTGTTGCGGTCTTCATGGTGGTCTCCAGCGGGGACATTGTGGGACCGGTTGGGGACCAGACTGAACCTGTGCGCGCTCAGCGGCAATCAGAGCAAATCCACTGATAAGTGGAATACCGTCGGTTGAAGCCGGGGTTTACGTGGAAACCACGCGGGTGCCCAGGCCTCAGTCTCGTAACGCTGTAGGTCTTTAGGTGCCGACTGGTTAACATCGGGGAAACATCCGTAAGGCCGAACACTCCAGTGGCGGAGGGCAAGAATGGCCCGTGGAGAGCACTCCCCGGCGTGCGCGCGACGCTGGCGGGAACAGGCCGTGTCCCGCCAGTGGAGCCCCTGGCAGACGACACAGGCCATCAACAGCTGCTGCGGGGTGAGCCTGCTCAAGGCGCACCGCCTCGCGCGCGGCTGGTCGGCGCGCCAGGCCATCGAGGAGCTGGAGCGCCTCTGCGAGGCGCATGCCCTGGGCCTGCCCCGGGCCAGCATCGACCTGCTGAACGCCTGGGAGAACAACCGGGCCCGGCCGAGGCCGCAGACCATCGACCAGATCGCCCGGCTCTACGCGGCGAACGCCGTGCGCCTGGGCCTGGCCGCCGACTACTGCGACGACGGCGAGGGCCCGAACGTCGTGGTCGTCGCCTCCAACCACGCCACCCCGCCCGAGGAGGCCGTCCCGCACGCCCGCGTCGTCGCGCTCGACCCCGACGACGAGGCCGAGCGCCGCGCGCTGTTCCACCACGCCCTGCTGAGCTCCGGGCTCCCCCTGAACGGCCGCCTGCTCGCCGAGGTCGAGCGCACCCGCCAGGACATGGACCGCACGCTCGCCGCCGGCACGATCAGCGAGGACCAGCTCGACCGGCTCGACGAGCAGGTGCTGCGCTACCGCCGCGAGTACATCAAGAGCGCCCCGCTGCCCATGCTCTACCGGCTGATGCTGGAGATCGCCGACGTGCGCCGGCTGGTCTCCTCCCGGCAGCCCGCCGTCACCCAGCGGCGCCTGCTGAACGCCACCACCATGCTCGCCCTGCTCTCGGCCGACGCGCTGATGAAGCTCGGCGACACCCGCCAGGCCCACGCCTGGTACGGCACGGCGCGCGCCGCCTCCGACGACATGGGCGAGGTCAGGCTGCGCGCCCTGGTGCGGGCGCAGGAGGCCATGCTGCCGTACTACTACGGCGACCTCACCGAGACCGTCAGGCTCGCGCGCGAGGCGCGGATGCTCGCCGGGAGCGCTCCAAGTTCGCCCGCCGCACTCGGCGCAGCCGCCGAGGCGCGCGCGCTGGCGCGGATGGGCGAGCACCAGGCCGCCCGCGTCGCGCTGGCCGAGGCCGAGCGCATCTTCTCGCGGATGCCCCGCGAGGGCGCCGACCACCTCGCGTTCCGCTTCTCCGAGCGGCGGCTGCAGTTCTACCGCATGGGCACCCTCATCGAGCTGGGCGAGTCCCAGCAGGTGCAGGAGTGGATCTCCCGGCCCTCCAGCCCCTACACGATCGACCCGGCCCTGGTCCTGCTCGACCAGGCGGCGCACGTCGCCAGGGACGGCGGCTACGACGAGGCGTGCCGGCTCGCCGAGCAGGCCCTCACGCAGGTGCCGCCGGAGCACCGCACCTCGATCGTGGTCACCCGCGCCCGCGCCCTGCTGTCCACCGTCCCGCGCGGCCAGCGCCGCACGCCCGCCGCGCGACATTTACACGACCTTCTGGCGGAGGCGGGTCCGCAACTCGCGCTGGAACGCCCATGAGCATGCTGGCGGACGAGGCCGCCGCGATCTTGGTGGAAGTGTGCGACAGCGTCGGCCTCGACGCCAGGGACGCCCAGCTGCTCCGGGTCAGGAGCAACGCGGTCTTCAAGCTCCGCGACGAGATCGTGGTCCGCATCGCCACCGCGCCCGACGCCCTCACCCGGCTGCCGGTCGTGCTGGCCGTGGCCAGGTGGCTGGCCGACCAGGGCTTCCCGACGGTGCGCCCGGCCGACGAGCTGTGCGAGCAGCCCCTGGTGTTCGACGGGCGCGTGGTGACGTTCTGGCACTACGTGCCCGCCAGCGGGCGGCCCACGACCACCCAGCTCGGGAACATCCTGCGCAGCCTGCACCTTCTGCCGGTGCCGCCGTTCCCGCTGAAGCGGCTCGCCGACCCGCTGGCCGAGGTCCGTGACTCGGTCGAGCACCGCAAGGAGGTGCTCACCCCCTGCCAGCGGGCCTGGCTGCGCGACAGGGTGGCCGAGCTGACCGCGCGCTGGGCCGAGTTGGAGACCGAGGGACCCTCGGTGCTGCTGCACGGGGACGCCTGGATCGACAACCTGCTGCGCTGCCAGGACGGCCACGCCGTGCTCTGCGACTGGGACGGGGTCGCCGTCGGCCCCCGCGAGTGGGACCTGGTCCACACCTACCACGGGCAGCGCCGGTTCGGCCTGACCGCCTCCGACGTCGACGCCTTCGCCGGGGCGTACGGCTCGGACCTGCGCCGCTGGCACGGCTACCCGACGCTCATGGAGATCAGGGACATGTACGCGGTCGGCATCCACATCCGCAACGCGGCCCGCGACCCGTTCTCCCGCAAGGAGCTGCCCCGCCGCCTCGACTCGCTCACCCGCGGCGACGGCCAGGCCCGCTGGTACCTCGCCGAACCCGCCTGACCCTCCCGCTTGCCCTTTCCGACCGGTCGCGGCCCGTGGCCGCCTGAGCGGACGGGCGTGGCAGACTGCTTTGTCATGATCGTCCGGCGGTCGTGAGCGGCCGGTCGCGGGGCCACGCGTGCGACAAACCAGGCTGAGTGGGCATGGGTCAGACAATGGACTCCGCGCCCGGCGGCCCCCGCCTCCGGCCGCGCCTGTGCGAAGCCGCTCGTGAGAAGGGGAGACGAGAATGATCTTCGAAGGTTCCCCCCTGGACGCCGGGCTCCTCTCGCCCGTACGGGCCGGCACGACGGTCGCGGCGCTGACCTGCGACGAGGCGTTCCTGCGGGGAATGCTCGACGCCGAGGCCGCGCTCGCCCGCGCCCAGGCGCGCTTCGGCATCGTGCCCACCTCGGCCGCCGAGGCCGTCACGGCGCTGTGCGAGAAGATCGAGATCGACGTGGCCGAGCTGGCCCGCCGCGCCCGGGAGGCGGGCAACCCCGTGGTCCCCCTGCTGGCCGAGCTCCGCGCCGCCGAGGGCTCGCTGGGCGGGTTCCTGCACCACGGGGCGACCAGCCAGGACATCGTGGACACCGCGCTGATGCTGATGGCGAAACGGGCGCGCGAGGTGATCCTCGCCGACCTCGGCCGCACGCTGTACGCCCTGGCCCGGCTCGCCGACGGGCACCGCGACACGCCGATGGCCGGGCGCACCCTCGGGCAGCACGCCGTACCGATCACATTCGGCCTGAAGGCGGCCGGCTGGCTGACGCTGGTCGCCGAGGCCAGGGCCGCCCTGCGGGAGGCGCGGCTGCCCGCCCAGCTCGGCGGCGCCGCGGGCACCCTGGAAGGGCTCGGCCCCGCCGAGCTGACCGACGTGTTCGCCGACGAGCTCGGCCTGGCACGGGCCACACTGCCCTGGCACACACGCAGGACCGCCGTCGCCGGGCTCGGCGCGGCGCTCGCGACCACGGCAGGGGCGCTCGGGAAGATCGCGGGGGACGTGGTGCTGCTGGCCCAGAACGAGGTCGGGGAGGTCGCCGAGCCGGCCGCCCCCGGCAGGGGCGGCTCCTCGGCGATGCCCCACAAGCGCAACCCGGTGCTGTCGGTCCTGATCGGGTCCGCGGCGGCGCAGGTGCCGGCCCTGGCCCAGATCCTCCAGTCCTCGATGGTCGCCGAGCACGAACGGCCCACCGGCGCCTGGCACGCCGAGTGGATGCCGCTGCGGGAGTGCCTGCGCCTTACCGGGGGCGCGGCGGAGATCGCCGCCGAGCTGTGCGCGGGCCTGCGGGTCTTCCCCGAGCGGATGCGGGCGAACCTCGACGCCACCGGCGACCTGACCGGCGGCCTCGGCGCCTCGGGGGACCTGGTCACCCGCGCCCTGGAGGCGTACGAGGAGGGCGGCTGACCGGCTTCGTGCCGGAGGGGGGCGTCGGACCCGCTTCGTGCCGGAGGCGTACGAGGAAGCGATCGACCGGCTTCGTGCCGGGGGCGTCGGGAGATGGCCGGTGAGCCGGCCGTGATGAGGGGAGGCAGCGTGGAGCTGCGATATCGGTTGTCCGGACCGCAGGACGGGCCGCTGCTGGTGCTGGGGCCGTCCCTCGGCACCACGACGCATGTGTGGGACCCGCAGATGGCCGAGCTGAGCCGTTCGTGGCGGGTGCTCCGCTACGACCTGCCGGGGCACGGCGCCTCGCCCGCCGTCAAGGACGCGTTCTCCGTCGACGACCTGGCCAGGGAGGTCCTCGCGTTCACCGGCACCGAGCGCTTCGCGATCGGCGGGGTGTCCCTCGGCGGCGCGGTCGCGCTGGCCGTCGCGCTCCTCGCCCCCGAGCGGGTCTCGGACCTGGTGCTGTGCTGCACCTCGGCCTGTTTCGGCGTGCCGGAGCCCTGGCGGGAACGGGCCGCGCGGGTGCGCGCCGAGGGGACGAGCTGGCTGGCCGGCCTGGTGACCGCCCGGTGGTTCACCCTCGGCGTCGCCCCCGAGCTGGCCGAACCGGTCCAGACGAGCCTGCTCGGCACCGACGCGGAGTCGTACGCCCTGGCCTGCGACGCGATCGCGGCCTTCGACCTGCGTGACCGGCTGGCCGGTGTGACGGCGCGCACGCTGGTGATCGCGGGCGACCAGGACCCGGCGACCCCCCTGGAGCACGCCGAGACCCTCGCCGAGGGCATCCCCGGCGCGCGGCTGGCGGTGGTCGCCGAGGCGGCCCACCTGGCCAACCTGGAGCGCGCGCGGGCGGTGTCCGGCCTCATGTCGCGCTTCCTCGGGCACGGCCAGGGCATGAAGGCGCGCCGCGAGGTGCTCGGCGACGCCCACGTGGACCGGGCCCTGGCCTCGGTCACCGACTTCACGGCCGACTTCCAGGACTTCATCACCCGGTACGCGTGGGGGGAGATCTGGACCCGCCCCGGCCTCGATCGCAGGACGCGGAGCTGCGTCACGCTCACCGCCCTGGTCGCCCGGGGACATCTCGACGAGCTCGCGATGCACGTGCGGGCCGCGCTGCGCAACGGGCTCACCCCCGACGAGATCAAGGAAGTGCTGCTCCAGACCGCCGTCTACTGCGGGGTTCCCGCTGCCAACGCCGCCTTCGGCGTGGCCCAGCGGGTGCTTCAGGAGGAGAACTGACCATATGCCGGAACACGGGCGTCCTGTCACGCTATGTAGCGACAAATCAGGGCCCGTCGGGTTCACTCGGGGTACGGCGACCAGCGGCCTTCGCGACACGCGTGATTCGTTTGTGATTCGGTCAGACAGCCGGTAGGGTCGACCGTGTTGCAGTCGTAGTTTCCTCGAACGTCTTTTTCAAAAGCGCCCGCGGGAAGTTTCCTGACAGCGGTCGTTCTGCTTCTTCAGCGGTTTCCGCGGATGCAGGGTCTGGTCCGCTACGCAGCCCCGAGCAGCCGACTTGGCGGCCCGGTGAAGCTCCTAACAAGGAGAAGCAGAGTTGTCTGAAGGCACCGTAAAGTGGTTCAACGCCGAAAAGGGCTTTGGGTTCATCGCTCCGGACGACGGTAGTGCCGACGTGTTCGTGCACTACTCGGCGATCACCTCCGGTGGCTACCGCAGCCTGGATGAGAACCAGCGAGTCACGTACGTGACCGTTCAGGGGGCCAAGGGCCCGCAGGCCGAGCAGGTTACCGTCATCTGACGCAGCCATTCTCATCTGGGCCCGTACCGCTCCGCCGGTACGGGCCCTTAGATTTTCCGGCCGGATCCGGCCACGCTTGCCAGATATTTTGCCGTCCGCGGGGGTAGAGGCGGGCGAGTGAGACTCACCTTTACCTCAGACCTGTGGTGGAAGAACGCCGTCGTCTACTGCCTCGACGTGGAGACCTACGCCGACGGCAACGGCGACGGCATCGGCGATTTCCGCGGCGCCACCGAGCATATCGATCATCTCGAACGGCTCGGGGTGACCTGTATCTGGCTGATGCCGTTCTTCCCGACGCCCGACCGCGACGATGGATACGACATATCGGACTTTTACGGTATAGATCCACGACTCGGGACGCTCGGGGAGTTCGTCGAGTTCATGCGCACGGCGCGTGACCGGGGCATCCGGGTGATCGCCGACCTCGTGGTCAACCACACCTCCGACCAGCACCCCTGGTTCAAGGAGGCGCGGTCGACCAAGGACTCGCGCTACCGCGACTGGTACATCTGGTCCGACACCCCCGAACCCGACGACCCCAAGGGCGTGGTCTTCCCCGACAAGGAGAAGAGCCTCTGGGAGTACGACAAGGGCAGCGGCCAGTACTACTACCACCGTTTCTACCGGTTCCAGCCGGACCTCAACGTCGCCAACCCCGACGTTCGCGATGAGATCGCCCGCATCCTCGGCTTCTGGATGGAGCTCGGGCTCTCGGGGTTCCGCGTCGACGCCGTCCCCTTCCTGGTCGAGGACGTCTCCATCAAGGAGGAGACCGCGAAGGAGGAGTCCGCGGGCGATCGGGCCGGCAAACCCGCCAAGGGCAAGGGCGCCAAGGCCAAGCCCGCCGGGGGCAAGGAGGTCGCGCTGCCGGACGTGCACGAGTTCATGCGCGACATGCGCGCCTTCATGAACCGCAGGGACGGCAGCGCCGTCCTCCTCGGCGAGGTCAACCTGGAGTACCCGGACCTGCTCAAGTTCTTCGGCAACGACCTCGGCGACGAGGTCACGATGTGCTTCGACTTCATCGGCATGCAGCGGATGTACCTGGCGCTCGCCCGGGAGGACGCCAGACCGCTGGCCCAGTCGCTCAAGGACCGCCCGGCGCCGCCCAGGGACAGCCACTGGGCCACCTTCGTCCGCAACCACGACGAGCTGACGCTGGACAAGCTGACCGAGAAGGAGCGCCAGGAGGTCTTCGCGGCGTTCGGCCCCGACAAGGACATGCAGCTGTACGACCGTGGACTGCGCCGGCGCCTGCCGCCCATGCTGGACGGCGACCTGCGGAAGATCAAGATGGTCTACAGCCTGCTGTTCTCCCTGCCGGGCACGCCCGTGCTCTTCTACGGCGAGGAGATCGGCATGGGGGAGAACCTCAAGGTCGAGGGCCGCGAGTCCGTGCGGACGCCGATGCAGTGGACGCCCCACCGCAACGGCGGCTTCTCCACCGCCGACCCCGAGACGTTCCGCAACCCCATGGTCGAGGGGGAGTACGGCCCGGAGAACGTCAACGTCAGCGCCCAGCGGCGCGACCCCGACTCCCTGCTCATGTGGATCACCAAGCTGGTCGAGCAGTACCGGGGATGCCCCGAGCTGGCCTGGGGCGAGTACCAGGTGCTCGACACCGGGGAGCCCGCCGTCCTCGCGCACCGCGCGGACATCGACGGCACCACCGTCCTCGCCCTGCACAACTTCTCCGGCGAGAAGGTGTCCGTCGAGCTCGACCTCGGCGACCTCGGCGACGGCCAGGTGCTGACCGACCTGCTGCTCGACGGCACCACCGAGCTCTCCGCCAAGGGCCTGGCGTCGGTCGACCTCGACCCGTACGGCTGCCGCTGGATGCGGGCCTCCGAGCCCGAGCTCGCGCCGGCCGACAAGGCGGACGGCCCCCAGCGCGGCAAGGTCGGCGGCGCCAGGGCCGCCAAGAGCCCCGCCAAGGGCGGCACCAAAGCCCGGAGTGGCGCCGCCGCCAAGGGTGGTACCGCCGCCGCCAAGAGCGGCGCCGCGTCCAAGGGCGCCACGACGGCCAAGGGCGGTGCGTCCGGCAAGGGTGGCTCGTCCGGCAAGGGTGGCTCGTCCGGGAAGGGCGGTTCGTCGGGGAAGGCGGCCAAGAGCGGCTGACCCGGTTCCTCGGGTCGTTCCCCCTGGTGAACGCGGCCTCACCCTGATCTGAGGCCGCGTCCGGGCGCGGCGGGGTCGGGGTCGGCTCGGGGGCGCTCCAGGGCACGCTTCCGGCTGATCTCCGATGCCCGCGAGGGGGGCCTGCGGCCACAGTCGAAGGCATGAAGAGTCGTCTGACGGCCGGTGGGTTCGCCGCCCTCACCGGAGGGGCCACCACGATGGCCACGCTGCACGTGACCTCTGACCTGGACCCCCTCCGGGGCATGATCAGTGAGTACGCCTACCACCCGCACGGCTGGTTGCTGGCGACCTCGCTGACCTTGTTCGCCGTCGGGGCGGCTCTGCTCGCCGTGGACCTGTCGCGGCGGGGGAGCGGGCGCCCCACGGCGCTGCTGCTCGGCGCGTGGGGCTGTTGCATGTTGCTGATCGCGGCGTTCCCCACCGACCAGCCGGGGATGTCGTTGTCGATGTCGGGGGGGATCCACCGCTACGCAGCCTTTGTCGCGTTCGTTTGCATGCCGGTCGCGGGCCTGGTCGTCGCGGCCCGCGAGGGCAGGCACGCCCGGGCGCTGCGCGGGCTGAGCCTCGCCGCCACCGGGTTCCTCCTGCTGGTGCTGCTGCCCTATGCCGTCCGCATGTTCGGCGTCGACCCCGGTGCCGTGCCCGCCGGGCTGACCCAGCGCCTGGTGGTGGTCACCGAGGTCGTCGTCCTGGTCCTGATCGGGCTGTCAGCCGCCGCAGGCCGCGAAGGTGAACGCGTTCTTGATCTTGTAGGAGTCGCGGACCTTGACCGCGCCGGTGCCGGTGTCGATGCGCAGGACGGTCATGGTGGTCGACGTCTCGCCGTGCAGGACGTGCGCCGTCACCTCGTGGGCCCCCGTCCAGTCGAGCATCTCGGGAGTGGTGCCGCCGCCGGGCAGCTTGACACGGACCCCGCCCACGACGGTGTCCGACTCCAGGTCGTAGAACTTCAGGGTGCGGGTGCCGGGAGAGTAGAACGCGACCGTGCGGCCGTCGGCGCTCAGCGTGGCGGGCGTGTTGGACGCCACGACCTGCGGTGGCACCCGGCTGGTCAGCTCGTTCCCCTCGAGGTCGTAGGTGACCAGTAGCGTGGTGTTCTCGTCGGAGCCCATGGTGGCGAGCACCTCGTCCTCGTCCCCGCTGAAACCGGCGAAGGCGTGGTGTGCGGGCAGGGTGCCGAGCGCCTTGCCCGCCGCGACGTCGAACAGGCGGACCCACTTCTCGTCGCCGTCCTCCACCGCGAGGACGCCGCCGGTCAGCGACAGGTCGAACGTCAGGCCGTCCGTGGCCTTGGGAAGCGCGCTCCCCGGCATGGTGTGGACCTTCCCGGTGAGCTCCCGTACCACCAGGCGGTCGTCACGATCGCGGATGTAGGCGATGGACCGGCCGTCCCCGCTGACCGCGATCGGAGCGGGCACGTCCTTGAGTACCTTGCCGTGCGCGTCGCGGGCGTGGACCCTGGCGCCGGGCAGGGTGGACCGCGTGCCGTCGTGCAGGTTGAGCCGCCACGGGCCGCACGGGGCCGTCTCCTTCTTGACCGTGCAACTCCTGAGCGAGGCGTACCGGACCGCGCCGGCGTGCGTCTCGTGACCGGCGAGCGTCTTGTGCGCGGTGTGCGCGGTGTGCGCGGCCGGGACGGTCGTGGCGCTGTGGCCGAGTCGGGTGAGCTGGGCGAGTTGGGTGGTGCGCGGGGTGGTCGTGGTGCCCGACGCCGGCAGGGCCGTCGTCACGCCCAGGACCAGCACCAGCGCACCCACTGCTGTGAACCTCATGATTTCTCCTTTCGCCGGTTAGACCGCCGAAGAGGGCAAGAGGTTCGCGCCGCAGGCCAGGAGATCGAGCCCGGCCGGGAAGACCGTGGCCGGGGCCCCCGGGTGCCCTGGAAAACGGCACCCTGGGCCCTCGGCTCCGGTCGTGGATCAGATGAGACCGAGCTGGCGGACCGCGTCGCGCTCCTCGCCCAGCTCGGCGGCCGAGGCGTCGATGCGCTCCCGCGAGAACGAATTGACCGACACGCCCTGGACGATCTCCCAGCTCCCGCCGCGCGACACGACCGGGAACGACGAGATCAGGCCCTCGGGCACGCCGTACGAGCCGTCCGACGGGAGCCCGGCCGAGGTCCAGTCGCCCTCGGGCGTGCCGTTCACCCAGTCGTGGACGTGGTCGATCGCCGCGTTGGCCGCCGACGCCGCCGAGGACGCGCCGCGCGCCTCGATGATCGCGGCGCCGCGCTTGGCGACCGTGGGAATGAAGGTGTCGCGCAGCCAGCCCTCGTCCACCTGCTCGGCGGCGATCTTGCCGTTGACCTCGGCGTTGTACAGGTCGGGGTACTGCGTGGCGGAGTGGTTGCCCCAGATGGTCATCTTGGTGATCGCGGTCACCGGGACGTCCAGCTTGGCGGCGAGCTGCGACAGCGCGCGGTTGTGGTCGAGCCGGGTCATCGCCGTGAACCGCTCGGCGGGCACGTCGGGGGCGTGCGACTGGGCGATCAGCGCGTTGGTGTTGGCCGGGTTGCCCACCACCAGCACCCGTACGTCGTCGGCGGCGTTGTCGTTGATGGCCTTGCCCTGCGGGCCGAAGATGCCGCCGTTGGCCTGCAGCAGGTCGCCCCGCTCCATGCCGGCCGTACGCGGGCGGGCGCCCACCAGCAGCGCGATGTTGGTGCCCTCGAAGGCACGGTTGACGTCGTCGCTGATGTCGATGCCCTGGAGCAGCGGGAACGCGCAGTCGTCGAGCTCCATGGCGGTGCCCTCGGCGGCCTTGACGGCCTGCGGGATCTCCAGCAGGCTCAGCCGCACCGGCACGTCCGGGCCGAGCAGGTGGCCGGATGCGATGCGGAAGAGCAGCGCGTAGCCGATCTGACCGGCGGCGCCGGTGACGGTGACCTTGACGGGAGCCTGCGTCATGACGTTCCCCTACGTGGGCGGTTGACGGTATTCCGAACAGCCGAAGGGTATCCGCTCGAATCGCCGCCGTCCGAACGCAGGCCCCCTCCCCGGCGCGACGCGGGTCCCCTCCCCGGCGCTCGCCGGGACCCGGGGACCGCCGCTCACCACCGCGTGAAGCCGTTCGTGAGGGTCGTTGACGCGCGGCTCACACGGATCTACGGTACGGGGATCGTTCTGAGAGAGGGACGCCCCGGGAGGTCCGCATGCCCACGGTGGAAACGGTTCGCGGAAGCGTGGACGTCGGCGCCCTCGGCCAGACGCTGATGCACGAGCACGTCTTCGTCCTCGCCACCGAACACGTCGACAACTACGGGACCGGCGCCTGGTGGGACGAGGAACACCGGGTGGCCGACGCGATCTCCAAGCTTCGCGCGCTCGCCGCCACGGGCGTCGCGACCATCGTCGATCCCACGGTCTGGGGGCTCGGCAGGTACATCCCGCGCGTCCAGCGCATCGCCGCCGAGGTGCCTGAGCTCAACGTGATCGTGGCCACCGGCCTGTACTGCTTCGACGACGTCCCCCACCAGTACGAGCACCGCGGCCCGGGACTGGTGATGGACATGCCCGAGCCCATGGTCGACGACTTCGTCCGCGACATCACTGAAGGCATCGCCGGCACCGGGGTCAAGGCGGCGTTCCTCAAGTGCGTGGTGGAGCACAAGGGCGTGACGCCGGGGGTCGAGCGCATCTGCCAGGCCGTGGCCCAGGCCCACCTCAGGACCGGGGTGCCGATCACCGTCCACACCAACGCGTACACCCAGGCGGGCCTGGCCGCCGCCGACCTGTTCGCCAAGGCGGGCGTGGACCTCACCAAGGTCGTCCTCGGGCACTCCGGCGACAGCAACGACCTCGACTACCTCATGCGGCTCGCCGACACCGGCGCCACGCTGGGCATGGACCGGTTCGGGCTGGAGCTCTACAACCCCACCGAGTCGCGGGTCGCCACGATCGCCGCCCTGTGCGAACGCGGCTACGCCGACCGCATGGTCCTCAGCCACGACAGCGCCTGCTTCATGGACTACTTCGGCGGCGCCTGGGACACCATGCTGGAGCAGACCGCGCCCAACTGGCGCTACGGCCACATCCACGAGAACGTCCTCCCCGCCCTCCGCGAAAAAGGCGTGACCGACGCCCAGCTCCACCAGATGCTCATCACCAACCCCCGCCGCTACTTCTCCTGACCACGCGCGGCCACGAACGGCGCACCCCCGTGCGGCCACGAGCGGTGGGCTCGTCCTGAGACCGGAAGCCGGACAGCTCGGATCGTCCTGTCGTGGACCCTGGGCTGGACTTGACCTGGAGTCAAGTCCAGGTTCTAGGGTTCGGCGGGTGAACGACCTACCCGACATGAAGATCATCGGCTCCTTCGCGACCGTGATCCGGCCGACCCACAAGGGAGCGTGACCATGCGCTATCGCGTTCTCGGCGGCACCGGCATCGAAGTGAGCGTCCACTGTCTCGGCACCATGATGTTCGGCGCCGTCGGCAACTCCGACCACGACGACTGCGCCCGCATCGTGCACACCGCCCTCGACCACGGGATCAACTTCGTCGACACCGCGGACATGTACTCCGCGGGCGAGTCCGAGGAGATCGTGGGCAAGGCGCTCAAGGGCCGCCGCGACGACGTCGTCCTCGCCACCAAGGTGCACTTCCCGATGGGCGAAGGCCGCAACCAGGGCGGCAACTCGCGGCGCTGGATCCTCAAGGAGGTCGAGGACAGCCTGCGCCGCCTCCAGACCGACTGGATCGACCTCTACCAGGTCCACCGCCCCGACCACACGACCGACATCGAGGAGACGCTCTCGGTCCTGACCGACCTCGTGAGCCAGGGGAAGATCCGCGCCTTCGGGTGCTCGACCTTCCCGGCCGAGGACATCGTCGAGGCGTACCACGTCGCCGACCGTCGTGGCCTGCAACGCTTCAGGACCGAGCAGCCGCCGTACTCGCTCCTGGCCCGCGGAATCGAGACCTCCCTGCTGCCGACCTGCTTGCGCCTCGGCATGGGGGTGCTCACCTGGAGCCCGCTCGCCTCCGGCTTCCTGTCCGGCAAGTACCGCAAGGGCCGGCCCGTCGACCTCTCCAGCGGGCGCGCGTCGCTCATGCCGTCGCGCTTCGACCCGTCGATCCCCGAGAACGTGGCCAAGCTGGAGCTCGTCGAGAAGCTGGCCGAGGTCGCGGACGGGCTCGGCTGCTCGCTGCCCGAACTCTCCGTGGCCTTCACCCTCGTGCACCCCGCCGTCACCTCGGTGATCACCGGGCCGAGGACCATGGAACAGCTCGGCGAACTGTTGAAGGGCGCCTCGCTCGTCCTCACCGACGAGGTCCTCGACCGCCTCGACGAGATCGTGCCCCCCGGCACCAACGCCTACCACCCCGACGGCGCCTGGCTCCCCCCCTCCCTCACCACCCCCACAACCCGCCGCCGCCCCACCCCCGACCGCCCCGCCACCTAACCCCCACCCCCCCGCCGCCACACACTCCCTTCCGCTGTCCCGTGTCGCGATACGGGCGCCGAGGCGGCGGGAGGGGGTACGGCGAGGTCGGCGCCCTGTGTGGCGCCGGGCTCGGGGGAGAAGGTCCTCGCCTCCGGCTCGGGGGAGAAGGTCCTCGCCTCCGGCTCGGGCAGTCTTCCCAAGGCCTACCGGCCCTGCCGCCATTCCCGCGCCCGACCGACCCCCGGACCCCCCCGACCCCGCGATCCCGACCCGCGACCATCTCCTCGCACACTGGCACGTAGTGGGGCCGACGCGGTGGGACGGGGTACGGCCAGGCCGGCGCCCTGTACGGCGGCCCCGCCGGTAGCGGTGGGTTACTGTCTGGACCCGCGAAGGGTTCGTGGGGTCCGTGCTCTAGATGGTGAAGCCGCCGTCGACGTTGATGGTCGCGCCGGTGATGTACCGGCCGCCGTCGCCGGCGAGGTGCGCGACGGTGGCGGCGATCTCGTCGGGGGTGGCGTAGCGGCCCAGGGCGGTGAAGCTCCTGATCGCGTCGGCGTTCGGGTTGTCGGCGGGATTGGCGTCGGTGTCGGTAGGACCAGGGTTGACCAGGTTGGCGGTGATGCCACGCGGGCCCAGGTCGCGGGCCAGTCCCTTGGTCATGCCGATGAGCGCCGTCTTGCTCAGCGCGTACAACGTGAACCCCGGAAAGACCGTCCGTTCGCCCACGTTGCTGCCGACACTGATGATCCGCCCACCCTCCGTCATATGACGCGCCGCCGCACGCGACGCCATGAAGGGCGCCCGGACGTTGACGGCGACGGTCCGGTCGAACTCGGCCGGGCCGAGGTCCTCGATCGGACCGACGACGAAGACGCCGGCGTTGTTGACCAGGATGTCGAGCCGCCCGAACGTCGCGGCGGCCTCGTCCACGGCGGCCGTGACCGCCGCGACGTCGGCGCTGTCGGCCTGGACGGCCACCGCACGCCGTCCGATCTCCTTGATCTGGTCGACCACCGCGGCGGCCCGTTCGGTCTCGTGCTCGTAGGTCAGCACCACGTCGGCGCCGTCCTCGGCCAGTCGCAGTGCGACGGCCCTGCCGATGCCCCGGCTCCCGCCGGTGACCAGCGCCGTCCTGCCTTCGATCTTGTTCATGGCCACGAGCATGTCGCCCTCGTGAGCACCCGGTCTGGCGCTAATCCGACCTCGCGTTCCCAGTTCCAGGTCCGATTCCGGGAAGGGCCGAGAGGGCTACATGCGGGTTGCTCGCGGAAGCCGGGCCAGGTGTGCCGGCCCGACGGGCTACATGAGCGGGTTGCCGGGCGAGTCGAGCCAGATGTGCTGGCCCGCGGGGGTGACGGTCATCCCGAACCGGTCGCGGTCGGGAGCCCCCCAGGAGACCCAGCGCAGGTAGGCGGCCTCCACCTCCGCCCACAGGTCGCGGGGCCCCCGGTGGAAGACCGAGGACTGCTTGTACCCGGGTGCGCGATGCACCTGCGCCTCGGAGTCGCCCGACCAGAGCCACAGCCGGAATCCGCCGTCCTCCTCGCCGGCGTGCGTGCCGTACACGTCCGGCAGCGACCCGGCGACGGCGACGTCCGCCCCGGCCGAGGACCGCACCACCCTGCGCGGGTCGAGATGGGTGGCCGACCGGCGGTACGGCCCCTCGACCTGGGCGGGGACCAGCCGTTGCGACCGCATCGGCATGGCGGCCACCCCTCGGTGGAACCTGCCCACGGCGGTGCCGTCCCCGGCGGCGGTCAGCCTGAGCAGGTGGCCGCCCTCCCACCGGGGTGTCCAGGGGAGCACGATCAGCCCGCCGGGGCGGGTCTGCTCCACCCACGGATGCGGCACCTCACGCACGCCGCGGGTGACGTGGACCCGGTCGTACAGCGCCCCGTCCGGCCAGCCCCTGGCGCCGTCCCCGAGGAGCAGCCGGGGCGAGAGCCCGGACCGCTTCAGGTTCCCTGCGGCCTCGGCGAACACGAGCCGGTCGGTTTCGATGCTGGTGACGTTCTCGTCCCCGAGGCGCCGCGCCAGCAGCCCGGCCGTCCACCCCGTGCCCGTGCCGATCTCCAGGACCTCGTCCCCGTCGAAGGGGTCGAGCAGGGACAGGGCCGCCGCGACGATGCCCGGCGCGGACACCGAGGAGGCGAAGGCGCCGATGGGCTGTCTCATGTCGCCCATGCCGTCGTCGATCCGCGTGACGATCACGGCGTCGGAGTACGCGGCGGCCAGCCACATTCCCGGGTCGGCCGCTCGGTCGATCAGGTAGCCGGGGCCGTCGTCGGGGTGGCACCAGGCCCGGTCGGGAATGAACAGATGGCGGGGTACGGAACGCATGGCACCCTGCCATCGATCGTCGAGATCCGTCAGCCGATCAGTGAGGGCGGAATTATGCTCACTGATGGTCATCTGCCCTCCACTGACCTCTTTTCTCCCCTGTTCATCGCATTCCCTGGAACCGGCCGTCTGGCTCCATCACGCCGGTTCGCTTTCGCCCCGGCTTTCTGCCGATCGTAACCCGCTCTGCTCGGCGCGGAGGACTCTTTGGCCAAAGACCGAGGGGCCGAGGTCTACCTGGTCGCGGATCTCCAGGAACGCCTTATCCGGCGTTATTCTGGATTTTCATCCACCTTCGCCATGCAGGGGCATCTTGCAGGCATAATGCCCTTATGTCACCCGATCTCGTACGTCCACCATGGTGTACAGACATGCCTGCCGTAATCGGCTGAACAACGCTATTTCTAGGTAAACCAGACCTGATTGCCGAAGGGCCAAGGCGGCAATGGGGATAAAAAGGTGGGCGATCCTGGTGTCGCAAGGGCTTTTCCGGCTTCAAGGCGAACGCATTGACCTTTGTTAGGGCGTTAGCGCGTTCGGCATGTCGAATATTGAGCATACCGTGGTTACCGCCACAAATGTGGTACAAAAATCTCGATTCCCTGGAATCGTTGACGACATGGAACGCAATGACCTTCGATCACGACATATGCACATCAGCCAGTAAATCGCGCATACGACGGCGTACCTTGACGATTACCACCACGGCGGTGGGCGCCTTTCTGGCCTTGTCCTGCCAGACGGCCGGCTCCGCCGCGCAGAACCCGGTGACCGGCCGCCCCGGCCCGGCCGCAGGCGAGGGCGACGCCCGCACCGCCCGCCACGCCGGCATGATCCTGGGCCGGGTGGTGTCCCGGCCTGGGAAGCGAGCCGCCACCGGGCCGTGCCGATGCCACCACCGCCACAAGCACTGCCCCTGCCCGCCCCCCGGCCCGCAGGGAGAGCCGGGCCCGCCTGGTCCTGCGGGCCCACCGGGACCGCCCGGCCCGGCCGGGGAGGCACTCCCAGGTCCTGCGGGACCTCCCGGTCCGGCGGGCCCGGCTGGACTCACCGGTCCCGCGGGGGCCGATGGCGCGATCGGTCTCACGGGCCCGACGGGCTTGCCAGGCGCGATAGGCCTGACGGGGGCCGCGGGTGCGGCCGGGGCCGACGGGGCGATCGGCCCCGTAGGTCCCGTGGGCCCCGCAGGCGCAGCAGGTCTGACGGGGGCGGCAGGTCCGGCCGGGGCTGACGGGGCGATCGGTCCCGTGGGCCCCGCCGGTCCTACGGGTCTGACGGGGGCGGCAGGTCCGGCCGGGGCCGATGGGGCGATCGGTCCTGTGGGACCGGCGGGTCCTGCGGGTCCGACCGGCTTGACGGGGGCCGCCGGTCCGACGGGTCTGACGGGGGCCGCGGGTGCGGCGGGGGCTGACGGGGCGGTCGGTCCTGTGGGACCGGCGGGCCCTGCGGGTGCGACCGGCCTGACAGGTGCCGCCGGTCCGACCGGCCTGACGGGGGCGGTAGGTCCGGCCGGGGCTGACGGGGCGATCGGCCCTGCGGGACCGGCTGGTCCCGCGGGTCCTGCGGGGGCTGATGGTGCGGTCGGTCCTGCGGGACCTGCTGGTCCCGCGGGCACTGATGGGGCGGTCGGTCCTGCGGGTCCTGCGGGTCCTGCTGGCCCTGCGGGCCCTGCGGGGGCCGATGGCGCGACCGGTGCTACGGGACCGGCAGGACCCACGGGACCCCAGGGTCCTCCGGGACCGGCGGGCGTGACGGCGCTGGGCGCCGGGGCGACGGGCCCGGAAGGCCCACCAGGACCGGTCGGCCCGGCGGGCTCGAACGGGGTACGTGGTCCCGCCGGACCGGCAGGACCACGGGGACCCGCCGGACCGCAGGGGCCCATCGGACCTCCCGGACCCGCAGGCTCGGGCTCGGGTCAGGCGGCCGGGGTCGGCGGCGCGCCGGCCGGTCTCAGCTCCCTGGTCGTGGTGCGTCCCACAGGCATCCACACGTTCACGGCGTTCGTGCGGGCCGACGGCGCGACGTTCGTCCGGGATCCGTTCACGAAGACCGGACTGATCTGGCATGACGTCTCGACGTTGGCGGGCTACCCCGCCGACGTGAACGACGTGTCCATCGCCATGCTGCAGCCGTTCTCGGACAGCCTGTACCTCACCGTGCGGACGTCCACCGGGCACGTGGCCCAGACCCGGTGCAGCGCGTGCGACGCGGGCACCGAGGTCTGGCCGAACAACTGCACGCCCTTCGTCGACATCACACCGCCGAACCTGTAGAGGCGAGATGACGGCGGGTGCCGTACTGGGACCACCCTGGTACGGCACCCGCCGCGTGTGGTGCCCGTCCTCCGGATCGGAGGACGAGATGACGGCACATGTCGATTCGCCCGCCGGCCGTTCGTGTAGGAGGTGAGGGGCCGGCACGGTGCCGCCCCCGTTCGCGGAAGGATCAGGCATGGGCGAGGTGGTCGTCACCATGAACGTGACGCTGGACGGTGTGACGCAGTCACCGGGACGTGCCGGGGAGGACGTCCGGGGCGGATTCGAGCACGGCGGCTGGGCGGCGCCGTACGACGACGAGGTCAAGGGCAGGGCGATGGCCCAGGGGATGGCCAAGACGGGCGCGATGCTGTTCGGCAGGCGGACCTACGAGGACTTCTTCAGCGTGTGGCCCAACCGCACCGACAACCCGTTCACCGGGTTCCTCGACAATGTCCAGAAGTACGTCGCGTCCACGACGCTGCGCGGGCCGCTTCCGTGGCGGAACTCCACGCTGCTCGACGGCGACGCGGCGGACGCGGTGGCCGGGCTCAAGGAGGGGGACGGCCCAGATCTCGCGGTGATCGGCAGCGTGGAGCTGGTGCGGTCGCTGGCGCGCCGCGGGCTGGTGGACGAGTATGTGCTCCTCATCCACCCGCTGGTCCTCGGCTCGGGACGGCGTCTGTTCGCCGACGGCGATCCGACGGCGCACCTGCGGCTCGTCGACAGCCTGACGACCGGCGCCGGGGTCGTCATCGCGACGTACCAGCCCAAATGAGCGGCGAGGAAGATCTGATCGGAAGGACGCGGCCATGACGAGGTATCTGCTCAGCATCTACCAGCCCGACGGCCCCCCTCCAGGGCCGGAGATCATGGACCAGGTGGACAGGGACCTGCGCGAGCTGAACGGCCAGATGAAGGCCGCCGGGGCATGGGTCTTCACCGGGCCGCTGCACCCCGCGGACTCGGCGACCGTGGTCCAGCGGCGCGGCGGCGAGGTCGTCATGACCGACGGCCCCTACCTCGAGGGCAAGGAGCACGTCGGCGGGTTCTGGATCATCGACGCGGTCGACCTGGACGAGGCCCTGGAATGGGGCACCAAGGCGAACCGCGCCATCGGCCTCCCCATCGAGGTCCGCCCCTTCGCCGGCCCACCCACCTCCTGACCTGGCGTCTGTGAGCGTCGTTCCCGTCGCCGAGATCGAGCGGGTGTTCCGGGCCGAGTACGGGCGCGCGGTCGCCGTCCTGACCCGCGTCCTCGGCGGGATCGACCTCGCCGAGGACGCGGTCCAGGAGGCGTTCACCGCCGCCACGCTCCACTGGCCGTCGGACGGGCTGCCGCCCAGCCCGGCGGGCTGGATCATCACCACGGCCCGGAACCGCGCGATCGACCATCTCCGACGCGAGGCCTCCCGGGACGACCGGCACGCCCAGGCCGCGCTCATCCACGTCCGCGACGAGCCGATCGAGGAGGGCCCCGTGCGGGACGAGCGCCTGCGACTGATCTTCACCTGCTGCCATCCCGCGCTGTCCCGCCCCGCCCAGGTGGCCCTGACGCTGCGGCTCCTCGGCGGGCTCACGACCACGGAGATCGCCCGCGCGTTCCTCGTCCCCGAGCCGACCATGGCGCAGCGCCTCGTCCGCGCGAAGAGCAAGATCCGTGACGCGAACATCCCGTACCACGTCCCCCGCGAGGCCGAGCTGCCTGACCGGCTCCGCGCCGTGCTGGCCGTCGTTTACTTGATCTTCAACGAGGGGTACACCGCCAGCTCGGGGGAGCGGCTGATCCGCGAGGACCTCTGCGCCGAGGCCGTCCGGCTGGGACGGCTGCTCGCCGAGCTCATGCCGGACGAGCCCGAGGTGCTCGGCCTGCTCGCCCTCATGCTGCTGGCCGAGTCACGGCGCGGCGCCCGTACGACCGCCGGGGGTGACCTGGTCCGCCTGGCCGACCAGGACCGGGGCCGCTGGGATCGGGACCTGGTCCGCGAGGGCCAGGCCATCGTCCGGGACTGCCTCCGCCGCGACCGGCCCGGGCCGTACCAGATCCAGGCGGCGATCAACGCCGTACACAGCGACGCCGCGACTGCGGAATCGACCGACTGGACCCAGATCGTGCAGCTCTACGATCAGTTGCTCGTGTACGACCCCAACCCGGTCGTCGCCCTCCACCGGGCCGTCGCGGTCGCCGAGGTCGACGGCCCCGAGACCGCCCTCGCCCTCGTCGACTCCCTCGCCGGCGACCTCGACTCCTACCACCTGCTGCACGCCATCCGCGGCGAACTCCTCCACCGCCTGGGCCGCGACCCCGAGGCGGCCACCGCCTACCAGTCGGCCCTGACCCGCACCACCAACACCGCCGAACGCTCCCACTTGACCCGAACCCTCACCTCCCTCCCCGCCCCCAACTGACCCGCCCACCGCCGCTACTCCTCGAAAAGGGTCTCGCTTCGCCCGCAAAGGGTCTCGCTTCGCTCGAACAGTGTTTCCTGAGAGCTTCGCCCCTGCCGCAATGGCCAACGCACCCGAGGTTCGCGACCTCACCCACCGCGTTCAGGACCAGCCGCGCTTCGGATGGGACCGGGTGCGAAAGCACCACCCACCCCTCTACCTCAGCCCTTGCTTCACCTATCGATATTCGATAGATTCTCATCGTAACTCGATGAAAGGAAGGGTGCATGGGAAAGCTGGCAGTGCGTGCGCTTCGCGCCGTGCTCGCGGTGGTGCTAACCGGCACCGTGTTGGTACAGGTATTGACGGTGTGGTCGTTGGGCCACGACCCGGAGGACGGGTCGCTTCCGCTGACCCCGCTGCGGGTGATCACGATCCTCGGCATGGTGGCGGCCCAGGTCGCCCTGGTGAGCGTTTGGCGGCTGCTGACAATGGTGCGACGCGGAACCGTGTTCTCGCACTCCGCCTTCCGGTACGTGGAAGCGGTGATCGGCGCGATCGTGGCGGCCGCCCTCCTGTGGTTCGCGGTCACGGCCATCAACGCGCCCGGCCAGCGGGAGGACCCGGGCGTCACCGTCATCATGGGCGGGGTCGGCCTGGCCATCCTGGGAGTCGCGCTCATCGTGCTCGTCCTGCGGATGCTGCTCGCCCAGGCCGTCGCGCGTGACGTCGAAGCGGCGCAGATGAAGGCCGAGCTGGACGAGGTGATCTGATGCCGATCGTCGTCGACATCGACGTGATGCTGGCCAGGCGGAAGATGTCCGTGGGCGACCTCGCGGGCCGCGTAGGGATCACCCCCGCCAACCTGGCGGTACTCAAGAACGGCCGCGCCAAGGCAGTACGCTTCGCGACACTCGCCGCGCTCTGCGAGGTCCTCAAATGCCAGCCAGGCGACCTCCTACGCTGGGAAGCCGAAGACGCCGCAACCGGCTGACGCCCCCGAGAACATGAAGACCCCCGGCCCACCGACCTGACACAGCGCGACCCACACGGCATACGGCACCCCCCGCTCGCCGTATCCCCACTGACCACGTACGCCCTCCCAGGCGAAGCCACCTCCCCACCCCCACCCCCGCCACGCCGACGCCCTACCCCCACCCCCATTCGCTCACTGCGGCGCTTTTGTCAGGCGCCGACGCGGGGGGGTGGGTCGCGGTGAATTCGGCGCCCTGTGCGGTGGGTGACCGGTGCACGTGGTGGAAGCCTAGGTAGGCCGCCAGGCTCGGGAAAACGCCCGAGCCGGAGGCGAGGGCCGCTGGACAGTGCGCTGGTCAGCCCGTGATTTCGAACCAGACGGTCCGGCCGGCCGGTGCTTCCTTGTAGCCCCAGGCGGAGGACAGTTCCTGGACCAGCCACAGGCCGCGGCCGCTTTCGCTGAGTGGGTCCACCGGCATGGGAATCGATGGGACGGTGTCTCCCGACCCGCCGTCGAGAACTTCGACGCGCAGTGAGCGGCCGTCGCCCGCCACGACCAGGCGCACCACTCCGCGAACGCCCCACCCGAGAGCCCCGGGCGCGCCGAGCTCGTACCGGGTCGCATCGGTCGGCACCTCGGGTACGGCGTGGCCGTACCCGAGGGCATCGGTCGGCTCCTCGGGTGCGCCGTGGCCGTAGCGGACGGCATTGGTCAGGACCTCGCTGACCAGGAGCTCTATCTGGTCGAAAGTCGCATATTCCGGGGCGTCCAGGAGCCCCCGTACGAACGCCCGAGCCGTCGCGACCGACCGTGCCCGTGCAGGAAGATCGACGGCGCCGAGAAGCTCCATGGGTAATCCTCCGGTCTCGCCAGCTCGCGATGCCTGTGACACCAGATATTTGGCGTCCTATCCGGCACCGCCGTGCCTCTCATCTGATGGAATTCGCTACCTAGATTGCTGGCGAAGGAACGAGTTAGAGAGAGGAATGGTCTCACGGTCTCACCACAATGCAGGTGAGTCCGTTGACATATTAGTGAGATGGCGTGAGACCGGAGGAGAAATAAGACATGCCCAACCCAATCGAAATCAACGCCGAGGAATCCCCCCAAGCCCGGTTCGCGTACGAGCTACGTCAGCAACGGCAGCAAGCGGGAATGACCCAATTGCAACTGTCGCGCAGGCTCACCGTGTCCGTGAGCAGCGTCGGCATGCTGGAGACCCTCAAGCGCCGCCCCGACCGCAGATTCGCCGAAGCCTGCGACAGGGTGTTCAGACTGGACGGCGTCTTCCGCGAACTGTGGAAGCAGACGAGATGGGAGATGGCCCCCGAGCACTACCGAGACTTCATGGCGCTGGAAGCACAAGCATCCGCGCTACAGAGCTGGGACCCTATGCTGGTCCCCGGCTTCTTCCAGATCGACTCCTACGCCAGGCGGATCTTCGAGGACGAGCCAGGAATCACGCCGGAACTGGTAGAGGAGCGAGTCGCTCAGCGCATCCAGCGACAGTCCATCTTGTCTCGCGAGGCCGCACCAATGATCTGGAGCATCATAGATGAAGGGGTGCTCCACCGGCCCATGGGCGACGCCGACTTGATGCACGATCAATTGGAGCGGCTCATTGAGGTGGCCGGCCATCCGCGAGTGACAATCCAAATCATCCCCCACGCCGCACGGTCTGCGGTCGGTCTGCAGGCGGCTTTCACCATCGCCGAGCTTCGCGGCGTACCGTATAGCGTGTACATCGAGAGCGCACCGCGCGGCCTCACGATGGGGGACCGCGAGACGATAGCGGCCATGGTTGGACGCTACGACGCCCTAAGGGCCGCGGCGCTCCCGCAGAACCTGTCGCTCGGCATTATCAAAGAAATGGTGGGGAAATGGACCTGAGCAACGCGGAGTGGCGCAAGTCTTCCTGGTCTAGCGGCGACGGCGGACAGTGTGTGGAGGTGGCCACCAACATTCCCGGCCTCGTCGCCATTCGTGACAGCAAAGTCCCTCACGGGTCCGCTCTGGTCGTTCTCCCTGCTCAATGGGGTGCTTTTCTCCAGCGAATCAGAACAGGCGATCGCGACTACTGACCGCACAACCCCCGGTCCTTCCCACACGAGTCTCCCGCCGCAGCCGTCTCCGCGCCGACGGTGGAGGGCAGGCGTGGACGGCGCGTGATGTGGATGTGCAGTGGGCGTGAATGTCGGGGGGGTTTCATCGGGATGTGGGCGGAACGACCGCTCGCAGATGGCTCAAAGGGGAGTCCCGATGACTGACAAGAAGATCATCGCAGTGGTCGGTGCGACCGGTCAGCAGGGTGGGGGGCTGGTCCGTGCCATCCTCGAGGACCCGGCGCAGCGGTTCGCCGTCCGTGCGATCACCCGGCGGCCCGGCTCGGACGGCGCGAAGGCGCTCGCCGACCTCGGCGCCGAGGTCGTGGCGGGGGATCTGGACGACGTGGCGAGCCTGACGACGGCGCTCCAGGGCGCGTACGGCGCCTTCTTCGTCACCGCGTTCTGGGAGTACAACTCGGTCGAGCGCGAGCAGGCCCAGGCCCGCGCCCTGGCGTCGGCCGCCAAGGCCGCCGGGCTGAAGCACGTCATCTGGTCGACGCTGCCGGACACCCGCAAGCACATCCCGCACGACGACGACCGCGTCTCGACGTTCCCCGGCGGCTACCGGGTGCCGCACTTCGACAGCAAGGGCGAGGCCGACGCGTTCTTCACCGACGCCGGCGTGCCGACCACCTTCCTGTCCACCACGTTCTACTTCGACGCGTTCATCGACTTCTTCCGCCCCGCCCGCGACAAGGACGGCACGCTCGCGATCCACCTCCCGATGGGCGGTCACAAGCTCCCCGGGATCGCGTCCGAGGACATCGGCCGTACCGCGTTCGGCATCTTCGAGCGGGGCACCGAACTGGTCGGGCGGACGATCAACATCTCCGGTGAGAACCTGACCGGCGAGGAGTACGCCGCCGCGCTCGGCAAGGCGCTCGGCGAGACCGTCGTCTACCGGCCGATGAGCCTCGACGAGGCGCGCGCCCAGCCGTTCCCGGGCGCCGACGATCTCGCGAACATGTTCTTCTTCTACGCCGAGCACGAGGACGCCTTCGCCGGTGTCCGCGACCCCGCCGAGGTGCGGACGCTGAACCCCCGGCTCAAGGACTTCGCCACCTGGCTCGCCGCCAACCGCGAGAAGTTCACCGACTGAACCTGTCCGATGATCGGCTGGTCACGTCCTTGCGCGAGGATTCAGTCGGCGATCTCGTCAGGATTGGCAGCCGGCTGGGCGGATCCCATTCTGGAGCTCCTCGGCAGGGGCTGACCTGGAATACCGGCCTGACCCCGGCTGTTGCCGGAACTGACCGATCGGTCGGTTCCGGAGGGGGTCCCTGGTGGGCGAACGGCTGAGGTTCGAGGTGCTCGGTCCCGTGCGTGCCTGGCGGGGCGAGGACGAGATCGACCTCGGTTCCCCGCAGCAGCGTGCGATCTTCGCGATCCTGCTGCTCCAGGCCGGCCTGCCGGTCTCGCCCGACCAGCTCATCTCCGCGATCTGGGGCGCCACCGCGCCGCGCGCCGCGGTCGGCGTGGTCCGCTCGTACGTGTCCCGGCTGCGCCGCGCGCTGGACCCCGGCCACCCGGCGGCGGTGATCGAGTCGGTCGGCGGCGGCTACGCGCTGCGTACCGAGCATCTGGACCTCGCCGAGTTCCAGCGGCGGCTCGGCGCCGCCAGGGAGGCCCGCCGCGCCGGTGACCCGCCCGCGGCGGCGGTGGCGCTGCGTGCCGCGCTCGGTCTGTGGCACGGCACCCCGCTCTCCGGCGTCAACGGAGACTACGCCGAGTCCGAACGCGTACGGCTCGGGCAGCTCAGGCTGACGGCGATCGAGGACCTGGCGTCGGCCGACATCGAGTCGGGGCGGCACGCCGAAGCCGCCGCCGGGCTCGTGGAGGTGATCGCCGAGCAGTCGTTGCGGGAACGGCCGCGCGAGCTGCTGATGCTGGCCCTGTACCGGTCCGGCCGGCAGGCCGACGCGCTCGCCGTGTTCGGGGAGGCGCGGCGGCTGCTCGCCGACGAACTGGGCCTGGACCCCGGCCCCGAGCTGCGGGAGATGCAGCGGCGGATCCTCGCCGCCGACCCCGCCCTGCTCGCTCCCGACGCGCCGACCCCCGCCCGGCCCGCCATGTCGCCCGGCCCCTCCCAGTTGCCGCCGGACCTGCCGGACTTCGTGGGCCGCGACGAGGAACGGGCCCGCCTGTCCGCCGCCCTCACCCCGTCCCACGCGAGCGTGCCGGTGGTCGGCGTCGAAGGGCTCGCCGGCGTCGGCAAGACCACCCTCGCCGTGCGCCTCGGCCACACGGTCGCCGCGGACTACCCCGACGGGCAGTTTTTCGTCGATCTCGGCACGACCGGCGAGCCGCTGGCCGAACTGCTGCGCGGCGTCGGCGTACCAAGCACTGGTCTGCCCGATTCGTCCAGCGAGCGCACGGCGTTGTGGCGGACGCTGACCGCCGGACGGCGGCTGCTCGTCGTGCTGGACGACGCCCGCGACGCCGAGCAGGTACGAGGGCTGCTGCCCGGCTCCGGCGGGTCCGCGGTCGTCGTCACCGCGCGGCAACGCCTGTACGGTCTGGCGTACGCCCACTGGCTGAAGCTGGGCGGGCTGGGCGAGGACGACTCGATCGCGCTGCTGGAAGGGCTCGTCGGCGCGGGCCGGGTGCGCCAGGGAATCGCGGACGCCCGCGAGCTGGTACGGCGCAGCGCCGGCCTGCCGCAGGTGCTGCGGGCCCTCGGCGAGCGGATCGCCTCGCGGCCGGCCTGGAGCATGGCCGAGGCGACACGACGGCTCGGCCGGCCCGATCCCTCCTCGCCGGTGCTCCCGCTGGAGTGCGGGGCCATCGAGCGGCCGTACCTGTCGGTGCTTGAGCAGCTCACGGGCGCCCAGGCGCGGGCGTTCCGGCTGCTGTCCCTCGCCGACGAGCCGGACATCTCACTTGATCTCGCCTCGGCCCTGCTGGACCTGCCGCTCGGCGACGCCGGCGCGCTGCTGGAGTCCCTCGTGGACATCCACCTGCTGGAGGCCGGTGGCCTGGACCGGTACTTCTACCACGAGCCGCTGCGGAAGTTCGCGGCCAGCCGCGCGTACATCGACGAGGGGCCGGAGGCGTGCGCGGCGGCGATGGACAGGCTCGCCCGCTTCCACGGCGCCATCCCCATCGGCGCCTGACCGGCACCCTCTCCACGGCCATCCCATCGGCGCCCGACCCCCAGCTTCTCCCCATCGGCGCCTGACCCACACCCCCACCCCGCGACCTTGTGCGCCGCGTGAACTTTTCCCGTGGCACGTGGATCCAAGGGGCAGGTGGTCGTGACCCTGGAGGGGTGGGGAGCCGGTGGATATCCGGGACATGCCGACCGTCGCGGGCGGGCGGCCACCGGTCACGCCGCCGCCCGGGCGAGGGCACGCGCGGCACGGGCGGTGGGTCGTGCCCGCGGTCGTGACGCTGGTACTGGCCTGCGGGGCGGGGTTCGTGGTGTTCTGGACGGGCGGGTCGACGGCCGGCGGGTCCCGGGCCGTCGCTCCCGTGCTGGTGACAGGTATCGGCGGGCGTATCCCCCTGGGTACCGGGTTCGACTCGCCGTGGACGATGGTGCAGACCGCCGGTTGCGGGTACCCGAGCCACACAGAGAGAGGCGTCGACCCCACGCGGCAGACCTGCCGCGTGTTCGTGGTCCTCGGCAACCCGAGCCCCGAGCCGGTGCGGATGGCCGACCACTTCCCTGATCTCGTCGACGACCGTGGCGGCACCCACCCCGCCGTACGTGAGCCTCCGGGGCGGGCGCCGGTCGTCCAGCCCGGGCAGCGGCTCACCTCCGTCGTCTTCACGTACGAGATGGCGAGGGAGCGTCGCCCGGTCCGGCTGGAGGGCCGGCTCATCCAGGCCGGCCCGATCGTGCGGGTGCCGCTGTGAGACCCGATCGTGCGGGTGCCGCTGTGAGAACCGCCCGGCCCGGTCGTGTAGGTGCTGACGTGCGGGTCGCCGCGGAGGTGCCGCTGTGAGGTTCGTCAGGGTCGCCGTCGCGGGTGTGCTGCTCGCGTGCCTGACCTCCGTCCCGGTCGCCGCTCACGCGGGCCCCGCCGCTCGTGGCGGGGACTGCGCGCCGGAGTTCGTGATCGCCGACCCGAACGCCCGGCAGTACGAGCAGGCCGCACTCGGCGCGGTGTACACCCTCCGGATCGAGGAGGAGGGGCCGCCGCGTGTGCGGGCCCGGTTGATGCGGCCCTGGATGCCCCCGACGCCGGAGGGGCCGATCGCCAGGGCCGATATCGACGGGGACGGCTGCGACGACCTGGTGGTCGGTTCTCCCCATTTGAGCGCCGGCGACCACCCCGGCACCCCCGACCTCGGCTACCTGCCAGGTGAGGACGGGTACGTCCAGATCATCTGGGGTGGCACACCAGCGCGGGGGCAGATGGACGCCACGACCGTCCTCCGGCCGCCCGTCCGGGGCCGGCACGGGCATTTCGGCTGGTCGGTGGCGGCAGCGGCGGGCGTCGTCGCGGTGGGCGCGCCGCACGAGGACGCGCCGGGCGTGCCGGACGCGGGCGCCGTCCACCTGTTCGCCCTGGCGGACCGCCGTGTGCGCGGGGCACCCCGGCGGCTCGCCCAGGACACTCCCGGCGTTCCGGGCGACAGCGAGGACGGCGACCTGTTCGGCTGGTCGCTGGCCATGGCGGACCTGGCGGGGGCCGCCGGAGTACCGGACCTGGTGGTCGGCGCGCCGTACGAGGACGACGACGGGGGCGGGCGGCAGCCGGACGGGCAGGGGGTGACGCACGCGGGGGCGGTGACGCTGCTGCGCGACGTCGCGCTGCCGAGGACGCCGGCCGGCACGCAGTTCCGGTTGCCCTCAGCGGAGGGCCTGTTCGGGTACGCGCTGGCCGCGAGCAGGTCGGCGGGAGTCGCCAACCTGGCCGCGGGGGCGCCGGGCGCCGGCGCCGTACAGCTGTTCCGGGGGACGCCGGGCGGGGACCCGAGCCCGCTCCGGGTGCTGCGCGGGCCCAGGTCGTACGGGTTCTCGCTGGCGCTGGCCGGCGACGACCTGGCCATCGGAGCGCCCGACGAGGGCGGCGGGACCGTCACGGTCGTCCCGCTGGACGGGCCGGCGGAGCCGTTCGTCGTCGGGGGCGGTCCCGGGGATCGGTTCGGCTGGTCGGTGGCCGGGGCGGGGTACGGCCGGCTGCTGGTGGGCGCGCCGGACCGGGGGAGGACGGGGGCCGTGGCGCTGGTCCCGATCGGGGGCGACGAGATCGTCTGGTTCGCCCCCGGGGACGGAACGATCCCCGAGCCGCCCTCTGTGTACGGCGAGCCCCGGTGGCCGCACGAACGCGGCGTCGCGGTCGACTTCGGGTCGTCGGTGGGCTGAGCGGGGGAGAGGAGCCTTGCTGAGCCGTTCATGGGATTGCCCGCCGTGACCCGCCTTCAAGGAATCACGGCTGGCGACGTGTGGTGGTGGGTGCCCGCCGCGAATCGTGACGGCGGGCGATTCGCACCGCGTTACTTCAGGCCCTTGTCGAGGCCGGCCTTGCGGAGGGCCTCGGCCAGGGCGCCGCCGCCGGGCGAGCCGCCCTGGCCCTGCCTCGGCTGGGACCCGCCGCGCCCGCCGCCCTGGCCCGAGCCGCGACCGCCGCCCGTGCCACGCCCGCCGCCCTGGCCGGCGTCACGCCCACCGCCTTGCCCAGCGCCTCGTCCGTCCTGCCCCGAGCCGCGTCCGCCACCGCCCTGGCCGCCACCGCCCTGGCCCGCACCCGCGCCGCCCTGGCCGCCGCCGCGTCCGCCGTCCTGTCCTCCGGGACGGCCGCCGCGCTGGCCGCGTCCCTGGCCCTGGCCGTCGGGGCCTGAGGACGGGAGCTCGTCGTCCAGGCGCAGGGTGAGGGAGATGCGCTTGCGCGGGATGTCGATCTCAAGGACCTTCACGCGGACGATGTCGCCCGGCTTGACGACCTCGCGCGGGTCCTTGACGAAGTTCCTGGACATCGCCGAGACGTGCACCAGCCCGTCCTGGTGTACGCCGACGTCGACGAACGCGCCGAACGCGGCGACGTTGGTCACGACGCCCTCCAGCAGCATGCCCGGCTCCAGGTCGGAGAGCTTCTCCACGCCCTCCTTGAACGTGGCCGCCTTGAACGCGGGCCTCGGGTCGCGTCCCGGCTTCTCCAGTTCCTTGAGGATGTCGGAGACGGTCGGCAGGCCGAAGGTGTCGTCGGCGAAGTCGGCCGGCTTCAGGGAGCGCAGCACGGCGCCGTTGCCGATCAGCGTCTTCAGGTCGCCGCTGGTGGCGTTGATGATGCGCCGGACGACGGGGTAGGCCTCGGGGTGCACGCTGGAGGCGTCCAGGGGATCGTCCCCGCCGGGGATGCGCAGGAAGCCGGCGCACTGCTCGAACGCCTTCGGCCCGAGCCGGGCGACGTCCTTGAGCGCGCGGCGCGACCGGAACGGCCCGTTGGCGTCGCGGTGCAGCACGATGTTCTCCGCGAGCCCGGAGCCGATGCCCGACACCCGGGTCAGCAGGGGCGCCGACGCGGTGTTGACGTCCACGCCGACGCCGTTCACGCAGTCCTCGACCACGGCGTCCAGGGACCGGGAGAGCTTGGTCTCCGACAGGTCGTGCTGGTACTGCCCGACGCCGATCGACTTGGGGTCGATCTTGACCAGCTCGGCCAGCGGGTCCTGGAGCCGGCGGGCGATGGACACCGCGCCGCGCAGCGAGACGTCCAGCTCGGGCAGCTCCTGCGAGGCGTAGGCCGACGCGGAGTAGACCGAGGCGCCGGCCTCGGAGACGACGACCTTGGTGAGCGGCAGGTCGGGGTGCAGCTTGATCAGGTCGCCGGCGAGCTTGTCGGTCTCGCGCGAGGCGGTGCCGTTGCCGATCGCGACCAGCTCGACGTGGTGCTCGCGGGCGAGCCGCGCGAGCACGGCGATCGACTCATCCCAGCGGCGCCTCGGTTCGTGCGGGTAGATCGTGTCGGTGGCGACGACCTTGCCGGTCGTGTCCACGATGGCCACCTTCACGCCCGTGCGCAGGCCGGGGTCCAGGCCCATGGTCGGGCGGCTGCCGGCGGGGGCGGCGAGCAGCAGGTCGCGCAGGTTGGTGGCGAACACGCGCACGGCCTCCTCCTCGGCGGCCTGCCACAGGCGCATGCGCAGGTCGATGCCGAGGTGGACCAGGATGCGCGTGCGCCAGGACCAGCGGACCGTGTCGGACAGCCAGCGGTCGGCGGGCCGGCCACGGTCGGACACCCCGAAGCGCCGCGCGATGCGGACCTCGTAGGAGTTCGGGCCGTCCTCGGCGGGGGCCTCCTCGGGCTCAAGGGTGAGCGAGAGGACCTCCTCCTTCTCGCCCCTGAACATCGCGAGGATCCGGTGGGAGGGCAGCTTGGTGAACGGCTCGGCGAAGTCGAAGTAGTCGGAGAACTTCGCGCCCGCCTCCTGCTTGTCGTCGCGCACGCGGGCCACCAGCCGGCCGCGCGACCACATCTGCTCGCGCAGGCCGCCGATGAGGTCGGCGTCCTCGGCGAAGCGCTCGATCAGGATGGCGCGGGCGCCCTCCAGCGCGGCGGCGGCGTCCGCGACGCCCTTCTCGGCGTCCACGAAGACCGCGGCGGCGGCCGTGGGGTCGCGGGTCGGGTCGGCGAGCAGTCCGTCGGCGAGCGGCTCCAGCCCCGCCTCCCGGGCGATCTGCGCCTTGGTGCGGCGCTTGGGCTTGTACGGGAGGTAGATGTCCTCCAGGCGGGCCTTGGAGTCGGCCGCCATGATCTGCGCTTCGAGCGCGTCGTCGAGCTTGCCCTGGGAGCGGATCGACTCCAGGATCGCCGTGCGCCGTTCGTCCAGCTCGCGAAGGTACCGCAGCCGATCTTCGAGCGTGCGCAGTTGCGCGTCGTCGAGCAGCTCGGTCGCCTCCTTGCGGTAGCGGGCGATGAACGGCACCGTGGCGCCGCCGTCGAGCAGCTCGACGGCCGCCTTAACCTGCCGCTCACGCACGCCGAGCTCTTCGGCGATCTGCTGATGAATGGAGATCGTCACGATCCTGGTCCGCCTTCGGTTGAGGGTCGGGGACGATTGTGCATGCTCCGCACCCCGATTGTCGCGCCGAGCCGCCGAGGACAGAAGCCCGTCCGGCCATTCACCCGCCGCCACCGGCCTTCTCGCGCCGGCCGGGGCGCTCCTGCTTCTTGATTGAACTCTCAAGTATTACTAAACGTCCCAGGAGCTGCGAGACTGGGAGTGCGTGACCTGGGCATGTGGCGTGCGTCGCCCCGCGCGCCGGCAGGCCGCCACGGCCGCGCGGTCCGCGGGAACTGGAGGCTGGCGTTGAAGATAATTCTGTTTCTCTTCGCATTGATCATCGTTGTTTCGTGCCTGCTCATGCTGATACGCACCTGGACGCCCCCGAAGCCGAAGGAGCTGCCCGGCGACAGCGCGAAGGCGATACTCAAGCGACGCTACGCCGCCGGAGAGATCGACGAGGACGAGTACCTCCGGCGGATGTCCGGGATCTCCCAGGACTGGTAGCGCCCCAGGGTCTCCCGGACCGGCGTGGCCACCACGGGCCGTGTCGCCTCAGCCCGCACGGACGGGCTCGGGCGCCTTCCGGCCGTCGATGCGGCCGCGCAGCGCCTCGTACCCCACCAGGTCGTCGGGCGCGGCGTCCGGGACGTCGGCGTCGAAGCGGGCCAGAGACCGGAACCGCAAGGCGACGAGCACGAGCACGACCATCGCGAGGGCGAACAGGACGTACATCAGCCCGACGCCCCGCCCCGCGCCCACGCCGATGACCGCGCCCACGCTGCCCGCCAGCGGCCCGCCCTCGGCGACCAGCGGGTCGAACAACCTGCTCCCGTACGGCGCGACCAGGCCGAACCCGATCGGCAGCGTCGACCAGGCGATCAGCGTGTTGAGGGCGAACACCCGCCCGTGGAACCTCGGCGGCACCTTGACCTGCACGATCGTGGTGTAGATGCCGTTGACCAGGGTGAGCCACAGGGCCATGCCGAACGCGCCCGCCGCGATCGTCACCAGGCTCGGCCGCAGGCCGGTGACCAGGCAGAACGCCGCGAGCCCGAGGACGCTGAGCATCATCCCGTACAGGCGCCGCCTCCTCGGCCCGCCCCACACGGTCATGACGAGCCCGCCGAGCAGCACGCCCGCGCCCGAGACGAACGCGATCCTGCCCGCGTCGGCGAGCGTGCCGAACGACAGCACCAGCGGTGAGATCAGCAGGAACAGCGGGGACAGGAAGATGTTGAGCGCGGCGAAGAACAGCAGCATCGACCGGATCGAGGAGTTGCCCCAGCTGTAGCGGAAGCCGTTCACGATCTCGGCCAGCACGGGCTCCTTGCGCTGCCAGGCCATGCTCGCGGGGAACCGGGTGAACAGCAGGACGGTGACGGCGAAGGCGTAGCTGACGACGTCGATGAGCACGATGCCCCCGAGGCCGATCGAGGCCATCAGCCCCACCGCGATCAGGGGGACCAGGAGCTGGGTCACGCCGTTGGCCATCTGCGCGACCCCGTTGGCGTGGCCCAGGTACTGCTTGGGCACGAGCTGGGGGATCGAGGAGCCGTAGGCGAGCCGCTGGAACTGCAGGGCGACCGACAGGCTGACGATCAGTACGTAGATGTGCCAGGACGCCAGGTTCCCCGTCCACAGCAGCACGCCGAGCAGGAGCTGGACCCCGCCGGCCGCGACGTCGCCCGCCAGCATGACCCGCCGCCGGTTCGACCGGTCGACGACCGCGCCCGCCAGCGGGGCGACCAGCATGCCCGGCACCAGCCCGAGTACGGCGAACAGCGCGAAGCGGACGAGCGAGCCGGTCTGCAGGTAGATCCAGATCGGGATGGCGAACTCGGTGAGCGCCGAGCCGGTCATCGACACCATCTGGCTCGCGGCCACGGTGACGAACCTGGCCATGCTCGGCTCGGGGCCGGTCGCCGTCACCGGCTCGCCGGCCCGGGAGACGTCGTGCAGCCACCATTCGGCGTCGCGCCCGCCGCGCGCCTCCTGGGTGAGCGTCTCGGGCGCGTCCAGCGTGCGGTGGACGGTCGTAACGATCTCCGACAGCTCCTTCGCCCGATATTTCAGGAAGAAGTGCCCCGCCTCGGCCAGGACCACCACCGCCGAGGTGTCCGCGATGAAGTGCCACTCGCGGAAACGCTCCTGGTAGTAGTCGGTGCTCGGGTCGCGCTCGCCCGCGATGGTGACGATGGGCGCGCGCAGCCGCTCGACCCCCTCGCGCAGCAGCCGCGTGTAGTGGGCCTCGGCCTCCTCGGAGTCCCTGCGCATGTTGCGGATGATGTGCCGCGCCTGGCCGGGGTCCAGGTCGTTGAGCTCCAGCCCCCAGGACAGCAGCCAGTTGGCGTACGCCTGGTCCGAGCGCAGCGCCTCCATCCGGGCGAACCTGGACAGGGCGTTCATCACGCGGTTCTCCGGCCGGGCGAACGGGAAGATCGCGCCGATGTGCACGGCGTCCAGCTCACGCCCGGCCGCCTCCAGCCGGCGCGCGATCTCCACGATCATCGCCGAGCCGACGCCGCAGTGGCCGTACAGGGCCAGCGGGCCCTCCACCTTCGCGAGGATCTCGGCCACGCACCTGCTCGCGAGCTCGTCGAACGAGAGCCGGTCCTCGTCCACGCCGAGGTCGTGACCGGGGATCGCCACCGAGAACAGCCGGTACCCGCGCGGCAGCGCGTCGGCCAGCGGCTGGTACACCACCGCGCTCCCGCCGCCGTACGGCACACAGACATAGGAGAGCACCCGCTCGCCCGCCGGCACCGGCCGCGTCAGCTCGTACAGCAGACCGCGCGGGCCGCGTTCGCCGGCGGGGACGTCGGCGAGCGCGGCGAGCCCGCGGACCGTGGGGTTCTGGAACAGGTCCATCACCGACACGCCCGCGCCGTGGTTCGCGCGCATCCCGGCGATCACCTGGGTGGCCAGCAGCGAATGCCCGCCGAGGTCGAAGAAGTCGTCATCGATCCCGATGCGTTCGACGCCGAGCACCGCGCGCCAGACCGCGGCGACCGACTCCTGCGTGGCGGTCTCCGGCGGGACGAACTCCGTCCCCTCCTCGCGGACCGGCGCCGGTTCGGGCAGGGCGCGGCGGTCGAGCTTCCCGTTCGGCGACAGCGGCAGCCCCTCCAGCGGGACCAGCGCGGACGGCACCATGTAGTCGGGCAGCCGCAGCTTGAGCGCCGCGCGCACCTCGCCCGCCTGGGCGTCGCCGGCCAGGTACGCGACGATGCGCTTGTCCCCCGGCCGGTCCTCCCGGACGATCACCGCGGCGTCCCGCACGCCCGGCTGGTCGCGCAGGGCGGCCTCGATCTCGCCCAGCTCGATGCGCAACCCCCTGACCTTGACCTGGGTGTCCAGGCGGCCGAGGAAGTCGACGGTCCCGTCCGCCCGCCAGCGCGCCAGGTCGCCCGTCCGGTACAGGCGCGAGCCCGGCGGCCCGTACGGGTCGGGGACGAACCGCTCGGCCGTCAGCGCCGGCCTGCCGTGGTAGCCGTACGCCAGGCCGGCGCCGCCGATGTGCAGCTCGCCCGGCACCCCGATCGGGACGGGCCGGAGCCGGGGGTCCAGCACGTAAAGGCGGACGTTCTGGATGGGCGCCCCGATGGGCACGCGGGCCCGTCCCGCGAGCTCCCCGGGCTCGCAGGCCCACGCCGACACGTCGACGGCCGCCTCGGTGGGGCCGTACAGGTTGTGCAGCTCGGCGGGCAGCGTCTCCCGGCAGCGGATCGCCAGGCCGGCGGGCAGCTCCTCGCCGCTGCAGATGACGCGCCTCAGCGACGTACACGACCGGGCGTCCTCGTCGGCGAGGAACACGGCGAGCATCGAGGGCACGAAGTGCAGGGTCGTCACGCCCTCCGTGCGGATCAGGCCCGCCAGGTATGCGGCGTCCTTGTGCCCGCCAGGGCGGGCCAGCACGAGCCGGGCGCCGGCCAGCAGCGGCCAGAAGAACTCCCACACCGAGACGTCGAAGCTCGCGGGGGTCTTCTGCAGGACGGTGTCGCCCGCGTCGAGGGGGAACCGCTTCCGCATCCAGTCGAGCCGGTTGACGATGCCGCGATGGGAGTTGGGCACGCCTTTCGGCCGGCCGGTGGAACCCGAGGTGTAGATCATGTAAGCCACGTCCCCGGCCTCGGCGCCCCGCCCTGCCGTGGTCTCCGGGGGCCGTTCCGCTTCGGTCTGCTTCGTGTCGGTCCGCTTGGCTTCGGTCCGCGTGGGCCGGTCCGCCGGGTCGTCCAGCGTCAGCAGGCGGGCCGTCTTCAGCGTTGCCGGGAGCGTCTCGCGCAGGCGCCGCTGGGTGAGGACGATCGTCGCGCCGGAGTCGGCGAGCATGAACTCCAGCCGCTCGGCCGGGTACTCGGGGTCCAGCGGCACGTACGCGGCGCCCGCCTTGAGGACGCCCAGCAGCCCGGCGACCAGGTCGAGCGACCGCTCCGCGCAGACCGCCACGCGCGTCCCCGGCCCTGCGCCGAGGGCGCGGAGCCGCCGTGCGACCCGATCGGCCCGTTCGCCCAGCTCGGCGTAGGTGAGCGAGGCCCCCTCGAAGGTGACGGCGGTACGGCCGGGGGTGCGGGCGATCTGCTCCTCGACCAGGCCGTGCAGGGTGGCACCGTCGGGGAAGGGGGCGTCCGTCGCGTTGAACCCGGCCGTGACCAGCGCCCGCTCGGCCTCGCCGAGGATGGCGGCGTCCGAGACGCGCGTGTCGGGGCGGGCGGTGACCTCCGCCAGGAACATGGTGAGGTGCGTCGCCATGCGCTCGACGGTGTCCGCCGCGAACAGGTCGGTGTTGTAGATCAGCAGCAGGCCCAGCCCGCCGGCGTCCTCGCTCGCGTACAGCTCCAGGTCGAACCGGGTGGAGATCGTCTCCACCGCGAACGGCTCGACGGCGAGCCCCTCCACCGGGCGGGCCGGCGCGCCGCCGTAGTTCTGCATGGCGAAGATGGTCTGGAACAGCGGCGGCCGGGACACGTCACGCGCCACGTTCAGCTCTTGGACCAGCCGTTCGAACGGCAGCTCCTGGTGCGCGAACGCGTCCAGCGCGGACTCCCTGGTCCGCGACAGCAGCTCGCGGAACGTCGGGTCGCCCGACAGGTCGGCGCGCATGGTCAGCATGTTGAGGAAGCAGCCGATCATGCCTTCCAGCTCCGGCCGCGATCGGCCGGCGATGGGGGACCCGACGGCGAAGTCCTCCTGGCCCGAGTACCGGCCGAGCAGCGCCTGCCACGCCGACAGCACGATCATGTACATCGTCACGCCGAGGTCGGCGGCCATCGCGCGCAGGCCGGCCGCCTCCCCGGCGCCGAGCCGGAAGCCGTGCGCGGCGCCCGCGAACGTCTGCCGCGCCGGCCTTGGGTGGTCGGTGAACACGTCCAGCGGCGGCAGCCCGGCCAGCCGCCCGCTCCAGTACGCGAGGTCGCCCCCGGCCTCCTGCTCCCGCCGCTGCCAGACGGCGAAGTCCCCGTAGTCGAGCGCCCCCCGCTCGCCGGTGACGGCCTCGGCCCCCTCGCCGCGCATGGCGGTCTCGTAGCGAGTGAGGATCTCCGAGGTCAGCAGGTCGCATGACCAGCCGTCGCAGGCGATGTGGTGCACCGCGAGCGCCAGCACGTGGTCCTCCGCGTCCAGCCTCACCAGCAGCGGCCGCAGCAGCGGGCCCGCCGCCAGGTCGAACGGCTCGGCCGCCAGCGCCGCGACCAGCTCCCGCGCCTCCTGTTCCGAGCCCGCCTTGGCGCGCGCCGGCCGTACCCCGGCGGAGTCCTCGACCACGGCGGCGGGACGGCCGTCGTCCCCGGCGGGGAAGCGCGTGCGCAGGGCCTCGTGCCGGTCGGCGACCTGGACGACCGCCGCCTCCAGCGCGTCTGCGTCCAGCGGGCCGCGCAGCCGGAGCGTGAGCACGATGGTGTACGCGGCGGCGCCGGGGACGAGCTGGTCCATGAACCACAGCCGCTCCTGCGCGTACGACAGGGGCGGGGCCAGGCCGGGCGCGCGGCGCGGGATGAGGTGCTCGGCGCGCGCCTGCGGACGGCGTCTCAGCCGCTGGGCGAGGAGTGCCTGTTTGCCGGCGCTGAGCGGTTCGCCGGAGCCGGGGCGCTGCGGCCCGAGTTCTGTCACGGGATCGGCCATCGACATCCGGGACCCGCGCCGCCGGCCGGAGCCATGGGGACGGGCCCCTTCCCCCTTCGATCATCGGTGCGTGGTGCCGTGCCCTCCCGGCCGGACCGCGGATCGCCTCCGAGGCTCGCGGATCACGAGAGTGCCCCCAGTTTCCCGGTAATTTGGGGTCCCGTGGTGCTTTTTTTCAGTCACAGCTTGAGAAAATCCATTGCAATCCACCCTTCTTGCAGTCCAGGACACAAAAAGGGGAGCCGGGCGGTCGCCCGGCTCCCCGATGGTGCCGCTGTCGCTAGCCCAGGCCGTTGCGCATCGCGGTGATCAGCTCACCGCCGGTGGTGTCGCCGGTGAGCTCCCAGAAGAAGGAGCCGCCGAGACCCTGGCTCTTGGCGTAGCTCATCTTCCCCGCGATGGTGCTCGGGGTGTCGTAGCTCCACCACTGGTTGCCGCAGTACGCGTACGCCGTTCCCGCGACGGTGCCCGTCGAGGGACAGCTGTTCTTCAGCACCTTGTAGTCCTCGATGCCCTGCTCATAGGTCCCCGGCGCCGGCCCGGACGCCGAACCACCAGGAGCGCTCTGGCTGACGCCCGACCATCCCCGGCCGTAGAACCCGATGCCGAGCAGCAGCTTGCTCGCCGGCACGCCCTTGCTCTTCAGCTTCTGGATGGCGCTGTTGGAGTCGAAGCCCGGAGTCGGGATGCCGGTGTAGGAGTTCAGCGGCGAGTGCGGCGCGGTCGGCCCGGTGGGGGCGAAGGCTCCGAAGTAGTCGTAGGTCATCACGTTGTACCAGTCGACGTACTGCGAGGCGCCGCCGTAGTCGGCCGCGTCGATCTTCCCGCCCGAGGTGCCGTCGGCGGTGATGGCCGCGGTGACCAGCTTGCTCGCCCCGAAGCGCGAGCGCAGCGCCGACATCAGGTTCTTGAAGCTCGCCGCGCCGCTGGTGTCACAGCTCAGGCCACAGGCGTTCGGGTACTCCCAGTCGATGTCGATGCCGTCGAAGACACCGGCCCAGCGCGGGTCGTTCACGAGGTTGTAGCAGGAGTTCGCGAACGCCGTCGGGTTGGCCGCCGCCTGGCCGAAGCCGCCGGACCAGGTCCAGCCGCCGAACGACCAGATCACCTTCAGGCCGGGGTGCCTGGCCTTGAGCTTGCGGAGCTGGTTGAAGCTGCCGCGCAGCACGCCCGCGTCCCACGTGTCGGCCACGCCGTCCACGCTCTCGGCCGCGGAGTAGGCGCGGTCGTAGTCGGCGTAGCTGTCGCCGATCGCGCACTGGCCGTTGGTCACGTTGCCGAACGCGTAGTTGATGTACCCCAGCTTGGCCGCCGAGCCGCTGGTCTCGATGTTCTTGACGTGGTAGTTCCGCTGGTAGACGCCCCACTCGACGAAGTAGCCGAGCAGCTTGTTCCCGCCTCCGCCACCACCGCCGGCCTGCGTCGTGACGCTGATCTGGTTGCTGTTGGCGGACAGGTTCCCGGCGGCGTCGCGCGCGCGGACGGTGTAGCTGTACGCGGTGCTCGCCGCGAGACCACCGTCGGTGTACGTGGTCCCCGTCGCCGTGGTGACCAGGCTGCCGCCCCGGTAGACGTTGTACCCCGTGACGCCCACGTTGTCGGTGGAGGCGTTCCAGGCCAGCGACACGCTGGAGGAGGACGTCGCGGTGGACCGCAGGCTGCCCGGCGTACTGGGCGCCGTGGTGTCACCCCCGCCGCCGCCCTGGGTGGTGACGCTGATCTGGTTGCTGTTGGCGGACAGGTTCCCGGCGGCGTCGCGCGCGCGGACGGTGTAGCTGTACGCGGTGCTCGCCGCGAGACCACCGTCGGTGTACGTGGTCCCCGTCGCGGTGGTGACCAGGTTGCCGCCCCGGTAGACGTTGTACCCGGTGACGGCCACGTTGTCGGTGGAGGCGTTCCAGGCCAGCGACACGCTGGAGGACGTCGTCGCGGTGGACCGCAGGCTGCCCGGCGTACTGGGCGCCGTGGTGTCACCCCCGCCGCCGGTCACCGGCGTCCAGAGCGCCGGGACGTTCGGCGGTTCCCAGCCGGTCAGGGAGGTGTGGCTCTGCAGGCATCTGTAGTCCACGCCGTTGTAGGAAACGACGGTGCCCGCGGTATAAGCCGTGTTCGCAGCCCAGGCCGGGGCCGCGAACGCGACCCGGCCCGGCGCGGCGGCCGTGGCGGAGGCGCCGGGGCCGAACGCCACCGTCGCACTGAGCGGTAGAAGCAGCGCCACCGCTGCCACCAAGAATTTCGCGAACCTGTGTCTCATGCAGTGCTCCACGTCCATCGGGCGGATGCGAAAAGGGGGGTCGATCTGGACGTATTTCGAAAGACGGGCACGCCATTGGCAGGGAGGAGACACCGGCGGGCGCGTCCCGACAGGGGAGTCAAGACAGTGGCGGGGATCTTGGCATGGAGGGAGCCTCCCGACCTGGCGGTTACGGCCTAACTTTAAAGAAGCTTTACTGTTAATTAGCTGCGAACCTACCCGCCCCCGCAACCCCCGTCAATGTCCCCCGACAGCCACCCCCATCCACCCGCCCTCGGACGCGGCACCCCCTCCCCCCACGCCTCTCCGGGCGGCCGGGCGACGACCTTCCGCCACGCCCCGCCCTGGTGCCGCTCTTAGGCGGCCGCGTTTCCCGCACGACCGATGTGCCGAAAAAGGTCGGGAAGAATCAGTAGAGGTCATGGGTGATGGTCACTGTGGAGGTAAAGTGAGATTCCGCTTTCCGGGGTGCAAAAACGAAACCTGGGTAGTAATGTCAAAAATGTCAGTCGATCTGGAAGCCCCATGATCGGCTTAATGGCACGCACGCGGAGAGGTGACATCCGTGGCGTACGCCTCCCGCGTGACAGTGCCATCGCCGGTCAAGGTGTTTCGATGAAGCTCGCTCGCGGATAATTCCCGGCCCCCAAGCGGAACGGTCACGGCATGAGGAACTCTGGAGACAGCATGGTGATACTTCGCTCCGAGATCACAGACCTGCGAGACGTCCCTTTGTCCGAGGTGAGTGAGTTGGGCATGGGCGCCGAGGTGAGGCGTATCGTGCCCGCATCGGAGGACGTCCGACGAGTACCGGTGGCGGCTTTCAACTCCGCCATCTGACCGGCGAACGGGAGCTTCGAGGGGCTCGCATCGTGCCTTTCCGACAGTTCGTACTCAAGGTCACGAGCAGATGTGACCTCGCCTGTGATCACTGTTATGTATACGAACACGCGGACCAGAGCTGGCGCCGTCGTCCCAAGGTGATGGCGCGGGAAACCGTGGCGATGGCGGCCGACCGCATGGCCGAGCACGCGCGGGCCCACGCTCTGCGGACAATTCACGTGATCCTGCACGGCGGAGAACCTTTGCTGGCGGGTCACGAACGCCTCGAAGAAACGATCGTCCGGCTTCGCGACGCGGTCCGGGGGATCTGCGAACTGGATTTACGTGTCCACACCAACGGAGTGTCGCTCGACGAGCGCTTCTGCCGGATGTTCGCCGACCACGATGTGCGGGTCGGCGTCTCTCTGGACGGCGGTCGTCGGGCGAACGATCTCCATCGCCGGTACGCCGACGGCCGAAGTAGTTATGACCGCGTGGTCCGGGCGGTCGACCGGCTCGGGAGGGAGTTCCCGGACATCTACGCCGGGCTCCTCTGCACGATCGACATAGGCAACGACCCGGTGCCCGTGTACGAGGCCCTCGTCGCCCTGCGACCTCCGGTGGTCGACTTTCTGCTGCCGCACGCGACCTGGGACCATCCGCCGCCTCGCCCGGCCGGCGTGGCCACCCCCTATGCCGACTGGCTCATCGCCATCCACGACCGGTGGCGCAAGGACGGCGAGCCGGTCCGGGTGCGGATGTTCGAGTCCATCATCCGCACCACCCAGGGCCAGGGCAGCCTGACCGAGTCCCTCGGCCTGGACGAATGCGATCTCGCCGTCATCGAGACCGACGGGGAGTACGAGCAGGCGGACTCCCTCAAGACGTCGTTCTCCGGCGCGCCCGCCACGGGGTGCGACGTCTTCTCCCACACGCTCGACGACGTCGCGCGCTCGCCCGCGATCGCAGCGCGGCTCGGCGGGCTGGAGGGCCTCTGCGACACCTGCAGGGCGTGCCCGGTGGTGGAGAGCTGCGGCGGAGGGCTGTACGCGCACCGGCACCGCGTCGGGACCGGCTTCCAGAACCCCAGCGTCTTCTGCGACGACCTCATGAAGCTCATCACGCACGTCCGCTCGCAGGCCGAGGTCCGCCCGCGGGCCGGGATCCGCGTACGGGCCGGGGTCCGCGCGGAAAGGGGCCGGGAGGGGGCCGCCCCGGCCGCGCACACCATCCCCGGCCCCGATCTGGCGGCGCTGGCGGCCGGGTACGGGGACGCGGCCACGATGACCCACCTCGCCGCGTCGCAGACCAGTGCGCGCCGGTTGCTGATCTCCTCGGTGTACAAGCTCGCCGGACCCGGCGTGGCGGACGCGTGGAAGCTGCTGACCGAGCTCGACCGCGGACATCCGGACGCGGTGCGCGAGGTCTTCGACCACCCCTACGTCCGGGTGTGGGCGGCCCGGTGCATCGCCCGAGGCCAGTGGGCGCACCCGGAGACGCGCTACCTCTCCAACATCGCCGCCGCCGCGGCGCTCAGAGCCGGAGTGGCGGCCCGGCTGGCGGTCGCGACCCGCGGGGGGTCGGTGCCGCTGCCGGCCATGGGCTCGATCCCGGCCGGCCGGGCTCAGGAGGCGATCATCGAGACCGGGCCGGGCGTGTTCGCCGTGGCCACCGAGGACCGGCGGTGGGAGGTCCGCCTGGACGAGCCCGCGGCGGCCGGAGACTGGCGGCCGATCTCCCGGCTGACCGCGGACGGCGTCTCGATGGCCCTGGACGACGTCGATCCCTATCGGGACTGCTACGACCACGCCGTCGCCCCGCGCCTGTCGCCGGAGCGGCTGGCCCGCTGGCAGGCGATGTTCGCGGAGGCGTGGGAGGTCGTGAAGCGCGACCATTCCCGCTATGCCCCCGCGCTCGCCGCCGGGCTCAGGGTGCTGACCCCGCTGGTGGCCCCGGGGGGCGACGTCCAGGCGAGCGCGACCGCGAGGCACGCGTTCGGCGCGATCGGCGTCGCGCTGCCCGGCCGTCCCGACGACCTGGCGATGCTGATGATCCACGAATTCCAGCACGTCAAACTCGGGGCCGTGCTCGACCTCACCGATCTTTTCGACGGGACCGACGAAGAGCTTTATCACGTGTCCTGGCGGCAGGATCCGCGCCCGCTGGAAGGCGTGTTCCAGGGAACGTACGCGCACATGGCCGTTACCGAAGTATGGAAGGCGCGCACACGGCCCGGAATGGGACATATCCCCGAAAAAGCGACAGAGAATTACCTCCGCTGGCGTGACGGCACCCTCGAGGCCGTGGACACTCTGGCCAGGTCGGGATCGCTGACCGAGGTCGGCAGGCAATTCGTCGCGGGAATGCGCGCGGCGGCCCGATCATGGCTCGATGACTGACTTCGCGATCAATATGATCAGGCGATGACAGCGGATATCCGCTTCCCGCTTGACCCGTCCCGAGAAATCGCGTTGCATTGTTTCTCACGACGCGCGCCTCGACCTCGGGTGTGGTGTCGGTTCCCTTCGGGGGTGCGACCGCGCACGGGAGGGGCCTGGAGAGTTATATGTCAGACGGATCGTTCTCCGGTGACGGAGCGGACGCGCCGTACTTTTTCCTTAGCTACTGCCACATCGAGCCGGTGCGGCCACGGGAAGATCCTGATCACTATGTTCTGGAGTTCTTCCAGGACCTGTGCCGCCACATCATGCAGCTCACGGATCATCCCGGGGGAGTGCACGCCGGATTCATGGACCGTCAGATGCGGCCCGGCACGCGATGGAACGACGACATCAGGCACGCTCTCGCCACCTGCCGGGTGTTCATTCCACTCTACCAGCCCAAATATTTCAGAAGCGAGTTCTGCGGTATGGAGTGGGACGCCTTCGCCCGCCGTGAGGAGTTACACCGGGCGAAACGGTACAGCCCGTACAGTGCGATCATGCCGGTGCTCTGGACCCCGGTGGATTTCGAGGGCATACCGAAGGTCGCCAGTGAACTTCAGGCATCCCACACCGCGCTGGGCGAGGACTACAAGAGGGACGGCCTCTACTCGCTGGCCGTCCGCAAGAACTTCCACAACGGCTACATCAGCGCGACCCTGGAACTGGCGACGGCCATCGTCGACATCGCCCGCAGCACACGGCTGCAGCCCTGCGACGTGGCCGAGTTCTCCAACCTGAGGAACGTCTTCGAAGGCGGTGTGACATGAGAACGCCAGCGGATCCTCCGCCTGCCGGCCGTCCGTACTTCTTTCTCAGCTATGAGCCGACGCCCCGGTTCGGGCCGGACGACATGAGCGATCCCGACAGGTGGGTCGCCGCGTTCTTCGAGCGGCTCTCGGCGGTGGTGAGCGAGTCGGCCGATCTGCCGCTGGACGCCGAGGCCGGGTACATGGACCGCGAGCGGTCGAGGAACGGCTGGTCGGCCCGTACCGCACTCGCCCTGCGGACCTGCAGGGTTTTCGTGCCGCTGTACGCGTCGCGCTACTTCGCCAGCGAGCGATGCGGGCGGGAGTGGGCGGTGTTCAACCGCAGAGTGGAGCGCTCGGTGGGCGAGTTCGAGCCGACGGAGGCGATCATCCCGGCGCTGTGGGTGCCGACCCCGCTGTCGAAGTTCCCCGCCGCCACCGAGCCGGTGAAGTTCGACGCGTCGGCCCTCGGCGACGCGTACCAGCGGCTGGGCTTCTACGGGATCATGCGCACCGGCCTGCAGATCGACTACGAGCTGTCGGTGCACAGCCTGGCGGAGCGCATCGTCCGCGCGGCCGAGTCCGCTCAGGTCCTCCCCGGCACCGAGGCGGCCTACCAGTCGGCGCGCAATGCCTTCGTAGGATATCCGTATCGGAAACTGCAGATCATTCTCGCGCCCGCCCGGCTGGATTCCACTTCCCGGCGCGACGCGGCCTACTACGGCGACCAGGACGCGGAGTGGAATCCCTATTACCCGGGTGAGACGCCGCTGGCGGAGTACGCCACCGATCTCGCCAGGAACCTGGAGTACACCCCCGAGGTCGTGACACTGCGCGAGAACGCCGACCAGGTGCTGAGCGCCACGTCACCCGCCGAACCCGGCGTGCTGGTCCTCGATCCGTGGGCGGCGCGGGATCCCGAACTGCTCGACCGGCTGCGCAGGTTCGACCGCCTCGAGAAACCGTGGATCGACGTCATAATCCCGTGGAATCAACAGGACCGTCAGACGATCGACGCCGAGGCGGAACTCGAGGAGAAGTTGGAGTCGGCCCTTCCTCGCAGGCTTCTGGAAGGCCGGATGACCTCTAGGATTTCCGCACGCGACACCTCCACCATCGAGGAGTTCGGGCGGACTCTGCGTGCCGTGGTACATCGCGTCGGCAACCAGTATCTCAAGTACGGGACTGCCCATCCTCCTGCCGGACGCCAGGACAAACGTCTGAGGCTGCGCGGTCCGGGGGAGACGGAGGATCGGAGTAAATCGTGAGGACAGGGATGAGCGGCTCTAAAGAAGGTCAGATAATCACCTTCTACTCATTCAAGGGTGGAACCGGGCGCACCATGGCGCTGGCGAACACGGCATGGATCCTCGCGAGCAACGGCTGGAAAGTCCTGACCATCGACTGGGATCTCGAGTCTCCCGGCTTGCACAAGTTCTTCCATCCTTTCCTGGACCCCCGGGTCGGCGAAATGCGCGGCGTCATCGAGCTGATCCAGGACTACGCGTGGGCCGCCATGCTGGACGAACCGCGTCCCGACGACTGGTACAAGGAGTTCTGCCAGGTCGCCGGGTACGTCACTCCGCTGGAGTGGAATGAGTTCCCCGGGGAAGGGCGGCTCGACTTCATGTCCGCGGGACGGCAGAATCGCGACTACTCCTCGCTGATCGCCTCCTTCGACTGGGACCACTTCTACGAACGGCTGCGCGGCGGCCTGTTCTTCGACGCCCTTCGCGCCCACGTGAAGCAGAACTACGACTACGTCCTGATCGACAGCCGCACCGGCCTCAGCGACATCGCCGACATCTGCACCATGCACCTCCCTGACACCCTCGTCGACTGTTTCACCCTCAGCGACCAGAGCATCGAGGGAGCCGCCCACGTCGCGCGCGACGTGAGCGAGGCGAGCAGCGGCCGGAAGATCCAGATCTTCCCGGTGCCCATGCGGATCGAAGAAGGCGAGAAGGAGAAGCTCGACGCTGGACGTGCCTTCGCGCGCAGCAGGTTCGACCGGTTCCTCACCGAGATGGGCAAGGCCGAGGCCGACCGCTACTGGGCCGCGGTGGAGATCCCCTACCGGCCGTACTACGCGTTCGAGGAGACCCTCGCCGCGTTCGGCGACGTCCCCGGGTCGCCCCGTTCGATGCTGGCGGCGTACGAAAGCCTCACCGAGGTGATCACGGGGGGCAGGGCCGGGTCCTCGCCGTCGATCGAGGAGAAGATCCGGTTGCGCTATCGCGACCACTTCACCCGGGTACGGCCCGTCGCTCCCGGCCACGTCCTGGTCAGCTATGTCCCGGAAGATCGCATGTGGGCCGACTGGGTGCAGTCGCTTCTCACCCGCATCGGGTTCAAGGTGCGCACCCGGTCGGTGACCGAGGCGGAGCCGCCAGAGCCGGACCCCACGGCCACCAAGGTGACCGAGCACATCGTCGCCATCATCTCGCCCGCGTACGTAAGTTCGGCCCGGGCCCGCGAGCTCTGGACGACCACCACCACCGGCCAGGGGTCCGCGGCCGACCACGTGCTGGTGCCGGTACGCGTGGCCCCGACACAGTTGCAGCACCCCTTCACCGTCCCGCCGATCGTCGACCTCGTGCGGACCGACGAGGACGAGGCGACCACGGCGATCATGCGTGCCCTCGGCCAGTCGCCGCGCGAGCTCCAGCATCTCGCCGCGACCGCGACGCCCGGGCCGCGCTTCCCCAGGAGCAGGCCGGCCATCACCAACGTGCCGAGCCGCAACGCCGTCTTCACCGGCCGGGGCGAGCTGCTCGAGAAGCTGCGGGACCAGCTCATGAGCGGCGAGACCACGGCCGTGCTGCCGCAGGCGCTGCACGGGCTCGGTGGCATCGGGAAGAGCCAGGTCGCGCTGGAGTACGCGCACCGGTTCATGGCCGACTACGACGTGGTCTGGTACGTACCGGCCGCGCAGTCCGCCCTGGCGATTCCCGCGCTCGTCGAGCTGGCCAGGCATCTGGACATCCCGGAAGGCGAGAACATCGAGGATGTCATCCAGGCGCTGCGCCGCCTGCTGCGCAGGAACGAGGACCAACTCCGCTGGCTGCTGATATTCGACAACGCCCACGAACCGGCCGACATCACCCACCTGCTCCCCGGGGGTTCCGGCCACATCGTCGTCACCTCACGCAGCCAGGTGTGGTCCCAGGTGGCCACGCCTCTGGAGGTCGACGTCTTCACGCGAGCCGAGAGCGTGCAGCATCTCGTGCAACGCGTCAACGCGCTCAGCGCCGAGGACGCCGACATGGTGGCCGAATCCCTCGGCGACCTGCCGCTCGCGATCGAGCAGGCCGCGGCCTGGCTCCGTGAGACCGGCATGCCGCCGGCGGACTATGTCGCCCAGCTCCAGACGAAGCTGTCGCAGGTGCTCTCGCTGAACAAGCCGGCCGACTACCCCACCCCGGTGGCGGCGGCGTGGGAGGTGTCCTTCGAGGAACTGCGGCAGCGGTCGCGGGCCGGCACGAGGCTTCTCCAACTGTGCGCGTTCTTCGCCCCCGAGGCCATTTCCATCAAGATGCTGTACAGCGACGAGACCGTGAAGGCGCTGGTGCCGTACGACCCGGCGCTACGCGAGAACGTCGTCATGGGACGGGTCATCCAGGAGATCAGCCGGTTCGGTCTGGCCAAGCTCGACCAGCGCACGAAGTCCGTGGCCGTCCACCGGCTGGTCCAGGGCATGGTGCGCCACCGGATGACGGAGCAGGAGAAGATCGAGGCCTCCAGGGACGTCCACAACATTCTCGTCGGTGCCCGGCCCAGGCCCGCCGAGGTCGACGACTCAGAGAACTGGCAGGCCTACGACGCGATCTGGCCTCATCTGGATCCCTCGGGGGCGATCGAGTGGGGGGGAGAGGCGACCCGCAGCCTCCTGATCGAGCGAGTGCGTTACCTCTGGCGGCGTGGCCAGTTCGATGCCGCCATGGAGCTGGGGGAGGAACTGGAGAACAAGTGGAAAAGCTGGGTCTCCGCCGAGACGGAGCGGCCGCCGGCGGAGGACGGCGAGACCGGATCCTTCGAACAGGAGACGGTCGAGCGGCAGATCCTCCACCTGCGCTTCCAGCTCGCCAACGTCATGCGGTCCCAGGGCAGGTACAAGGCGGCGCGCGACACCGACACCGTCGTACTGGGGCGGCAGCAACTGCTGCTGGGTGAGAACCACCCGCACACCCTGATGACCGCCGGAGGCCTCGGAGCCGACCTTCGCGCCCTCGGGGACTACTCCGCCGCGCTGAAGATGGCGACCGACACCTTCGACCGCCTGAAGAACGAGTACGGGGAGGACCATCCCCGGACCCTGATGGCCGCCAACAACAAGGCCGTCTCCTTGCGCCTGGTCGGCGAGTTCCTCGAAGCGCGCGACGTGGACCAGGACACCTACGACCGCCGTCTCACCGTCCTCGGCGAGAAGCACCCGTACACCCTGTTCTCCGGCGCCAACATCGGCGGCGACCTGCGGGACGCCGGTCAGTTCGCCCGATCGGTCGAGGTGCTGACACAGTTCTACGACGAGCACCGCTCGCTGCTCGGCGAGGACTACCCCGACACGTTGCGAGCCGCCAAGAGCCTGGGCGTGTCGCTGCGGAAGGCCGGGGAGTACCGCGAGGCCTTCCGGGTGACCGAGCAGACCACCAAACTGTTCGAGAGAGTGCACGGGGACACCAGCCCCGACACGCTGGTGTGCCGGATCAATCTCGCCTCCGACCTCGCAGCGCTGGGCAGGAAGTCCGAGGCCCGGGAGATCGTGGGGCAGGTGTGGGAGGCGTTCACCGTCTCACTCGGCGCGGACCACCCCTACACGCTGATCGCGGCCAACAACCTCTCCATCTACATCCGAGGTTCCCACTCCGTGGAGAAGGCCAGGCGGCTGGCCGAGAGCACTCTCGGCCTCATGGTCGAGAAGCTGGGTGAGAAACACCCCTTCACCCTGTGCGCCGCGGTCAATTTCGCGAACTGCCTGGCCGACCTCGGCGAGTGGGACCGCGCGCTGGAACTGGAGACCGCGACCTTCCAGTCCCTCGAGGACACGCTCGGCCGCGAACACCCGGACACACTCGCCTGCTCGGCCAATCTCGCGGTCACGTTGCGTGAGGCCGGCACCATCCACCAGGCCCAGCAGATACGCGACGAGACGCTGAAGGCTTTCCGCGAGGTATTGGGCGAGAGCCATCCGCTGCTGACATTCCTCGACAGCGGGCAGCGGATGACGCTGGACCTGGAGGCGCTGCCGGTCTGATTCAGCGGGTGGACGGGTCTTTTCTGGCGAGCCAGGTGAGTATGCCGGGCAGGGCGTCGATGGCCGCGAAATGGCCGGCGCTGTCCTGGATGACGGCATCCGCGCCGGGAATGTGGTCCGCGAGCCATTTCGTGTGGGTCACCGGGGAGAAGACGTCTTCCGCACCATGCCAGAGCCGGACCGGCACCTTGATGTCCGCAGGGTCGAATCCCCAGCTCGACCGGTAGGCCACCGAGTCGTCGATCCATCCCCAGGCCGATTCTCGCAGCGCCTCAGCATAACCATTCGTTAAGCTGTCACGAATGACCTTGTTGGCCACGATTCGCCGATCCGAATCCGGGAGTTCGTGAAAAAAACTCTGGATAAGGCGGCCCGGATCCCTACGGATGTTGGCGACGGCCGGCTTGAGATAATCGGCCAGCCGGTCCGCACCTGATTCGGCGGTCTGGTATTCCTCGATATTGTGCTTCGACATTCCCTCGTACCAGTCGAGCTTTTCGGCATCGGGTGGTGCCAGCGTCACCAGGGCCGCGGCACCGGTGACGCGCTGTGGCAGGAGGGCGGCACACGCCAGCGCGTGCGGCCCGCCGCCCGAGCGCCCGGCGACGGCGAATCGCTCGATGCCGAGAGCGTCGGCGATGGTTTCCACATCGGTCACGCCGTCGGCGACGGAACGGCCCTCGACACGACTGGACATGCCGTAACCGGGCCGGTCGAAGGAGATCAGGCGAATGGCGTGGTTGTAGAGGTATTGCCCTCTGGGCAGGGGGCCGACCCGGCAGCCAGGCGTGCCATGCAGGAAGAAGACCGGTCGGCCTGAGGGATGGCCCAACTCGGTGATGGCAAGCTCGCCCCCGCGCCGGTTCTCGCCCCCGCGCCGGTTGTCGATGAACCTCGGTGCATCGATCTGCGTAGCAGCGTTGCGATTAGGTTTTTTCGACATGTCGCGTGCCAGTGCGCTGCTTTTGGGCACCTCGCGTGCCGACGGATCGCTTGCCGCCAACACATTGCGCGTGACCAACACATCTCTCCCTGGCGTTACGGTGTCACTGCTGTCGTCTCAATACGCCGAGGGGTACTCCGGACACGGCCTGTAGATCCTGCCGCGAACTGAGCGCCTCGCGCTCTCTCGCGTGCAAGATCGTACTGGATGTCTGACAAAGCCCGCTCATGGGCCATGTGAGAGTCGAGCGCGGCACTTTTGAGACGAGTCAGAGACGCCTCCTCGAGCGATAAAGCGACATCCTCCAACCCTAACGCAAATCAACGAGGCGATCTCGGAGCTGACTGAAATCTGCCTCAAGCTGGGGGGCCCCCTTACGCCTTACTTGCTTTCCTCCACTTGGTCCGCGGCGTTCGGACAACGTTCCCATGCTGTGAAGTGCGATTCGGCCGGATCTACTTCACTGTTCCACGCCGAGCGATTGGGCGCGCGTATCTGGAGCGCCAGGCTCGTGTGTACCAGGTCTCTGGGGCGGCGCGTGAACGGTCCGCACCGCCGCGAGGCCGGTTCCGGGTCAGGAAGCGATGGTGGCGTGCATTTCCCAGACGAGGATTTCTGCTGGGGTGGTGGCGGTGACGCGGTGGCCGGAGGTGGAGGTGAAGCGGGCGGCGTCGCCTTGGGTCAGGGGGCCGGCGTCTTCCAGGGTGACGTCGCCCTGGGGGACGAAGAGGTGCAGGAAGGGGGCGTCGGGGAGTTGGACGCTGTCGCCGGTCTTGAGGCGGGCGACGTGGAGGGCCGCGTACTTGTTCTTGATGCGGATGGCGGACCGGCCGTCGTGCTGGGGCATTCCTGAGGCGACAGGGACGAGGCCGCCGCGCAGGAGTTCGTCGTCGATTTCGAGCTGTTCGTACCCAGGGGCGATGCCGGGCTCGTCGGGGACCACCCACATCTGGACGAAGTGCACGGGCTCGTTGTGGTCGGCGCCGCCGTCGAGGCGCCAGGAGTCGTTCTTCTCGGAGTGCAGGATGCCGGTGCCGGCGCTCATGCGCTGCGCCAGGCCGGGGTAGATGATCCCGGAGTGACCCTCGGAGTCCTGGTGGACCAGCGAGCCGCGCAGCACCCAGGTCACGATCTCCATGTCGCGGTGCGGGTGGGTCTCGAACCCGCTCCCGGGCGTGACGATGTCGTCGTTGTTGACCAGCAGGACGCCGTGGTGGGTGTTGCGGCGGTCCTGGTGGTGGCCGAACGAGAAGGAGTGCTTGGAGTCCAGCCAGTCGATCTTCGTGGCGAACCGTTCGCTCGCCCTGCGGATGTCGACGCCGGGCCGCTTGATCGTCGGGGTGCTCATGTCCTGCCCTTCGAGTTTTCCTACCCTGGCAAGGTGGTTGAAAGTTTAACAACATTGCGGGACGGGTGCCTCCCCGCAGCTCTCGGTCTACGCTCGGGCGTTATGACGGTGGAGAGTCGGGGTTCCTTGACGCATGAAGATCACTGCTCGGCGCTGGAGGCCGAGGTGGCCCTGTTCGCCGAGGTGGTGACGGACGTCGATCCGGCGACGGCGGTGCCCACGTGCCCGGGGTGGACCGTCGCCAAGCTGCTGAAGCACGTCGGCATCACCCAGCGGTGGGCCGAGCACATCGTGCGCCATCGCGTCGACCGTCCCATGACGACCCGCGAGGTGCCGGTCACGCTGCCGGAGGACGACAAGGGGTATCCGGCGTGGCTGGCGGCGGGCGGCAGGTCCCTGGTCGCCACGCTGAGGCAGGAGGGCGGCGACGTCCCGATGTGGTCGTGGGGCGCCGAGCAGCGCTCGGGGTTCTGGTCGCGGCGCATGTTCCACGAGTGCGTGATCCACCGCGCGGACGCCGAGCTGGCCCTCGGCCGGGTACCGGACATCGACGTCAGGAGCGCCTCGGACGGTGTCGACGAGCTGCTGAGCAACCTGGCGGCGGCGTCCTGGGTCTCCGGTGGGCTGAAGGAGCTGAAGGGCGACGGCGAGAGCCTGCACTTCCACGCCACCGACGTGGAGGCGGGTGGCGGGGGCGAGTGGATGGTGACCCTGGATCCGGACGGATTCTCCTGGGGGCACGGCCACGGCAAGGGTGACGTCGCCGTCCGGGGTGTCACGAGCGATCTTCTGCTGCTTCTTTACGGGCGCTACAAGCCCCTCGGCGACCGTTACGAGCTGTTCGGCGACAGGGACCTCCTCACCCGCTGGCTGAGCAGGACCTCCTTCTGAGATCTGGACTGGCGCTCACTTGGGAGAGCGGTGCTCTTGACGTGAGCGTGGTCGACCGTGTTCACTGATCTCGGCCGAGAGCGCTGCTCTCGGCCGATGTCGATGGGGATCGGTCGAGGAGGAAGCACGATGGAAACCATAGAGCTGGCGGACGGGCGCATCGCGTACGAGCTGGCGGGACCGGCGGAGGGACGCCTGGCCGTGCTCGTGCACGGGATGGGGGACGACCGCACGACCTTCCGGTTCCTGAGCCGGCGGCTGGCCGAGGCGGGGTACCGGGTCGCGGCGATGGACGTGCGCGGGTACGGCGAGTCGAGCACCGGATGGCCGGACCACGAGGTGGCGTCGATCGGGGCGGACGTGCTGGCCCTGGTCCGGCATCTCGGCGGTCCCGCGACCGTGGTCGCGCACTCCATCGGCTGCGCGTCGGCCGTCTGGGCGGCGGCCGAGGCGCCCGCCGAGGTCACGGAGCTGGTGCTCATCGGCTCGTTCTCGGGGGACACACCGGTCAAGGCCTGGATGAAGCTCGCCTCGCGGGCGGTGGGGCGCAGCGCCCTGCTGTGGGGCATGTTCCTGCGCTCGTCCTACCCGACCGCCAAGCCCGCCGACTTCGGCGCCTACCTGGCGGGGATCACGGCCGGCCTGCGCGAGCCCGGACGGCTCGCGGCGCTGCGCGCGCAGATCGAGGTCTCGCTGGGCGGGGTCGTGTCCCGCTACCCCGAGGTGACCTGCCCGGCCGTCGTGGTCATGGGCACCAAGGACGCGGACTTCCCCGACCCGGCGGCCGAGGCGGGGCTCATCGCGGGGAAGATGGCCTCGGCCACCACGAGGACCGTGCTGGTCGAGGGGGCCGGGCACTACCCCCACGCGGAGATGCCGGACGCGACCGCGACCGCGATCCTGGCCGCCCTGGCGAAAGGTCCCGCTTTCCAGGGGTGAGGGGGGAGACGATGGGCCCATGGATCCGGACCCGGGGAAGACGATGCGACCTACGGAACCTGAGACCGATCGCGGCGAGGGCCGGGCAGCGGCGAGGTCGCTGCTGGTGAAGGGCGAGGAGCCGTCCGAGGGGTTCATGGGTGTGGCCGAGGAGCTGCTCGCCGTGCGGTCGACGGCCGATCGTCCCGGTGACCTGCGCCGGGCGCTGGACCTGGTGCTGGACTTCGCCGGGCCCGGTTTCACGGTGGAGCGCTTCACCTCGGCGGGCAAGCCGAGCGCGCTGGTCTACCACGGAGCCCCACGCCCCCGCTTCCGGGTAATCCTGAACGCCCACCTCGACGTGGTGCTGGCGCCGCCCGAGCAGTTCCGGCCCCGCCGCGCGCCCGGCCGCCTGTACGCCAGGGGCGCCCAGGACATGAAGGTGTCCGCCCTGGTGGAGGCGCTGGTGTTCCGCGAGCTGGCGGCCCGGCTGCCGTACCCGATCGCGTTGCAGCTCGTCACCGACGAGGAGGTCGGCGGGCGGGACGGCACGCTGCACCAGATCGAGCGGGGCGTCACGGGCGACTTCGTGATCATCGGTGAGCAGAGCGGCCTGCGCCTCGTGACCGACTCCAAGGGGATGGTCACGGTGAACCTCAGGTCCGTCGGCCGCGGCGCGCACGGCGCCTATCCGTGGCTCGGCGACAACGCCCTGCTCAAGCTGCACCGCACCCTGGACGACATCCTGGCCCGCTACCCCGTCGCCACCGAGGAGGTCTGGCGCACCACCGTCAACGTGGCGCGCGTCGAGACGTTCGACGCGGCCCGTAACCAGGTGCCCGCGCTGGCGGAGGCGTGGCTGGACGTCCGCTACCCCCCGCAGGACGCGGACCTGAACGGCCGTACGGCCGAGGAGATCGCGGCGTACCTGGGGTCCTTCTGCGCGCCGGGGGTCACCCCCGTGGTCGAGCACGTCGACCCGCCCCACCACGCCGACCCCGGACGGCCCGAGGTGCTGGGGCTCCAGCGCGCGGCGCGGAACCAGGGGTACGACGGCGGCTTCCTGCGCAAGCACGGCGCGGCCGACGGGCGCTTCTACTACCAGCGGGGGATCGACGCCGTCATCTTCGGTGTCGGCGGGGACGGTCAGCACGGCCCCGATGAGTACGTCGACACCGCCACGATCACCCCGTACTACCTGGCCCTCACGGAGTTCCTGCTGGCCCTGTCCTCGCCGTGACGAGAGGGGCCGAGGGGTCGGCCAGGTGGCAGGGGGTGATCTCAGGGGGTCTCGGGTGAGTGGATGAGGTGCTGCCAGCCGGGTCCGAGGGCGTCTACGTACGCGGCGCGCTCATGGGCCAGCTCGGCCCAGCTCTCCGGCCGTTCCGCCACCGCCAGGCAGTCGCTGCCGTGCAGGCCCCACACCTCGGCCTCCACCCAGCACAGCCGCCGGTACTTGCGCGGGGACACGACCTGGGAGCCGAAGTCCCACCCCACCGCCGAGACGGGTTTGCCGGAGAACTGCCGCGCGGCCCGTTCGACGTACGCCCGCCGGGTGATCGTCTCCGGGTGCAGGAAGGACAGGTCGAACCCGTTGAGGCCGAGGCCGAAGGCGGCCAGCCCGTACAGGAACGTCGGCCGGACGCCGTGGCGCGCGCAGAAGGCGGCGATGCGCTCGGCCCCGCCCAGCGTGCCGGCGTACGACAGGACGTACAGCCGTTCCAGCGCGTGCGTGCGCAGGTACCGGCCGACGGCGGCGATGATCGTCTCCCCTGACGCGACGGTGTCCCCGATCAGCAGGGTCCCCGCCGGCGCCTCGAGCTGGGAGTACGCGACCTCGACGCGGGCAGAGGCCGGGGACACGGCGACGCGTGAGGTGGCGATCAGGTTCAGCGGCAGGTTCTGCCCGTTCTCCAGGGCGGCGGCTTCGCCGAGCTGATACACCAGCCCCTTGCTGAGGATCATCAGTTCGGCGGTGTCGCCGGTGCGGCACTCGTCGGTCAGGTGGCCGATGAAGTGCCGGCTCGACTCCAGGCACGCCCGCCGGAAGCCGGTCCCGACGAGGTTCCTGTCGAAGAGCATCCGTTCCAGGGCCCTGTTGCGCACCACGTACAGCCGGGACGAGCCCGTGCCGGGTCCGATCAGCTCGGCGGTGCTGCCTTCCGTTTCGAGGATCACATGGTCCTCCTTGTCCGGTCATCCGGGATTCGGTCGAGGTCCGATCCCCCGGGGATCCGGTCGGGGTCCGGTCATCCGGGGATCCGGTCGAGCCGCCGCAACGCCGCGAGCATGGGGAGGTCGGCGCCGAGGACGTTGTCGCGGTACTCGTCGATGGCCGGCCCGAGCCAGCCGGGCACGTGCCGCGCGCGGGGCGGGGGACCGGCGTCCACGATGCGTGCCAGCGCCTCGCCGGCGGCGAGGAAGTCGTCGACGACGGCGGCGGCCAGCGCCGCGACGTGCGGGTGGACGTAGTCGTGGACCGTGACGCCGCGGTATTCGAGCCGGTCGGCCCGGTATTTGGTGTTCGGCGGCGCCACGACGAGCACCGGCGTGCCGAACGTGCCCGCGGCGGCCATCTCGACGCCGATGCCGAGGCCGCGCCGCTCGCGCGCGTCCACGATGACCGCTGTCGCGACCATGACCTGGTACATGTCCCGACCAAACTGCCCGAGGGTGTTACGGGGATCGGTGATGGGGTCGTCGGGGTTGAGGAAGACGACCTCGTGGGGGGCGGTTCCCTTGGCGACCTCCCTTCGCTCCACGTCGGACCAGGTGAGCTTCCCGGCGTCGGAAGCGCCTTTCGCGATCGATCCGGAGCAGTACACAGAAAGCTTCATGGACGTTCCCTCGCCGTGGTCGTTCCGCCCGCGGCGGGCCACGCGCGGGAGACCGGGAACGGCTAGCCGGGCATCCGAGCCAGGTGGTCCGCGACGATCGCCACGTTGGACAGCGCATCCCCACATGTGGCGGCGGGACCGAAATGTCGTGACCTACCGGCACTGATGATCGCGAGCCTGAACGCGTTCGCCGAGCCGTTCCCGAACAGCATCGACGTAATCATGCCGAACTCAGGGCTGGATCTCAGAAGAACGAGCTCCTTCCAACTGGCCCCACGGTGGACGAAATGGTCGACCCGCAGCCATTGGAGCGCGAGGTCGAGGCGGCGTGACGACAGGATCCGTCCCCTCATGTCCCGCCCGGCCGTGCCCAGCTCGCAGGAGAGCGGGCCGATCGGCAGGTCGGTGAGTAGCGAGGTGTCCAGGTCACGCACGTAACAGCGCAGGTAGGCGGCGGACAGGAAGAGCCCGAGCAGGCTGCCGGCGTCGCCGGGCAGCGGGCCGGGCAACGTGCGCTCGACGAACCGCCGGACGAACGCCTGGCCCTGCAGCCGCTCGGGCGACTTGGCCATGGCCCGCTCCACCCGCCCGTACGGCCGGTGGAACGCCCGCACGACCGAATGGACGACGCCGGAGAGATCGCCTTCCGGGGTGAGGGCCCGCGCCCACATTTCCGCGATTCCGATCGAGACCGGCTTACCGAAGTGCGGATACCACACCAGATCGGGAAAGGCATGGACCCGATGCGCACCCGAATAGGGATTCCGCTCGTCCTGGCGGTACTCCAGGGCTTTCTTTTCCTGGTACGCCGTCAGCTCCGGGGTGGCCGAGGTGTGGCGCACGAGACCGTCGTGGACCAGCGGCGCGATACGTGCGAGGAATTCGTCGAACCACGGCAGCTCGAAAATGTAGGACGAGGGGAAAATCAGGTAGGCGTCGGTCAGGAGAACGGCCAGCCGGGTGGCGCTCAGCGCCTGCGTCATGATCTGACCGGCGTCGTCGCGGGTGGCGTCCATTCCGTGGCAGGCGAGGATCTCCGGGTTGACGTACTGGATGAAAAGGGACCGCTCGCGGCGGTAGACGTCCGTGCCCTCCGGCGGGGCGGCGGGGCGTTCCATCCGCACGTTGACGTGCAGGTCGCGCGCCGCCGTGAAGGCGTCCCGCCGCGCGACGATCCGCTGGCCGGGCCACTCGTTCGTCTCGCCCGGCCGCTCGGGGCGCGAGGGAACCGGCTCCTCGCGTGCCGTGACGGGCCGGCCGGGGTCCTCCCTGGGTGCGCGCTCAGAGGTCATCGTCGTCCAGGCGCCGGAGGCACTCCTCGTCGTCCACGCGCGAAGGGCCGTTGTCGCGCAGCGTCCTGAGCACGCACTGGTCGCGGCCGGCGGTGTAGGCGTCGCGCCCCGCGGTGATCTGCTGGACGACCGTGGTGGTGTCCTGCGGGGCGGGCTGCCGCAGGTCGTGCACGAATCCGCGCAGCTCGGGGGCCGCTTCGCCGTGCTGGGCGAGGAAGGCCGCCAGGAAGGCGGCCCAGCGCTGCCGCTCCTCGTCCGCCGCCGGTTCCAGGGATCCGGCCGGTGACCGCAGGCGTTGCTCGGTCGCGCCGAGCTCGCGTTCCAGGTCGGCCTCGTCGACCTCGCCATGGCGGCTGAAGATCGAGGCGAAGCGTGCTTTGGCGGCTTCCCAGCCGTCTCGGGTCATGGCCTGGACCAGGGCGGTTCCCGCGGCGGCGGCGAGACTGACCAGGGCGGGGTCCATCGCGATACTCCTTCGGCTGCGATGCGTTCCCCACTGGACGGCTGATTGTCAGGCTAGTATGCCGCGCGTCGTGATGCTTTTCCAGGCCTTGCCGGACGGTATTCGCCGCGTTTCTTGATCTGCCGGCCGGAGCGGGGTTAGGGATGGCCGATAAGCAATTCCGCTAACGGGTCGGGCGTTATACCGCGCTAAATGGCCGCCAATCTCCCAGGTAGGCGGCGCGGGTTTGACCGGCGGCCTGCTCGCGGGTGAGCTGGGGCCGGTTCTCCGGCACCGGGATCGCGGCCCCCGGGCCGATATTCCGGTATTCGGCGAATCGCGCGTCCTGCCAGTGGTAGCCGGAGCTCATGTCCACGTACGGCGTGGTGGCGTCGACGCTCGGGCCGATCCAGGTCTCCCGCACGGTCAGCATCGGGACGGCGGTCAGGTCGCTGCTCGGCCGCCAGGGACGCGCCAGCCCGTACGTGCCGTCGGGGGACCCGCTGGTGATGGCGCACCGGACCGCCAGGTAGCCGTGCGGGTTGGCGACGGCCGTGCTGGGCGCGAAGACGTACCCGTACGGCGTGAACGTCACATCGCGCGGCAGTGTGCGCAGCTCGCACCGCTCGAAGACGGCGGTCGCCCGGCCGAAGACGAAGTCGACGTCGCCCTCGATGTGGCAGTCGCGGTAGTACTGCCGGGCGAAGACGTCCAGGGAGAGGGTGTCGGCGTACAGCGTGTCCTGGTGGCCGAGGAAGCGGCAGCGCTCGAAGTACGACCTGTCGCCCATGACCTTCACGGCGACCGCCTGGGTCGCGGTGATCTCCGGATGGGCGGCGCGCAGCCAGTCGTTGGCGAAGGTCACGTGCAGCGCCGTGAAACGTTCGGCCTGGATCGTGGTCGTGGCGCTGCCGCTGGTGCCGTACGTGCCGCCGGTGGGCTTGGGCGTGCCGGAGGCGTTGTCGTAGACGATCACGACGTCCTCGGCTCGGGCGGTGGCGCCGACGAGCGTCAGGCCGGCCTTGGCGGCCGGGATCAGGACCGTCTCCCGGTAGGTGCCGGCGGCGATCACCAGGATCCAGCCCCGCTCGGGGAGGTCGGGCGTCGCGCTCACGGCCGCCTGGACCGTGACGTGGTCGCCCCGCCCCTGGGCGTCGACGTACAGGGTGCGCTCGTTCAGCCGGCGGGACGGCGACCCGTACGGACCGAACGGCCGCGGCCCGTACGGCGCTCCCGCCGTGCTCGCGGCGGCTCCGGCGGCGGGGGCGAGCGCGAGACCGAGGAGCGCGCCCGCGCCTCCGACCAGCAGCCGGCGCCGTCGGGGTGAGGGGACCAGGGGCGACATGGCTTCTCCTAGTTCACATATATGAACGTCTTCCATGTATAGGAACACTTGGAAACTAGGTAGCCACGGCGGCGGTGTCAATAGCGGTAATATCCCGCGATTGTCGGGCCATACGATGATCGGGGAATCGGTATGTTCACTCGCAGGGATTCGCTGCGGCTGCTCACGGGCGCCCTCACGGTAGGAGCCACGTCGATGGGTGCGTTTCCAGCGGGCGCGGCGAGCGCCGCGGGCCGCGTGTGGCGGGCCAACGGCGCCACCGCCACCGGGCTGGCGTCGTTCGACACCACCATGAAGACGTTCATGCAGGCGCGCACCATCCCGCACGCCTCGCTCGCCGTCGTGCGCAAGGGCAAGCTGGTGCTGGCCCGCGGCTACAGCTGGACGGCGGACACCGCGTACACCGCGCAGCCCACCTCGCTCTTCCGCCTCGCCAGCCTGAGCAAGCCGGTGACGGCCACGGCGATCATGAAGCTCGTCCAGGACGGGAAGCTGAGCCTGTCGGCCAAGGTCGCGCCGCTGCTCGGCCTCAGCACCGCCGCCGACGCCCGGCTCGGCGACGTCACCGTGCAACACCTGCTGTGGCACGTGGGCGGCTGGGACAGTTCGGTCACCCCCGACCCGATGTTCGCCGACCGCGCCGTCTCGGCGGAGTCCGGGCTGCCGCTGCCGGTGAGCCAGTCCCAGATCATCACGTACGTGACGCGGCGCCGGCTCGACTTCGCCCCCGGAACGAAGTACGCGTACTCGAACTTCGGCTACCTGCTGCTCGGGCGGATCGTCAGCAAGGTCAGCGGCCTGTCGTACGGCGAGTACGTGCGGCAGAAGGTGCTCGCCCCGGTCAAGATCGGGCGGATGGCGCTCGGCCGGTCCGCGAAGAGCCTCGGCCGGCCCGGGGAGGCGCCGTACTTCTCCGGCGGCACCGGGAAGACGGTGCTCGACACCACCGGCACCGTTGTCCCCTCGCCCTACGGCGCCTTCAACCTGGAGAACATGGACGCGCACGGCGGCTGGCTCGCCTCGGCCGTCGACCTGGCGAGGTTCAGCACCATCTACGACGGCGCGGGGGTGCTGACCGCCGCGTCCATCTCCAAGGTGTTCGCCAAGCCGCCGCTCGGTGTGAACGCCGACGGCTGGTACTACGGCCTGGGCTGGATGGTGCGCCCGGTCACCGGCGGGCGGAACACCTGGCACAACGGGTCACTGCCCGGCACCTCCACGCTCATGGTCCGCAGGTTCGACGGGCTGAACTGGGTGGTGCTGCTGGACCAGCGCGACGACCCGTCGGGGCTCGGCTACGGCGACATCGACGGGGCGCTCCACAAGGCGGCGGACGCCGTCACCACCTGGCCGACCACCGACCGCTTCCCCACCTACGGCCTCTGACGCCGCCTTCGGAACTTCTGAGGGCGCCTGCGAACTCTGACGGGGGTTACGGACTCTGGCGGCGGCGTGTGGCGAGCACGGTCACACCGACCACCACGGCGGTCACGGCCAGCACCGCCGCCAGCAACCACGGCGACGACGCGCGCGCGAGCCCCACCATCGCGTTGATCAGCGGGACCGCGACCACCAGCCCGGTCGCCGCCAGCATGACGCCGTCGCCGCCTGGGCGGCGACGGCCGCGCCGGACCGGACCTCGTCGGACCATCGGGAACCTCCTAGGGATGAGGCGACCACACCGAAGAGTCTGAACCCGAGGACCGACAAAAATCGGTGCCCGCCCCTGGCCTGCGGTTACTGGGTCCCGGCGGTGCGCAGGGCGTGGAACTGGCCGAGCAGCTCCCGGTCCCCGGACAGGCGGACGGTCTCGTCGCCGGCGCGGTTGTACAGCCACAGCAACAGGGGCGTGGCCTCACCGCTCACCAGGGCGTCGCCGCCGAAGCCCGTCGCGGCGTCGCTCACCTCGACCCCGGCCTTGGTGGCCGTGAGCGTCCACGCGTGGTGGCTGGTGGAGACCGAGACGGGGCGCTCGTCCGGGGAGTCGAGCAGCGGGCCGAAGTCGTCGGCCCACTGGGTGCTGCCGTAGCCGACGAAGAGCTTGAGCATCTCGTCGATGCCGTCGATCGCGATGTCGGCGGGGATCGCGGACACCGGGAGGCCCGCGGCGAGCTGCGCGTCCACGCGGTGGATGACGGTCTCGTGGGCCATGCGGCGGATCCAGAACCCGACGGTCTGGTCGGGCTCGTGCCAGGTGTACGCGTGGTCGCCGGGGGAGTGCGCCGCGAACGTCGCGGTCAGCCGGGCGTAGGTGTCGGCCAGGGCGGTGACCGGGTCGGAGTCGAGCTTCTCCGACGGCCACGGGTCGGGGGCCACCCCGCGCCGGATCGACTCGGTCTTGTGCAGGTAGACATAGGCGACATGCTCGGCCAGGTCCCCGACCGTCCACTCAGGACAGGACGGCACGGTCGCGGCGGGATCGGTGGCGGCGACGGCGTCCCGCAACAGCGCGAACTCATCGGCAAGGCAGCCCAGAAGGCGAGAGGTATTCATCCGGCCATCGAACCAGCCCTCGCCGACGTATTCACCTGGGTTTTCCAGCCCCACGGCACCGGCTCCGACGGTCCCACCCCAACGGAGGGCCCGCCCCCGACCGAACCCCGCCTCCCGGCGGCGGCGTCGTCGTTCAGGGTTGGGCGGACTCCTGGCGTGCCAGGTACTCCGCCGCGACCCCTTTGGGGACGGCCATGCGCCACGAGTCGACGACCAGCTCGCGCATCTCGGCCTCGTCGATCGCGGCCAGCCGTACCCGGACCCAGTTGTACCGCTCGTCCGACGGGATCGGCATCAGGAACTTCTCCGGCTCGGACGCGACCAGCGCCGCCCGCTCCTCCTTCGGATACCCGAACCCCATCAGCGTCTCGTCCGGCGAGAAGGCGAGGAACACGATGCTGCGCACCCGGAACTTCACCCGGTCGCGAATCAGCTTCTCCTCGGCCCGCGGCAACGTCCGCGCCAGCCGCCGCACATCGTCAACGGTGACCATCAGCCCACCCCACCGCGAGAACCACATCCAACCGAACACCAACCGGCCCCGCGCCGGCCACCCGAAGAACCATCACCCGCCGCATGCTAACCACCCCCACCGACATTCCCGCCGGGCGGAAGCGCTCAGGCGGCCGGTTCGGTCGCCGCGTGCATCTGGTGATCGAACCTCACGGTCCGCTCTGGAACACGCTGTCGCCCCGGAGGGTGGGGTGGGTGGTGCGGGTGAGGAGGAGGGCCACGTCGTCGTATTGCTTGGGGAGGGCGCTGATGATGGCGTCGCAGGTGGATTCCAGGGTGCCGTGGGGGGAGCCGAGGGCTTCCTGGAGGGTGGCGATGCCGGTGTCGATGTCTTGTTCGCGGCTTTCGACGAGGCCGTCGGTGTAGAGGGCGAGGGTGCTGCCGACCGGGAACGTGACCTCGGTGGTGGTGAAGGCGCCGGAGAACGTGGGGTCGCCGAGGCCGAGGGCCAGTCCCGAGGGCAGGGACAGGACCGAGGCGGTGCCGTCGGGGTAGACCAGGATGGGCGGCGGATGGCCGGCGCGGGCGACGGCGCAGGTGCGGGTGTCGAGGTCGATGGTGGCGTACAGGCAGGTGGCGCACTGGATGGAGTCCATGTCCTCGGCCATCAGGTCGAGCCGCCGCAGCACCTGGTCGGGCGGCAGGTCGAACCCGGCGAGGGCCCGCACGGCCGCGCGGAGCTGGCCCATCGCCCCGGCGGCCACCGGGCCGTGCCCCATGGCGTCCCCGATGACCACCGTGATGCGCGTCTCCGACAGCGGGATCACGTCGTACCAGTCGCCGCCGACCGTCATCGCGCTGGCGGGGAGGTAGCGGTGGGCCACCTCCAGGCCGGGCGGGACGGTGAGCGTGCGCGGGGCCAGGTCGTGCTGGATGGCCTGGGCGGTGCGGCGCTCCCGGCAGTACAGCCGGGCGTTGTCGATGCAGATGCCCGCCCGGGTGGCGAGGTCCTCGGCCAGGGTCTTGTCGTGCTCGTCGAAGCACGGCCGGTCGGGGCCTCGGCTGAAGGCGATGAAGCCCAGCACCATGCCCCGGGCGGTCAGCGGGGTGGCGAGGAAGGAGGACTTCTCCAGGAAGTCGACGGCGGACCCGCCCATCACCCCCGTGATCTTGTCGAGGTCCTTGATCTCCATCTCGGCGGCGGTGTAGGCGATCGAGGTGTCGCCGGCCATGCACCGGTTCGCCGGGTGCCGCCCGCCGTACAGGACGATCTCGTTGGCGGGGAAGGCCGTGCGCCACGCGCGCTCGCTGGTGTGCCGCGCGCCGAGGCTGAGCGCGAGCCGCCGGACCATGATCGACCCGTCGGCGGTCAGGTCGGGGTACTCCTCGTCCCTCATCAGGCCCTCGACCACGTACAGGCCGGCCGTGTCGGCGAAGCGCGGCACGGCGACGTCCATGAAGTCCTCGGCGGCCTGCGCGGGGTCGAGCGTGGCGCCGACGCGGGCGCTGAGCTCGTTCAGCATGGCGAAGCGCTCGCACGGGGAGGCGTCCTCCGCCTCGGGCAGGTAGGTGTCCATGGCGGTCACCATCACCGCGCCCCACGAGCCCGGCCTGGTCAGCGGCTCCAGGTTGAACGCCACGTCGTGGATCCGGCCGTCGGCGCACTCGGCGGAGAGCACCTCGCTCCACCGCGAGCCGGCGGCCACCTCGGCCAGGGCGCGCCTGACCGTCTCGCGGCGGGTGCCGCGCAGCAGCAGGTCGCAGATGTCGCGGCCCATGGCCCGTTCGGGCGGGCGGCCGAACAGCCGCATGGCGCCACCTCCCCAATGGGTGACGCACCCGTCACGGTCGAGCACCAGGGCGGCGTACTCCGCCAGGTGCGCCGTGCCCGGGTGTGAACGGCAGGTGCCGTCCGACGGTGACCCTGATCTCGCCGCACGCGCCACCAGACCCCCTGGGAAGAGATGCGACATCGTGTCCGGACCGCTCGGGTTGCTTCCCAGCCGGGTCTGCACCTTTCTGCGGCTACCGTCAGTAAAGTAGCATCTACTCTTAGCTGTCTATCGCGAAAACTCCTCAAAGTAAGCTCTCCGGCACTCCCGAGTCAGATCGGGGGCGTGACCAGGCCCGGAAGGCCACTGAACCATGCCCGCCGGCCGGGCGGAGGACCGCGGGACCTAGGCGGGCCGGTCCTGGCGGAGGCCGTCGAAGGCGATCTTGCAAACGGTGTCGGCCAGGGCGTCCGCGCTCATCCCGCCGCGCGGCCGGTACCACTCGGTCAGCGAGTTCACCAGGCCGAACAGCAGCCGGCTCGCGACGGCGGGGTCCACATCCGGACGTACGTCGCCCTCGTCCTGGGCGCGCTGGACCAGCTCGCTCACCAGGTGGTCGAACGCGCGGCGTCGGGCGAGAGCCTGGCGCTCCACCTTCGTGTTGCCGCGCACGCGGAGCAGGAGCGTGACGAAGGGCAGGCGGGCCACCAGCACGCGAACGCTGCGCCGCATCAGGTGCTCCAGCTTGTCGATGGCGCGCCCGTCCATGGCCGAGGCCTCGTCCGCCGCCTCGAACAGGCCGTCGAGGGCGCGGTCGACGGCCAGGCGGAGCAGTTCGTCCTTGCCGCTGATGTGGTGGTAGATGGCCGACTTGGTGATGCCGAGCCTGCGGGAGAGGTCCTCCATGCTGGTGGCCTCGTACCCCCGCTCGTTGAACACCTTGACCGCGACGGCGAGCAGCGACTCCAGGTCGTAGCCGGGGCGGCCTCGACGAGGAGGGGTGACGCGGGCGGTGGTCATCGCAGGATTATCCCAGCCCCTCTCAGGTCCCTCGGTGGTCGGCCAGGCGGCTCAGCTTGCCCGCCGAGCGCTCCAGGGTCTCGGGGTCCAGGACCGAGCACGCCACGCTGACGCCGACGGTGTCCTTCACGGCGGCGGTCACCTCGGCCGCGGCGGGGTCGCGGCGCTCGGCCGGGCAGCCGGGGCGCGCCTCGACGCGCACGGTCAGGTGGTCCATGCGGCCCTCGCGGGTGAGCATGAGCTGGAAGTGCGGCGACAGCCCCGGCGTGCGCAGGACGATCTCCTCGATCTGGGTGGGGAAGACGTTCACCCCGCGCAGGATGATCATGTCGTCGCTGCGGCCGGTGACCTTCTCCATCCGCCGGTACGGCCGGGCCGCCGTGCCCGGGAGCAGCCGGGTCAGGTCGCGCGTGCGGTACCGGATGATCGGCTGGGCCTCCTTGGTCAGCGAGGTGAACAGCAGTTCCCCGCGCTCGCCCTCGGGCAGCACCTCGCCGGTGACCGGGTCGACCACCTCGGGGTAGAAGTGGTCCTCCCACACGTGCAGGCCGTCCTTGGTCTCGGCGCACTCCTGGGAGACGCCGGGGCCCATGACCTCCGACAGGCCGTACAGGTCCAGGGCGTCGATGCCGACGCGGTCCTCGATCTCCTCGCGCATCCCCTCGGTCCACGGCTCGGCGCCGAAGAGCCCGATCTTCAGGGACGTCGAGCGGGGGTCGACGCCCTGCCGTTCGAACTCGTCGACCAGGGCCAGCATGTAGCTGGGGGTCACCATGATGATGTCGGGCTCGAAGTCCAGGATGAGCCGCACCTGGCGGGACGTCATGCCGCCGGAGACCGGCACCACCGTGCAGCCCAGCCGCTCGGCCCCGTAGTGCGCGCCGAGGCCGCCGGTGAACAGGCCGTACCCGTAGGCGATGTGCACGATGTGGCCGGGACGGCCGCCCGCGGCCCTGATCGAGCGGGCCATGACGTCGGCCCACGTCGACAGGTCGCGCTCGGTGTAGCCGACGACCGTGGGACGGCCGGTGGTGCCGCTGGAGGCGTGGACGCGCCGGACCTGTTCGCGGGGGACGGCGAACATGCCGAAGGGGTAGTTGTCCCGGAGGTCGTGCTTGGTGGTCATGGGGAAACGGGCGAGGTCGGCCAAGGTGCGGCAGTCCTCGGGGCGCAGGCCGGCGGCGTCGAACGAGCGCCGGTAGAACGGCACGTTGTCGTACGCGTGCCTGAGTGTCCAGCGGAGGCGTTCGAGCTGCAGGGTGCGCAGCTCGTCCTCGCTGATCTTCTCCACCGGCGTCACCCGCCTTGCATACTGACCGAATGGCCGGTTATTAATGATTCGTCGTCAGTTAAGGGTTGGGGCTCCGCCGCTGTCAAGGGGAACTGGGTAGGAGCGGAGAGGCGCGGCGTTCCCGCGCCGCCCGCCGCCCGGGCGGCCGGTAGGTGAGTCCTCGATGGGGAGGTCGGCGATGGCCCCGCTCAGCAGTTATGTCACCGGTTCCTGGCACGTCCCGGACGACGAGGGAGAGCCGCTGCACGACGCGGCCACCGGTGAGGAGGTCGCCAGGATCTCCTCGGCGGGAGTCGACTTCGGTGCCGCGCTCGCGTACGGGCGCCGCGCGGGCGGGCCCGCGCTGCGCGAGCTGACCTTCCACCAGCGGGCCGCGCTGCTGAAGTCCCTGGCCTCCCACCTGCGCGAACACCGCGAGGAGCTGTACGCGCTGTCGCTGCGCACCGGGGCGACGCCGGGCGATTCGCGGTTCGACGTCGACGGCGGCATCGGGGTGCTGTTCTCCTACTCCGGCAAGGGAAAGCGCGAGCTGCCCAACGACACGGTCTGCCTCGACGGCGGCCTGGAACCGCTCGGCAAGGGCGGCACGTTCGCCGCCCAGCACCTCCACACGTCCCTGCGCGGGGTGGCCGTGCAGATCAACGCGTTCAACTTCCCGGTCTGGGGGCCGCTGGAGAAGCTCGCGCCCGCGTTCCTGGCCGGCGTCCCGTCGCTGGTCAAGCCGGCGGGTCAGACGGCGTACGTCACCGCCAAGCTGGTCGAGCTGATCATCGGGTCGGGCCTGCTGCCGGAGGGCTCGCTGCAACTGGTCTGCGGGAGCGCCGGCGACCTGTTCGAGCACCTGACCGAGCAGGACCTGGTGGCCTTCACCGGCTCGGCGTCCACGGCGCGCAAGCTGCGCACCCACCCGGTCGTCGCGGCCCGCTCGGTCCGCTTCAACGCAGAGGCCGACTCGCTGAACTGCTCGGTCCTCGGCCCGGACGCCGTCCCCGGCACGCCGGAGTTCGACCTGTACGTCCGGCAGCTCGTGACGGAGATGACCGTCAAGGCGGGGCAGAAGTGCACGGCGATCCGGCGGGCGTTCGTCCCGGCGGCCCAGATCGGCGCGGTCGCCGAGGCCGCCGCCGCGCTGCTGGCCGACGTCACGGTCGGGAACCCGGCCGACCCGGCCGTGCGGATGGGCCCGCTCGCGAGCCTCGGCCAGCGCGAGGAGGTACGGCGCGCGCTGAAGGCCCTGATCCCGGCGGGTTCTGTGGTGTACGGGGACCCCGAGCGGGTGGAGGTCGTCGGCGCCGACGCCGAGCGCGGGGCGTTCGTGTCGCCGCTGCTGCTGCGCGTGGACGACCCCGGGCAGGCCGAGCCGCACGAGGTGGAGGCGTTCGGCCCGGTCAGCGTGCTCATGCCGTACGGGTCGGCCGAAGAGGCCGTCGAACTGGCGGCGCGGGGCCAGGGCAGCCTGGTCGGGTCGGTGGTGACCGCCGACCCCGCGTTCGCGCGCGAGGTGGTACTCGGCGCGGCCCCCTGGCACGGGCGCCTGCTCGTGCTGGACGCCGCCTGCGCCGGGGAGTCCACCGGGCACGGCTCCCCGCTGCCCGTGCTCGTGCACGGAGGCCCCGGCAGGGCCGGCGGCGGAGAGGAACTCGGGGGCGTACGCGGCGTGCTGCGCCACATGAACCGCACCGCCGTGCAGGCGAGCCCCCAGATGCTCACGGCGATCACCGGCCGCTGGGTGCCGGGCTCCGCGCGCACCGTCACCGAGGTCCACCCGTTCCGCAAGCACCTGGAGGAGCTCAGGGTCGGCGACACCGTCGTGGCCGGGCCGCGCAAGATCGACCTCGCCGACATCGACCACTTCGCCGCGTTCACCGGCGACACGTTCTACGCGCACATGGACGAGGAGGCCGCGCGGGCGAACCCGTTCTTCGACGGGCGGGTCGCGCACGGGTACCTGATCGTCTCGCTGGCGGCGGGGCTGTTCGTCGACCCCGCGCCCGGGCCGGTGCTGGCCAACTACGGGATGGAGAACCTGCGCTTCCTGACGCCGGTGTACCCCGGCGACGAGCTCACCGTCACGCTCACCGCCAAGCAGGTCGACCCGCGCGAGGGGACGGCGTACGGGGAGGTCCGCTGGGACACCGACGTCACCAAGCAGGACGGCTCCTCGGTGGCCAAGTACGACCTGCTGACCTTGGTGGCCAGGCGCGACGGGTGACGGGGCGCCTGGCACCCCTCCGGGACCGGGCGGGCTTGCGCGGGGGCGGGTGCTGAGCGAGACTAATAACTGACCGAATGTTCGGTAAAGGGGTGGCGGCATGGCTGACCTCGAAGAGCGGTTCGACCGCACGATCGAGCGGGACCAGCGCGTCGAGCCGCGTGACTGGATGCCCGACGGCTACCGCGCGACGATGATCCGGCAGATCGCCCAGCACGCGCACTCGGAGATCATCGGGATGCAGCCGGAGGGCGAGTGGATCACGCGGGCGCCGTCGCTGCGGCGCAAGGCGATCCTGCTCGCCAAGGTGCAGGACGAGGCGGGGCACGGCCTCTACCTCTACTCCGCCGCCGAGACCCTCGGGGCCGACCGTGCCGAGCTGACCGGGATGCTCATCGAGGGGCGGCAGAAGTACTCGTCGATCTTCAACTACCCGACGCTGGGCTACGCCGACGTCGGGGTGATCGGCTGGCTGGTCGACGGCGCGGCGATCTGCAACCAGGTGCCGCTCTGCCGCAGCTCCTACGGGCCGTACGCGCGGGCGATGATCCGTATCTGCAAGGAGGAGTCCTTCCATCAGCGGCAGGGGTATGAGCTGTTGATGACCATGATGCGGGGCACCGAGGCGCAGCGGGCGATGGTGCAGGACGCCGTTGACCGCTGGTGGTGGCCATCGCTCATGATGTTCGGCCCGCCTGACGACGCCTCGCCCAACACCGCGCGCTCGATGGCCTGGAAGATCAAGCGGCACACCAACGACGAGCTGCGGCAGCGTTTCGTGGACATGAGCGTCCCTCAGGCCGAGGCGCTGGGCGTGACGCTCCCCGACGCGGACCTGCGCTGGAACGCCGAGCGGGGGCACCACGACTTCGGGCCGATCGACTGGTCGGAGCTCCAGCGGGTGATCAGCGGGAACGGGCCGTGCAACGCCCGGCGCGTCGCCGTCCGCCGCGCGGCGCACGAGGACGGCGCCTGGGTCCGCGAGGCCGCGACCGCCCACGCCGCCAAGGCCGCGGGACGGGTCGCGGGTACGGATGCGGGGATGGGAGGGGGCGGGTGAGCGGCTGGCCGTTGTACGAGGTGTTCGTGCGGAGCAAGCGAGGGCTCAACCACGTGCACGTCGGCTCGCTGCACGCCGCCGACGACGAGACGGCGCTGCGCCACGCCCGTGACCTGTACACGCGGCGCAACGAGGGCGTGAGCATCTGGGTGGTGCGCTCGGACCACATCGCCGCCACCAGCCCCGACGAGAAGGACCCGTTCTTCGCGCCCAGCGGCGACAAGGTCTACCGGCACCCGACCTTCTACGCCATCCCCGACGACGTCCCGCACATGTGAGGCCACCGATGTCCTCCACCGAACACACAGAATTGCCCGCCTACGAGGCACCCGACCGAAACGCTCATGGGCGGCTTGATGACACGGGTGATGTGTACGAGATGCTCGATGACGCGCACGAGGCGCTCGCCCACGCGGGGAACGCCTACGAGGCGCTCAACGACGGGGACGACCCCCGGTGGGCCTACGGCACCGGGTTCGCCGATCCGCTGGCCGGGGTGGACACGCGGGTGCCCGACGGTGTCGACGGCGCCGACCTGGCGGCGTACTGCCTCATGCTCGGCGACGACGCGTTGATCATGTCGCACCGCCTCCAGGAGTGGTGCACGCGGGCGCCGGAGCTGGAGGAGGAGGTCGCGCTGGCCAACATCGCGCTCGACCTGCTCGGCCAGGCCCGGCTGCTACTCGCCCGCGCGGGCACGGCGGACGGCTCGGGCCGCGACGAGGACGCCCTGGCGTTCCGGCGCGACGCGGGGGAGTTCCGCAACGTGCTGCTGGCCGAGGTGCCGAACGGGGACTTCGCCGAGGCCATGGCCCGCCTGCTGGTCTTCGCGACCTGGCGGCTGGCGCTGCTGGAACGGCTCACCGGGTCACGTGACCCCGTGCTGGCGGCGGTGGCGGTCAAGGGCGTGAAGGAGGTCGCCTACCACCGCGACTACGCGGCGGGCTGGGTCGTCCGGCTCGGCGACGGGACGTCGTACTCGCGGGAACGCGCCGTGGCGGGGCTCGCGGCCGTGTGGCCGCTGGTGACCGAGCTGTTCACCCCGCACGAGGTGGAGCTGCGGCTGGCCTCGGCGGGCGCCGGGGCCGATCCGTCGGCGCTCCGCGAGGGGTTCGACGACGTACTCGGCCAGGTGCTCACCGCTGCGACGCTCACCCGGCCAACGGACACGACGTTCACCCAATCATCGGACACGACGCTCACCCGGCCAACGGACACGACGTTCACCCTGCCGCGGGACACCGCGCCGGGAAGGCCCGCGGGCCGGTCCGGTACGCACACCGCCGCGCTGACCGACCTGCTGGCCGAGATGCAGAGCGTCGCCCGCGCCCACCCGGACGCGACATGGTGACCGCGCGGGGGGTCGCGGGGGCGGTGGCGGATCCGGAGTTGCCGATGCTGACGCTGGCCGATCTCGGGATCCTGCGCGAGGTCGAGGAGAAAGACGGCGGGGCGGTGGTCGTGACGATCACCCCGACCTACAGCGGGTGCCCGGCGATGGGCACGATACGGGCCGACCTGTTCGCCGCCCTGCGCGAGGCCGGGTACGCCGACGTGCAGGTCCGTACACTCCTGTTCCCGGCGTGGACGACCGACTGGATCACCCGCGACGGCAGGCGCAAACTGGCCGAGGCCGGCATCGCGCCGCCGGGGACGGCGCCGGTGCGGCACGGGCCGGTGCCCCTGACCCTCGGCCCTGCGCACCGGCGGCTGGACTGCCCCAACTGCGGGTCGGGCGACACCGAGGAGTTGTCCCGCTTCGGCGCCACCGCGTGCAAGTCCCTGTGGCGCTGCCGCGCCTGCCGGGAGCCGTTCGAGCACCTGAAGGAGCTGTGAACGTGCGCCTGGCGGAGACGGGGACGGGTGGGCGGCGAGGGTGGTCCTCGCTGGAGGAGGGGCTGTGAGTGTGCGGCCGGTGGAGGTGCGGGTGCGGGGGCGGCGGGGGTTTCGCTCGCTGGAGGTGGCTCGGGTGGATCGGTTGTGTGAGGACGCCACCGCGATCACGTTCGACGTGCCGGAGGAGCTGGCGGAGGAGTTCGCCTTCCTGCCCGGCCAGTCGGTGACGATCCGCACCCTCGACGGCGGGCGCGACGAGCGCAGGTCGTACTCCATCTGCGCCCCGGCGGGCGGCCCGCTGCGCATCGGGGTCAGGGAGATCCCCGGCGGGCTGTTCTCGACGCGGCTGGTCCGTACCCTCCGGCCGGGCGACCGCCTGGACGTGCTGCCCCCGAGCGGCGGCTTCACCGCCGACCTCGGCCGGCCGGAGCACCACGTGTTCGTCGCCGCCGGGTCGGGCATCACGCCGGTCCTGTCGCTGGCCTCCTCGGTGCTCGCCGCCACCCCCGGGAGCCGGGTGACGCTGTTCTACGGGAACCGCACCACGCGCACCGTCATGTTCGCCGAGGAACTGGCCGACCTGAAGGACGTCGCGCCCGCGCGCGTGGAGCTGGTGCACGTGCTGTCCAGGGAGCCGAGGGAACCGGAGCTGTTCACCGGGCGCCTGGACGCCGCCAAGCTGCGCGTCCTGCTGCCCGCGCTGACGGCGGTGCCCGAGGTGGGGCACTGGTGGCTGTGCGGGCCGTACGCGATGGTGCTCGACGCGCGCCAGGTGCTCGCCGAGCTGGGCGTGCCGGCCGAGCGGGTCCACAACGAGCTGTTCTACGTGGACGAGCCGCCGCCCGTGCCGGTGCGCGCCGAGCACGCGGGGGAGGAGGTCTCGGCCGAGGTCACGGTGATCCTGGACGGCCGTGCCACCTCGGCCCCGCTGCCGAGCGGCGTCACCGTCCTCGAAGCCGCGCAGCGTGTGCGGCCCGACCTGCCGTTCGCCTGCAAGGGCGGGGTGTGCGGCACGTGCAGGGCGCGCCTGGTCGGCGGAAAGGTGGAGATGCGCAGGAACTTCGCCCTGGAGCCGGCCGAGGTGGCGGCGGGGTACGTGCTGACCTGCCAGTCGGACGCGGTGTCGGAGAAGGTCGTCGTCGACTTCGACACCTGACCACGCCGCAGTGAGCCGGAAATGGCCGTTGGTTCGGTTCCCGGGCCGGGAGCCCCGGTGCGGCCGGTGGGCGGCCGCGGCCGGGGGCCCCTTGAAGACCCGTCAGATGGAGGTGCGTTCGCCGGCCAGGAGTTCGCCGAGTCGTTCGACGGTCGGGCGGGAGTCGAGGTGCAGCCGGGGGACGTCGAGTCCCTCGTCGCCCAGGACCACCAGCAGCGCCTCCTGGCGTATGGCGTACACGACGACGTGGCCGCCGCCGCAGCGGACCACCACCTCCCGCAGTTCCCCCATGCCCACTTCGTGTCCCGTCCGCTTGCCGAGGCCGAGCGTCGCGGCGGCCAGGGCGGCGAGCGCCTCGGGCCGTGCCCCGTCGGTGTCGGCGGTGACGAGCAGCCCGTCCACGGAGGCGACGGCGCTCTCGGTCACGCCGGTCGCCTTCTCCCTGAGCGCCTGCAACTCGGCCAGCACCGCTTTATTGCTCATGATCCGACTTCCCTGTCGTCCGGTTGTACGTTCTCGCGTTGGTGCACGACGGCCCCCGCCGTCGCGGCCGTACCAGGCCGCCCGCTCCAGGGACATCCCTGTCACGGAGGTAAGCCTGCTCAGTCCTCTTCGCCCGGTGCGGGCGACCGGATGTCCCGCAGCCCCAGCAGTCGCCGGGGTACGGAGAACCTGCTCGCCGAGGTCGTGGGAAGCACCTCGTTGACCTTGCTCGTGCCGGGGCGGCGCTGTGGGAGTGCCGTGGAGGGCGTCCCCGCGTCCTCCCGGACGGGCGGGCCGGTGGGCGGGGCGGCGGGCGCGCTCACCTCGATCACCCCTTCCTCCGCCATCCGGGCGATCTCCCCCATGACGGCGAACAGGCCGCGCCCCAGCGTGAAGGCGATGTCGCGCGCCGTGCGCCGGCCGTTCGCCTTGAGCAGCACTGCGTGGCGGACCTCGTCGGCCGGGAACAGCGGCGGGTGCGCGGGCGGCGTGGCCAGCGGCCGGCTCCTGGCCGTCACGCCCAGCTCCCGCCAGGCGGCGGCCGAGGCCAGGCGGCGGGCGGTCTCGCGGGCCAGTCGCTCGGCGCCGACGCCCGTGGGCAGCGCCAGGGGCGGCAGGAGCTCGCCGGGCACCGCGGGCTCGGCCACGCAGCCGTCGACGCCGAACAGCGTCATCGCGAAGACCGCGTCGAAGACGGCCGACAGGCAGACCGCCTCCAGCCCGGCGACCCCGACGGCGCCGCGTCCGGTCAGCTCGGCGGCGAGCCGCCCGTCCCCCGCCCCCGCGGCGTAGGCCCGCGCCCAGTCGGCCTCGCTCACGCGGCCGGACCGGAGCAGGAGGGACTCGGCGTCGGGCGACGCGGGGGTGGTCGCGGCGACCACCGCGCCCGCCCGGAACCAGATGGTCCCGCCGGGATCGCCGCCGGCCCGGACCAGGCCGGAGAACCCCTCCTGGCCACATCGCAGCAGCGCCGGCGAGACGGGGTCGCTGGTCGGCCCCGGCGCGGCGACGGCGACGGCGAGGCCGGTGGTCCGTCCCGTGGCGACGACCAGGTCGGTGGGCCGTCCCGCCGCGGCGACCAGGTCGGTGGGCTGCTCCAGCGCGGTGACCAGGTCGGTGGGCCGTCCTGGCGCGGTGACGTGAGGATTGTCTGGATCGAGAGGCTGGCCGTTCACATGGTCCCGTCCCATCGGGGGTGCTGCCCCTTCTCTAAGGCGGACCGCAAGGGTACTTTTGTGGCTCCACAATCACAAACGGGTGGGACGCGATCACTTGGCGCAGCCAATACGCCCGCCCGGAGACCAGGCCGTTCACTCCAGAAAGAATTTCATGAACATCGAAACCTCCCTCAAAGAAGCCATGGCCATCGAAGGCGCGATCGGCGCGGCGCTCGTCGACTACGAGAGCGGGATGGCGCTCGGCACCATCGGAGGAGGGCGTGATCTGGACCTGGAGGTCGCGGCGGCGGGCAACACCGAGGTCGTCCGCGCCAAGGTCCGCACCCTGACCTCGCTGGCCATCGACGACACGGTCGAGGACATCCTCATCACGCTCAGCCGGCAGTACCACATCATCCGGCTGCTCACCACGACCCACGGCTCGCTGTTCCTGTACCTCGTCCTCGACCGGCAGCGCGCCAACCTGGCGCTCGCGCGGCACAACCTCAAGCGCATCGAGAACGAGCTCTCCGTCTAGGCGCGGTGTCCCGGGGGTCACCCGGTCTGGGGGAAACGCAGGCGCCAGCGGCCGTTCCCGCCGGTGAGCGACACCGAGGAGAGCGGCTCCACGTCGAGGCTCCAGAACATCTCGGGCCGCGTCCCCAGGGCGTGGACGACGGCGGCCCGCATCACCGCCGCGTGCGTGACGGCGACCAGCCTCCCGCCGCCCGGGTCGCGCGGCGCGTCCAGCCAGGCGGCGACGCGCTCGATGAGGGCGAGCAGCGACTCGCCTCCTGAGGGTGCGGCGGCGGGGTCGGTGAGCCACGCGCGCACCCCGTCCGGATCCTCCGCCCGCACGTCGGCCAGCGCACGGCCCGCCCAGCGGCCGGCGTCCTGGTCGCGCAGGCCCTCGTCGGCCTCGGCCGCCAGCCCGAGCCCGGAGGCGGTCTGGCGGCACCGCAGGGACGGCCCGCACACGGCACGGCCCGCGCCGTCCCCCATGGACCCGCGCCGCGCCGCGACCTGGCGCTTTCCCTGGTCGTCCAGTTCTTCGTCAAGGGGGAAGGCGGCGCGGTGCAGCGCCTCGGTTGAACCATGACAAATAAGGACAATTCGGATTGTCACTTGTATCCCCTCTATGGGGTAAGAGGGGTAATTGTCACCCTTCGCGCCCATTGACGGACTAGTGGTTCACACCGTAGCGTCCAAGCGACATTGTTGACGGTGTGGGGAAGCCAGCGAGACTCTGGTACGGCCGCGCCACTGTGACCGGTCCCGAAAAGGGCCGGGAGTCAGACCCTCCGTCGTCACCGCCACCCCGTATGGGACGCGTGATCCCCAGGAGGCAGTACATGGTCCATGCCGCCGTTCCCCACTCCAAGCCCGTCCCCATCAGCATCCCGGTACGCGATCTGGTGCCCTGGGCGGTCTTCGCCGGCGTCCTCGCCCTCATCCTCATCTACTTCGTGGGTGCGGAGCAGGGCGCCACCTCACTGATCTCAGGGAACTACGTGCACGAGTTCGTGCACGACGGACGTCACCTGCTCGGCTTCCCCTGCCACTGATCCCGGGAGCCGAAAAAGCATGGTGAGAAACCTTCTGGTCCGCGGCATGCTCGCGGGCCTGGCCGCCGCCGTCCTCGCGCTGGTGTTCGCCTACATCTTCGGCGAACCCCAGGTGGGCGCCGCCATCTCCCTCGAAGAGACCATGGGGCACGCCGCGGAGGCCGCGGTGGCCTCCGCCGAGCCCGAACCGGTCAGCCGCGGTGTGCAGTCGACCGTGGGCCTGGCCACCGCGATCGGCCTCTACGGCGTCGCGGTCGGCGGTGTGTTCGCGCTCGTGTTCGCCTTCGTCTACGGGCGGCTCGGGACCTTCGGGGCCCGTGGCACCGCCGCCCTCGTCGCCGTGGGCGCCTTCGTGACCGTCGAACTGGTCCCGTTCCTCAAGTACCCGGCCAACCCGCCCGCCGTGGGCGACCCCGAGACCATCGGCAGGCGGTCGGCCCTCTACTTCGCCATCGTGGCCATCTCCGTCCTGCTCGCGGTCGCGGCGGTCTACGTGGGCCGCCGCCTCGCGTCCCGTCACGGGAACTGGAACGCGACGCTGCTGGCGGGAGCGGGCCTCCTCGCCGCCGTGGTGGTCGTGAGCCTGCTGATGCCCGCCATCGACGAGGTCCCGGCCGGGTTCCCCGCCGCCCTGCTGTGGCGGTTCAGGCTCGCCTCCATCGGCACGCAGGCCGTCCTGTGGGGCGGCATCGGGCTGCTGTTCGGCGCGCTGGCCGACCGGGCCCTCGCGCCGCACCGCCGGCCGGTGTCCACGGCCGTCGCCTGACCCGGCCGTCGCACGAACCCGACGCCGGAGACCCCGGTAGTCGCCCGAACCCCGGCCGGCCCGCCGTCGCCGAGTCCCGTCGCCGCCCACGCGGCGGCGGGAGGCGCCCCGGGCCGGTCACCCGTGGTCGCGAGCCACGGGGAAAGGACCCCCGACCATGCCCGATGGGCCCCAGACGGCCGTCAACCGGCTCCACTACCCCTTCACCGCGGTCGTGGGGCTCGGCAACCTCAAACTGGCGCTCATCCTCAACGCGATCTCCCCGCGTACGGGCGGCGTGCTCATCAGGGGGGAGAAGGGCACCGCCAAGTCGACGATCGTCCGCGCGCTGGCCGCGCTGCTGCCGCCGGTCACCGTCGTCACCGGGTGCCGGTTCTCCTGCGACCCCGCCGACCCCGACCCCGAATGCCCCGACGGCCCGCACGGCGCGGGCCACTCCGCGTCCGTACGACCGGCCCGGCTCGCCGAACTGCCCGTCGGCGCCTCCGAGGACCGCCTGATCGGCTCGCTGGACCTGGAACGCGCGCTGACCGAAGGGGTGAAGGCCTTCGACCCCGGGCTGCTCGCCGCCGCGCACCGGGGCGTCCTGTACGTGGACGAGGTCAACCTGCTGCACGACCACCTGGTTGACCTGCTCCTGGACGCCGCCGCGCTCGGCACCTGCTACGTCGAGCGCGACGCCGTGTCCGTACGGCACGCGGCCCGCTTCCTGCTGGTCGGCACCATGAACCCCGAAGAGGGCGAGCTGCGCCCCCAGTTGCTCGACCGCTTCGGCCTGACCGTGGAGGTCGTGGCCTCGCGCGATCCGGTGGAGCGCGCCGAGGTGGTCCGCCGCAGGCTGGCCTTCGAGGACGACCCCGGCGCTTTCGCCATCCGCTGGGCGGACGAGGAACGGGCGCTGGCCGCGCGCATCGCCGACGCGCGCGCCCGGCTGCGGCAGGTGGCGCTGCCCGACGCGGCGCTGCGGCAGATCGCCACGGTCTGCGCCGCCTTCGGGGTGGACGGCATGCGCGCCGACCTGATCACCGCGCACGCCGCGCTGGCCCACGCCGCGTGGCGGGGCGGTACCGAGGTCACGGCGGACGACATCCGGGAGGCCGCGCGCCTCGCGCTGCCGCACCGGCGCAGGCGCGACCCCTTCGACGCCCCCGGCCTGGACGAGGCCGAGCTCGACGACCTGCTCAAGCGGTCCGCCGAGGACCCCGATCCCGGACCTGACGGGCACGGCCCCGACGACGGGGGCCCCGACGGCGGAGGCCCTGAGGGCCGGGGTCCTGACGGTGGGGGTCCTGACGGCCGGGGTCCTGATGGCGGGGGCCCGGATGGCGGGGGTCCCGAGGGTGGCGGTCGCGGCCCGGAGCCGGAGACCCTGCTCGACGGCCAGGACGCCGGCGGCCCGCGCGCCGAGGCCCCGGGCACCGGCCCCGAATCCCCCGGCCCACCTGAGGGAGACGGCCGGCCGGTGGCGAACGGCCCCGCGCCGGCGCAGCGTACGGCGCAGGCGGGCGAGACCTACCGGGTACGCCCGATCACCGTCCCCGGGCTCGGCACCGGCAGCCCCGGGCGGCGGTCGCGCGCCCGCACCTCCTACGGCCGCGTCTCCGGCTCACGGGTGCCCGCCGGGCGCCTCACCTCGCCCCACCTGTCGGCGACGCTCCGCGCGGCAGCCCCCTACCAGCGGGAACGCGGCAGGACCGGGCCCGGCCTGATCGTGCGGCCCGGCGACCTGCGCGAGGCCGTACGCGAGGGGCGGGAGGGCAACCTCGTTCTGTTCCTCGTCGACGCGAGCGGGTCGATGGCCGCACGGCAGCGGATGGGCGCGGTCAAGGGGGCGGTGCTCAGCCTGCTGCTCGACGCCTACCAGCGGCGCGACAAGGTCGGCCTGGTGACGTTCCGCGGCTCGGGCGCCGAACTCGTGCTCCCGCCGACGTCGTCGGTGGAGGCCGGGGCCGTGCGGCTGCGGGCGCTGCCCACAGGCGGGCGCACCCCGCTCGCCGAAGGGCTGCGCAGGGCCGCCGAGGTCCTGCGCGTCGAACGGCTCCGCGACCCCGCGCGCCGTCCGCTGCTGGTCGTGGTCACCGACGGGCGCGCCACCTCCGGCACCGACGCCGACGTGCACCGCGCCGCCGCCCTGTTCACGCACGTCGCCGCCGTGGTCGTCGACTGCGAGAGCGGCCCGGTGCGGCTCGGCCTCGCCGTGCGCCTGGCGGCCCGGCTGGGCGGCGAGGCCGTACGGCTGGAGCGGCTGGCCGCCGGCGGCCTCCACGATCTGGTACGCGAACGCAGGAAGGCGGCCTGACATGCCCCAGGGAAAGCCGGAAGCGGTTCCGGACGACGGCCTGACCACCCGGCAGCGCCGCACCCGGCCGCTCGTGCTCGTCCACACCGGGCCGGGCAAGGGGAAGTCCACCGCGGCGTTCGGGCTGGCGCTCCGCGCGTGGAACCAGGGCTGGCCGGTCGGGGTGTTCCAGTTCGTGAAGTCCGCCAAGTGGCGGGTCGGCGAGGAGCACGCGCTGACCGTGCTCGGCGACTCCGGGGCCGGCGGCACGGTCGCGTGGCACAAGATGGGCGAAGGCTGGTCCTGGATCAAGAAGCCGGGCAGCGACGAGGACCACGCCGCCGACGCCCGCGAGGGCTGGGAGCAGATCAAGCGCGACCTGGCGGCGCAGACCTACCGGCTCTACGTGCTCGACGAGTTCACCTACCCGATGAAGTGGGGGTGGATCGACGTCGAGGACGTCGTCGCCGCGCTCGCCGCGCGCCCGGGCAGCCAGCACGTCGTGATCACCGGCAGGGACGCGCACCCCCGGCTGCTGGAGGCGGCGGATCTGGTCACCGAGATGACCAAGGTCAGGCACCCGATGGACGCCGGTCAGAAGGGCCAGAAGGGCATCGAGTGGTGACCGATCTGCCGCGCCTGGTGATCGCCGCCCCCTCCTCGGGGTCGGGCAAGACCACGGTCGCCACCGGCCTGATGGCGGCGCTCACCGCCAAGGGGCTGGTGGTCTCCCCGCACAAGGTCGGGCCCGACTACATCGACCCCGGCTACCACGCACTCGCCGCCGGCCGCCCGGGACGCAACCTCGACCCGTGGCTGGTAGGTGAACGGCTCGTCACGCCCCTGCTCCTGCACGGGGCCGAGGGCGCCGGCATCGCCGTCATCGAGGGCGTCATGGGCCTCTACGACGGCGCCGCGCAGGGTGGTGATCTGGCGTCCACCGCGCACGTCGCGCGGCTGCTGGACGCCCCGGTCGTGCTGGTCGTGGACGTGTCGGGCCAGGGGAGGTCGGTCGCCGCGCTCGTCCACGGGTTCATGTCGTACGACACCCGCGTGCGGATCGGCGGGGTGATCCTCAACCGGGTCGGCTCGCCCCGGCACGAACGCATCTGCCGTGAGGCCCTCGACGACATGGGCATCGCGGTGTTCGGCGCCATCCCGCGCACGGCCGGCGCGGCGACCCCGTCCCGGCACCTCGGCCTGGTGCCCCCGGCGGAGCGCAGGGCCGAGGCCGTCGCCGCGGTGGCCGAGCTGGGCGACCTGGTGGCGGGCACCTGCGACCTGGAAGGACTGATCCGCCTCGCCCGCACCGCCCCCCGCCTCCCCGGCCCCACCTGGAACCCGCACGAGGCGGTCGGTGAGCCTGTGGGGACGGACGTGGTCGTGGCAGTGGCCGGGGGGAAGGCGTTCACCTTCGGGTACGCCGAGCAGGCCGAGCTGATCGAGGCGGCGGGGGCGACGGTGGCCACCTTCGACCCGCTCGCCGACGAGAGCCTGCCTGAAGGGACGCGGGCCGTGGTGCTGCCCGGCGGGTTCCCCGAGGTGTACGCGGCGGAACTGTCGGCCAACGAACCCCTCCGGCGCGCGGTCGCGGCCTTCGGCGGGCCGATCGCCGCCGAGTGCGCCGGCCTGCTCTACCTGTGCCGGGAACTCGACGGGCGTCCCATGTGCGGCGTGCTCGACGCGACGGCCGCCATGACGTCCACCCTCACCCTCGGGTACCGCGACGCCGTGGCCGTACGGGACTCGCTGCTCACCCGCGAGGGCGAGCGTCACCACGGCCACGAGTTCCACCGCACCCGCGTCACCCTCACCGGCGACGCCGACCCGCTGTACCGGTGGCGTGGTGGCGCGGACGGGTACGGCGGTCCGTCCCTGACCGCGTCCTACCTGCACCTCCACTGGGCCGGTGAACCCCACCTCGCGACCAGACTGGTGTCCCATGCCCGCCTCTGACCTGCTGTGGATGAACACGAGCTCGTCTGTGACCAGGTTCGGGCGCAGATGAGTGACGCCGTGGTCGTCGTCGGGATCGGTGCCGACGGGTGGGACGGGCTGTCCGCCTCCGCGCGGCGGGAGGTCGCCGCCGCCGAGGTGCTCATGGGCAGTGCCAGGCAGCTCGCCCTCGTCCCCGACACCGGCGCCGAACGGGTGGCGTGGCCCTCGCCGATGCTGCCCGCCGTCCCCGCGCTCCTCGCCGAGCACGCAGGCCGGGCCGTATGCGTGCTGGCCAGCGGCGACCCCATGTTCCACGGCGTCGGCACCACCCTGGCCGGGCTGCTCGGCGCCGGCCGCGTGCGCGTGCTGCCGCACCCGTCTTCGGTCTCGCTGGCGTGCGCCCGGATGGGCTGGGCGGTCGAGGGCACGACCGTGGTGAGCCTCGTCGGCCGGCCGGTCGAACTGCTGAACCACGCCGTCCAACCGGCCCGCCGCGTGCTCGCGCTGAGCGCCGGCGCCGACACCCCGGGCTCGGTCGCGGACCTGCTGGTGGCCTGCGGGTACGGCGGCAGCCCGATGACCGTGCTGCAGCGGCTCGGCGGCCCGGCGGAGCGGCAGGTGACGCTGACCGCGCGGCGGTGGGCGGCGGACGCGGCGGCGCGCGCGGACGTGGACGCGCTGAACGTGGTCGCGGTGGAGTGCCGCGCCGATCCGGGAGTGACGCCCATGCCGTCGGTCCCGGGCTTGCCCGACGAGGCGTTCGAGCACGACGGCCAGCTCACGAAGCGCGAGGTCCGCGCGGTGACGCTGTCGCGGCTCGCGCCCGTGCCCGGGGAGTCGCTCTGGGACGTCGGGGCCGGTGCGGGCAGCGTCGCGATCGAGTGGATGCGCGCTCACCTCGCCTGCCGGGCCACCGCCGTGGAGGGCCGGTCCGACCGTGCCGAACGGATCCGGCGTAACGCGGCGGCCCTCGGCGTGCCCGGGTTGCGGGTCGTGACCGGGACGGCGCCCGCCGCCCTGGCCGGCCTCGAACCGCCCGACGCCGTCTTCGTCGGCGGCGGCGCCACCGCGCCCGGCCTCGTCGAGACCTGCTGGGAGGCGTTACGGCCTGGCGGGCGCCTGGTGGTCAACGCGGTGACCCTGGAGTCCGAGGCGATCGTCGCGGCCTGGCACGCCAAGGCGGGCGGCGACCTCGTCCGGATCGCCGTCCAGCGCGCGTCCCCGATCGGCGCCTTCACCACCTGGCGCCCCGCGATCCCCATCACCCTGTGGACGGCCACGCGCCGATGAACGCTAAGAAGTGCGACAGAAGACGTGGGATAAGGGAGTCATGACATGACCGTGCATTTCATCGGGGCGGGGCCGGGGGCGGCCGATCTCATCACCGTGCGCGGGCGCGACCTCATCGCTTCCTCGCCGGTCTGCCTGTACGCGGGCTCGCTGGTGCCCAAGGAGCTGCTGGATCACACCCCCTCGGGGGCGAGGCTGGTCGACACCGCGCGGATGACGCTGGACGAGATCGTGGCGGAGATGCTCGCCGCGTACGAGGCGGGTCACGACGTGGCACGGCTCCAGTCCGGGGATCCGTCGATCTTCAGCGCGATGGCCGAGCAGATGCGCCGCCTGGACGCGGCGGGGGTCCCGTACGACGTGACGCCCGGCGTTCCCGCGTTCGCGGCCGCCGCCGCGTCGCTCCGGCGCGAGCTGACCGTGCCCGGGGTGGGTCAGACGGTCGTGCTGACCCGGACGTCCGTCCGGGCCACCGCGATGCCCGAAGGCGAGGATCTGGCCACGCTCGGGCGCAGCCGCTCGACGATGGTCCTGCACCTCGCGGTGCAGCGGATCGGGGCGCTGGTGGCGGAGCTGACGCCCAACTACGGGGCCGACTGCCCGGTGGCGGTGGTGGCCCGTGCGAGCCGCGACGACGAGGTGGTGCTGCGCGGCACCCTGGCGGACATCGCCGGACGGGTCGAGGAGGCGGGCGTCGTCCGCACCGCCGTGATCATCGTCGGCGCCGTCCTGACCGCCTCCGAGTTCCCCGACAGCCACCTCTACTCCACCGCCCGCACCCGCGACTGACCATGCCCCCGCCCCCACCACCTTCCCGCGCCCCCGGCCTTCGGTCACCGGTTCGGTGGGAGAGGGCGGGATCGTCGTGACAGATATCGCTTTGAGGAGTTCGTGATCGACTACATCCGAGATGGCGCTGAGATCTACCGCCGGTCGTTCGCGACCATCCGGGCCGAGGCCGATCTCGGGGGGCTGCCGGACGACATCGCGCGGGTGGCCGTCCGGATGATCCACGCCTGCGGCATGGTGGACCTGGTGGCCGATTTGGCCTGGTCGCCCGGGGTGGTGGCCGCCGCGCGGGCCGCGCTGCGGTCGGGTGCGCCCGTACTCTGCGACGCGACCATGGTGGCCTCCGGGGTGACCCGCGCCCGGCTGCCCGCCGACAACGACGTGCTGTGCATGTTGGGCGACGCCCGCGTCCCCGCCCTGGCACGGAAACTCGGCACCACCCGCAGCGCCGCGGCCCTGGAGCTGTGGCGGGACCGGCTGGACGGCGCGGTGGTGGCGGTCGGCAACGCCCCGACCGCCCTGTTCCGGCTGCTGGAACTGGTACGGGAGGGCGCGGGCCGTCCCGCGGCCGTGCTGGGCGTCCCGGTCGGGTTCATCGGCGCCGCCGAGTCGAAGCAGGCCCTGGCCGAGTACGGCGACGGCCTGGACCACCTGGTCGTGCACGGCCGCCGGGGAGGAAGCGCCCTGGCCGCCGCGGCCGTCAACGCGATCGCGAGCGAGGAAGAGTGAACGACACCATGAACGAGCCCCCCCACCCGGACCACACCCGCACCGACCACCCGGAGACGCCGGTGGGGCGGTTGTGGGGGGTCGGGTTGGGGCCGGGTGATCCGGAGCTGGTGACCGTGAAGGCCGCCCGCCTGGTGCGTGAGGCGGACGTGATCGCCTACCACAGCGCCCGGCACGGACGGAGCGTCGCGCGCGCGATCGCCGTGCCGTACCTGCGTGGCGACCAGGTGGAGGAGGCGCTGATCTACCCGGTGACCACCGAGACCACCGACCACCCGGGCGGCTACCAGGGCGCGATCGACGACTTCTACGCGACCTGCGCCGAGCGGCTGGCCGTCCACCTCGACGCCGGGCGTGACGTCGTCGTGCTGTGCGAGGGTGACCCGCTCTTCTACGGCTCCTACATGCACATCCACAAGCGGCTCGCCCACTGCTACCCGACCGAGGTCGTCCCCGGGGTCACCTCGGTGAGCGCCGCGTCGGCGGTGCTCGGGCGACCGCTGGTCGAGCGCGAGGAGACGCTGACCATCCTGCCGGGCACCCTTCCCACGGAGACCCTCGCGGCGCGGCTGGCCACCACCGACTCGGCGGCGGTGCTCAAACTGGGCCGCACGTTCACCTCCGTACGCGAGGCGCTGGCACGGTCGGGCCGCCTGGACGAGGCGTGGTACGTCGAACGGGCCACGACGGACCGGCAGCGCGTGGCGCCGCTGGCGGGGGTCGACCCCGGCGAGGTCCCGTACTTCTCCCTGGCCATCCTGCCCAGCCGCGCGGACACCCCTCCCCTCCCACTCCGGACGAACGCGGACACCCCCGAGGCGAACGCGGACGGGCTCAAGGCGGGCCGGGCGAGTGCGGACGGGCCCGAGGCCGGTTGGGCGAACGGGCACGGGCCTGAGGCGGGCGGCAGGGGAGAGGTGGTCGTGGTGGGGCTCGGGCCCGGGGGCCGTCACTGGCTGACGCCGGAGGCCCAGGACGCCCTGGCCACCGCCGACGAGCTCATCGGATACGGACCGTACCTGGACCGCGTCCCGCCGAACCCGAGGCAGCGCCGCCACCCGACGGACAACCGGGTGGAGGCCGAGCGGGCGGCGCACGCGCTGGAGCTGGCCTCGGGCGGGGCCAGGGTCGCGGTGGTCTCGTCGGGCGACCCGGGGGTGTTCGCGATGGCCAGCGCGGTGCTGGAGGTGGCGTGCGAGCCGCGTTTCGCCGAGGTGCCGGTGCGCGTGGTGCCGGGCCTGACGGCCGCCCAGGCGGTCGCCGCGCGGGCCGGTGCGCCGCTCGGTCACGACTACTGCGTGCTCTCCCTGTCCGACCGGCTCAAGCCGTGGGACGTCATCGCCGCCCGCGTCACGGCCGCCGCCCGCGCCGACCTGGTGCTGGCGATCTACAACCCGGCGTCGCGCAGCCGTACGTGGCAGGTCGCCGCAGCCCGGGACCTGCTGCTGGAGCACCGCGACCCGGAGACCCCGGTGGTCATCGGACGGGACGTCGGCGGGCCCGAGGAGAGCCTGCGCGTCACCACCCTGGCCAAGCTGGACCCGGCGGACGTCGACATGCGCTGCCTGCTGGTGATCGGCTCCTCGACCACCCGCGCGACGGAACGCGCCGGCCGCACGGCGGTCTTCACCCCCCGCCGCTACCCCGCCTGATCCCTGGTGTCGGGATGCATCCCGAATCGCGCTGACACAGCACGCGGTAGGAGGATGGGGGCATGAGTTCATCGCAGCCCGTCGTCGGCCCCGGGCCCGGGCCGGACACGACCGAGGGCGGGCCGGTGAACACCGCCGGCGCGCGGTCCGGGCCCCCATCGCCGGACGCCCCCGGGTCTTCCCCGGATCACCGCTACCTGCTCGACAACGCCCGGGTGGAGGCGGGCGAGCGGTTCACCTGGCTTGCCGAGCTGTTCGACGGTGTCACGCTTGGGCACTTCGACCGGCTCGGAGTGAGTGCGGGCCGGCGCTGCTGGGAGGTCGGTGCCGGAGGCCCCAGCATTCCCGAGGCACTCGCCACGGCCGTCGGACCGACCGGCTACGTGCTGGCCACGGACATCAATCCGGCCTGGTTGGACCCGGACGGCGAGTATGAGGTGCTCCGGCACGACATCGTCGGGGACCCGCCGCCGCAGCCAGGCACGTTCGACCTGGTACACGCCCGGCTCGTGCTCGTTCACGTGCCCGACCGCGCCCGGGCGCTGGCGGCGATGGTGGCGGCGCTGCGGCCCGGCGGCTGGCTGTTGGTGGAGGACGCCGACACCGAGCTGCAGCCGCTGGCCTGCCTGGACGAGGTCGGCCCGGCGCAGCGGCGCGCCAACCGGCTGCGGCGCGCCGTCCGGGAGTTGATGACCCGCCGCGGCGCCGATCTGCGCTACGGCCGTACGCTGCCGAGGGCGTTGCGTGCGGCGGGCCTGGTCGATGTCACGGCGGCGGGCTGCTTCCCGGTCGGCGGGGTGGCCTGCGACCGGCTGGAGGCCGCGACGGTGCGCATGGTCCGCGCCGAGTTGCTCGCCGCGGGGCTGGCCGACGACGCCGAGATCGACGCGCACCTGGCCGCCGTCGACGCCGGCGAACTCGACCTCACCCTCGCGCCGCTGATCTCGGCATGGGGACGCCGCCCGGGCTGACGCCCCACCGGCGGGCCCCCACACCACTGTGATCTCCGGACGGGAGCTAGTACGGGCGCGCGGGGCCTGGCGGGAGAAGGGTGTCCAGGTGGGCGAGGGCCTCGCCCACGGTCGTGACCGTGGGCGCGTCGGGCGCGGGTGGGCGGCGGACCACGACGACGGGCAGGCCGAGGGTCCGCGCCGCCGCCAGCTTGGCCATCGTCATCGTGCCTCCGCTGTCCTTGGTGACCAGCGTGTCGACCCGGTGGTCCCGCATCAGGGACAGCTCGCCGTCCAGCGTGTACGGCCCCCGGTCGAGCAGGAGGCGGGCGTTGCGGGGCAGCGGGGGGTCGGGCGGGTCCACGGTACGGATCAGGAACCACAGGTCGTCCAGGGCGGCGAACGCGGGCAGTCCCTGACGCCCGGTGGTGAGGAAGATCCGCCCGCCCAGTTCCGTCAGGGACGCGGCGGCCTCCTCAAGGGACGGCACCCAGTGCCAGTCGTCCCCGGTCCCCGGCCGCCACCCGGGCCGCCGCAGGACGAGCAGGGGGACGGCCGCCGCCGTGGTGGCCTGGACGGCGGAGGCGGTGATCCGTTCGGCGAACGGGTGGGTGGCGTCGACCACGGCCCGGACGTCGTGCTCGCGAAGCCAGCCCGCCAGGCGCTCGGGCCCGCCGAACCCCCCGACGCGCACCTCACCCTCCGGGAGGCGGGGGTCGCTCACCCGCCCCGCCAGGGACGAGACCACCCTTACCCCGGGACGCCCCGCCAGCGCCGCCGCCAGCCCCCGCGCCTCCCCGGTCCCCCCGAGCACCAGCACACACGCCCTCACCGGTCACCCCCGAACCCACGCGCCCCGACCCCGGACCCCACACCCTCATGGCCCGCACCAGGCCGAGGGTGGCCACCGTCCCAGAACCCCTCGCACGGCGAAGGCCCTCGCCTGGGGACGGGGGAGGGTCGGGCATCTTCCGTTCCAGGGTGTGTTTTGGGGGGGAGTCGAGGACCTTTCCGGGGATTCGCGTCGGGGTTGGAGATCTTTTGATTCGGGGTGCTTTGCGGTGTGGAGGACCTCGTCGGGTGGTTTTTGGGGGGATGGTCCATCCTTGACGCATGAGTGGTGGCCTGCGGCATGGGTGGACGACCGGCGCGTGTGCGACGGCGGCCACCACCGCGGCGTACACGGCCCTGCTCACCGGTTCCTTCCCCGACCCCGTGGAGATCGTGCTGCCGCGCGGGCAGCGCCCGGCGTTCGCGCTCGCCACCGAGGCGATCCTCCCCGGGGAGCGCGCGGCACGGGCCGGGGTGGTCAAGGACGCGGGGGACGACCCCGACGTCACCCACGGCGCCCTGGTCTCGGCGACCGTACGCCACGGCGAACCCGGCACGGGCGTCACTTTCCGCGCAGGACCGGGGGTGGGCACGGTCACCAAGCCGGGGCTGCCGCTGGAGGTGGGCGAGCCGGCGATCAACCCGGTGCCCCGGCAGATGATGCGCGAGCACGTCGAGCTGGTCGCGGCCCAGCACGGGGGCGGCGGGGACGTGATCGTGGAGATATCCATCGACGACGGGGAGAAACTGGCGCTGCGCACCTGGAACCCGCGCCTGGGCATCCTCGGGGGACTGTCCGTCCTCGGCACCACGGGCATCGTCGTGCCCTACTCGTGCTCCGCGTGGATCGACAGCATCCGGCGCGGGATCGACGTCGCGCGCGCCGCCGGGCACCGGCACGTCGCCGCGTGCACGGGCAGCACCTCCGAGAGCGTCGCCGCCCGGCTGTACGGGCTCCCGGATGACGCGCTTCTGGACATGGGGGACTTCGCCGGGGCCGTACTGAAGTACCTGCGCAGGCATCCGATCGACCGGCTGACGGTCGCCGGGGGCATCGGCAAGCTGTCCAAGCTGGCGGACGGTCATCTCGACCTGCACTCGGGCCGTTCCCAGGTCAGCATGGAGGCGCTCGCCGAACTGGCACGCGAAGCGGGCGGCACGGCCGAGCTGGCCGGACGGGTACTGCTGGCCAACACCGCCCTCGGAGCGCTGCACCTCTGCCAGGAGGCCGGCCTGCCACTCGGCGACCTGGTCGCAGGACGGGCCAAGACGGCGGCCGAGGGCGTACTGCGCGGCGCCCCCGTCCAGGTCGACGTCATCGTCATCGACCGCGCCGGCACCCTCGTCGGCCGCGCCCCCTGACAACCCTCTCCCCACGACCCCATCACCCCTACCCACCACTCCGCCGCTCCCCGCCACAGACCCCGTCCCCGTCACTCCGCATCCGGCACCCCCGTTTCCGTCGTGGGTCCGTTCCCGCTATGGACCCCCATTCCCGCCATGGAGCCCGTCCCCCTCACGAAACCCGCCCCCTTACGGTTCTGCTTCCGCGACGGACCCGCTGTTCACGGGCCTGCTCCCGTCACGGAACCCGTCCCCGTCGCGGATCCTGCTCCTGTTACGGACCCGCCGTCATGAACCCCTGCTTTCGCCGGGTCGGGGCTTCGCGTGGGCGGTACGGTGCGCGTCGTGGTGGTGGTTCGGGCTGTAGTCGCTGCGGCCGTGGTGCCCCGGATGTCCGTGTGGTGGCTGCTCAGGCCGGTGGCGTCCACCCGGTAGCCGCCGGGGGTGGCGACCACCAGTACGGCCGGTCCGCTCGGGCGCCCGCACTTGCGCTCGCAGCCGGCCCAGTGCACGGGGAGCGCCCCGGGGCCAGTTGGGGCGCCGTCGAGGGCGATCGAGCGGGCGGCGTCCGCCTGGACGTCGGCCAGGGACTTGGCGCACCCGGGGCGGCCGGCGCACGCGGTGACCCCCGTCCACGGGGAAGCGGGGTCGATGACCAGCCCGGCCCCGGCCAGCTCGGACGACCACCGCTCGCCGTCGGCGCGGGAAAGCCCGGGTACGACGGCCCCGCGCCCGGGGGTCAGCCGGATCTCGCCCGCCCCGGCCTCGGCCGCCGCCGCCAGGACGTCCGCCTGCGCGGCCGTGAGGCGTCCGAGCGGCGCCATGACCACGAGCACGTGTTGGACGAGGCCCGGTGAGAGGGGCGGCGGAGTCGCTGCGGGGCTTGGTCGCGCTTCCGTCAGCTTCGCTCCCAGAGAAGGGGAGGCGGTGATGAGGCGGGCGGCGACGCGGGCCGGGCCGTCGTCGAGTTCGGACAGGCGCCAGGCGGCCGGGTTCCGCTCCGCGCGTTCGGCCAGGAAGGCCGAGGCCGCCGCGATCATCGCCGCCACACCCCGCGACAGCGCGACACGCAGACCGACATCCTCACCCCCCAGAAGCAGCGCCACCTCCCCGTCGCCGCCAGCGATGGAAGGGCCAGGCGGCGTCACGTCCGTCGCGCGATCGGTGGGGGGGTGGAGTGGTGTCATGTCCCTTGCGCAGTCGGTGGTGGAAGGGGTTGGTGGTGTCACGTCCCTTGTGCAGCCTGCGGTGGTAGGGCTTGGCGGGGGCGCTGCCGCATTCCTCGCGCGGCCGGTGGTGGAGGGGGGCGGTGGGGGGAGGGGGAGGAGGGTGATGTCGGGGGTGTAGGGCGGCATGTCGCCTCGGCCGTCGTCGATGGCGAACAGGAAGCGGCCCGGGAGGTCGGCGAGTTCGGGGACGTCGCAGAGGGCCTCGTCCAGGTCGTGGACGAGGGACGCCACCTCGATCAGCCCATGCCCGTCCAGCCCGGCCATCGGCGAGGCCAGGATGTTGCGCACGCGCTCGTGGGACGCGGACGGCAGAAGCCCGGCGCCGGCCATCCGGGAGGCGAACGCGGTCGCCCCGCCGCCGTCCAGCCCGCGCACCTGCACGTTGGCGCGGGAGGTGAGTTCGATCACCCCGGACCCCAGAGACGCGGCGGCGGCACCCAGTTCGCGGAGCCGCGCGGCGGTCAGCAGTCCCCCCGGCACCCGGACGCGCGCCACGGCCCCGTCCGCGGCCGAATGCGTCTGCAACGCCCCCGGACACGCGTCACCCCGCTCCCGCCTGGAGGTCCCGGGCCGCTCCTGCCCCGGGTCTTCGGCCTGTTTCCGCTCTGGCGTCGTCCGTTCCGTCTGCCCGGAGGCGGGGGTGGGGTGGGTGGAAGAGGGTGAAAGGTCGCCAATGGCCACGAGCAGGATGTTAACCCCACTTCTCGCATTAAGTCGGACTCCGTGATCTGATGGGGTCGACGGCACAAGGAGGAAGCCGGTGTGAATCCGGCGCGGTCCCGCCACTGTCACCGGGGAGCGAACCCCACCCAAGGCCACGGTCCTGCGATGGACGGGAAGGCCGGGGTGAGCGTCGATCCGGAAGCCAGGAGACTCCACGCCGTGTGACCCATGACCCGGGGCGCGGACCCCGAGTGAGGATGTGCCGTGCGCCGTCTCCCCGTTCTGCTGCTGTCGACCTCCGACACCGACCTGCTCAGCGCCCGCGCGAGCGGTGCCGCGTACCGGCTCGGCAACCCCGCCCGCCTCGCGCCCGAGGACCTCACCCCCCTGCTGGACGGCGTCGAGCTCGTCGTGGTCCGGCTGCTGGGCGGGAGGCGCTTCTGGGAGGAGGGGCTGGACTTCCTGCTGCGAGGCCCCCGCCCGGTCGTCGTCCTCGGCGGCGAGCAGGCCCCGGACGCCGAGCTGATGGAGCTGTCCACCGTCCCGGGCGGCGTGGTCGCCGAGGCGCACGCCTACCTGTCCCACGGTGGTCCGGCGAACCTGGACGAGCTGTTCCGGTTCCTGTCCGACACCGTCCTGCTCACCGGGCACGGCTTCGCCCCGCCCGCACCGACCCCGTCCTGGGGCCTCCTGGACCGCACGACCGTGAACCGTACGACCACAGACCGCACGACCACAGACCGCACGACCGCGGACCGTGCGACCGCGGACCGTGCGACCGCGGACCGTGCGACCGCGGACCGTGCGACCGCGGACCGTGCGACCGCGGACCGCACCAACCTGGACCCCACGACCACCCCGGACCTCGCCACGACCCTGGACCGAACCGCCTCGGACCGCGCCCCCGAAGGCGGCGTGGGTAGGCCCGTGGTCGGGGTGCTCTACTACCGGGCGCATCATGTGGCGGGGAACACCGGTTTCGTCGAGGCGTTGTGTGCCGCGATCGAGGACGCCGGGGGCCGCGCGCTGCCCGTCTACTGCGCGTCGTTGCGGACCGCCGAGCCCGCCCTGCTCGACGCGCTCGGCACGGTGGACGCCCTGGTCGTGACGGTGCTCGCGGCCGGCGGCACCCGTCCCGCGACCGCGTCGGCGGGCGGGGACGACGAGGCGTGGGACGTGGGCGCGCTGGCCGGCCTCGACGTGCCCATCCTGCAAGGCTTGTGCCTGACCGGGGACCGCGAGACGTGGCTGGCGAGCGACGAAGGGCTGTCCCCGCTGGACGCCGCCTCCCAGGTGGCCATCCCGGAGTTCGACGGCCGCATCATCACCGTGCCGTTCTCCTTCAAGGAGGTCGACGAGGACGGCCTGACCGTCTACGTGGCCGACCCGGAACGCGCGGCCCGCGTCGCGGGCATCGCCGTGCGGCACGCCGCCCTGCGGCACGTCCCCGCACGGGACAAACGGATCGCCGTGATGCTGTCGGCCTACCCGACCAAGCACGCGCGCATCGGCAACGCGGTCGGCCTGGACACCCCCGCCAGCGTCGTCCGCATGCTGGCCGCCTTCCGCGCCGCCGGGTACGACATCGGGCCCGACGGCGAGGGCGGCCTCCCTGGTGTGGCCGAGCAGGACGGCGACGCGCTCGTCCACGCGCTCATCGCGGCCGGCGGCCAGGACCAGGACTGGCTCACCGAGGAGCAGCTCGCCGGCAACCCGGTGCGGATCTCCGCCGCGAGCTACCGCGCCTGGTACGCCACCCTCCCGGGGGATCTCCGCGCGCGGATGGAGCGCCACTGGGGCCCGCCGCCCGGCGAGCTGTTCGTGGACCGGTCGCATGACCCGGACGGGGAGATCGTCCTGGCGGCGCTGCGGTCCGGCAACGTGGTCGTGATGGTGCAGCCGCCGCGCGGGTTCGGCGAGAACCCCATCGCGATCTACCACGATCCCGACCTTCCGCCCAGCCATCACTACCTGGCCGCCTACCGGTGGCTCCAGGACGGGTTCGGCGCGCACGCGGTGGTGCACGTCGGCAAGCACGGCAACCTGGAGTGGCTGCCGGGTAAATCGGCTGGAATGTCCGCGTCCTGCGGGCCGGACGCGGCGCTCGGCGACCTGCCGCTGATCTACCCGTTCCTGGTGAACGACCCGGGGGAGGGCACGCAGGCCAAGCGCCGCGCCCACGCCACCCTCGTCGACCACCTGGTGCCCCCGATGGCCCGCGCCGACTCCTACGGCGACCTGGCGCGCCTGGAGCAGCTCCTGGACGAGCACGCCTCCATCGCCGCCATGGACCCGGCCAAGCTGCCCGCGATCCGGGCCCAGATCTGGACGCTCATCCAGGCGGCCAGGCTGGACCACGACCTCGGGCTCGCCGACCGGCCGCACGACGCCGAGTTCGACGACTTCCTGCTGCACGTCGACGGCTGGCTGTGCGAGGTCAAGGACGTGCAGATCCGGGACGGCCTGCACGTGCTCGGCCAGGCGCCCGAGGGGCGGGCCCGTGTGGACCTGGTGCTGGCGATGCTGCGCGCCCGGCAGATGTGGGCGGGGAACGAGGCCCTGCCGGGCATGCGCGAGGCGCTCGGCCTGGCCGAGGACGGCAGCGCGGGCCGCACGAGCACCGACGAGGCCGAGACGCTCGCGGCGGCGCTCGTCGAGGGCATGGAGGCCCGCGCCTGGGACCCCCGCGCCGCCCCCGAGGTCAGCGCCGCCGTACTCGGCCCACCGCCGGCCGACCACGCGGTGGGGACCGTGGCGGGCGAACGGGAAACCGGCCCGAGCGACCACGCGCCGGAGAGCGAGCCGAGCGGCGGCGGGGCCGGGGTGGCGCTGGTGGTGCGGATCCTGGAGTTCGCGGCCACCGAGATCGTGCCCCGGCTGGCCAGGACGACCGACGAGATGGCCATGGTGCTGCACGCCCTGGACGGCGGGTACGTGCCCGCCGGGCCCAGCGGTTCGCCGTTGCGCGGCCTGATCAACGTGCTCCCCACCGGCCGCAACTTCTACTCCGTCGACCCCAAGGCGGTGCCGAGCCGCCTGGCCTGGGAGACCGGCCAGGCGATGGCCGACTCGCTGCTCGCGCGCTACCGCGCCGACACCGGCGACTGGCCGCGTTCGGTGGGCCTGTCCATCTGGGGGACCAGCGCGATGCGCACCTCCGGCGACGACGTGGCCGAGGTGCTGGCGCTCCTCGGCGTCCGGCCGGTCTGGGACGAGGCGTCGCGGCGGGTCACCGGCCTCGCGCCCCTCCCGGCCGAGGAGCTCGGACGCCCCCGCGTGGACGTGACCGTCCGGATCAGCGGTTTCTTCCGTGACGCGTTCCCGCACGTGGTCGTCATGCTGGACGACGCGGTACGGCTGGTCGCCGGCCTCGACGAACCTGACGAGGTCAACTTCGTGCGGGCGCACGTGACGGCCGACCGCGCCGCGCACGGGGACGAGCGCCGCGCCACCACCCGGGTGTTCGGCTCCCGGCCTGGGGCGTACGGCGCCGGGCTGCTGCCGCTGATCGACAGCCGGAACTGGCGCGACGACGCCGACCTGGCCGAGGTGTACGCGGTATGGGGCGGTTTCGCGTACGGCAGGGACATGGACGGCACCCCCGCCCGCCAGGACATGGAGGCCGCCTACCGGCGCATCGCGGTGGCCGCCAAGAACATCGACACCCGCGAGCACGACATCGCCGACTCCGACGACTACTTCCAGTACCACGGTGGCATGATCGCCACCGTGCGCGCCCTGACCGGGAAGGCGCCGGCCGCCTACATCGGCGACAGCACCCGGCCCGACGCGGTCCGCACCCGCACCCTGTCGGAGGAGACGGCGCGGATCTTCCGCGCCCGGGTGGTGAACCCGCGCTGGGTGGCGGCGATGCGCCGGCACGGGTACAAGGGGGCGTTCGAGCTGGCGGCGACCGTCGACTACCTGTTCGGGTACGACGCCACCACCGGGGTGGTGGCCGACTGGATGTACGACACGCTCACCGCGACCTACGTCCTGGACCCGGAGAACCAGCGGTTCCTCGCCGAGTCCAACCCGTGGGCCCTGCACGGCATGGCCGAGCGGCTGCTGGAGGCGGCGGGGCGCGGCATGTGGGAGCACCCGGACCCCGACATCCTGCGCGACCTGCAGGAGGTCTACCTCAAGGTCGAGGGCGACATCGAGGGCGGCGCGACCGACCCGTCCTGAACGCGACCGGCCCGTCCTGAGTGGGAACGGCCCTTCGCCGGCGGTGCGGACCCGCCTGACCTGGGCGATCCCTCCTGGACAGGCGGCCCCTTCTGAGCGGCGCGGCCCGGATCAGGGTAGGGATCCCTGCGCCGGGCCCGCCGCCCGCGCGGGGACCGGGCGGGGCGGGCCGGCGCTGGGGGGAACATGACGACGACACCGATCGCCGACTACGCGCTGCTGTCCGACCGGCACTCGGCCGCCCTGGTGTCCAAGGACGGGTCGGTCGACTGGATGTGCATGCCCCGGTTCGACAGCCCGTCGGTGTTCGCCGGGCTCCTGGACGACGACGCGGGCTCGTGGTCCATGCGCCCGAGCGGCCCGTTCGCCGTCACGCGGCGGTACGTGGACGCGACGATGGTGCTGGAGACGACGTTCGAGGCCGAGCACGGCACGCTCGTGCTGACCGACGCGCTGGTGATCGGCGACGACCCCGACGTGCACCGCCTCGGGGTGGGCGCCCCCCACGTGCTCGCCCGGTCCGCCGCCTGCGTGCGCGGGTCGGTGGAGCTGGAGGTCCGGTACGGGCCGAGGCCGGAGTACGGGCTGGTCGTCCCGCTGCTCTGCGCGGAGCAAGGCGGCGTACGGGCCAGGGGCGGGCCGGACCGGCTCGCGCTGTCGGCCCCGGTGGAGATGACCATCGCCGGGCAGCGCGCGAGGGCGACGGTGCCGATGCGGGAGGGGACGACGCTGCGGTTCGCGATGCACTGGAACAGCGCGAGCGACCCGGCGCCGTACCTCTGGGACGACGCCGAGATCGCCGCCGGCCTGGAGACGACGGTGAAGGGGTGGCAGGCCTGGTCGGACGCCCACCAGCGGTACACCGGGCCGTACCGCGAGATGGTGAGCCGCTCAGGGCGGGTGCTGCAGGCGCTGAGCTTCCAGCCCACCGGCGCCATCGTGGCCGCGCCGACCACCTCGCTGCCGGAGACCGCCGGCGGGGAGCGCAACTGGGACTACCGCTACGCCTGGGTCCGTGACGCGAGCTTCACCATGAACGCCCTGTGGGTGGCGGCGTGCCCCGACGAGGCCGACGACTTCCTCGCCTGCATGACGACCGCCGCCGCGACCTACGAGCCGGAGCGGGCCCTGCAGATCGTCTTCGGCATCGGCTGCGAGCACGACCTCACCGAGCGCGAGCTGACGCACCTGCGCGGATGGCGCGGCAGCGCCCCCGTCCGGGTCGGGAACGACGCGTGGCGGCAACCTCAGGTGGACGTGTACGGCGAGCTGCTGGACGCCGTGCACCTCCTGGCCGGCCAGCTCGGCGCGTTCGAGCCGCAGGTCCGCACGTTCCTGGTCGCCCTCGCCGACGCGGCCGTCACCCAGTGGCGCGACCCCGACCACGGTATCTGGGAGATCCGGGGCCGCCGCCGGCACTACCTGTATTCCAAGGTGATGTGCTGGGTGGCGGTCGACCGGGCCATCTCCCTGGCGGACCGCCTGGACGCCGGGCACCGCGTCGGCGGCTGGCGCGCCGCGCGGGAGGAGATCCGCGAGACGATCCTGCGCGAGGGCTGGAACGAGGAGGCCGGCGCCTACACCCAGGCGTTCGGGTCGCCCGACCTGGACGCGTCCGCGCTGATGATGCCCATCGTCGGGTTCCTGCCCGCCACCGACCCCCGGATGCTCGCCACCATCGAGGCCGTCGGCACCCGCCTGGCCGGCCAGGACGGCCTGGTGTACCGCTACCGGACCGGCGACGGGTTCGCCGGGGAGGAGGGGGCGTTCCTGCTGTGCACGTTCTGGCTCGCCCACGCGCTGGCGCTGGCCGGACGGACGGCGCAAGCGCGGGAGGTGTTCGAGCGGGCGGCGGCGTTCGCCAACGACCTCGGCCTGCTGTCGGAGGAGGTGTGCCCGCGCACCCACGAGCTGCTCGGCAACTTCCCGCAGGCCTTCAGCCATATCGGGCTGGTCAACGCCGCCTGGGCGATCGCCGTCGCCGAGGAACCCGGCGGCCCGGATCCGGCCTGCTGATCCCGATCGAGCACCAGGTTGACGGCCGATTCCGAAAGATCCCCACGGGCGCGGTGATCAAGCGCGAAGATGTCCGCATGATGCGCCGGGAGACTCCGTGGGGCACGTGGGCACCAGCCGCGATCGCGGAGGTCGCCGCGCTCTTCTCCCCCCTGCCGGTCCGATGGTGGGTCGCCGGGGGATACGCCATCGAGCTGGCCGCCGGGCGCTCGTTCCGCGAGCACTGGGACATCGACCTGCTGCTGCTCCGCCGCGACCAGCTCGCCGCGCAGCGGGCGATGCCGCACTGGGAGTGGTGGGCGGCCGACCCGCCGGGGGTGCTCCGCCCCTGGGCGCCGGACGAGATCCTGCCCGGCACCGTGCACGACATCTGGTGCCGTCCCGGTCCCGCCGAGCCCTGGCGGATCCAGGTGATGCTCGACGAGTCCGACGGCGACGAGTGGGTGTCGCGGCGCGACCCCCGGGTCCGGCGCCCCGTCGACCTGCTGGGGCTGGTCTCGCCGGACGGCATCCCCTACCTGGCCCCCGAGGTGCAGCTCTTCTACAAGGCCAAGCGGCCCCGCGCCAAGGATGAGCAGGACTTCGCCGAGATCCTTCCGTCCCTCGGCGAGGAGCGGCGCGCCTGGCTGGCGGGCGTCATCGGCCAGGTGTACGGCGACCACCCGTGGACGGCCCGCCTCGAAGAGTCCCCGGCGGGGTGAGCGCCCGTAGTGGCCGTCCCCCGTGCTCACGGGGTCAGCTGCGCAGGGAGACCGTCCTGGTGCCCGCGTAGGTGGTGTGGGAGGTGACCGACGAGGGGGTGCGCAGGCCGGGATTGGCGAGGAACAGGTTCCTGACCAGGGAGAACGGCCCGCCGTCGCTTTCGGCCTCCGCGACCGAGTCCAGCAGCTTGAGCTCGGAGTCGTGCAGGTCCTTGTGGAACCGCTCGGCGAGGTCCCAGCCGTCCCACGGCAGCACCTCGACCTTGTTCAGCGCCGCCAGGTCGCGTACGACGTTGCTCTGCACGAAGTCCATCCCGGACAGGCCGATGGTCGACACCCCGTACGTCGCCGGGTCGGCGCCCTCGGACCGGCAGGCCCGCCAGGCCTTGCCCGCGACCAGGAAGCCGTCCCTGGGCACGTCCATCGGGTCGAAGGAGATCTTGAACGCCTCCATCAGCTCCGGCGCGGGAAGCTGCGCGTCGACCAGCGTCCAGCCCTTCTCGGCGTGCCAGTACTCGGCGACCCAGTGGTCCTCGTTGAGCCCGGTGAGGAAGTACGCGGCGAAGCCGCACCGGATCCGGGCGGGGGTGCCGGTGCTCCGCAGCAGGGAGCACAGCAGGAGGGCGAAGTCACGGCAGGTCCCGGCGAACCGCTTGGCGGGCGGCCGGGCGACGGTGAGGGGCGTGTCGTTCCGCTCGGTGATGATGCTCAGGATGGCCGAGACGTACCGCGTCTCCGCTTCGTTCTTCCGGTTGTCCGGGAGGGTGAAGCCGAAGAGCGAGGTCTCTTCGCGATGAATGAGTAGGTTTCGTACTATTAGGGCAAGCTCGGCCGGATCTGATGGAATGCCATCCAGCCTGCTGAGATCTCCGGGGTCGCTGAAAACGCTGTGAGCGAGATAGAAGGCCCGCTCCTCCGCCTCGAGCGCGTGATGTGCGTCGGCCATCGTTGCCTTCCCTCGCTCGTGTGCCGGAACCGCGCGGCCTTAGCTTGACGGGAATTAATAGGCGATGTCCACAACATCGTCGGTAAATTCAGCAATTTCTGATCATGGCAGCTCAAGTCCCGCGGCCATCATCCGCCTCCGAGGCCCCGCCGCGACGGCCCGCCGGGTCGCTCAGTGCCGGTGCGGCGGCGGGGGCACCGGCCCCTCGCTCCGGTGCGTGGGACCGTGCGGGTCCGCGCAGTGCGGGTCGGCGCGGCCGATCGTGAGGAGCTCGGGCGTCGCGTGGTCGACCTGCAGGGTGGTGTGGCCGATGCCGTACTCGTCGTGGACCAGGCGCTCGGCGGCGACCCGGACCGCGTGGCAGTCGGCGCCCGGCATGACCAGGATGTGCGCGGACAGCGCGGCGTACCCGGAGGTGACCTCCCAGATGTGCAGGTCGTGCACCTCCACGACGTGATCGAGCGCGGCGGTCCTCCTGCCGATCTCGGCGGGGTTCATGCCCGCGGGGGCGGCCTCCATGAACACCCGCCCGGAGTCGCGGACCAGGCCCCAGCCCGCCTTGAGCATCAGCGCGGCGACCACCAGGGCCGCGATCGCGTCGGCCCGGCTCCAGCCGGTCAGCCAGATCACCAGCCCGGCGATCGTGGTGGCGACGAAGGCGTAGAGGTCGTTGAGTATGTGCTGGAAGGCGCCCTCGACGTTGAGGCTGGTGCGGTTCGCCCTGCTGAGCAGCCAGGTCGCGGCCACGTTGACGGCGATGCCGGCCAGTCCGGTGGCGACGACGAAGGCCCCCTCCACGGCGGGCGGCGCGACCAGCCGGTCGATGCCCGCGTAGATGAAGTAGGCGCTCAGCAGGAGAAGGGTGATGCCGTTGATCTGCGCGGAGATGATCTCGGCGCGCTTGAGGCCGTAGGTGAAGCCGCCCTGCGGGGGGCGCTGGGCGACGCGCATCGCGACCAGCGCGAAGACGATGGCGATGGCGTCGGTCAGCATGTGGCCCGCGTCGGAGATCAGCGCCAGGGAGCTCGCCAGGAGGCCGATGACCACCTCGACGGCCATGAAGCCCACGATCAGCGCGAGCGCGCCGGTCAGGTAGCGGCGGTCGGCCTCGGCGGTCACGGCGTGGCCGTGGCCGTGCCCGTGGCCCCGCTCCTGGACGGTCCGGTCATCCATCGCCGAGTTCTCCCTCTGTGTGTCTGGCGTGCGTGATGGCCAGGTCGAAGAGCATGCGGACGTGGGAGTCGGCGAGCTGGTAGTAGGCCATCCGCCCGGACCGGCGCACCTTGACCACCCGGCGCATGCGGAGGAGCCTCAGGGCGTGCGAGGTGCCCGACATGCTCTGGCCGGTCGCCGCGGCGAGATCGCACACGCACATCTCCCCGCCCTCCAGCAGCGCCGCCATCATCCGCAGCCGGCCGGGGTCGGCGAGCAGGCCGAAGACCTGGGCGAGGTCCTGCACCGTGTCCTCGGAGGGCAGGGTCCGCCGGACCGACGCCACCCGCTCGGCGTCCACGATCGGTACAGAGCACGCGTCCGGGTCGATGACCACCACACTTGAACGATCCTTCATATATTGAAGTGTACGAACCAGGGTGCCCCGCTGTCGACACCGTGCCGTCCCCGCGGTCGGCACGGCACGACCCGGACCGGCGCGGGCGCGCGGAACCACGAGCGCTCCGGGACCGCGCGCCCCCCGAGACGTCACAGAGGCGTGAAGGCTCCGCTCTCCGGCCGGTAGTTCGACACGACGCCGGTGTCCACCTCGTAGAACCAGCCGTGCAGGCGCAGCCGCCCGGACGCCAGCCGCCGGGCCACCCGGGGGTAGCGGCGCAGCTTGTCGAGCTGGGCGACCAGATGGGCGCGCTCCGGCTCCCCGGACCCGGCCGGCGCCTCCCGCCAGCGGTGGGTCTGCAGCAGCCACCACCGCGTGGTCGGGGCCGAGCGCAGCGTCCACGAGCGGACCCGGCCCTGGACGGCGCCGCAGCGGGTGTGGCCGCACACGATCAGGTCGCACACGCCGAGGACGTTGACGGCGTACTCGATCGTCGCGGCCTCGGTGGTGAGCCGGCCGAGGCGGTAGGGCGGGATGACGTTGCCCGCCGTGCGCAGCTCGAACAGCTCCCCGGGACGGGCTCCGGTGATCAGCGAGGGGATCACCTGGGCGTCGGAGCAGGTGATGAACATGGCCTGCGGTGAGACGCCCTCGTTGAGGGTGGCCGCCTGTTCTCGGCCTCCGCTGACCCTTTCGTGGAACGTGCGGGCATGGTCGATCAACGACTGCATGGGAGTGGACTCCTTCGTGCTGATGGCGGGCTTGGCGGACCGGCCGGGCACGAACGCGCGCCCGGCTCCCGCGTGAGGCGCGGGAGGCGGGCGCCATCAGCAGCGGATGACCGGGAGCCGGGGCCCCGCGGGCCGCGTCCATCGCACGGGGGACACGCCTGACACCAGCGGCCGCGCCGGGCCGGCCGCCCGCCCGGCGGCACGGGTGCGCTGGGAGGGGTGGCCGTGGCGTGAGGGCGGCGGCGGGGGCTTGGCCCAGCCGGTGGCGCTGGGCTGTTCTTCCGGCTCCGGGCAGCCGTCGTGGTCGGCCTGCTGGGAAGCCGCCAGCGGCCCCGGACCCGGCGGCAGGCCGAGGTGGCCGTACGGGACGGCGATGCCATGGAAGAGCAACACGGCGGCGGCCGCGGACACGAAGGCGCGGACGGCCGCCCGCGCCTGGGATCGTCGCTCCGTCAACGCATCGCTCCACTACCCGTAGCATGCAGTCGACTACTTATAGTAGTCGAAGGGGTCGTGTTCCGTACATGGACCCTCGGTATAGGCCCTGGTCACGCGCGCGGGCCGGGAGATCGGCGGCGCGAGGGCCTTTTCGGGGCAGGCCGCCACCTCTGATCACGACACGGGCATCTGCGGGCCATGCCATGTTGTGCCCCCCGTCACGAGGCGTGCCTAACGTGGCGGGCATGAAGAGAACCATGATCGGGCTGGGCGCCGTCGTGCTGGCGCTGGGCCTGGCCGCGCCGGCCCTCGCCGACGACGGCCCAGGCACGAGCACCACCGGCACCACCGGCCTCTCCGGAGGCCAGAGCGACAAGGGCGGCCACGGCCACGGCCACGACGGCGGGTTCGGCCGGGCCACCCTGACCGCGTTCGCCTCCCTGCCCGCCGAGACGTTCGTCCCGGGCAGCGAGCCGTCCGGCGCCCTGCTCGGCACGGCCCCCGTCAACGGCATCACCCCGCCCTTCGCCGGCCAGCCCGTGCAGGGCTTCAGCGGCATCGCCCGCCGGCACGACGGCACCTTCGACGTGCTGTCCGACAACGGGTACGGCAACAAGGCCAACAGCGGCGACTTCCTGCTCAGGATCCAGCGGATCAAGCCCGACTTCCGGGCCGGCACCGAGAAGGTGGTCGGGGGCGTCGGGCTCGCCGACCCGGACGGCAAGGTCCCCTTCCCGCTCACCCGGCCCGACCGCAAGCTCACCGGCGCCGACTTCGACGTGGAGTCGATCGTCAGGAACCCCGACGGGACGTACTGGATCGGCGACGAGTTCGGCCCGTTCCTGCTGCACTTCTCCCCGTCGGGCACGCTCCTCGAAGCGCCGATCGCCCTTCCCGGCGTCCAGGCCCCGGAGAACCCCGCACTGAACGGGGGGCAGCCGAACCTCGCGAGCAGCAAGGGCTTCGAGGGCATGGCCCGCGCGGTCGACGGCCGCAAGCTCTACCCGCTCCTCGAAGGAACCGTCGCGGGCGACCCGGCGGGCACCCTGCGGATCAACGAGTTCGACCCGCGACGCGACGCCTACACCGGCCGGCGGTGGACCTACCAGCTCGAGGCCCCCGGCGACTCGATCGGCGACATGATCGCGGTCGACCGTGACCGCTTCCTGGTCATCGAGCGGGACAACGAGCAGGGCGACGCGGCGAAGCTGAAGCGCGTCTACCTCATCGACCTGCGCGACCGCGACCGCGACGGCAAGGCCGACAAGACGCTGGTCGCCGACCTCCTCGACCTGGCCAACCCCCGGGGCGTCGGCGGTTTCGGGACGACCTTCCGCTTCCCGTTCCAGACCATCGAGGACGTCGTCATCCTGGACGACTCGACGCTCGGCCTGCTGAACGACAACAACTTCCCGTTCTCCTCCGGCCGCACGCCGGGCAAGGCCGACGACAACGAGTTCATCACCGTACGGCTGTCGCGTTCCCTGGGCGCCGACCCCCGCGCCTACCGCTGAGGTCCCGGACGGGCCGCCCCCGCCGGCGCGCCGGCCGGCGGGGGCGGCGTCCAGGCGTCCAGGCTGCCGGCGCGGCGGCCCGGACGGTTTCAGCGGTCCGGGTGGTCCGGCGGCCCAGGTGGACGGGCGTCGAAGTGGTCGGCCGAGGTGGTCAGCCGGTCGCGGAAGGGCTGGGGGCCGTGGCGGTGACCCGGGTCCACTCGACGCGGCACCCGGCCGAGTTGCCGTGCGCCGTCCCCGTCACCCAGTGCGTGACCTGGGGGTTCTCCCGGCTGTCCTGCACCACCCAGGTCGCCCCGGTGTCGGCCCCGTCGCGGTGCAGGCGGGCGGCCCCGGCGCTGTCGACGGTGACCTTCCAGGTCGACAGGGCCGGCGCCGTGGCCGAGGAGTAGACCTTCTCCCACACCGCCGACCCCTTCCGCATGGTCCACACGCCGCTCTTCTGGACCGCGAGCATCAGCCGCGCGTGCCCGTTGGCGACCTTGGCGCCCAGGCTCACCCCCGCGCCCGTCGCGGGGTCCAGCGCGCTGTCGTCGTCCACCCGGCCCCGGAACTCCAGCGTGAAGTCACAGCCCTTGGTGACGTCCAGCCCGATGGACGCGCTCGACGCCCGCGCGCCGGTGCTGCGGAGTCGCAGGGCGCCGCCCGCCACCTCGGCCGTGCCTCCCGCGCCATCGAGCGTCCAGTCGCCGAACGCGTCCCAGGTGCTGCTCGCGACGTCGTCGACCACCTCGACCAGGTCCACCAGCGCCTCGGCGGGCGCGGCGGCGGTGCCCGAGCACCACACGGAGACCTGAGGCGCCTCACCGGAGGCGGCGACGACCCAGCGCGCCCCGGTCTCGGCCTCGTCCTGGTAGAGGGCGGCGTTCCCCCGGGCGTCGACGACGACCCGCCACGTGTGCGGGCCCGGGCCCGCGTCCGTCTCGTGTACGCGGCTCCACCCCGGGACGCCCTGGACGAACGAGTACACGCCGTCGGGGCGCGGGGTGAGCATCAGCCGCATGGACCCGGTGGCGACCTTCAGCGCCGGCCCGGCGCCCGCCCCGGTGACCGGGTCCAGCGGGCCCGAGGAGATCACCTCCGCCCTGAGCGTCGCCGCGAACCCGGCCGAGGGCCCGTACCGCTGGGTGACGCCGGTGAAGCCCGCCGGGACGTCGTTGCGCAGGTGGAGGCGGCCGGAGGCGACCTCGGCGGTGCCGCCGCCGGACGTCACCGTCCACCCGGACAGGTCCTCCCACCCGGGGCCGACCCCGGTGAACGCCCGCGACACGTCGAGCCGCGCCACCTTGATGGCCGTCTGGTTGTGCTCCCAGGTGACGAAGAAGCGGCCAGGCTCGTACTCGTCCGCGCTCGCGTACACGTCCCAGCCCCGGGCCGCGCCCGTGGTCAGCCGGGCGCCGTCGGCGAACAGGCGGCCGGGGCCCCACGGCGCGTGCGGCCGCTTGACCTTGTAGCACAGGACCTCGCGGTACTGGTCGGGCTTGCTCTCGGCGGTCCCGGTGAACGGGCCGGCGAGGGTGTTGTAGATGGTCAGGTACTGGGCGTTGGCGTCCCTGACGAACAGTCCCTTGACGTAGTAGTTCGGGATGTCGGGGTCCAGGGCCATCGGTGACCAGGTCAGGCCGCCGTCGGTGCTGGTGGCGGTCGCGGCGTGGGCGGCGTGCGCGCGGTAGTGGGCGTCCCGTGCGGCGGGCGTGGTGCCGCCCCGCAGGTCCAGGGCGCGCGTCACCATCAGCAGCGTGCCCGGCCGGTCGTGCGAGACGACGACCTGCGGCTCCTCTATGCCGACCCCGGGCGGGTTCGCGGCCAGGGCCCCCGGCGTCCAGGTCACCAGGTCGGCCGACCGGAGCACGCCCGCCCGCGTCGTCCCCCCTGCCGCCTGCCAGAAGGGGATCAGCCAGGTGCCCTCGTACCGCAGCGGCCTGCCCGCCAGGACCACTCCCCGGCTGTTGGCGGGCACCTGGACGGTGATCGGGAAGTCGGCCCACGTCCGCCCGCCGTCGGTGCTCCTGCGGGCCACCATCGCCACCGGGAAGCCGTCCACGTCGCCCTGCGCGTCCCGGTCCTGCGCGATCGTGATCCGCCCGAGGAACGCGTACAGGGTGCCGCGGTCGTTCAGGAAGATCACGTAGTGCCAGCGGAAGGCCGGGGTCGCCGCGGCCAGGGTGCCCGTCGCCCAGGTGGCGCCCCCGTCGCCCGAGCGGGCGTACAGGATCGAGCCCTGGTCGGTCGGCGTCCGGTCCCGGGCGTCGGCGGCCCCCGCGCGCCAGCCGACCACCAGGCGGCCGGCGCCGAGCGCGACGATGTCGGGCACCCGGTTCCCCTCGTGCGCCAGCTCGCCACGGCCGTCGGCCGCGACGGCCCGGTAGACCGTGACCGGCTCACCGACCGCCGTCCCCACGACATCCACATCCGGCCAGGAACGCCCGGCACCACGACCGGACGACGCGCTCGAACTCATGACCCCCACCGAACACGACCCCCACCCCCAAGACCCCCGATTCCACCCCCCTTTCACCCGCCGTTCACACTTACGCCCGACCCCCGCCCACCCTCTCCTCGGTGCGGGCCGATGAAAGGGAGGGTGTTTTACATTTGTGCTATTCGCGGCTGAAATGGGGAAATGCATGGCGCAATGGGTAGGCGGCACCCCATTTCGGCTTTCCTATCGCCGGAATGGGGTGCCGCCCTGGTCGTATCCCTCGGGTGGGGCGTTATGGGCTCGTGCAGGTTGGTGACGGGGTGCCGGCGGTGCCTGAGGCGACGTAGCCGAATGTGGTCGTGCCGCTGCCGGCGAGACTGCCGTTGTAGTTGGCGTTCTTGACCGTGAAGGACGATCCGCTCACCGTGTAGGTGCCGTTCCACAGGCTGTTGATGGTGGTGCCGCTCGGCAGGGTCCAGTTGACCGTCCAGCCGCTGATCGCGGCGGTGCCGTTGTTCTTCACGGTCACCTCGGCCTGGTAGCCGCCCGACCAGACGCTGGTGGTCTTGAAGGTGGCCGAGCACGCGCCGGGGGTGCCGTTGCCGCCGGTCGGGGTCGGGGTCGGGGTGGGCGTCGGGGTGGGGCCGCTGCCCGGGCCGACGCCGGTGACCTGGCCGTTGCCGCCGTCGAAGACGACGTCCGAGCAGCCGTAGAAGGTCTCCTGGCTGTCGGAGCGCTGCCACACCGAGTAGATGATGTGCCGCCCGCTCTTGCCGGAGGGCAGCGTGGCGTTCCAGTAGTAGTAGGAGTCGGCGTTACCGGGCGAGCCGACGCTCGGCGGGTCGGGCGCGGTGTAGAACGGGGTGCTCTCCAGGTCGCTCCAGGCCAGCGAGCGGGTCGGGCTCCAGCTGTCCTTGGTGATGTAGGTGCGGAACGAGCCGGGGTGGGCGGCCCACTTGTTGTACTTGAACTGGATGTTGCCGCCGGAGGTCAGGTGGGTCACCGGCCAGTCGTTGCGGGCGAGGTCATAGCCGTTGAAGTCGTACACCACCGCCCCGCCGCTGCACAGCTTGCCGTCCGGGATGAAGCCGCTCATGCGGCCCGCGCCGTCCGAACGCAGCACCGCGAACCAGTTGTACAGCGAGTTCGGGCCGCTCTGCGCCACCGCCGCCGCGCACGCCGGGTTGTTGGGCTGGATGTTCCCCGAGGTGGAAAGGCCGTCCTTCCAGCAGAGGTACGTACGGCTGCCGGGGGTCATCATCGCGCCGTGCGCCGATGCCTGGCCCGGCAACAGCGCGACCAGGAGGAGGGTCGCGATGGCGGTCGCAAGGCCGGTGAGCGTGATCTTTCGTCGCTTTCGCATGGAACACCTTTCGAGGGTCACGACATAGGCCCCCGGCGCGCGCCGAGAACGTCCACGGCGGCGGCGGGCCCGGCACGGTCGAGCACGGCACGGGCATCGCGCACGTCAAGGAGTCGCTGGGGACCTGGTGAGAAGACCGGTCGTCGCCGGTGGGCGGACAGCCGCCGGCCGGCGACCGGGGATGCGAAAGCGCTCACGCGGTACGAACTCTAGGTCGCCGTACCCCGGGTGGGAATCGGCCCTTCGCCGGGGGAACGGGCCCCGCCGGCCTGTGGAGCCTTCGTCGCAGCTCACCCCCATGATCGGCGCCAGGCCGCCCGGGGCGCCGGATGAAACGGCGTGAAACTACCGCTTCGACGCCCCGCCGGGAATCGGCCAGGATGGGGGAGTGGACGTACGCCCTGTCACTTTCGCGGCCCTGGTCGAGGAGCTCGCCGAACGCATCGCCGCCGCGCCCGGGGACGCGTGGGTGCGGGTCGCCCTGGACGGCGCGCCCGCGGCCGGGCCCGGCGAGCTGGCCGACGCGCTAGTGGGTCCGCTTCGGGTGCGGGGGCGCGAGGTCATGCGCGTCTCGGCGGCCGACTTCCTGCGCCCGGCGTCGCTCCGCTTCGAGCACGGCCGCACCGACCCCGACGCGTTCCATGACGACTGGCTGGACTACGGGGCGCTGTCGCGCGAGGTGCTCGACCGGCTGGAGCCCGGCGGCCCCGGCAAGGTCCTGCCCACCCTGTGGGACGCCACCCGCGACCGCGCCACCCGCGCCGCGTACGTGACCGTGCCCAAGGGGGCGGTGCTGCTCATGGACGGGGCGCTGCTGCTCGGCCGCTGGCTGCCTTTCGACGTGACCGTCCACCTGTGGATGTCCCCCAACGCCCTGGCGCGGCGCACCGCCGAGGACCAGCGCTGGACGCTGCCCGCGTACGCGCGGTACGAGGAGGAGGCGGGCCCGCTGGACACCGCCGACGTGGTGGTCCGCGTCGACGACCCCCGGCATCCGGCGGTGGCCGAGAGGTGAGGGCCGGCGGTGGCCGAGAAGTGGTACCGCCTCGTAATGATCTCCCTGAGCCGGGTTCGCCCGCCGTGCGGGCGGGGTTGCCGTCGCCCGGGGCCGGGCATACAGGGGACCTGAAGGCTGTTTGACCTGGTATAACCTGCTTCCGATGAGACGTGGGGACGTCGAGATGTGCGGAATCTGTGGGTGGGTGGACTTCGAGCACGATCTTCGGGAGTCACGGGACACCCTGCTGGACATGGCCGAGACCATGGCCTGCCGGGGGCCCGACGACGAGGGGTCGTGGATCTCCGAGCACGGCGCGCTGGGCCACCGGCGGCTCGCGATCATCGACATCGAGGGCGGCCGGCAGCCCATGATCGCCGAAGAGGACGGTGAGGTGTCCGCCGTCCTCACCTACAGCGGCGAGGTGTACAACTTCCGCGAGCTGCGCACCGAGCTGTCCGGGCGCGGCCACCGGTTCCGCACCCGCAGCGACACCGAGGTCGTCCTGCGGGCCTACCTCGAATGGGGCGCCGACCTCGGCACCCACCTCAACGGCATGTACGCCTTCGGGATCTGGGACGCCCGCAGGCAGGAGCTGGTGCTGGTCCGCGACCGGCTCGGCATCAAGCCCCTTTACTACTACCCGACCCGCGCCGGCGTGCTGTTCGGCTCCGAGCCCAAGGCCATCCTCGCCAACCCGCTCGCGCAGCCCTGCGTCGACTCCGAAGGGCTGCGCGAGCTGCTCGGGTTCGTCAAGACCCCGGAATGCGCGATCTACCACGGGATGTACGAAGTGCGCCCGGGCGGTGTCGTCACGGTGAGCCGCCACGCGCTGGCGAAGAACCGCTACTGGCGGCTGGAGGCGCGCGAGCACACCGACGACCTGCCGACCACCATCGGCACCGTCCGGGGGCTGCTGGAGGACATCGTCGAACGCCAGCTCATCTCCGACGTCCCGCTGTGCACGCTGCTGTCCGGGGGCTTGGACTCCAGCGCGGTCACCGCGCTCGCCGCCAAGGCCCTGCGGCGGCACGGCCAGGGCAAGCTCCGCTCGTTCTCCGTCGACTTCGTCGGCTACGCCGAGAACTTCAGCCCCGACGACATGCGCGACGCCCCCGACACCCCCTTCGTCCACGACCTGGCCCGGCACCTGGAACCGCTCGGGGTCGAGCACGCCGACATCATGCTGGACTCCGGCGACCTGATGAACGCGGCCGTCCGGGCCGCCGTCCTGCGGTCCCGCGACATGCCGACCGGCATCGGCGACATGGACACCTCGCTCTACCTGCTGTTCAAGGCGATCAGGGCCCATTCCACGGTCGCGCTGTCCGGCGAGTCCGCCGACGAGGTCTTCGGCGGCTACCGCTGGTTCCACGACCCGGTGGCGGTCAACGGCGGCACCTTCCCGTGGCTGGCCCACCATGGCAACCTGCGGTTCACCGCCCTGGAGGAGCTCCTCCACGAGGACCTGGCGCGCAAGCTCGACGTCCCCGGGTACCGCGACCAGCGCTACCGCCAGGCCCTCGACGAGGTGCCGCGCCTGCCCGGGGAGGACGGGCTCCAGGAACGCATGCGGGAGATCAGCTACCTGCACCTGACCCGGTTCGTCCAGATCCTGCTCGACCGCAAGGACCGCATGAGCATGGCCGTCGGCCTGGAGGTCCGCGTGCCGTTCTGCGACCACCGGCTGGTCGAGTACGTCTTCAACGCGCCGTGGGCGATGAAGACCTTCGACGGGCGGGAGAAGAGCCTGCTCAGGGCGGCCGCGGCGGACCTGCTGCCCAAGTCCATCCTGGAGCGGACCAAGAGCCCCTACCCCTCGACGCAGGACCCCGCCTACGAGAAGGCCCTGCGGGAGGCGACCGTCCGGCTGCTGGACGCGGCCCCGGTCGCCGCCGAGTCGCTGGTGGACCTGGCCAAGGTCCGGGCCATGCTCGACCTGCCCCAGGGCACCGCCGCCGGGCACGACGTCCGCCCCGCCCTGGAGGGCTTCCTGCAGTTCAACGCCTGGCTGGAGCGCTACAAGGTGCGCGTCAGCCTGTGACCCGGGCCGGCCGGCGGGGTGGTGGACCCATCGGCCCGCCCGCCGGCCAGGCTCAGGCGACCGAGCAGGAGGAGCGCCGCCTCGGCGGGGGAGCCGGGTTCGGCGCTGTACATGAGCACGCGGCGGCCGGGCTCGTCCGGCAGGTGCAGGGCCTCGAACTGCAGGTCCAGGACGCCGACCTCCGGGTGCCTGAAATGCTTGGTGCCGGTCGTGCAGTCGCGCACGGGATGCCGCGACCACAGGGCGCCGAACTCGGGGCTCTTCATCGACAGCTCGCCGATCAGCTCGGCGAGCTCCCTGTCGTCGGCGGACCGCCCCGCCATCAGCCGCAGTGAGGCCACGGCCCGCGCCGCCTCCTCGTCCCAGTGGCGGTACAGGTCGCGGGTGTGCGGGTCGAGGAAGAGCATCCGGGTGAGGTTCGGCCGGTCGGCGGGACGGTCGGGGGCGTCGCGGTCGTGGTGCCCGGCCAGCAGGACGTGCCCGAGGGCGTTCCAGGCGAGGACCTCGTTGCGCCGCCCGAGGACGACCGCCGGCACCGGGCCCAGCGCGTCGATGAGCTGCCGGGTGCCCTTGCGCGCCATGTCCGGCCGGGACGGCCTGCGGCGCCTGGCCGGGCGCGGGCGGGCCAGGTCGTGCAGGTGGGCGCGCTCGTCCTCGTCCAGCGCCAGCGCGCGGGCCACGGCGTCCAGGACCGCCTCCGAGGCGTTTCCGCTCTGCCCCTGCTCCAGGCGGGTGTAGTACGTGGGGCTCACGCCGGCGAGCTGGGCCAGCTCCTCGCGCCGCAGGCCCGGCACGCGGCGGGCGCCGAACGACCGCACGCCGACGTCGTCCGGCTTGATCCTGGCCCTGCGGTTGCGCAGGAAGTCCGCGAGTTCGGTGTTGGCCGGCATGCGCCCATCATGCGCCCTCTCCCGGTTCCGTGCCTGTCCCCGCCAGTGGTAGGCAGCCCCCGCCTGCCCCACGCAGGCTCCTGGCTGCTCGCGGCCCTCGCTCCCAGACTCGGACCACCACCGGCCCGCGTCCCAGGAGGTCCCCATGCCGTCCACCCTCGAACCCCCGCCCCGCGCCACCCACCCGCCGGACCCGAACGTGCCGGCGAGCGCCGGTGCGGACGGCGTCCGGAGGATGGACCGGCGGCAGCGGGTGACGCTGATCCTGCTGCTGAGCGCGAGTTTCACGCTCGCCGTGGACTTCTCGATCCTGAACGTGGCGCTGCCCGCCATCGGCGCCGACGTGGGGTTCTCCATCGAGAACCTGCAGTGGGTCGCCACCGCGTTCGCGCTCTGCGCGGCGGGGTTCACGCTGCTGTTCGGGCGGGTCGCCGACCTGTTCGGCCGCCGCCGGGTCTTCCTGGCGGGCATCGCGACGCTCGGCCTGGCGTCCCTGGCGGGCGGGCTCGCGGGCTCGCCCGAGGTGCTCCTGGCCGCACGCGTGGCGCAGGGCCTCGCCACGGCGGCCGTGACCCCGGCCGCGCTGTCCCTGCTCACCACCTCCTTCCCCGAGGGCCCCCTCAGGGCCAGGGCGCTCGGGTTGAACGGGGCGCTGATGGCCGCCGGGTTCACCACCGGGGCGATCCTCGGTGGCGTGCTGACCGACCTGCTGAGCTGGCGGTGGGCGTTCTTCGTGAACGTCCCGGTCGCGGCCCTGGTCACCACCGTCGCGCCCGCCGTGCTCAGGGAGAGCCGCCCCGACCGGCGGCCCAGGCTGGACCTTCCCGGCGCGCTCACCGTCACCCTCGGCCTGCTCACCGCCGTCTACGGGTTCACCACCGCGGGGGAGAAGGGCTGGGGCGACCCGGTGGCCCTGCTGTCGCTGGCCGCCTCGGCCGTCCTGCTCGCCGCTTTCTGGATCGTTGAGGGGAGGGTCGGCGCGCCGCTGGTCCCGGTGACCGTCCTGCGGCGGCGGGCCGTCGCCTGGGGGAACGTGGCCGGGCTGCTGGCGTTCCTCACGGAGACCTCGCTGGTCTTCCTGCTGACCCTCTACCTGCAGAAGGTGCTCGGATACCCGCCGCTGGCGGCCGGTCTGGCGTTCGCGGTGCTGGGCGCGGGGACCGTGGCCGGCGGGATCATCGGCCCGAGGGTGATCGGCGCGGTCGGCGGCAGGAGGGCGATCGTCGCGGGCCTGCTGGTCCAGGGGGTCGCGACCGGCTCGCTCGCGCTGCTCGGGCCGGAGAGCGGCTGGATCGCGCTCCTGCTGGTCATGTCGTTCGCCGGCGGGGTGGCCAATCTGGTGGCCATCGTCGGGTTCATGGTCACCGCGACCTCGGGGCTGCCCGACCACGAGCAGGGCCTGGCGACCGGGCTGGCCACCATGAGCCAGCAGGTGGGCATCACCATGGGCATCCCGGTGATGAGCGCGATCGTGACCGCTCGCGTGCACGCGGCGGGCACCGCGAGCGCGCCGGCCGTGCTGTCGGGGGTCGGCACGGCGATCCTGGTGAACGCGGCGCTGTGCCTGGTCACCGCCGCCCTGGCCGCGATCTTCCTCGGCCGGGACCACCCGAGCTGACACCCCCGGCCGGACGTCCCGCATGGCCGATACGACCCCGGGCGGTCGATCACATGACTCGTACGGACGCCGGACGTCCGGTCAGCGGGTCACGCGGTCGAGGCCGTCGGCTATGCCCTGGCGGAGCATGTCGCCGTACGGGCCCCGGGGGAGGTCGCCGGCGTGGTCGGCGGCCAGGCGGAAGTAGCGCGCCGCCTCGGACGGATCGCCCAGCAGTTCGTGGGACGCGCCCATGTTGAGGTAGAGCGAGGGGTAGAACTCAAGGACGCGCCCGTCGCCCGTGGCGTTCGCGTGGTGCAGGGAGACCGCGTTCCACAGGAGGGTCTCCTCGGGGGAGTCCTGCTGCCTGGCGACGTAGTGGGCGGCCACGCAGGCGTCGAAGTCGTCGCCCCGCTCGGCCCACGCCTGGTCGAACAGCCGTCGCGCGTCCTCCGGCTTGCCCTCGGACTCGGCCCGCATGCCCTCCGAGCACAGCCGGACGACCGCATTGTCGAGATCGAGTTCCACGGCTACCTCCCTTTTCCGCTTCCCCCGCAGCCTAGGCCGTCGATCCGACAAATCTGAGGCGCCCGGCGCCGCCGGCGTCCCCCCATAGGATGCTGACGAGGCGGTCGTGACCGACCGGCGCGCGTGACCAAGCGTGCGTGACGAGGCGGCGCGGCGTCACGAGGCGGGCGTGCGGAAGCGGAGGGGGAGCCGGTGGTCGATTCGTGGCGGGGGCTGCCCAGGCCGGCGCGGGTCGTGGCCGAGGCGGCCGACGAAGCGGTGGCGGCGGCGCTGTCCCGTGACCCGGAGGCGTACCGCCTGGCGGCGGCGCGGCTCGCCGGCCTCGGCTCCGAGCACGTCGGCCTGGTGCTCGGGACCGTGGTGAGGTCGCTGCTCGAGGACGCGCACCCCGACGGGCTGACCGTGGACGACGTCCAGGCGGTGGTCGGGCGCTGCGCGCGGGCGGCCTTCGCCTGGTTCCCCGACGTGGACGCGGACGTGCTGGTGATGCTGGTCGCCGGGGCCCTCGGGGTCCACCAGGCCGAGCCGGACTTCCAGCTCGACGGGAAGGACGTCACCCGGCAGGCCCCGCTGCTGATCGCCGACCTGCTCGCCGCGTCGGGCCAGCGGTTCGACCGGCGCCTGTCGGCGGCGTTCGCCGACCTCGCCAGGTCCCAGTCCGCCGAAATGCCGTGACGACCGAAATGCCGTGACGACCGACGTGCCCTGACGACCGACGTGCCCTGAGGCGTACGGCTCAGTACAGGTGTTCGGCCGAGCCGGTGAGGGGCCGCACGGTGAGGTGCGCCCGCGTCACCCGCACGCCGGTGGCGCGTTCGGCGAGGGCCAGCGCGGCGCCGAGGGGGTCGAAGCCGTCGTCGTCACCGTCGACGGGCATGCCCAGGTCGCGCATGTGCCCGAGGAGCCGGTCGGGGTCGCGCCCCCAGCGTTCGTGAGGCTCGTCAGGACGGAAGCCGGTCACGGCCTGCCCGTCGGCCGCGAAGAGGAACTCCAGGCCGGAGGCGGTGCCGAGGGACACCGCCGCCATGGCGGTGCCGGCGGAGAGCCGCCGTGTCACCTCGGCGAGCGTTCCCGCGTAACCGCCGCCCTCCAGCAGGACGGTGCCGCCGATCGCGGGATAGGCGGAGATGAGGTGGCCGGGGCCGTCCGTGGGATCGGGGACGACGCCCCGGCCCGCCGGTTCGGGGGTGACGCCGAGGCGGTGGAACGCCTCTTCGGGGGACATGTCGCGTACGAAGGTCAGGCAGCCGCCGGAGCGGCATAAGCTCTCGCCGGGCTCCTCGCGGAACCAGGCGTAGTCGGCCGCCGTCACGCCACCCATGGTGGATCCTTTCGACATCCGATGAACGACATGATCTTCTCAGCGCGGACCGACAAAATAAGCCCTATCCCTCAAGTCGGCCGTCGCCGTGGCCGGGAAACCGGCCGGAGACCGCCCTCGGGCCGGGACGGTGCGCGGATCACTGCGCCGGTCCGGGACAATGGGGGCGTCAGGCTGTAGAGGAAGGATGTGCCGATCGTGGCTATGAGCGCTGAGGCCGACTGGGTCTCACGATTCGCGGACGAGGTCATCGCGGAGGCGGAGCGTCGCGCCCCCGGCGAACCGATCGTCTGCGCCTCGGGCCTCAGCCCCTCGGGCCCCATCCACCTGGGCAACCTGCGCGAGGTCATGACCCCCCACCTGGTCGCCGACGAGATCCGCCGCCGGGGCCACGAGGTCGTCCACATCATCTCCTGGGACGACTACGACCGCTTCCGCAAGGTCCCCGCCGGGGTGGACTCGTCCTGGTCGGAGCACATCGGCAAGCCGCTGACCTCGGTGCCCGCCCCGCCCGGCAGCGCCTACCCCAACTGGGCCGAGCACTTCAAGGCGCCCATGATCGCGGCGCTGGCCGAGCTGGGCATCGAGTTCCGCGGCATCAGCCAGACCGCGCAGTACACCTCGGGGGTCTACCGCGAGCAGATCCTGTTCGCCATGCGCGAGCGCGAGCGCATCGACGCGATCCTCGACCGCTACCGCACCAAGGACAAGCCGGCCGCCAAGCAGCAGCAGAAGCTGGACGAGACCGACGCCGCCGCCGCGCAGGCCGCGGCCGAGGGCTCGGGCGCGGCCGGTGAGGACGATGGCAAGGCCGCCGCGGGCTACTTCCCGTACAAGCCCTACTGCTCGGTGTGCGAGCGCGACCTGACCACGGTCACCGCCTACGACGACGACACCACCGAACTGTCGTACACCTGCGCCTGCGGGCATTCCGAGACCGTGCGCCTGGCCGAGCACGACCGGGGCAAGCTGGTCTGGAAGGTCGACTGGCCGATGCGCTGGGCCTTCGAGGGCGTCGTGTTCGAGCCCTCGGGCGTCGACCACTCCTCGCCCGGCTCGTCGTTCGTCGTCGGCGGGCAGATCGTCAAGGAGGTCTTCGGCGCCGACCAGCCGATCGGCCCGATGTACGCCTTCGTCGGCATCAGCGGCATGGCCAAGATGAGCAGCTCCAAGGGCGCGGTGCCCACCCCGGCGGACGCCCTGGAGATCATGGAGGCCCCGCTGCTGCGCTGGCTGTACGCGCGCCGCAGGCCGAACCAGTCCTTCAAGATCGCCTTCGACCAGGAGATCCAGCGGCTGTACGACGAGTGGGACGCCCTGCACCGCAAGATCGGCGACGGCACGGCGCTGCCCGCGGACGTGGCCGCGCACGGCCGCGCGGTCGGCACCGCCTCAGGCCCGCTGCCGGTCACGCCGAGGCCGCTGCCCTACCGCACGCTGGCGTCGATCGTGGACGTCACCACCGGGCACGACGAGCAGACGCTGCGCATCCTGCGCGACCTCGACCCCGAGCACCCCATCACGTCCCTGGACGAGGTCCGGCCCCGGCTCGACCGCGCGGAGCGGTGGATCACCACCCAGGTGCCCGCCGAGCAGCGCACGCGCGTGCGCGACGAGCCCGCCACCGACATCCTCGGCTCGCTCGGCGAGGGGGACCGCGAGTCGCTGCGGCTGCTGCTGGCCGGGCTCGGCGAGCACTGGTCGCTCGACGGGCTGACGTCGCTGGTGTACGGGGTGCCGAAGATCCAGGCCGGGCTGGCGCCCGACGCCAAGCCCACCCCCGAGCTGAAGGTCGCCCAGCGCGAGTTCTTCGCCCTGGTTTACCGGCTGCTGGTCGGGCGGGACACCGGCCCCCGCCTGCCGACGCTGCTGCTCGCGGTCGGCGCGGACCGCGTGCGCGAGCTCCTCGGCGGCTGACGCCGTTCCACCCGACGAAGGGCCCCGGCCGGCGCCGGGGCCCTTCCGCGTGTCCGTAGCCGTTTCCCGGGCCCGTCCGCCCGCGCCGGGTGCGGTGCCATTCGGGGCCGGAAGGCGCGTCAGGGGTAGTCTGGGCTGGACTTCTGGACGGTATCTTCGCAGGTAGGAGGGCTAAGTAAAGAATAGCTTCATGCTAGGGTGTGAAGAGGAAAAAAATTGACCACCCTGCCCTGGCGACCGTATGGTCCTGGCAATCGGGACCCTGGAGCACTTCATGAAGCGACTCGCAGCGACCGCGGCCCTGGCGGCGGTCGCCACCGCCACCGCCGCCTGCGGCACTTCGGAGACGGCCGCCTCGGCCGGGCCGGGTGGCGTCTACACCACGATCGACGGTTCCAAGCAGATCGACGCGACCGCGCCGATCAACCCGTTCAATCCGCAGGGCAGCACGTTCGCGGGCTATGACGCGATGGCGCTGGCCTGGCCGAAGAACGACCTGATGGATCCGAACCTGTTCTACCCGGGCCTCGCGCGCTCCTGGACCGCCACGCCCGACCAGGGCGAGGTGGTCGTCCACCTCCAGCCGAACGCCCGCTGGTCGGACGGCAGGCCGGTGACCAGCGCGGACATCCGCACCTCCATCGGCCTGGCCTACACCCAGGGCGGCAGCGCGTACACGGTGAACGCGGGGGCGGCGGGCGCGGCGGCCGACATCAAGGTCGTGGACGCCAAGACCGTCAAGATCGTGCAGGGGAAGAACCGCAGCAACGCGTTCCTCAGGAACGTCCTGTCCACCGTCGTGGTGCCCGACCACGTCTTCGGCCCGCTGCTGCCCGCCGGCTTCTGGGCCACGCTGACGGCGGCCAGGGGCACCGGCCCCGCCGCCGAGAAGGCCAAGACCGAGATCACCGGCCTGTCGCAGAAGGTCATCACCTTCTCGCCGCCCGAGGACGTCTCTGCGGGCCCCTTCGTGCTGGAGCGGGTCAACCCCGGCGCCGCGCTGCTGCGCAAGAACGCCTACTTCTACGACGCCGCCAGGATCGTGCCCGGCAAGGTGAAGGTCCTCAACTACACCGGTAACGAGCAGATCTGGAACTACCTGGTCTCCGGCAAGCTGGACAGCGCGCCCTTCACCGCCGTGCCCGCCGCCGTCATGAAGAAGATCAAGCAGACCCCGGGCAACGCCATCCGCAAGGGCTACTCCCCGGTGGCGGCGTCCATGGCGTTCAACCAGGCGCGCAAGCCGTACGACAACGTGCACGTCCGGCGGGCGCTGGCGTACCTGATCGACCGCGCCCAGGTCACGAAGATCGCCTCCCCGGAGGCGGGGACGCCGTCGGTCACCACCACCGGCATCCACGGCAGCTCGGCCCAGGCCTGGCTCGGCGCCGGGCTCGGCGCCCTCGACCAGTACAAGGTCGACCCCGCCAAGGCCGACCAGGAGCTCAGGGCGGCCGGCATGGTCAAGAAGGGCGGCCAGTGGGCGATGCCGGACGGGAGCCCCTGGAAGGTGCAGATCCACGTGCCCGCGTCGTTCTCCGACTGGGTCGCCGCCGCCAAGTCGGTGACCAGCCAGCTCAACGACCACGGCATCGACTCCAGCGTGGTCACCTCGGCGGACTACATCCTCTACCTCGACGAGCTCGCGGGCGGGAAGTTCGACATCGGGTTCTGGCTGATGGCCCTCGGGCCCTCGCCGTACAACATCTTCCAGCGCGTGTACGGGCCGGCCAACGGCTGGTCCCTGCTGGCGGGGCGGCTGAACCACGCCGCGCCCGGCAAGGACGGCAACTGGATGGGCGGTCCCGAGACCGTCGGCGGGGTGAACCCGGGCGAGCTCACCAACCGGCTCAACCTGGCCACCCCCGAGGAACAGAAGAGGATCGTCGGCACGCTCGCCAAGCTGACGAACGAGCAGCTTCCTGTGATCCAGATCTACGACTACGTGAACACCCAGTTCGTCAACACCACCCGCTACACCGGCTGGCCGGCGGCGGGAAGCGAGGCGCTGCGGCTGCCCGCGGGAGTGTGGATGCAGCTTGGGATGATCAAGAAAAGTGGCGTATGAAGCCCTCCACGGTCCGGGGCCGTCCCCGGGTGAACGCAGTGACACGGCGGCTCGCCGGCCATCTGGTGCGCGGGCTCGTCATGATCTGGGTGGTCACCACGATCAGCTTCGTGATCATCCGCAACATCCCCGGCAACCCGGTCCTCGGGCAGTACGAGACGCTGATCGAGCGCGGCATGTCCCCCGACCAGGCGGAACGCGCCACGGCCGCGCTCTACGGGTTCCTGCCCACCGGCAGCCTGTGGGAGCAGTACACCGGGTACATGAAGGCGCTGCTCCACCTCGACCTCGGGCAGTCGCTCAGCACGCCGGGCACCGAAGTGGTCACCCTGATCGGCTCGGCCGCCAAGTGGACCATCCTGCCGGTGCTCGGGGGCACGCTGCTGAGCTTCGTGCTGGGCGTGACCCTCGGGGTGTACGCGGGGGTCAAGCGGTCCGGCAAGCTCGGCGACCTGCTGTCGATCTCCGGCTCGCTGCTGCACGGCGTGCCGCAGTACGTCATCGGGCTCCTCGTCCTGGCGATCTTCACGACGCTGTGGCCGATCTTCCCGGCGGGGGGCCCGGTGGACGTCGAATTCGTGCCGGGCTTCAACGCCGGCTACCTCGCCTCGCTGATCCAGCACGCCACCCTGCCCGTGCTGACGTACGCGCTGGCCAGCTACGGAGGCTGGGTGCTGGCGATGAAGTCCAGCGTGGCGACCGTGCTCGGCGACGACTTCATCCTGGCCGCCGAGCTGCGCGGGCTGTCGCGGGGCGTGCTGTTCCGGTACATCGCCCGCAACGCGATCCTGCCGCTCTTCACGATCCTGGCGCTGTCGCTCGGCATGCTGTTCGGCGGCGCGATCTTCATCGAACGGATCTTCAACTATCCCGGGCTCGGGCTGCTGCTGGTCAACAGCATCGGCGCCCGCGACTACGCCCTGATGGGCGGCACCTTCCTGGTGACCACGATGGCGATCATCGTGGTCAACATCGCGGCCGACCTGCTGTACGCGGTGATCGACCCCCGAGTGCGGACCGGAGGCGTGGCATGACGCTCACGACGCCGCTCGCCGGGCCGCCGAACATGCGCGCGACCCTGCGGCGCAACTTCTGGCGCGGCGTGGCCCGCGTGATGCGCCGCAAGCCCAGCCGCATGGCCGGGGTCGCCATCGTCTGCCTGTTCCTGCTGATGGCGGCGGTCGGGCCGATGCTCTACCCCGCCCACCTGCCGCGCGACGACAACGCCCTGTACGCCGCGCCGAGCCTGGCCCACCCGTTCGGCACCGACTTCGAGGGCACCGACGTGCTCGCGCTGGTCGTCACCGGCGCCCGGTACGTCATCCTCACCGGCCTGGCCACCGCCGTCATCACGGTGGCGCTGGGCACGGCGCTCGGGCTGCTCGCCGGGTTCCACCGCGGGCGCTGGGACACCGCGCTCATGCGGCTCACCGACCTGCAGCTCACCATCCCCGGCCTGCCGCTGCTGCTGGTGCTGTCCACGGTGTGGAAGTTCAACAGCCCGCTGGAGATGGGCCTGGTCCTCGGGCTGCTCGGCTGGGGCGGGGTGGCGCGGGCCGTCCGGTCGCAGACCCTGTCGCTGCGCGAGCGCGGGTTCATCGAGGCCGCCAAGGGCCTCGGCCTGTCCACCCGGCACATCATCGCGCGCGAGCTGCTGCCCAGCATGGCCCCGTACATCGCCATGAACGTGCTCATCGCCGTCACCGGGGCGATCTACGCCCAGGTGGGGCTGTTCTTCCTCGGCGTCCTGCCGTTCGACTCCAACAACTGGGGTGTGATGCTCAACCTCGCCGTCTTCGGCGGCGGGGCCCTGACCAGCACGGCCGCACTGCCGTACCTGCTGGCGCCGCTGCTCGCGATCCTCCTGCTCACGCTGGGCATCGTGCTCATCGTCGACGCGATGGACGAGATCTTCAACCCACGGCTGCGTGAGGAGTGACCCGATGACCACCACCTCTCCGGAGACCGGGGGACACCCCGGCGCCCCGTCGCCCCCCGGCCTGGCCGGCGGGCCCGGTGACATGACGGCGCCCGGCGTCCGCGTCCGTGACCTCGTCGTCGTCTACCGCACCCCGCTCGGCGAGCTGCCCGCCCTCGGCGGTGTCAGCCTCACCATCGAGCCGGGGACCATCACCGGCATCGTGGGGGAGTCCGGTTCCGGCAAGTCCACGCTGGCGCTGTCCTTGCTGAACGCCGTCCAGCCGCCCGGGCGCATCTCGGCCGGCAGCGTGGAGATCGACGGGCTCGGGAACGTCCTGGAGCTCGGCGGGGACGACCTGCGTCAGGCGCGCGGCCGGCACCTCGGGTACGTCTTCCAGGCCGCGCAGAACTCCCTCAACCCGCTCAAGACGGTCGGCAAACAGCTTCTCGACCTCGGACGCTCCCACGGCGCCGACGACCCGCGCGCGCTCGTACGGGACGCCAGGAGCCTGCTGGAGCGGATGGGCCTGGACGGCGCCCGGGTGCTCGACTCCCACCAGCACCAGTTGTCGGGCGGCATGCGCCAGCGCGTCGGCATCATGCTGGCGCTGGTGCTCAACGCCCAGCTCGTCATCCTCGACGAGCCCACGACGGCGCTCGACATGATCACTCAGGCCACGATCCTGCGCATCGTCCGCGAGGTGCACAAGGAGCGCGGCCTCACCACGCTCATGGTCACCCACGACATCGGCGTGGCGGCCGAGGTCACCGACCGGCTCGCGGTCATGTACGGCGGGCGGGTGGTCGAGCACGGGCCCACCATGGACGTGATCGGCGCGCCCAGCCACCCGTACACCCAGGGCCTGATCCGGGCGATCCCCCGGCTGTCCGGCGACACCGCCGAGGCCCGCGCGCTACCGGGACGCCCTCCGACGCTTGGCACCCTGCCCGCGGGGGGATGCGTCTTCCGGGAGCGCTGCCCGCTTCGCATGGACGTGTGCGAGACGGTGGAGCCGCCCCCGGTGCTGGTCGACCGGCGCACGGTCGCGTGCCACGCGGTCGCCGGCGCCAGGCAGGAGCGGGTCGTCAGGGAGGAGCGGGTCGTCAGGGAGCAGGAGCGGGTCGGCAGGGAGGAGGAGCGCGCGTGATCACCGGCACGGGAGTGACCAAGACCTACAAGCAGCGCGGCGACGTCCTCGGCGGCCGCACGGTCCAGGCGCTGCGCGGGGTGGACTTCACCGTGCGCAAGGGCGGGGCCGTCTCGTTCATCGGCGAGTCCGGGTGCGGCAAGACGACGCTCGGGCGCATCATCGCGGGCCTGGAGACCTACGACTCCGGCGAGATCGTCATCAACGGCGTCCCGATGTCCGCGCTGCGCCCGAGGCGGCGCCAGCCGTACTTCCGCAGGATCCAGCTCATCCACCAGGACCCGTACTCGGCGCTGAACCCGACGCGGACGATCCACCAGACCCTGCGGGCGCCGCTCACGCTGCGCGCGCGCCAGACGCGCCGCTCGGACGCGTGGGTGGACGACCGCGCCGAGGAACTGCTGTCCCTGGTGGGCATCGACCCCGGGTACGTGCTCGGCCGCTACCCCCACCAGCTCTCGGGGGGCATGCGCCAGCGGGTGGTCATCGCCCGCGCGCTGACCGTGGACCCCGAGATGCTCGTCGCCGACGAGTCGGTCTCGATGATCGACGTGTCGATGCGGCTGAGCGTCCTCGCCCTGCTCAAGGACCTGCGCGAGCGGCTCGGGGTCAGCCTGGTGTTCATCACCCACGACATCGCCACCGCCCGGTACGTCGGGGAGGACGGCGAGCTGTACGTGCTCTACCGGGGCCAGGTCGTCGAGCGCGGCGGCACCGAGCAGGTCATCTCCGCCCCCGAGCACCCCTACACCCAGTCGCTGCTGTCGGCGATCCCCGTCCTGCACGGGCTGGAGCAGCCCGGGCCCGAGCGGGTCGTGCCGACCGAGGCGCTGGACGAGCGCCACCCGGACGCGGGATGCCTGTTCGCCCGCCGCTGCCCCTTCCGTACCGAACGCTGCGAGGCCGAGCGGCCCGCGCTCAGACGCGGCGCGGACGCCTCGCACGAGCGCGCCTGCTTCCACGCCCAGCGCCGCAGCGTGATCCCCGTGGAGGCCGTGGCATGACCGTCTCCGGCGCCCTGCGGCACGCCGTCGCCGACGACGCGGCCGCCGTCTGCGAGATCGCCCGGCACGCGCTCACGCTGGACGCCGGCGAGGCGCCGCAGATCGTGGCGCGCCTGTGGACCCCGCCCGAGGGACGCCGGTGGACCGCGCTGGTGACCGAGGCCCTCGACGGGGTCGTGTTCGCGTCCTCCTCGGCCACCGAAGGCGTCGGCCACATCGACCTGCTCGCCGTCCACCCCTCGGCCCAGGGCCGGGGGATCGGCGCCGCCCTGGTCAGGGCGGCCGAGGGATGGCTGCGGGACCAGGGCGCGCGCGAGGCGCGCCTGGCGGGCAATCCGCCCTGCTACGCCTGGCCCGGCATCGACGTGCGCTACACCCCGGCGGTGTGCCTGGCCGAGAGCCTCGGCTACGAGAAGTACCGGAGCGCCTGGAACATGACCGCCGACCTGTCGAAGTACCTTCCCGGCGGCCAGGACGCCATCGGCGACGACCTCCCGTGCGGCGTCGGCGCCGCGCCCACGGTCGGCACCGGGTTCGACGTGGCCAACGGCACCAGCCGGGGCGCCGACATGGGCGCCGACGTCACCATCTCGGGAACCGGCCCGGCCGCCGAACCGGCGCCGGGAAGCGACCCCACCGGCCCGGACGCCCCGGCCTCCGCCGCCTCCACCACCGGGTCCGACGTCGACGACGAGTCGGCGTGCCCTGAGGATCTCGCCCGCCTGGCCTCGGCGGGCGTCGTCTTCCACTCCGCGCCCCCCGACGAGCGGGCCGCGGTGATCGGGTTCGTCCGTGAGCACTGGAACGAGGCGTGGGCCTGGGAGGTCGCGCAGGCGACGGGCTGCCACTACGCGACCCGGGGGCAGGAGATCCTCGGGTTCGCCGCCTGGGGTGCCAGGCCGAGGTGGTTCGGCCCGATGGGCACCGCCTCGGCCGCCCGGGGCCTCGGGGTCGGCAAGGTCCTGCTCAGGCGGTGCCTGGAAGAGCAGGCGGCGGCGGGCCAGCGCAGCACGCAGATCAGCTGGGTGGGCCCGGTGGGCTTCTACGCCAAGGCCGTCGGCGCGCGCGTGGAGCGGGTCTTCTGGCTCTACCGCCGCCCCCTGGTGTGACGCCCGCGCGGTAAACGTCAGATCGAACCCCCCGGAATACGAGGAGTAATGACCCGACCACCGGCCCTGGCCACCACCGAGCAGAGCGACCCGAGGTACCGCAGGATCGACCGGCTGCCGACGGAGGAGATCGCGCTGCTGATGAACGCCGCCGACGCCACCGTGCCTGCGGCGGTGGCGGCGGCGGTCCCGAGGATCTCGGCGGCCATCGACGAGATCTCCGCCCGGATGGGGATGGGCGGGCGCCTGCTCTACGTGGGCGCGGGCACCTCGGGACGGCTCGCGGTACTGGACGCCTCGGAGTGCCCGCCGACGTTCGGCACCGACCCTGACCTGGTGCGCGGCATCATCGCCGGCGGCGCGCGTGCGCTGACCCGCTCGGTCGAGGGCGCCGAGGACGACGCCGAGGCGGGCGCCGCCGCCATGCGGGACCAGCGGGTCGGGCCCAGGGACTCCGTCGTCGGGATCTCCGCGAGCGGCCGGGCGGCGTACGTGGTGGGCGCGGTGGCGCAGGCCCGCCGGCTCGGCGCGCTCACGGCGGGCCTGTCGTGCAACACCGGCACGCCGCTCTCCGAGGCCGCCGACCATCCCATCGAGGTGATCGTCGGCCCCGAGGTGGTGGCCGGTTCGACCCGGCTGAAGGCCGGCACGGCGCAGAAGCTGGTGCTGAACATGATCTCGACGATCGCGATGATCAAGTGCGGCCGGACGTTCGGCAACTACATGGTCGAGGTGTCCACGAGCAACGCCAAGCTCGCCGAACGGGCCGCCCGCATCGTGGGCGAGATCACCGGCGCCGACGGCACCGCCGCCCGCCTCGCCCTGGAGACCTCGGGGCACGAGGTGAAGACCGCCGTCGTCATGATCGAGCGTGATCTCGGCCCGGACGAGGCCCGCCTGCTGCTCGCCTCCCACGGCGACCGCCTCGACACGGCACTCGCCGCCCCGCCCGCCCTTCCCTGATCAGGACCCGGGACGGGGGGCCGGGCGCGAACCGGGACTCAGGAAGGCCAGGGGGACGGCGAGGCGGCGGCTGATCCGGTAGGTGACGGGCGGGCTGGCGGAGACGAACTCCTTGTACACGACCGCGCTCCTGCCGGTCAGCAGCGCCCGGCGCGGGGTGTCGTCGGCGTGGGTGAACTGGATCACCGCGTCCTTGCGGCCCAGGCTGACCGGCTGGTGAAAATACCCGAACCGAAACGGCCGAGGCTCCCTGCCGCGCAGCGCCCGCCCGATGGAGTCGGCGGCGTGGGCGCCACTCGGGATGCCGCTCTGGCAGGTGCCGTGCAGGACGCCGAACGGCTGCGGGATCGCCGCGCCGTCCCCGATGGCGTAGATCGACGGGTGGGACACCGACCGCAGGGCGGCGTCGACGACGACGCGGTTCCGGTCGTCGACGGTGATCCCCGAGTCCGCCGCCAGCGGCGAGGCCGTGAAACCGGTGGTCCACAGGCACGCGTCGGAGTGCAGGGTCTCGCCGCCCGCCAGCTCCACGGCGTCCGGCAGCACCTTGATGACCTCGGCGCCGTCGCGGGTCTCGATGCCGAGCCGCTCCAAGGCCCGCGCGAGGTGAGCGCGTGCGCGCTCGCCCATCATCCGGCCCGCGGGCTCGCGGCCGATCAGCACGACCCGCAGCTCAGGGAAGGCCTCGGCGATCTCGGTCGCCGCCTCGATGCCGGTCAGGCCGTTGCCGCACACCGTCACGGTGCCGCCCCGTACCGACAGGCCGGTCAGCCGGGCCGCGAGCCGGGCGGCGGCCTCGGGCCCGTCCAGCGTGTGGGCGTGGTCGGCGACGCCCGGCACCTCGCCGGGGCCGGTCGCGCTCCCGATCGCGTAGACGAGCGTGTCGTAATCCAGGGCGTGCTCGCCCTCGCCGGTCCGCACGGTGACCCGCCGCAGGGCGGGGTCGATGGCGGTGACCCAGGCTTGGACGAACTCGATGCCGGTGCCGGCGACCATGTCGGGGACGCGGAGATCGGCGAGCCGGCGGCCGGCGGCCAGTTCGTGCATCCTGAGCCGCTCGGTGAACGCCGGCGACGGGTTGACCAGGGTGATCCGGCCGCCGTGGCGACGGGTGCGCCGCGCCGTGCGGATCGCGGCCATCACGCCGGCGTAGCCCGCGCCGATCACCACGATGCGGTGCCGAGCAGGGATGGTGTTCATGTCATCCTCCTCTGTGGCCCCTCTCGCGGGGGTCGATGACCACAAGGACGGAAGCCGGGCCCCGCGGCGTGACACGCGGGCGATGTGACCTGGCTCACACTGTCGTACGGGCCGGGCCGCCCGCAGCCGCCCGCTCGCGAGCGTGGATAATTCTCAGCCATGTCTTCCCGGATCGATCTGGTGTGGCCCAGCGAAGCCGACGACGTCCTGCGTGACCAGGTCCACCAGGTCCTGCACGCCGTCGTGGCGGCCGGCGGCGCGGTCGGCTACCTGAGACCCCCCGGCGGACCGGAGACCGACAAGTTCCTGGACGGCGTCCTGACCGCCGTCCGCCACGGGCACGCCGCGCTGGCGCTGGCCCGGGTGGACGGCGTGGTGCGGGCCATGGGGCTGTGGAAACGGGAGCCGGAACCGATCTTCCAGCACTCCGCCAGGGTCGGGAAGATCATGGCGCACCCGTCGGCGCGCGGGCTCGGGCTGGGCCGCCTGGTCGTCGGCGCCCTGGTGGAGAACGCGCGGGCCGCCGGCATCGAGACGCTGACGCTCGGCGTCCGGGGCAACAACCACGGGGCGATCGAGCTCTACGAGGAGCTCGGCTTCCGCGAGTGGGGCCGGCTGCCCAACGTGATCGAGGTCGGCGACGAGCGCTTCGACGACGTCCGCATGCTCCTCACGCTGGGCCGGGCGCCCACGGTCGTGCTCCGGGGGTCCCAGACCGGCGGCGCGGGCTCCTCACCCCGGCGGGCGCGCGGGCGCACCTCCTCGGGGCGCCCAGGGTGAGGGCCCGCTGATCTGGGCATATTCCCAGGTAGAAGGAGTCTCCGCGAACGGGACGGGGGAGAGGGGATGCCTGTACTGCTGCGCCGCGTGTACGACGACCCCGCCGCCGAAGAGGGCAAACGCGTCCTCGTCGACCGCCTGTGGCCGCGAGGCCTGACCGAGGAGGCCGCGCACGTCGACGAATGGCTCAAGGACGTCGCGCCGTCCAACGAGCTGCGCACCTGGTACGGGCACGATCCCGAAAGGTGGGAGGAGTTCGGCCGCCGCTACCTCGCGGAACTGGGCGACGCCACCCACCGGTCGGCGCTCGACGGCCTGCGCGAGATGCTCAGGACCGGGCCGGTGACGCTGCTCACCGCCACCAAGGTCATCGAGCACAGCCACGCCGCCATCCTCGCCGACCTGCTGGGCGAGCAGAGCTGAGCACGCCCCCAGGGGGAGAGCATGATGAAGCGCATGTTCGCAGTGGTCATGCTGGTCATGGTCATGGCGGGGGAGTTCGTGGCCGGGGGGAGCACGGCCGGGGCTAGCCCGGCCGGGGCGAGCGCGGCTGGGGCGAGCCCGGCCGGGGCCGTCGCGAGGACGACCGTGGGCAGAGGGCAGTACCGGATCATGGTTCGTCAGTGCCGGTACGCGAACACCCCCAAGCTGCGCAAGCAGTGCCGCCAGGCGGTGAGGTGGAACTACCGCGTCGGCGCGCGGAATCCCTACCTGGACTGCCGCACCTACTCCGGGGTGACCGTGTGCGGCCGGCTGCGGCTCGGCAGGCGGGAACGCCGGTGCGTCGTCGCCGCGGTCAAGGCCGGCCTGACCCGGCGCCGCGCCGAGGTGGAGTGCTACGTGTACTACTGACCGCCAGGTGTACGGACCTTCGTGCGGGCGCGCGGGCGCCGGCAGGTTTCCCGGTGATCCCAGCGGGTAACCGAAGCGAACTCAGAGCGCGCGTCGGACGAGGGGGAAGAAGTTCCATGATGGAGCACGACGGCGACGTCATCACCGTTCTCACCACCGATCATCGCGAGGTGGAGAAGATGTTCGCCGAGCTGGAGGCTCTGCGTGGCACCGGACAGCGGGAACGCCGCAGGGACCTGACCGAGCGCATGATCATCGAGCTGGTCCGGCACTCCGTCGCCGAGGAGGCCTACCTCCATCCCGCCGCGCGCAAGTTCGTCCCCGACGGGGACAAGCTGGCCGACGAGGAGGTCGCCGGGCACGCGGAGGCCGAGCGCCTCATGAAGGAACTGGAGCGCACCGACACCGCCGACCCGGCCTTCGACCACCTGCTCGACCGGGTCATCGCCGCCGGCCGCGAACACGCGCGGGACGTGGAGAGCCGGCTGTTCCCCAAGCTCGTCCAGTACGCCGACGTCGAGGAGCTGCACAGCCTCGGCCTGAAGATCCAGTCCATCAAGAAGATCGCCCCCACCCGGCCGCACCCCTCCGCGCCCGACAACCCCCTGGCCAGCAAGCTCCTCGCCCCCGGCACCGGCCTGGTCGACCGCATCCGCGACCTGGTCTCGGGGCGGGGGAAGGGCTGATCCCGCTCCTCCGGGTCACGCGGGCGTGGTCGCGTGGCGCGGTTTCGTCCGAGGCCATGAAGGGACGTGGTTCGTCCGAGGTCACGATGGGACGTGGTTCGTCCGAGGTCATGATGGGACGTGGTTGCGGAGGCGTAGTTCGTCCGGGTAGGGCGTGAAGTACGTCTGCTCGGCGAGATAGGCCATCCCCGACCCGAGGACGTGGTGGCGCAGCAGGGCCAGCGGCACGCTGAGCGCCACGAGCCGCGACTGGTAGGACCGGATCACCTCGACCAGGTCGGCCCGGCGGACCGGGTCCAGGTGGTCGCTCACCATGCCGAGGCAGTGCTGGAGCACGTTGACGTGCCGGCCCGCCGTCGCCCGTACGGTGAGGGCCGTGCGGAACGCCTCCCCGTAGCCGGTGGCCAGCCGTTCGCGCGTACAGGTGCCCGCCTCCGCGACTAGCCTGCCCATCGTGCGGTAGCCCGCCGGGTCGTGGGCGAGGATCTGCATCTTGTGCCGGGCATGGAAGGCGACCAGGTCACGGGGCCGCCAGTCGCTCTCGAAGAGCGCGCGCAGGCGGGCGTGCGCGAAGATCCGCTCGACGAAGGCCTCGCGGAGCACGTCGTCGTGCAGCCGGCCCTCGTCCTCCACCGGGAGCAGCGGGTGGGCCGTCATGATCGCGTCGGCGAACAGGCCGCGGTTGCGCCGGTCGACGACCTGCTCGCCCTGCTCACCCTGCTCGCCCGTGTACAGGGGGATGCCGTGGATCCCGCAGCTCGGGCTCTTGGACTTGAACACGTAGCCGTCCGCGTCCAGACGGGCCGCGCGGCCGGCCGCGAGCGCCGTCATCGGCCCGGTGAGGTCCGCGCGGGTCCGCCGGGTCATCAGGCGCGGCCCTTCGGGGGAGCGTTCGAGGCGGAGCGTCTCGCGGGGGGTGCCGAGGCCGATGTCCATCTCCGGGCACATCGGTACCCAGTCCACGTAAGCGGACAGGGCCCCGGAGACGAATCGGTCCCGGCTGTGCCCACCGTTGAACCGCACCGCCGCCCCGAGCAGACAACTCGACACCGCCACCCGAGGCCGCACCTGCCCGCTCACCACTCCGCCAGAGTGAGGACCGCCAGGCCGCGAGCCGTCCACCACTCCGCCAGGGTGAGGGTCGCCAGGGGGCGGTGCGGGCGGCGGGTCGTACGGGCCGTTCATCGGGACGCCAGGGTGAGGATCGTGGACAGGCGGTGCAGGCCGCGGGTCGTGCGGGCCTTGATCGTGCCGAGCGGCACCTGGAGGCGCTCGGCGATCTCGCGCTGGGTCAGGTCGCCGTAGTAGGCCAGCTCGATGGCCTGCCGCTGCGGCGCGGGCAGCTCGGCCAGGGCCCGGCGGAGCTGGTCACGGTCGGCGAGGTCGTCCCCGGCGGCGCGGCCGTCCGAGCCCGCCGGGTCGGCGACCGCGTCCAGCGGGACGGTGTACGGGGTGCGGGCCCGCAGGTGGTCGACGGCGCGTTTGTGGGCGATCCCGACCAGCCAGGCGGGCAGGCTCCTGGCCGGGTCGAAGCGGTGCCGCGAGCGCCACACCTCGGTGAACACGACCTGCAGCACGTCCTCGACGTCCTGTGCGGGGACGAGGCGGCGCAGGTAGGAGCGGACCATCGGGGCGTACAGGCGGTAGCAGTCGCCGAGCGATCCGCTCTCGCCCGAGGCGAGGCGGGTGCCGATCGTGTCCTCCATGAGCCCCCGCATCCCATCCAAGGCGACGGGTACCCGGACCTTCAAGATCATTTCAGTGTCGGGAATCCAAGAATGGGTCAACGCGCCACCCCTGTGACCTGGCACTACGCCTCGCGCCCACCGGCCGTCCAAGGCGACCCGCAGCCCAGGCCACATAGCAGGCTTTGTCGTCATACCTCCCCCGACAGGCGCTAAATCCGGTACTCCCCCCTTCGAGTCCCCACCCCCACACGGATGCACCAGGCGCTCCCAAACCAGACACCCCCACCTGCATCGGCACCGCCCTTCCACAATCAGCGCCCCTCCGCCCGCATCCCGGGACGCTCGTCCGGCGATCGGGGCGTTCCGTGTGCATCCGGAACGCTCACCCCGGTCGAAAGGGATTACAGCGATCAAAGGAGCTGCGCCCATGGTGACGACGACACGTGCGGCGACCGGTGCCGAAGGGCGGCGCACCTGATGGGCGGGCGCCCGGTCGTGGTCGTCGGGGCCGGTCTCGGCGGGCTCTCCGCCGCGATGCGGCTGGCCGGCGCGGGACGCGACGTGATCGTCGTGGAGGCCCGGGACGTGCCCGGCGGATGCTGCGGCACCGCGAACCTCGGCCCCTACCGCTTCGACACCGGCCCCTCGGTCCTGACCATGCCCGGCGTGCTCGCCGAGACCTTCGCGGCCGCCGGGGAGGAGATGGACCGCTGGCTGCCGCTGCGGCGGCTGGACCCCTCCTACCGGCTCACCTACCACGACGGCTCCCACCTGGACGTCGTCCCCGGCGAGGAGGCGATGGCCGAGCAGGTGCGCGCCCTGTGCGGGGCCGCAGAGGCCGCGCGGTACGTCCGGTTCCGCCGCGTCCTCGGCGAGATGTTCGACGTGGAGTGGCCCGCGTTCATCGACCGCGACATGACCCGGCTCCGGAGCCTGGTCCATCCGTACGCGCTCGCGCGGATCGCGGCACTCGGCGGTTTCCGCAGCCTGGACGGCCTGGTCAGGCGGCACCTCACCGACGATCGGCTCGTGAAGGCCCACACCTTCCAGGCCCTGTACGTCGGCCTGTCGCCGAAACGGGCCCTCGGCATCTACGCGGTGGTGGCGCACATGGACACCGTCGGCGGGGTCTACTTCCCCCTAGAAGGGGGCATGCATGCCATCCCCCGCGCGATGGCGGCCGTCGCCGAGAAGGCCGGCGCCGTGATCCGCTATGGCGTGCGCGCCACCAAGATCGAGACCGACGCCTCCGGGGTGGCCGCCGTACGGCTGGACACCGGCGAGCGGATCGCCACCCGCGAGGTCGTCGTCGCGTGCGACCTGCACCGGGCGCACGCCGGCCTGCTGCCCCCGGGCGCGGGGGACTGGCGGCTGCGACGCCCCCGCTTCTCGCCGTCGTGCCTGGTCATGCACTTCGGACTCGACAGACCCCTGACCGGCCAGGCGCACCACACCCTGCATTTCGGCAAGGAATGGGATTCCACGTTCACGGCCCTCGCGGCCGGCCGCCCCCAGCCCGACCCGAGCCTCCTGGTCACCTACCCCGAGTCCGACGCCGACGCCGCCCCCACCGGCCACACCACCCTCACCGTCCTCGAACCCACCCCGAACCTGACGAACGGCACCCGCCGGGACCGGCTGACGTCCCGCCTGGAGGAACGCCTGCTCCACCGGCTCGCCGACCTCGGCTACGACGGCCTGGCCGGGTCGCCCCGGTTCACGGTGGACCCGCCCGCCTGGGAACGCCTCGGCCACACGGCCGGCACCCCCTTCGCCCTGGACCACCGCCTCACCCAGACGGCATGGTTCCGCCCGGCCGCCCGCGCCCGCCGCGTCCCGGGCCTCCACTTCGCCGGCATGCACACCGCCCCCGGCGTCGGAGTACCCCCCGTACTCATCTCCGGCCGCCTGGCCGCCGAAAGGATCCTGGGGAACCCCCGATGACGTTGACCGCCAGCTACGAACAGTGCCGCAGGCTCAATGCCCGCCATGGCCGCTCCTACTACCTCGCCACCCGTCTCCTGCCCGCCTGGAAACGGCCGCACGTGCACGCCCTGTACGGCTTCGCCCGGTACGCCGACGAGATCGTGGACTCCTTCCACATGACCGGCGACCGCGAGGCCGCGCTCGACGAGCTGGCCGGCAGGGTGGCCCCGGCGCTGGCCGGCGAGCCGGTCGACGACCCGATCCTGCCCGCGTTCGCGCACACCGTGCGGTCGTTCCGCATCGACCCCGCCGACATCGACGCCTTCCTGCGGTCCATGCGCGCCGACCTGACCGTCACCCGCTACCCCTCGTACGACGACCTGCTCGGCTACATGGACGGATCGGCCGCCGTCATCGGCACGATGATGCTCCCGGTGCTCGAACCGATGCCCGGATCGGCCGACGAGGCCCGCGAACCCGCGCGGCAACTCGGGCTGGCCTTCCAGCTCACCAACTTCCTGAGGGACGTCGGCGAGGACCTGGAACGCGGCCGGGTGTACCTCCCGGCGGACGACCTGGACAAGTTCGGCGTGGACGTGGCCGACCTGCGGCTGCCCCGGGCCGTCCCCGCCGTCCGCGAGCTCCTGGCCTTCGAGGCCGGACGGGCGCGGGACCACTACCGGCGGGCGCTCGCGGGCATCGACATGCTGGTCCCCTCGTCCCGGCCGTGCGTCCGCGCCGCCTACGAGCTGTACGGCGGGATCCTGGACGAGATCGAGGCGGCGGGTCACGACGTGCTGGCGGCCAGGGCCACGGTGCCGCGACGCCGCAGGCTCGCCATCTTCGCCCGCCACCTCAAGGACGCCTCCGCCGCCGGCCGCGCCGAACGCCGCGTACCGCTGGGGACGCCGTGACGGTGGTCGTCGTCGACGCGATGGGGGGCGACCACGGGCCGGCCGAGACCGTCGCGGGCGCCGTCACCGCCTTCCGTGAGCACGGCACGCGCGTGATCCTCGTGGGGCGGGCGGACGAGATACACCGGGAGCTCGCGCGCCACGACGCCGCCGGGGAGATCGAGGTGGTGCACGCCGGGACCGCCGTCCCCATGACCGAACGCGGTGCGGGGGCCGCGTCCTGGGCGGACTCCAGCCTGGTCGTCGGCTGCCGGCTGGTACGCCAGGGGGTCGGCGACGCGTTCGTGTCGGCCGGCTCGACGGGCGCGGTCGTCGCCTGCGCGATCCGCGTCCTCGGCAAGGCCCCCGCCATCCTCCGCCCCACCCTCGCGGTCACCCTCCCCACCGAAGCCCCTACGACCCCGACCGGCGATGGCGGGTCCGGCGGCACGGCCGGGGGAGGGTTCACCGTCCTGGTCGACGCGGGTGCCACGTCCGACCCGACCCCGGAGATGATCGCCCAGTTCGCCCTGCTGGGCGCGGCGTACGCCCAGATCGTGCTCCGGGTGCCCGAGCCGTCGGTGGGCCTGCTGTCCATCGGCTCCGAACCCGGCAAGGGCAACCGCCTGACCCGCGCGGCCGAGGAACTGCTACGCCGGCCACCGTTCTCCCCCCACGAAAACGTCGACACTCCCGACGAACCGCCACACCGCCCACCCTCCCGCTTCCACAAAAACGACGAAAACCCCGCCCCTTCCCCCGGCGAAATCGAGGCTCGAGGCAAGCCTCCCCACCGGCCGCCGTTCCCCTTTCGCGACGACAGCGAGGGTCAAGGCGAGCCTCCCCACCGGCCGCCGTTCCCTTCCCCCGGCGACATCGAAGGCCAGGGCGAGCCTCCGCACCGGCCGCCGTTCCGCTTCCACGGCAACGTCGAAGGCCACGACGTGCTGGCCGGCATCGTCGACGTGATCGTCACCGACGGGTTCACCGGCAACGTGGTGCTCAAGAACGTGGAGGGAACGGTCAGGGCGGCGCTGACCATGGTGGCCCAGGCCGGGATCGCCACTCCCGGCGAGCTCCAGGAGATCGCCGCCCGCTACGACCCGCAGACCCACGGCGGCGCGGCCCTGCTCGGCCTGAACGGCACGGTCGTCGTGGCACACGGCTCCTCACGCGCCCGGACCATCGCCCGTGCCTGCGTGGTGGCCCGCGACCTCGCCGAAGGCAAGATCACCACCCACCTCCACCACCTCACCACCCGATGACCCCTCTTCCGCCCCCTCTGGGAACGGCGTTGCGAGGTTTCTCCAAGTGCAGTTCAGAAGGGAGGGCCGAGGGTGTACTTGGCGAGGGGGTCCGTACCGTCCCAGGTGCCTTCGCTGCGATATGGGGTGAACCGGGCGAACAACTCCTCGGAGTACCAGCCCTCCGCCCGTACGCGGCCGATCACCTGCCGGTGGGCGTGCTCCCCGTAGGCGAACGCCCGTACGGAGGCGCCGTCCCGCCACAGGGAGAAGGTGGCCTGCCGGGCCAGTGGCCACTCACCCACACCGACCGAGGCCAGGCAGCCGTCCTGCTCCCGCAGAACCCGGTCCACCGCCGCGATCGACCGGTAGAACGCCACCAGCCGGGCGGGCCGGATCGCCGCCCTGGTCACCACCGCCACCGGCCGTTCACCGTTCCACCCGTTCCCACGCCCGCCCGCGGCACCGGAGGCAGCGCAGGCACCGGGTTCAAGACCGGGATCCGGTTCAGGACCGGGGGCGACGGAGGGTGTGGGGAGGGGGGCGAACGGGTTGGTGCCGGTCCAGCGGCCGTGCGAGGACAGCGGGGTCAGGCGGACATGCCAGGACTCCCGCGCCTGCTCACGCCAGCGCGCCGCGATCGGCGACCGCTCCAGGAAGTCCTCCAGGGCCCGCTCATCCCGCCACACCGCCAGCAGGGCCCAGCGCGTCAGATCCGCCCCCAGGCTCATCGACGCACCCTGTCCTGTGCCCAGCAGGCGCCAGAACAGCAGCCCGCCGGTACGGCGCAGCACCGGCCGGTCCAGGGCCATGTACCGCATGGCCCCCCGATCCGCATACCTGATGAGGTGGAACGAAGCGATGCTTCCCGTGCTCGTCGCGATCATCGGCGGCTACCTGCTCGGCTCGGTGCCGGTCGCGGTACTGGTCGCCAGGGCACACGGCTTCGACCCCCGTGACGTCGGCGACCGCAACCCCGGATACTGGAACGTCAAGGAGCGCGTCGGCCGACGGTCCGCGGTGCCCGTCTTCGTCGGCGACACCCTCAAGGGGACGTTCGCGGCACTCCTCGGCCTGACGGCCGGCGGCGCCCACACAGCCGGTACCGGTACGATTCCCCTGTACGGGGCGCTCGCCGGTCCCAGCGTGCTGACGGTGTACGTGGCGGTCGCCGCCGCGATGATCGGGCACGCCTGGCCGGTGTTCGCGGGGTTCCGGGGCGGGCGCTCGATCCTGGCGTTCGCCGGCGGCGTCGCCGTCATCTGCCCGCCCGCGTTCCTGCTCGCCGTGGCCGCCCTGACCGTGACCGCCCTGCTCACCCGCTCATTCGCGATCGGCGCCCGCGTCGGCGTGTTCGGAGTACCGCTGCTGCAACTCCTCTTCGCACCGATCACGCAGGTGGCCGCGACCGGCGCACTGATGTGCCTCATCGGACTCCGCTTCGCCCAGGCGGCCCTATCCGCACGCCACACCACCTGACCCCACACGCCCCCGCCTGCCACCGACCACACTCCGGAGCCCCGCACCTCAAGGCCTCCCACCTCAAGCCCCCGCATTCTGCGATCCCGTACCCCCGGAATCCCACACCTCAGCGCCCTGCACCCCAGCGCCCTGCACCCCAGCGCCCTGCACCCCAGCGCCCTGCACCCCAGCGCCCTGCACCCCAGCGCCCTGCACCCCAGCGCCCTGCACCCCAGCGCCCTGCACCCCAGCGCCCTGCACTCCGGAGTCCTGCACCCCAGCGCTCTGCACCCCGGAATCCCGCACTTTGGAGTCCCGCCCCCCAACGGCCTGCGCCCCAGCGCCCTGCACTTCGGAGTCCCGCGCCCCAGCGCCCTGCACCCCAGCGCCCCGCACCCCGGGGCCTCGTACCTCAGCGTCCCGCTTTTCGACGTCCCGCCTTCCGGGGTCCTGTACATCGGGATCCCGCACGGGGTTCTGTACGTCGCGATCCCGCACGGGGTTCTGTGGTGAGAGAGTCCGTGAGACGGAGTCACGCCAGGTAGCCGCCGGATAGGTGCGGCCGCGCCAGGTGCGTACCGGTCGCAGGCTCGCCTGGGTCAGCCGTACGGCGGCGACCGGGTCCAGCAGAGGGGACAGCAACAGGCCGATCCCCGGACGGGTGTAACTGCCGCGAAGCGCCCCCGTGAGCGACCACCGTACGGCGAGCAGGACGAGGTCGAGCCGGGTGGGCCGTCCGGTGGCCAGCCGCAGCACCGGTAGCGCGGCGGTGAGCCAGATCACGGCCAGGTCCCCCGCCTGCCGTACCGGGTCGGTGACGTCCCGCAGGGACAGGGAGCGACCCCACTCCCGCCACACACCCGCGGTGGAGTCGTGCATGTCGACCTCCAGGAGGTCCCCGGCGTCCAGGAACCGGACCTCCCAGCCGCTACCGGCGAGCGTCCTGGCCAGCGCCACATCATCGGCCATATGCCTACGGACGCGCGCGAAACCGTCAGCCTCCAGCATCGCGCCACGGCGGAACGCCATGCACTGCCCGTTGGCCATCACCCGGTGCGGAGGAGGGGAGGCCGAGGCGCCGATCGGCCCGAACCGGTAGACCAGCGTCGCCAGGAAGGAGGCGTGCAGCGCCTGCTCCGCCGTGCCGCCGCAGGTGAAACGCGGTCCCACGCTCAGCAGATCGCAGTCCGCGAGGGCCGAGGCCATCGCGCCGAACAAGCCGGGCCGTGCCCGGGCGTCCGCGTCGAGGGTGATCACGATGTCGCCCGTCGCCGCCCTGATCCCCTGGTGGAGCGCCCACTGCTTGCCGACCCAGCCGTACGGCGGCGGCGTCCCCGGCACGACCCGCGCGCCCATCTCGGCGGCGATCCGCGCCGTGCCATCGCTCGACTCGTCGTCGACGACGATCACCTCGCTCACCCGGGGATCGGCGAGCGCCGCAGCCAGACACGGCCGAATCCGCCCCTCCTCATCCCGAGCCGGCACCACCACAGAAACCGCCCACCCAACCCTGCCCCCGTCCCGAGCCGCCGCATCCACCGAGACGCTCCGAACAGCCCCACCCTCGCCCCGAACAGGCACGACCGCGGAATCCGTCCGATCGGCCCCGTCCTCGTTCCGAGTCGGCGTGCGGCCGAGCGGGGGATGTCTGTCGCGTCCTCGGGCCAACCGGGTCGCGACGACGATCGCCGCGAGGGCCTGCGCCACGGTAAGCGGCCTCATCGGATCCGTCCCCTTCCGGTCTCGCCCCTGCTCAGGCCCCGTCCGCTCTCGCCCAAACCCGGGTCCCATCCGCTCTCGCCCAAGCCCGCGTCCCTTCCGGTCTCGCCCAAGCCCGGGCCCCGTCCGGTCTCGCTCGAACCCTGGCCCCTTCTGGTCCTGCCTGGTGGGGAGGCGCTGACGGCCGGCCCGGGGAAGTCCTGGTTCACCAAGGAGGCGACGATCCGGCCGCCCATCGCCACCAGTGGCAGGCCGCCGCCGGGATGGGCCGAGCCGCCCACCAGGTACAACCCTCGCCGGGGGCCCCGGTTGCCCGGTCGCCGGAACGGGGCGAGCATGCCCGTGTACGGGGTCCCGTAAATGGCCCCGCCCCAGTCGCCATAGCGTTCACGCAGGTCGGCGGGGGTGAGCAGGTCGACGAACCGCAGCCGCCCCGCCAGGTCGTGCCCCCGGCTCGCAAGCCGGTCGAGCACCAGGTCCCGGTATGCCTCGGGGGACATCGGCCACCGCCCGGGGTCGCGCGCCGGGACGTTGACCATCATCACCCAGTTCTCCGTGCCCTCCGGCGCCTGCGAGGGATCGTCCACCGCCGAGCAGCCGATGTACACGGTGGGGTCCTCCGGCGGCCGGCGTCGGTCGAAGATGTCGGCGAACTCCTGCCGGTAGTCGCCGGAGAAGACGATGGAATGATGCGGAAGCGCCTCGGTCCTCCCCTCCACACCCGCGAGCATCAGGAACGCCGACGACGACCGGCCGAGCCCGGCGATACGGCGCAGGCGTCGGCGATTCGGGAGCAACCACCCGTACAACGCCGCCGCGTCCGTATTCGCGATCACCACGTCGGCACGTACGTGCTCCCCGCCGGCCGCCAGCCGCACTCCGCGAACCCGCTCCCCGTCGGCCAGCACACGGTCCACCTCGGACTCCAGGTGGACCTCCACCCCGGCCTTGTCCAGCAGCTCGGCCAGGGCGTCGGCGAGGCGCGGCAGACCGCCGGGCACATACCAGCCGCCCTCCCCGTGCTCGATCGCCGGTATGCACCCGAGCGCGGCAGGCGCCCGGTACGGGCTGGACCCCGCGTAGGTGGCGTAGCGGCCGACATACTGGCGAAGCCGGGGGTCGCGGAAGTAACGACGCGCCAACCCGTCGAGGCTACGACCCGGCGCCACAGCGAACAGATCCGCCAGACGCGCCCCGGCCCGCGGCCCGCCGAGGAACGTGCGTTCCGGGGACGGTGGCCACGTCAGGGGGCCTGCGAAGAATGTCCGTTCCGACGCCTCCCAGCACTTTTGCGCCCAGCGGTAAAAGGCCCGCCAGCCGTCGCCCTCCCCGGGGGCGAGCCGCTCCACCTCGGCGGCCGTCCGGCCGGGGTCGCGGTACGTGGACAGGGTCGTGCCGTCGGCGAAGCGGTAGCGGCAGAGCCGGTCGAGCTCCACGACGTCGAGCCGCAGGCCGAGATCCAGGAACACGCCGGGAAGGGTGAGCAGCGAGGGACCGATCGAGAAGGTGAAGCCGTCGCGCCGGTGCTCGGCGAGCTTGCCGCCGAGGCGGGGGAGCCGCTCGTACAGCCGGACGCGGTGCCCGTCCCTGGCGAGCAGCAGCGCGGACACCATCCCGCCCACCCCGCCCCCGACCACGATCACTTCTGCCATCGACGCCTCCAGGCGAGCAGTGCGAACACACCCATGCAGATCCCTCCGGTGGCGGCCACGAGTCGATCGGGCGGGTCGAACACGGCCGCGAAGCCCACGGTCTCCATGACCGCCATGACCGTGTAGACGGCGATCAGCCCGGTGCTCCGCACAGCGGACCCGTTCAAGATGGCGCCGAGCAGGGCCATGACCACCAGCGAAACGGCGACCCAGCCGGCGAAATTACTGATCGGCACGCCCCGGTAGGGACCGGGAACGTCCCAGGTCCAAAGCCCGAGCCTGATCATCTGCGGATCGAGAAACAGATCCCACCCCACCAAAGCCCCCGCCCCCACCACAACCCGCCCAACATCCCCCACCCGCCCCCCAAAAACCCCCACCGCACCGACCCACCCCGAACCCCCACGACGCAATCCCCCACCAGCCAGGCCGCGCGTGTTCCCACCGGCCATGCCCAGTCCTACGTGGCGCGTGTTCCCGTCGTCCGGACCCGGATTCACGTGAGGGGGGTTCCCGTGGGGGTGGCTCGGAGCCGGGTGGCGCGGGATTCCGTCGTCCAGGCTCGGATTTATGTGGTGGGGGTTCCCGTCAGCCAGGCCCGGATTCACATGGTGACGGCTACCGCCGGTCAAGCTCGGATCTACGTGATGCGAGTCCCCGTCAGCCGGGCCCAGATTCACGTGGCGCGGATCTACGCGATCCTCATCCCCGCAGGCCCGGCTCTGACCCACGTGGTACGGGTCCCCGTCGGTCAGGTTCGGATCCACGTGCTGCGATTTCACGCAGGCCCGGCCTGGGAGGGCGGGGAGCGGGTCCACGTTCGCCCGGCCGGGGCCAGAGTGAGGCGGGTCGGGATCGGGGCGAGGCGGGCCGATCGCCATTCCCGCCACCGCGTGGGCGGCGAGACCCATGCCGCCCCAGGCCAGGGCCACGATCACCGGCACCCCGCCGACCTGCGGCCACAGGATGTCCGTGTAGGCGTAACCGCCGAAAGGGAGGCCCGTCCTGATGCCGACCCACTCCGCCGCGTACCCGGTGGCCGCGACGGCGCTGAACGCGGCGGCGGCCCGGGGAAAGCCGTGAGCAGCCGAAGCGAAGGCCACGGCGGCCGAGGCCAGCAGCAGGACCACAACGCTGGTGAGCTGTACGGCCTGCGGCCGCAGTCCCGAGATGACCTGCACGACGACCATGGCCGCCACGAAGGACGCGCCGGTCGCGATGAAGGCCACCCGCATGGCCGGCGCCCCCGCACCCCGGCCCCCGCTCACGTCACCGGCCGCGCGCCGATCCCTGATGGCCTCTTCCACAAAGAGTCATTCGCAAAACACCCCCCACCAGATGCACCCCACCCCCAACCTCCCCCGCCAATCGGGACCCCCGGCCAACCGACCCCGCCCCGCTTCGTTCCACCACGTCCTGCACCCCCACCCCGCTCCACCACCGCACCCGACGCGCCCGCCCCTCGCTCCACCACGTCTCGACCTGGTGCCCAGCTCCTCCGCGTGCCCGGCCAGCTCCTAGCTCCGGTTGGTGTATCGGTCGAAGGGCTGGGCGCGGGGTTTGTTGGGTTTGTCTTTGTTGAATTATCCCCTTTTATAGTGCTAAATAGTGGTTGCGCAGGCGGGATGGTAATGCGCTCGGCTGAATTTCAGGATTTCGTGGGACGTCCTGAATTAATGTGTTCGGGCGCGCCGGCTCAAGGCCGGTGTCATATCCGGATTCCGGCAATCCAGATATGTAGTGGCTTATCACGGTGCATAGGGGATGAATGGTCGTCGAAGGCGCGGAGGGGAAGAACCCGTCAACGGCCGAGGAAAAGAACCCCTCACTCGCGGAGGGGAAGAACCCGCCCATGAAGGGCGCGTTCGACGCGTTCATCTCCTACAGCCGGAAGCAGGACGGCCCGGTCGCCGAGGCGCTCCAACTCGAGATCCAGCGGTTCGGCGTCCCCTGGTACCGGCACCGGCCCGCCACCCCGTACTCCCCGCCGCGCGCCTCCCCAGCGCGGCAGTCGCTCCGGCCTTTACGGTTGTTCCGCGACCACGCCAACATCCCCGCCGGCCCGGACCTGTGGCTCACCATCGAGGAGGCCCTCCGGGCGGCCAGGTGGTTCATCCTGCTGGCCTCGCCCGCCTCCGCGCGATCGACCTGGGTACGGCGGGAGGTCGAATGGTGGCTGGCGAACCGCCCGCCCGGCCGCATCCTCATCGCCTGGACGGCCGGTGAGCTGAGCTGGCCCGACGGCGCCGACGACTTCGACTGGGACGTCACAGACGCGCTGCCCCCGGAACTGAGGGGGAAGTTCACGCGCGTGCCGCACTGGGTGGACCTGCGCGCCCTGCGACCGGCCACCAGTGACGACACCCGCCCGGGCGCCTCCGACGACATCCAGTCGGGCACCTCCGACGACGTCCAGCCGGCCACCTCCGACGACACCCAGCCAGGCGCCGAGCAGACCGGTCCCGCCGTACGTCCCCCGAAACTGGAGCTCGGGGGCATCGTCGCCGACCTCGCCGCGCCGATCCGCGGGCTGAGCAAGGACGAAATGATCGGCGCGCACATCCTGCAACGCCGCAGGACCTGGTGGACCGTACGGCTGGTGATCGCCGCGCTCACCGCCCTGGTCCTGGTCGCGTCCGGGACCGCCGCCTTCGCCTTCCAGCAACGCTCCGAGGCCGTCCGCCGAGGGGACACGGCGCTGGCGAACCAGATGGTCGCCGAAGCGCGCACGATCCAGGACACCCAGCCCGGGCTGGCACGCCAGGTCATCGTGGCCGCGAGCCGCATCGCCACCACCCCGGAGGTCACCGCCGCGCTGGCCGGGAACGGCGAGATCGCCCAGGAGATCCACGCCGACGTCGGTACCCTCGCCTACAGCGGGGACGGCCGGCTGCTGGCCCTGGCCAAGAGCGGCAGCATCGAGCGCAGGACCAAGACGCAGATCTTCCCCGCCGAGAACGGGCGTGTGGTCCTGTACGACGTGCCCAGTATGACGGTCGTGTCCGACCGGACCATGGGGCAGTTACCGATCGCCGCGGCCGCGTTCGGCTCCCCGTCCGGGCGGCTGCTGGCACTCGCGTACGGGCACGACATCCAGCTGTGGGACGTCGCCGACCCCCGGGCGCCGGTGGTCAGGGGCGTCCTCGTCGGTCACACCGCCGACGTCCTGTCGGTGGCCATCAGCCCCGACGGCCACACCGTCGCCGGCGCCGCGCAGGACGGCGCGTTGCGGCTCTGGGACATCACCGACCCGACGGCCCCCGCCCTGCTGTACGCCATCAACCTGCGCATCGGCCAGGTGGCCCGCTACGCGCTGGCGTTCCGGCCGGGCACGAACATCCTGGGGATGATCCCGATCCGGCTGCGCGACATGCCCGAAGGCACCCCGGAGCTCGTGGCCCGGGCGGCCTCGGACGATCCGTCCCTCCTGTTGCTGTGGGACGTCACCGACCCCCGGTATCCCGGCGTGTCGATCGCGAAGGTCGGGCGGGTCGACTCGTTCGCGTTCGCCCCCGACGGCGGGCACCTGGTCACCTCCGGCGCGAAGAAGGTGCGGCTGTGGAACCTCGGCACGGACGGAAAGCCCACCGCGCCGAAGACCCTTCCCGTACGCGACGCCACGACCGCGGTGCACCACGGCGTGTACGGAGCGAGAGGGCAGATCGCCGCCGTCGGGGACGATGGTTTCGTCCGGCTCTGGGATGCCTCCCGGCCGGGTGACCCCGCCCTGGTCGCGGAGCTCCCGGTCTCGGACTGGGACGCGGACAACGTCCGGGCGCTGGCCTTCGACCCGGGCGGGAACCGGCTCGCCCTGCTGAGCCCGGGCAGCGACGCCGGGCGGGACGGGTCGGGGGTCAAAGCCGGAACCTTCCGCGTCTGGAACGTCGCGGACGGCCGGGAACGACGGGCCATGGCGGCCGTGGACGGCAACCCGGTTCCGAGCCGGGACGGCCGACTGCTCGCTGATGTCGGCGACGGCCGCGTCCGGCTCTGGGACATCACCGACCCCACGAACCCCCGGCCCCTCGCGGCCGTGGACGACGGCGGGATGACGGAATGGGTGGCGTTCAGCCCGAGCGGGAGATCGCTCGCCGTGGCCGGTGACGACGGGGTCCGCGTTTTGGACATCCGGGATCCGCGCGCGCCGAAACCGGTCGGCGTCTGGCACATCCAAGACCGGAGGGGGATATGCCGGGACACGGGGTATACCGGGCTTCCCTGCAGGCTGGAGGTCACCACCGTCGCGTTCCGCGACGACCAGACGGTCGCGGTGGGCGACATGTCGGCACAGGTCACCTTCTTCGACACCACCCGGCCCTCGGGCGGCGCGCCCGCGGGCGTGATCTTCACGGCCGGGTACGTGACAGACCTGGCGTTCCTGCCGGGCGGCGGCCGTCCCATCCTGGTGACGGCCGGCCTGTTCTACTCCACCGAGGTGTGGGACACCTCCGACCTGGCCCACGGGCGCAGGCTGACCGCCGTCACCGGCCACACCTACCAACTGCAGGACCTGGCCGTACGCCGGGACGGCGGGGTGCTCGCGACGGCGAGCCGCGACGGCACCGTACGGCTGTGGGCGATCGGGAAGGGCGGCGCGAGCCTCACCTCGGTCTCGGTACTGATCGACAGCGGCGACGTCAACGCCCTGGCGTTCAGCCCGAGCGGACGGCGGCTCGCCACGATCGGCCGCGACCGGACCATCCGGGTCTACTCCGTCACCGACCCTGCCGCGCCTCGGCTCATGGCGATCATCCACGTCGGGACGAACGCCGCCACCTCGGTCGCCTTCCTCCATGACGACCACACCCTCGCCACCGCGACTAACTACAACAAGACCGACATCTGGGAACTGGACCCCGGCGAGAACGCCCGCATCCTCTGCACCGGCATCGGCCGCCCCATAACCCAAGCCCAATGGACCCACTACGCCCCCGCCCACCCTTACTCCCTCCCCTGCCCCCTCACCCAACCCCCTCCCCCCGCGTCCCCCTGACCCTCGCCCTGTCACCTCCCCGTCCTTTTCACTCGCGCAACCCGCTACCAGCGAAAGGCGATCCATGCGACGTCCCCTCCGCCGATCCGGCACGGCGGTTCTGTTACCGGCGGCGATGGTGCTGCTCGTGGTCACCGGGTGTGGTGGTGAGGTCGAAGGCGATGCCTCGGCCGCGTCCGGCGAGACGACGGCCACGTCCTCCGCGCCCGTCGAGCCCGCGTCCTCGACACTCGCCGGGACGCCACCGTCCCCGCCGATCGGGACCGTGTCGTCTCCGGCCGCAGGCGCGTCCTCGCCGTCCGTACCCCCTCCGCTGACGCGTGACTGGACGCCCGACCTGACACGCGCCCAGCTGCGACGCGCGGCGGTGGCCGGGTCGACTCTCGGCCGGGGCTGGAGCGGGCCGAAGCCCATCAACACTGATTTCGGAAATATCGATAACTTCATCCAGAATTGCCCCGGGCCAGCCAGATTTCACTCTCAATACGCGGAGACCAAGCCGCATCAGGGCATCGTTTTCCGCTACAAGCACGCGAACCCGGAAACGGTCGTGAATCAGGTCCAGCTCGCCGTCGGTGTGGACAGCGCCGCCCGCGCCACACAGTTCATCGAGACCATGCGCGGAATACCCGCTTTGTGCCCGCAGGGCCGGGCTCTCGGCAAATATCCGTTCCGTCTCACCACCGGGCCGGCGCGCGGCCTGGGCGACGAGGACGTCACCCTGCACATGACGGTCTCCCTTCCCCACGGATACGACCCCCTCGAACTCGACACCGGTTTCACCCGGGTCGGCGGCCTGGTCATCCTGTTCTACGGCACCTCAGAACAGGTCTCCCGCTACCTCCCCCTCGCCCTGGCCTCCGCCCGATCAGCCCTGGCCGGCACCGTCCCCGGCGTCTAACCCACCCCGCCCCCCAACCCCTTCAGCTGACCTCCGGTCGCCCCGGAGTCGTCCCTTCAGCCGACCACCGCAACCGTCCGCGTCCCCGTCCCTACCCGACGCCCCGGCCGCCCCAGACCGGCCCGCGCCCGGAGGGCTTCCTTTGTGCGGGCGTCGGCGCGTGCGGGTGTGTGGCGGGGACCCGCGCTTGTGCGGTGGGCTCGGGGTGGTGAATCTTCGTGGGGGCCGCACTAGCATTCGGGTGGATCAGTGCGGCCAGGCCGAGGGGGATCATGGGTTCGCTCGCCGACTTCCAGAACGAGATCTATCTGAACGGGCTCGGCGACGTGCTGCCGGAGCTGCCGACCGACCTGACCGCTCTGGAGCGCGCCGCCGAGGAGCGGATGACCCCGGCCGCGTTCGGTTACGTAGCGGGTTCGGCCGGGACCGAGTCGACCGCCCGCGCCAACCGCGACGCCCTCGAGCGCCGGCGCATCGTGCCCCGGATGCTCCGCGACGTGGCCGCACCCGACCTGTCGGTGGACCTCTTCGGGCAGACCCTGTCCTCCCCGGTATTGCTGGGCCCCATCGGGGTCCTGACGATCGTCCATCCCGAAGGGGAGCTGGCCGTCGCCCGCGCCGCCGCCGCGCTCGGGGTCCCCATGGTGCTGAGCTCCGCCGCCTCCCACCCGATCGAGGAGGTCGCCCGCGCGAACGCGGATGGCCCACGCTGGTTCCAGCTCTACTGGTCCAAGGACCGCGAGGTCGCGGCGAGCTTCCTGGCGCGCGCGAAGGCCGCCGGGTACACCGCGCTGGTCGTCACCCTGGACACCCACACCCTCGGCTGGCGCCCGCGCGACCTCGACCAGGCGTACCTGCCCTTCCTGCGTTCCATCGGCGTCGCGAACTACTTCAGCGACCCGGAGTTCCAGAAGGCGGTCGGCGGCCCGGTCGACGACTCCAACAGGACCGCCGCGCTGCTGCGCTGGGCCGCCAACTTCGGAGACCCGTCCCTGAGCTGGGACGACCTGCCGTTCCTGCGGGAGCACTGGGACGGCCCGATCGTGCTCAAGGGCATCCAGCACCCGGACGACGCGCGCCGGGCCGTCGACGCGGGCATGGACGGCGTCGTCGTGTCCAACCACGGTGGCCGTCAGGTCGACGGCGCGATCGGTTCGCTGGACGCCCTGCCCGGCGTCGCCGAGGCGGTGGGCGACCGCACCACGGTGCTGTTCGACAGCGGGATCCGCACCGGTTCGGACGTGATCAAGGCGCTGTCCCTGGGTGCCCGGGCAGTCCTCCTTGCCCGCCCGTACGCGTACGGGCTCGCCCTCGCCGGCGAGGCGGGCGTGCGCCACGTGCTCCGCTGCCTGCTCGCCGACCTGGAGATCTCCATGACCCTCGCAGGCGCCTCCCGCCCCTCCGCCCTGACCCCGGCCCTGCTCACCCACCCCTGACCACCGGACGATCCACCGGACGATCCACTGCAAGACCCTCTTGTTCATGGCCGCCTCTCAGCCAGGCCGTCGGGCGTCGTAGGCGGCGGTGGCGTGTTTGCCCGCGCGCATTCGCCAGGCCTGTTCCAGCAGCGCGCCGATCTCCGCCCAGTCGGGCTCGACGGCGTGCAACTCGACGCCGACCCACCCGCGCACGTAGGCAGGCCGGAAGTACCGGAGCAGGTCGGCGGCGACCAGCGTCTCCAGCTCACCGGGCGGCGCCTTAACGCACAGCGCGAGCCGCCCGTCCCCGTGGTGATCGATGAACACCCAGGCGAGGCGTTTGCCCCGTACCAGGAGCCCGATGTGACCATGCGCGTCCTCGGTGACCACACCGGGGAGACCAGCGACCAGCTCCTCCAGCCGCCCGCGCACCCGTTCGACATCCGCGTCCGTCCAACTGCCGACCATGGCTCGCAGCCTAGGACCCGGCACCGACAGTTTTCGCAGGTCATGATCACCAAAACACGCTGCGCAGGACCGGCCCCGGACCAGAGATCACCCTCCGCCGACGGGACCCCCACGGGCGGGTACGGAGGTCAGTCCGCTGCCAGCTCGGCCAAGGTGAGATGCCATGGAAAGCGGTCCGCGTAGTCGCCGTCCAGGTCGTCGGCGGTCGGGCCGGTGAGAACGCGGACCCCTTCCGCGCGCAACTGATCGACACTGCGGCGGTACGGGACGCGCGCGGCCAGCGCCGTGTTCATGAACGGCAGGACGACCACGGGGATGCCGAGCCCCGGGGCTTCGGCGAGCAGTCCCAGCGCATAGGTGTCGGCGATTCCGCAGGCGAACTTGTTGACGGTGTTGTACGTGGCCGGGGCGACGACGATGGCGTCCGCCCGCGGGGGTTTCGGCTCGCCGGGGTCGCGATACCTGCTGCGGACGGGCCGTCCGGTCGCCGCCTCCAGGGCGGGCACGTCGATGAACGCGAGCGCGGCCGGGGTGGCCACGAGCTGGACGACCCAGCCCTCCCCCTGGGCGAGCGCGACCAGCCGGCCGACGTCCCTGGCGGGCCCGGCGGCGCACACGATGACATAAAGGACTCCACGCACCCGACCACTCCTAGAGACTCATGCGGCCGGGGCCGCTCACATCTGCCGTAGCCGATCGCGCAGTGTACGCGCGACCTGCGCCATCAGCGCGTCGGCACCGGGCTGGCTGGTGGCCGGCACGCGGGACTCGGTGAGGACCGCGACCCCGTAGAGGCGCCCGTCGGCGTGCTCGACGACGCCGATCTCGTGCCGGAGGTTGAGGAGCGTCCCCGTCTTGGAGGACCATTTTGCCGCGTCGGAGCTGAAATCCGGCGCGAGCCGGTGCCGCAGGACGTTGTCGGCCATAAGGGTCCGCACGCGTTCGGCCACGCCCGCGTCGATCGGCGACGGTGTCCACAGGGCCTGCAGCAGTTCGACGAACGCTCGCGCCGACCCCGAGTTGGCCAGTGTCACGTCGAGCTGCGTGACGCTGTGCCCCCGCCCGGCCGTCCCGGCCTCGATGGCCAGGACCTGGGCAAGGTGGACGTCGGCGGGGCCCAGGCGCTCGGCCGGGGTCTCACTGAGCTCCTGGACGGTGTTGCGGACGGTGATGCCGTCCAGCCCGAACCCGTGCAGCATCGCCGAGACCTCGGCGGGCGAGGTGAGGGCGAACAGCGCGTCGGCGGCCGTGCCGTCGCTCACCGAGGTGCTCAGGTAGAGCAGGTCGTCGACGGCGACGTCGGCCGGGTGCCGGAACCTGCTCAGCCCGGTCGGCCCCGGGGTGGTGATCCGGCCCGGCTGTACGTGGATCCGCGTGGCGCCGTCGAGTTCGCCCTTCCTGACCCGTTCGAGCGTCGCGATGGCGAGCGGGACCTTGACGAGAGAGGCGATCGGGAACTCCAGGTCGGGGTCGATCCCGAGCTCGTCGCCGGTACGCAGGTCGCGGACCAGGAACGACCCGCGCAACCCCCCGTCGTCGAGCGCCCCCCGGAGCTCACGGATCAGCCTTTCGACGCTCACGACGCCCCCTCGTCCCTCTCCCGTACACCGAGATCGTCCTGGTCGCGTGCGCCGAGGCACCGGGCGACCGGCCGCCACAGCCGGGTCCGTACGCGCACTGCGTCGTCCCCGGCGGCGGCCGACACGCCGAAGCCGCGGACCAGGTCGATCTCGCCGACCGGCCGCCAGTGCAGCCCCAGCTCCTCGGCCTGTTTGGCGGAGCACAGCAGGAGGTCGGCCGAGCCGAGGACCTCCGCCGTGGCGGCGGTGAGCGTGGCCGCGACGGCGACCTGCGCGGGCTGGAGACCGGCGGCGTCCCGGACCCGGAACAGGCGGTCGCGGATGTGCGGGACCTCGTCCTCGGGCTGGATCCAGATTCGGCTCCGCCGCGACGCCTGGGCCGCCCGTCCGGCCCGGAGGGTCTCGACGTAGACGGTCTCCGCGAGCGGGTCCGCGGCGCCGGCGAGCCCGAGCGGCACCGACCAGGTCGCGTCACTCGGCGGCACCGCCGTGAGGGCCGCGCGGACCTCACGCGATCGGACGAGCTCTGCCCGCCCGGCCGGCGCGGCGGCGTGGAAGTCGAGGTGGACGCCGTCGCGCCGGGCCTCGGCGTCGAGGCGGGCCAGGTCACGCACGGTGCAGATGTCGGGGACGGCGAGGCGGAAGGGACGGAGCTTGGCCCGTTCGGCCTCCTCCTCCATGCTCTCGGCCAGGCGGACGAGACGCTTGGCGGACGGCAGCATGTCACGGCCGAACTGGGTGAGCATCGCCCCGCGCGTCGACCGGTCGAACAACGGCTCCCCGAGGTGCTTCTCCAGGGCGGCGATCCGCCGGCTCGCGACCGACTGGGGGACCCGCGTGGCCGCGGCGCCTTCGGTGAAGCTGCCGCGTTCGCTCACGTTGACGAACGCTCTCCAGGCTCCGAGGACGTCCACACGCAGGACCCTATGCTATTTCAGCATCAAGTTGCCCATTTCTGTCTTTGACGGCATCGAACGGCGCCGCGAGACTCCCGTCGTATCCGATCCACGACGGGAAGGCAGGACCATGCCCACCCAGCTCCTCCGACGCGCCGCGCTCCCAGCGCTGACCACCCTCGCGCTCCTGACGGGCCCCACCGCGCCCGGCCACGCCGCCACCTCCGGCGTCCCGTCGGGTTCCCCGAACGCGACGGTGACGTCCACGCCCGCCGGTCAGGCCGTCAAACGGCTCCGCGCCCTGGAGGCGACCTTCCAGGGCCGCATCGGCGCGTACGCCGTCGACACCGGAACCGGGAAGACCATCACCTACCGGTCAGGCGAGCGGTTCCCGCTGCTGTCCACCTTCAAGGCGATCGCCGCCGCCGCCGTCCTGCACAAGGCCCGCGCCTCCGCCCCCGGCCTGATGGACAAGGTCGTCCATTGGACGGCCGCCGAGCTGAAAGAGAATTCCCCGATCACCGAGAAGCACGTGGCGGACGGGATGACCGTCGCCGAGCTGTGCGAGGCGGCCATCACCCGGAGCGACAACACCGCGGGCAACATGCTGCTGAAGCAGATCGGCGGACCCGCAGGCCTGACCCGGTACTTCCGCACCCTGAAGGACCCGCGCTCCCGCCTGGACCGCTGGGAGACCGAGCTGAACGACTGGAGCCCCAAGGAGAGGCGCGACACCACGACGCCCGCGTCCGTGGGCCGTGACCTGCGCGCGGTCACGGCGGGCGGCGCCCTCGGCGCCAAGGACCGGAAACGGCTGAACACCTGGCTGATCGCGACCCAGACCGGGGGCGCCCGCATCCGCGCGGGCCTGCCCACGACCTGGACGATCGGCGATAAGACCGGCACGAGCTCGAGGTACGGCGCCGGGAACGACATAGCGGTCATCTGGCCCGGCAAGACGGCCGCCCCCATCATCATGGCGATCTGCACCAACCGCACGGCCGAGGACGCCGCCGTCGCCGACAAGGTCATCGCGGACACCGCCGCCATCCTCGCCCGCGGCCTCGGCAAAATCTGATGCCCGGCGGCAGGGGATCGAAGATCGCACGCCTCGCCATGGCGGCCGTGGCGGCGGGAGTGCTGGCCGCCGGGCTGGCGCTGCCCGCCGTGGGTGGCGCGGGCGCGGCGATCGTCGGCGCGTCGGACGGGCTCGACCTCCGGCCCGCCGAGCTTCCCGAGCCGCCACTCGCCGAGAAGACGACCGTCCTCGACGCCACGGGCCACCCGATCGCGCAGTTCTGGGACGTGTACCGCGAGGTCGTCCCGCTCGGCCGGGTGGCCGACGTCATGAAGACGGCCATCGTCTCGATTGAGGACGACCGCTTCTACGAGCACGGCGCGATCGACGTCGAAGGCACCATGCGGGCGCTGGCGGCGAATCTCCGGTCGGGCGGGGTGAGCCAGGGCGGCTCCGGCATCACCCAGCAGTACGTCAAGCAGGTGCTGCTGAACAGCGCCGTCACCGAGCGGGAGAAGGCGAAGGTCCTGGAGGCCGGTTACGCGCGCAAGCTCAGCGAGCTGCGGTACGCGATGGGCGTCGAGCGGAAGTACACCAAGGACGAGATCCTCGGGAAATACTTGAACATCGCCTATTTCGGCGCCGGGGCCAACGGCATCGAGGCCGCGGCCAAGCGGTTCTTCGGCGTGCACGCCTCCCGGCTCACCCTGTGGCAGGCGGCCACCCTGGCGGGCGCCGTGCAGTCGCCCACCGCCACCGACCCGGAGGGCGGCACCGGGAACCGGCGACGGCTGCGGGACCGGCGCGACGTCGTGCTCGACCGGATGGCGGAACTCGGCAAGATCACGCCGAGACAGGCGGCCGACGCCAAACTTAAGAAGCTCGGCTACAAGGGCACCCCACTGCCCGGCGACTGCGCGGCCAGCCCGTACCCGTACTTCTGCGTGTACGTGCGCGAGGAGTTTCTGCGCCACCCCGCGTACGGCGGGACCGAGGAGGACAACGCCCGGCTCCTCCGCCGAGGCGGCCTGACGATCAGGACGACGCTGGACCCCCGCATGCAGAAAGCGGCCGAAAGGGCCATCGAACGGCACGTCCACGCAACGGACGACCCCGTCGCCTCCGAGGCCCTGGTCCAGCCGGGGACCGGGATGATCAAGGCCATGGCGGCCAGCCGGGAGTACGGCACCTCCGCGCGCGAGCACGAGCTGGCGTACAACATCGTGGCCGACACCGGCCACGGCGGCATCGGCGGGTTCCAGGCCGGCTCCACGTTCAAGACCTTCACGCTGATCACCGCCCTGAAGAAAGGCATGAAACTCGGCGACGGCTTCACCGTCGGCGACGGCTACCGCGCCTCAGGGGCCGCCGACTTCACGAACTGCCGGGGCGAGAACGTCGGCGACCCGGCCCACACCGTCACCAACGACGAAGGTTCTCCCGGTTTCACGTCGCTGCGCACCGGCACCTGGCACTCGGTCAACACGTTCTTCATGGAACTCGAACACCGCGTCGGCCTGTGCGACACCGTCCAGACCGCCAGATCGCTCGGCATCGAACGCGCCGACGGCGGGAAGCCGAGCGAGTACGAGACCTTCACGCTCGGCATCGACGACATGGACCCGGTGACCGTCGCCAACGCCTACGCCGCCATCGGCGCGCGCGGGAGATACTGCGCCCCCATGGCCATCACCCGGGTCACCGACCGGAACGGCAAGTCGACCGCCTACCGGCCGAAATGCCGCCAAGCGCTCGACCCCGAGATCGCGGACGCCACGGCGCACATCCTGTCGGGGGTGCTCACCAAGGGCACGATGCGGGCGGTGGGCGGCATTGGCCGCGACGCCGCGGGGAAGACCGGGACCACCGACGACCAGGCGAGCGCGTGGTTCGCGGGGTTCACCCCGGACCTGGCCGGCGCGGTGAGCATCGGCGACCCCCGAGGCGCCACCGCGCACAAGCTCAACGGCGTCACCCTCGGCGGCAGGCACTACGGCGCCGTCTTCGGCGCCACCGTCCCCGGCCCGATCTGGAAGGACACCATGACCACCGCCCTCACCGGCACCCACCCCACCCCCTTCCCCCCGATCAACGCCCCCCGCTTCGTCAACCGCTCAGGCAACCGCTCCTGATCGCAGAAAAGAGGGCCGCAGCCGGACATCTGGGGGCAGGATGATCAAATGGCAGCGAAGAACGGCGGGCGATGGAACCACAACATCCATTACCACCCCCGCATCCTCCGCGCGATCCCCGCCGGCGCCCAGCACGCCCTCGACGTCGGCTGCGGCGAGGGCATGCTCACCCGCGACCTACGCCGGACCATCCCACACGTCACTGGCATCGACCTCCACGCCCCCAGCATCACCCAAGCCCGCGAACACCAAAACAACGTCGCCCAAAGCCTGGAGCATCCTTCCGACATCGACTACGTACTCAGTGACTTCCTTACCCATCCCTTCGAGCCAGCCTCGTTCGACTTCATCGCATCCGTGGCCACCTTGCACCACATGGACGCCGCCACCGGCCTGGCCCGAATGCGCGACCTGCTACGCCCCGGCGGCGTCCTCGCCATCATCGGCTTAGCCCGCAGCACCATGCCCAACGACCTGCCACGCGACTTGGCCGGCATCGCCCTCGGCATCACCCACCGCGCCACAAAGGGCCACTGGGAACACCCGTCCCCCATAGTGTGGCCCCCACCCCTGACCTACCCCCAAATGCGATCCCTGGCCACCAAAACCCTCCCCGGTTCCCGATACCGCCGCCACCTCCTCCTCCGCTACACCATCACCTGGCGCAAACCGAGAAACTGAACACTTCCACCCGGCCAGCCCGATAACGCGACACGCGACCCCTGTTCAGAGACCTTCAAGGTGACCACAACCAGGGACTGCGGCGCTCAGCCTCCCGATCTCTGATTTTGAGGGCGTCCTTGTGATCGGCGAGCAAGCCCAGGAACACCCTGATCTTGACGAGTTCGATCGCATCCCCGACTACCAGGACGACAAGCCGGTGAACTGAGACTGGCGAACCGCATGATCAGGTCGCCTCGCCCCTGGCCGGCAGCGCGAGATGGCCAGTCAGCGGATCATGGACGCGCTAGCCGTATGAGGCCAGGCATGCACTCTCCCTTGTCAAGCCGGTCCCTACGATCTGCCACCCGCACCTCGTCGAGGTGTGTGAGGCGCGGCCCGACGATCGCCATCCAATACCGTGCGGAAGGTGCAAAAATGCAGTGGACTCCGAATTTGGAGTAGGCTCTACATATGTCTGAAGGGCTGCGCGAGCGCAAGAAGCGGCAGACCCGGCAACGCATCTCCGATGTGGCCATCGGCCTGTTCGTCGCGCGCGGCTTCGACAACGTCACGATCGCGGAGGTCGCCGCGGCTGCCGAGGTGTCGGTCAACACGGTCTACAACTACTTCCAAGCCAAAGAGGACCTCGTCTTGCCGCCGGAGGAGGCCTCCCCCCAGCGGCTGGCCGACATCGTCCGCGAGCGCCGTCCCGGCCGGTCGGCGGCCCATGCGGTCCTGTCGCGGCTCCGGCAGGAGGTGCGCGGGCGTGAGCGCAGGCTCGGGCTGAGCGAGGGGTTCGGCCGCGTGCTGGAGATGATGCGAGCCGCGCCCACGCTTACCGCCCGGCTTGAGTGGCTTGCGCACCAGATGACCGCCGAGCTGGCCGACCAGTTGGCCCAAGAGACTGGCGCCACGCCCGGCGATCCGCTGCCGCGGGCTGTCGCCTGGCAGCTTGGGAGCCTGCACAGCATGGTCCTGTCGGAGATCGGCAGGCGGACCGCGGCCGACGAGCGGCCGAGCGTTATCGCCGCGAACGTGCTGGAGCTGATCGACGCTGCGGAGGACCTCATGGGGGAGCGCCTACTCAGCTATGCCGTACGAGAGGAATGAGCAATTGTTCAGGGTGACGATCAGAGGAAAGTTCACCGGGCTCGACGACGCCGGGCGGGCCGCCGTCCTGGCCGCAGCCGACATGGCCTACACCGAGGCCGGGACGTTCACCCACGATCAGAGCGTGACGGCCTTCACCTTCCGTTGCCAGGTGTCAGCAGGCCCGGACGACGGCCAGGACGAGGCGGCGCTTGGCGCGATGGCCGCGCTGGAGGCGCACGGGCACCTGCATGAGATCCTGCAGCTCGCGGTGACCGACATGCGCGACATCAAGATCCGCCCCAAGGGGCGCCGGATGTGACAGACGAGCCGACCTCGGGATTGCCTCCTACCGCTGGCCTGGATCAAGACGGGGACTGAAGGCAACGCCAGAGGGTATCGGATCACTCCGGGGCCTTTCGGCGTTCTCCGGGTGGTCTCATCCCGCAAGAACCGCGGAAACTGGGGTCTGACCTGGTAAAACGCACCCGGTTTCATCCCGCGTGCATCCCGTAGGCGCCGGCTGAGGGCTGCTTTTGGTGGCATCCGACTGCGAGTGGGGGCACTCGCCGATCAAGGTGAAAGGCCAGGTCAGAGGGCGGATGACCTGGTGTGGAGGGCGCGCCCTGCAGGATTCGAACCTGCGACCGTCGGATTAGAAGTGGACCGCTAGCCACCAGGGTCATCATCCCTCCCACCTGCACCGCAGACTTTCGGCAACCGCGCGGCTGACGGCACCATCCCGCGCATATCCCGTAACGGTCATCAGCCCTGTCACCCGGTGGGCCGGGCCGAGGAACGAGGCCCGGACCTTCGATCGCCCCCAACCCCGCTCAGTCCCCCACCACCGCATGGCGATCGTGAGGGCGGTACCTGGACGGCGGCACCATGGCGTGCACCAAGCCGCATTAACGGATCAACTAGCTGTCAAGCCCTCGATTGCATGAGTAAGGTCTTCAGCGCTGGGATTCAAATACTTTGGCATGGCGAATGTCACGGGAGATACAGGTCGCAACTCGCGCAGTATCTGAGCGAATCGTTTGTCCGCTGTGATAAAAATATCTGCATCAAAAAGATAGGCGGATAGCTGATTGTCGCCGGGATTCCCGCTGCCGATTCGCATTGCGGGTTGTGTGAAGTCAACGGCCCAGCGTAGCCAGTTCCTCTTCATGGCGGAAGGCTCCACCTCGTAAAGGAGCATGCTCCCAAGATCGCGTCTCTGCATCCTGAGCTTATGTAGATCCACGTAGATGCCGATCCAGTCCGCGAAGGGCTCTCCAGGGTGTGCTCCAGCACCGAAGAGAGCATGGTCGATCACCATTGCAAGTTGCACACGCCACCCTTGGCAAGAGGTTCCTCTTCGCCATCCGAGAGCGATCATCCTTTTCTCGGGGTTGCGATCAGGGACGACTTCGACCGGTTCGCTCAGGCGCTTGCTGATATCGGTCGGGTAGGTTAGGTAGTCAGTACCTTCTCTGAGTCTTTTCTGTTCACGCTGTGACAGAATCATCATTCGTCTCACGTACGCATCCATGCCTGCGGTGGCTTCTTCAATGAGATAAGGCTCAGCAGCTCGGGCTTCTCGCCATTTCACGTTCTGCCACAGCTCGTGCAAGTGAGCTAGCCGATAGAGATCGGGCTTCGGCCGTAGCCACGCTGGTCGCAACCTGCGGATTTCTGACACAACTTCATTGGCTTCAGATTCGGCCTCTGTAGGAAGTCGAGTCCAACGTGAACGGCAGACAACGCGAACTCGCATGCGTCTGCTCTCAGGATTAGGGGACGCGAGTAGCTCCATCAGAGTAGCTGGAGCAATCAGGACATCTAGGTTGGCGTTTTTAGCGTATCGATAGAAGTCCTCTCCGGCGCCCTTATCGATCAGCCGACTCCAGACATTCGTGTCCAACAGTACGCGCATCCGCCAGATTCTTCCTTTCAGTGCGCCAAGCGTAATCTCCTAACGGTTCTACCTCTGCTACGGCGAGAGGTCCACCGTACGGGTGGTAGATCATGGGCGAGTACAGTTGCGAAGGATGTCCGAGGCCAGGCGCGACACCTAGGCCAAGGAGGGCTGCGGCTTTCGGTCTAGCAGGTTCTGGCGATGGACGCCGACCTTTGCTCAAGGCGGCGCAGAAGCCCCCTGACGTCGAGATGCTCCGGGAGGCGCAGCCGTGGCCCCACCCCGATTGTCTGGCGTGCCGCTTTCCCCGGATGGATGGGTAATAGGGTCGCGGCGGTGCGTCCCCGGTCGGCGGGAGCGGTCCAGTGCGGCGGGCGCGCCGTACGGTGGGCGGCGGGCCGTGCGGCGGCGCGGAGCGCCGTCGCCTTGATTCTCATGAGCGCAACTCGGCAAGTCTGGCGGCTCCTCATAGCGGCTTCTCAGACCTTTCTACTGCGGCATGCTGCCCCCCGGGCGTCTCCAGGCCTGCGTGAGGACCCACTTGTCCTTTTCTGTTGACTCACCTGCTAGCTGATCGACAGTGCGTCCTGATGGTCATCCGAAACGTTGAATAGGGGCCACTCGAAAATAGTCTGGCGCGTGCAGCTGCCCCAGAAGGTCGCAGAAGTAGGGAACGCGACGACCGTCGAGGCGCTACGGTATGAACCGACTCAAGACGCACAGTAAGCACATGGCTCTCTTCTTCAACATCTTCTTGCAGGTCACGCGAGGGTTCCCCGGACGTGCCCACCGGCGTCAAGCCTCGTTCCTTCAACCAGGGAGTATCGCCATGTCGGCGCCCCCGTTTGGCCGCAGACTGCCAGCTGTCAAGAGAGGCCCTCAGCGGATCACCTGCCAGGCCTTACAGTCCTCCCCCTGTCCGCGAATCCGCCTCCTCGATCAGTTGCGGCGGCAGCAGCAGCTCGCCGAAGCAACCAGGGCCCATGTCCATAGCAGCCCGGATTTTGCCGGCGTGATGGAGAGGGAGGCGACGCGGGCATGAGTTCCCAAAACCCTGACAGCGATCGCTGGCGCCGTATCGCGTGGCGGATCGTCATCATCGGGGGAGCAGCTAGCGCGGTCGCGGTCGCTGTCGCCGTACAGCCCGCCTGGGCAGTCCCGATCGGTGCCGGGCTGACCGCTGCCGGATTCCTTTGGGACGTCCTTCATCGGAATCGGCGGGATAAGTAGCTCCTATCGATAGGGCGCACTGCGGTCCGGCGAATCCTCGCCGGACCGCACGGCCATCGTTCCGTCCCGACATCTTATACAGGTCGCGCGAGGTCCTTCCGGACGTGTCCATTAGCGTCACGCCCCCTCTAATTAGGGAGACACATCATGTCGGCATCGCCCCATAGTCAGTTCCCGACGGCGGCCGTAGCGCATGCTCAACGTCATGATGCCATGCTCGGTTGCCTTTCGCAGCGCATAGTTGATCAAGCGGTTGGACTTTCGATTCCCATAGGAACTCGCCTACTGGATCAGCCGCATAGAAGGCTTTGGTTGGGCATGCTGGCCAGCGAGCCTAAGCTGATAGCTGAAACCAACGCTGGCTATCGTGGCCTTCAGATCACTCCACCCGCTCAGGGCTTTTCGTTCCGAGTAGCAACCTTGCCCGATATCCTCACTGTCGAGGTGAGCGCAGCTGCTTACCTGGCACTTCATCCGACCCTCGAAGAACAGATCAGCGTAGACAAGTTCAACTCTGTCGACCTGAGTGGAAAAGATTCCAATACAAACGACAGCGGGAAAACGCGAGGCGCCTCCACGAATGATGCCAACATACTGCGCACCAATGCCATGACATCCGCAACCAGCCGAGCCAGAGGCTACAAGCTAGCACACGTATGGACGAAGATTGCTATAGAGCCGGTACGGATCAACGCTGCTCTACCGGCGGGTGGGGCAAGATCAATGCGTGTCGGTGAACCAGAAATCGCAGGCGCCTTCAGGGCGGCTATCGCTCGCAGGGCCGGTGAGCTCTTTCGGCAACGGCGTACTGGCACACCAAACGGCGCTTTCCCTCGCGACGATGACCTCGTCGACGAACGAACATGGGCCTCGTACAGTGCCCGCAATCTCATCCGTGCGGACGACATTAGCCCGCCCGAACATCGAGCGGCTATCGAAATCGACATCATGTCCGTTGACGGCCTCTTTGAAATATTTGTTGCCGTAGTCAATACAAGCCCGGCTCCTATTCATCAGTTGATCGATGGTGTTCGGCCCTATGAAGAGGAGTATCTCGATACACGCCTCTTCGAAGTTGAACTGACCGCCACGGGTGCCACGGAGGTCATTCCGTATGAACTTGAGCAGGTGGCTCAGTCGCACCGCTATGAGCGGTCGGTGGACGCTTTCGGCCATGCCTCGCCGGTTTCCTGCAAACAAGAAAACGGGCACACCACGCTGCGAACGCTATTCGCTGCCGAAGAATCTACATCACGAGGATATCCAAGAAAGTTTTCAAAGGGTCGAGATGGTCGAGAAGGCGAGATTGATACCTATTTTGACTCTCTAATCAGTGATCCAGTAGGCATCGTCTCGAAACTGGTGGAGATGCTACAAATCTGGGTAGATGATCATTGGAGCTCTGCTGAGCTCAATGTTCTCCATCAGACGCGAGGTTGGAACGTAACAGCACGGAAAGAAGCCGAGGAAGATGCTCAGGCCGCTCGTGAGGAAGTCGAGTGGGTCAAGGCAGGACTGGAGGTACTGCGTTCTAATGAGGCCGTCCGTGACGCCTTCGTCGCTGCGAACCGAGTGGTCAAAGCTGCCGCGCAGGGCGATTATAGTCTTTGGCACCCCTTCCAAGTGGCTTGGATCGTCGGTTGTCTTCCCGGTATGGTGAATCCAAGAGAGCACAACAAAGTAAACATCGTCTGGTTCCAGACCGGTGGCGGAAAGTCGGAAGCCTACCTTGGGCTGATGCTGGTCACGCTATTTTACGGTCGTTACACAGGGGTGACTGCCGGCACCCAGGTATGGGCCCGGTTCCCCCTGCGTTTGCTTGCAATGCAACAGACTGAACGCTTCGCCAAGATGGTTTTCAACGCTGAGGTCGTACGGCAGGACGACCCTCGCATCTCGGGGACGGCAGCATTTGGCATCGGCTATTTTGTCGGCGATGGCAACACTCCCAACAAGCTCCACAAACCCGGTAGTCTCTTTCAGGGGCCTGACCCTAGTTCGCCGAAAACCGCAGAAGCATGTCGTGTTCTGAGCAAATGCCCATTGTGTAATGAGCCAGTCGACGTACGTTGGGACGATGCAAGTCACACCATGCGGCATATCTGTAATAACCGGTTCTGTCGTTTGCGTGGGGTCTTGCCCGTATGGGGGGTGGATGACGACATCTATCGCCGCGCCCCCTCCGTGCTGGTTGGCACCGTAGACAAGCTGGCACAGCTTGGACAGAACCAGGCGTTTCAGGTTCTGCTTGGTCGGCCTCACTCCCGTTGCCCAAAGCACGGATATTCCGCGAACCCTACGTGGTGCTCTGTCTTCGGCTGCAAAGAGGAGCGATATCCGATTCCTCCTGGCTTCGGACATATACGACTTGAGATAGCCGACGAGCTGCACCTGCTGGACGAAAGTCTCGGTGCTCTCGACGGTATGTACGAATCGCTGCTGCAAACCATCAGCGAGCACCTCAAGAATGAACCCCTACAGATCGTCGCCGCAACAGCGACCATCGAGGGATATCACAAGCAGGTAGCGCATCTTTATGAACGCGAGGCGCACCGCTTCCCTGTCAATGGGCCTGAGCCTGGGGAGACCTTTTGGTCTACGATAAGGGTCGATATCCCTATGCGTCGGTACCTAGGCGTTCGATCTAGGGCGAGCACTATGGTTACGGCTACCCGCGAGATCGCTATGGTCCATGCACAGTGGGTACGTGACCTTTGTGAACGGCCGGATGTGGTTGTAGCAGAGGCCGGCCTAAACGCCAATGACGCGCGTCTTATAAAGGAAGCTCAGCTGGCGGGTGAGGATCTGTACGAAGTGCTGGTGGCGTACTGTTTGCGCAATGAAGATCTAACAAGTCTTACCCGTGACCACGCCGTGCAGGAAATCCTCACGAGCGAGGATAACCTCGTCACTATCAATGGAGACGCCGACGCAGAGACGGTGCGTAAGGCCGTAGATAGACTTATCCATCCACCATCGGATAACTCAAGTCGAGTCAAGATCATTGCTGCAACTAAGGCGATTGGCCACGGCTTTGACGTGGCGCGACTGGGTGTCATGGCTGTAATGGGTACGCCCACGCAAGCTGCCGAAATCATTCAGGCTTCAGCGCGCGTGGGGCGGAGTCATCCCGGCCTTGTCGTGAATGTCATAAACCCGAGTAGAGATAGGGATGCCAGCGTTTTTCGCTATTATCCGGAGTGGATTCGCTATCTAGATCGTCTAGTGCATAAAGTGCCGGTGAACCGCCAGTCCGTGCCTGTGTTGAAGCGAGTGCTGCCCGGCGGTCTCATGGCTTGGCTCCTCCAAGTCCTCGATCGGAAGTGGATCACCGGAGGTCGTAGACGGAAGTCGTTAGCTGACTCGACCTCCTTTCGTGACGCTGTCAACAATGGCGATATCAATCGAGAGCTGTTGATCTCACTACTACGCCGCGGCTTCTACATCGACGACACGAACGTCTATCACAGGATGCACCGCGAGGCAATTGACACCTGGGTCGACGATCAGCTCACAGCGTTGCCCTTGCGAGCGGAGAGTGGCAAGAGGCTACCGGATCTGCTACGCCCGTCCGTTCCCCGGTCTCTTAGAGACATTGAAGAGCCTCTCACCATCTATGGCGACGTGTAATCGGGCGCGTTTTCCCTTCAATTCCATAGACTTATCCTGCTCGTGAGGAGAGACTTTGCTATGGCTTTTGACAAGCTCAATCGCAGCAACATTGCGGCGCTTTGGCGTTATATGCCTGGTCAACCATACAACTGGTCATCTAAGGGGTCCGTTGTAGGGAAAGCTCCACGTCAGGTAACGCCCCTCGACCTGCCCGAGGGATGGGTTGCCCCTCAACTTCACCGCTTGCTCCTGCCCTTCGGCGCCGCGAATGCTGGCAATCCAGGTGCGAGAGCTGAGTTAGAGGTCATCGGGCGAGGTCAATTCGTCTTGGTGAAGGCCGAAGACCTTGGCGCCGAACGCTTTCCCAACAGCTTCCTATGCCGTGTCTGCTGCATATTCAAGATTATCCAGACCGGTGAGCCGGCTCCATTTTGCCCCACCCGAAATCATGGACTGATGGAGCAGTTCTCCTGGTGCGAGGTCCACGAGTGTGGCCATCTCGAAGAGATCAGTGTGCCAAGATGCGATCATAGTTGCCGCGCGCCAATGCGGCTGCACAATACTCGTGAGCTGCAAACTTCTCGGTGGTACTGGACCTGTAGCCACTGTCAAATTCGCTCGGAACAACCGATCGTGAAGTGGTGCACGACCTGCCGGGCTGGTCGCCCTCAGATCATGCGGGTGCCCCAGTCTTCGGCTTACTATCCGCAGGTAATCACTGTCATCAACCCTCCGACACGAAATGGTTACGCTGAGCTTGCTCATGAGCGTGTCTACGCGGCAGCTGTAGCTCAAAGCCTCGGCATTCTTCCCCGTGGCACGGAAGGATTGCGCTTAGCCGCAGGCGGGGCTTTGGCTGACAGCGCGCTTCGGCAAGCGGAGGAGACAGCGGCCGCTCTGGGACTGAAACAGGATGACGATCTGTACGAGCAGCTGATCACCAGGGCCAAACAACAGGCGGACGATATTCCAGCGTGGGCAGCACAAGTCGACGCCCTGGGAAGGTCTCCTGAGACTATTGATGCCTTCGGCGAGGAATGCCGTCAACTGGGACTTGCCTGGGATGCCGCGCCACTTACGGTGCAGAATCTGCTGCATGGCGGTGCGGATACTCCGTTGGAGTCGATCTATCAGCAGTATAAGGAACTGTTCTCACAATACAAGTTCGTTAACGTCACACTCCTGCGCGAGCTACCGATCGCTTACATTGTCGCTGGCTACACGCGAATCAGTGGGAAGGCGGTGTCCACGACGCGCCGCGGCACTCGTACCACGACACGATTTCGGTTTTTTCCGGCGAGCCGCGACAGCAAGTTCCCCATGTACGGTGTGCGTACGGATACCGAAGGCCTGCTGTTTGAGCTGGACAAGCTGGCGGTGGTCGAGTGGCTAGTGGACTCTGGAGTAGTGGACGCTCCTGGCGTTAACACCCAACAGGACGCGCAGAGGTGGATCTACGAAACTGTCGACCCAGTCACGGACGCTTTCAGTACTCCTAAGGATCCCGTCACAAAAGCGATTCTTGGCCTTGTTCACTCGATGGCGCATCGCACGATGAAGGCCCTTGCTGCGAGGTGCGGGCTCAATGTGGATTCGCTCGCAGAGTTCATGTTCCCTACCAATTGCGCCTTTCTCATTTATGCAAACACTCGCAGTGAGTTCACCCTCGGAGGACTAGAACATGTCTACCGATTTGATCTGGTGGACGCGCTGCGGGAATTGGATGCAGAGCAACGGTGTGTATTTGATCCGCCCTGTAGACGGGATTTCGGCGGGGCATGCGCCGCCTGTCTTCATATCTCAGAGGTCGCCTGCACTCGTTTCAATACGGTGCTAGATCGTAATCTGCTCTTCGGGACACTGCCGCCGCTAGCTCCTACCGAAGACGGTTCGTCGTTGCCAGGCTCAAAGGAGGATGTGCGGTGGGTCAGGTACTGGGGGCGCTAGCTTTCTGACGAGGCAGGACCATCTAAGTTCCCTAATTTCTACTCAGGTCGTGCGTCGGTGCTCGATGTTGATAGTCGGTTTGATCGACGGCGCACAGCCTGGGCGATGCGGTCGGCGGTTTCGGTGGGATCCTCGTGTTCCCACACCCTTACTACCAACCAGCCGGCGGCAAGAAGCTTCGCGTCCGTGTCTCGGTCTCGGGCTTGGTTTTTGGCAATCTTGTCCTTCCAGAACTCATCGTTATGGCGTGCGGCCCTGTAGTGCTCAGGGCAGCCGTGCCAATAGCACCCATCGGAGAAGACCGCGACTCTCGCCTTGGTAAAGACGACATCCGCACGCCGTTTCAGCTCTTGGATCGGACGAGCATCCACGCGGTACCGAAGCCCTAGGTTATGAATAGCTGATCGGAGCGCGAGTTCAGGTTTGGTGTCTCTGCTTCGGTTAGCTTTCATCACGGTGCGCACTGCGGGCGAGCTTGCCCACGAGTCGGTCGAAGCATCAGGAGTCGTAACGAGCTGCTGTTCTTGAGCCAGGTGCCAAGCACTAGCAAGATTCAGTGCTCTAGTCGGCTGAGAAACCTCGCCTAGGTACGTTTCGCGAGTTTTTCCTCTATCGGACCAGCGCAGATATGCCCGGATTCGACGAGTTCTCGGAAGGACCTTCAACTCAACGGACGCCCTAGCGGTACGGCCATCACCAAGGTCGACCAGTCGGCGGTCACCTCCGCCTGCGGCCCGATCCTGCTCGGCGGTGCGTGCGGCGCGGCTTAAGCCAGGCCGACATTTCCATGCTCGCGCGGGGGGTGGCTCATCTTTCCACCGTCCAGAGTCCGAGGGTGGCGAGGGAATCATCTCGGGCGCTCGGCCTCCTCCAGTACCGTGGCCACCGCGCTGGCGAAGACCTGTCCGAGCAGTACGGGGACCGCGTTGCCGAGCTGTCGCATCTTCTCCCCCCGCGGGCCAGCGAGCGCCCAATCGTCGGGGAACGTCATGACTCGGGCCGTCTCGCGGACCGTCATATACCGATGTGTTCCGTCGTCCAGCAGCAACACCGACTCGCCTCCTGGGACGCCATGCACGCCAGCCTTGACCGTTTTCGCGGGACGATCGAGTTCGTTTGGTGTATGTCCAGGATAGATTCGCGCGTCTGGCCAGCCGATATGGTCTGTGAATCCGCCGAGGTTGTGTTCCTTGCGGTCGAGTCGCTCCACCGGTGGCAGAGGCTCTTGCCCGTCGATCCCCTTGATCGCGTCTCGTAGCGTGCGCCAGGGCAGTAGTCGTTCCGCATCGCTCCGCAATAGTGGTTGCTGCGGAATCCGGGCCATCACCCGGCCTCGAACTTCCCGGGGAACCTCGGGATGCCGTGCCCAGTAGGAGCCATCGATCATGTGCTCGTGAAGGCTAGCCTCAGAGAAACGCGGCTTCACTAGCTGTCTGAACCTCTTCCTGTTGATCCTGAGATCACATCGGAAGGCAACGATGAACACCCTGTTCCTGATCTGCGGGACACCGTAGTCCGCCGCGTTCACCGGAAAGTGCATCACGTCATAACGTTCGTGCGGGTCTACCGCGTTCGTCTCCAGCAGGTGACGGAGCACCTCGTCATGATCCCGCCAGGTGCTGCCGTCCTTCCGTTGCTCGAAGGGCAGCGAGAGCTCGCGCTTGATGTAGTCGAAGTACGGCTTGAAGGAGGGGCGTAGGAGACCACGAACGTTCTCGCAAATGACTGCCTTTGGCTCCATCTCTCGAACGGCTCGGAACATGTGTGGGAAGCCATTGCGATCATCCTCATCGCCCTTGGCGATCCCGCCTAGGCTGAACGGTTGGCAGGGCGGCCCTCCCGCCAGTACGTCGACGTGCCCCTTCAGATAGTCGAAGTCGACCTTTCGGATATCACCCATGAGGAGCGGCGGACGCTCACCTGGCCCTGGGATCGGTGGGCGCTCACCACCTACCTCGTACGCCTCCGCCTTGTGTGCCAGTGTCTCGCAGGCCCGTCTGTCGATCTCGTTGAACAGCAGCGGACGAAAGCCGGCCCGCTCGACCGCCATAGCGAGGCCGCCACCACCTGCGAACAACTCGACACATGTCCTACCAGCGGAGACATCCAACTGTTCAGCCATGGGAGAAGCGTACCGCGGAGTTGTCGATCACGCGGCAGGTGTGTGGAGAACGTCCCCCATAGTTCAACACTCTGCCAGCACTCCCAAAGCGGGAAGATCTGCCACAATGGCGGTCCGGCGAGGGGTCGCAGGATCGGAAGCGCTCAGGCGGCGCCAGTCAAGGACACGCTTTGGTGTGACCCGCCAACGGCAGCCCATCCATTCCAACACCTTTGTCATACAACTTCGGCCCACGCATCACCCCCAACCAAACGGAGCGCGCTTGTCCACCACGCCCCTCTTCGCCACGCCAGAAGGCGAGCGCGAGCAAGCCCCGAAGGCACCCAAGACTCCTCGAAAGGGAAAGGCGTGGTATGCGACGGCTCGACATTTCGAGGCATATAATCCGCTTGATCTAGACAATCTGGGCCGTAGCGTCGAGGGTGAGTTGCTAGCCCGAGATCCAGAACCCCTTGGAAGCGTCGCCCCCATGTACGGCAGCGGCATCTACGCCCTTTACTACAATGGGTCACATGAATTGTATGCGCCCATCAGTTCTCCTGAATGCATGGTTCCGATCTATGTCGGTCAAGCTCGCCCAAAGGGAACCCGCAAAGGCGTCGCTGACGAAAGTGCGGACTCCGTCGCCCTGTGGGATCGCATAGTCAAAGACCATAAATCCTCCATCGATCAGGCGTGCGACCTAGAGGTTGATGACTTCTTAGTCAGGCATCTTGTCGCCATTGAGGCATTCGTTTCGCTAGCGGAGCGAGTTATGATTAGGCACCATCGGCCGATTTGGAATAGCCTTGTAGATGGTTTCGGAAACCACGATCCTGGTGCGGACCGTCGCAGGACAGGGAAGCGCCCTCCATGGGACGAACTTCATCCCGGCCGCTGGTGGTCACATCCGCTGAATATGCCAACCCCGAGCCTCGTTTCTGCAGACCTCTCCCGGCAGCGGATTGAGGCCTTCTTTGCCGGGCAGCTTTCGGAGGAAGAGATTCAATCGATCGAGGCCGAAGAGACATTGTAGGTTTGCAGCGTCACGTCCCGGATCCGTATGCTGTTGCGCTTGGTCATGAGACTCACAGCTGCGGGGCGGGCCGGATCACTGCGGGTGGTCATAATGCCCGCTGGCCAATGAGACGACGACGCTGTGGGGACAGGTGGGCAACCAACGGATCTGCATTCTCGTGGGATGTAGTATCACCCCGACATTGGGGATACCGCCACGACCGAAGTAGGGGCTATCAGACGTGCGCATCACCTTTCGGTGGTGAGGCCGACTATCCCGACTGGCTGAACGAAGATTTAACCGCGGCCTCACGAATGCGCTGGTGTTGCTGGCTGGTGTTGGAACGCCACCGGGATGGAGTGCGGCTGCTGTCATGGCATGGCCTGGTAGTCCGCATGCTTGGCTCCGTCTTGATCGCGGCAATGAGCCAGCTCGTCGATCGGTTCGGTCTGGTCACTTGGCGACAGTTGCTGAATCTGCGAGGAACCCGGCCCAGTGAGTTGATCAGCTAGGTGCGGTAGGCCGAGCGCTCTGACCTGAAGGGGCGTGCTGCCCTCGGGGAAAGACACTTGCTGACGTGCCTGTCGCCTGGTTCACACTTCTCTTCAACGCAGCGTCAGCGACACCCGCGTGAGGGATATCTCCTGCTGAAGGGCAGGTGCTGCGAGGGCAACAATCAGAGACACGGCCCTTCTTCAGGAGGTCCTTGGCTCCTCGCCGGGCGGAGGCTGGGTTGTGCGGACATTCTCCTCAATCGAGGAGCTCTGGACGGCGATTCGATAGGGCGCACCGGGCTGCTACGAAGCGGTCGTGGAACTCCTGGGCTAGAGCTTCGCGCCTAAAGAGGTGGCGGATGACTCGATCAAGGTCTCCTGCGCGGTTGACCAGGTCGGTGAGGGACTTACGTTCGATGTCGAAGGCGGTGAGGCCCTGGTTAACGGCGGCGTCGAGGTTGCCTCTTCTGGCGTGGATGATGCCGAGGTCTATGTGAGCGTCGGCTACGCGCATGGGAGCGTTGCTGGTGCCGTCGGGGCAGGTGTGGATCTGGATGGTTTCGAGGGCGTGTTCTTCGGCGCGGTCGTTGTCTTCGAGCCAGGTGTAGGCGGTGGCGGCGTAGTAGAGCCATTTGGCGTGGTCGAAGACGAAGTGGTGGTCAGGGTTGGTGGGGATGGGGAGTTTGGCGAGGGTGTCGGCTCCCCTCGTTAGGGCTTTGTCGGCTTCGCGGCGGTCGCCGATGCGGGCCAGGCCTCGCGCTTCTTGCAGGGTGAGTTGGACCATGGCGCTGGTTTGGCCGGCGACTGCTTGGCCCATGCGGGCGGCGGTGACGACGTCTTCGTAGCGGCCTTCGACGAGGGCGAACCAGGCTAACATCTCGTAGGCCCAGGCCATGAGTTCGCCGTGGCCGACTTGGCGGCCCATCTCGTAGGCGGTGCGGCGGGCGGTTTCGGCTTCTTCGCGTTCGCCGAGATCGTAGTGGACGCATCCGAGTAGGGCGGTCAGCCAGCCGGTGATGACCAGGAGGTCGCGATGCTGGTCGAGGGTGATGCGGCCAGAGAGTAGCCGGGACACCTGGGCGAGGCGCTTCTGCGTGCGGTCGCGCAAGGTGGCGGAGACGACGGGGTAGGCGCGGCATAGCAGGTCGACGGCTTCGGCCAAGGCTTCGAGGGTGCCGTTGCCGACGTCGGAGGCTTGGAGTTGCTGGGCGAGTTCCATGGTGCCGTAGAGGTCGGCTTCGGCCCGCAGGGCGTCTACCGGTGTGATGGTCGTGGCTTCGACAATCAGGTTTTGGCCGCAGCGGTGGGGGCGGAAGCCGAGGTGAACCGCGCCGGGATTGATGGAGACTTCATCGGTTGGAAAGGATGGAGTCCATGTCAGGTCGATCCAGTTCCCCTCACCCTGCCCAGCGTCGCTATCCACCGGAGCTGAAGGAACGGGGGGTGCGG